>DASZXK010000108.1:0-117486 GCA_035545855.1 Polyangiaceae bacterium
GGGCAGCCCCTCTCGAAATACGCTCGACTCGGGACTAGTACGGTTCTTCGAATCGCTCGCGGCCGCGGAGCTCGTGCCGAGGCCGGAAGTACGAGGCTCCGTTTCCGGGCCGGAGCGGGTTCCGCCGGACCGCGCGGAATAGAAGGGCGAGCGGCGACAGAACGACGAAGTACGCGACGCCCAGGATCAGCGTGCCGTTGATCCGGCCGAGGACGGACGCGAACGTCAGCCATCCGCGCTCCACCGCCAGGGCGGCGCGAGGCGTCGCGAGCGCGAGGAGGACGAGCCCGCACGCGGCGCCGACGAGCACCGCGGAAGTCTCCGGGTGACGGCGGAAGCGAGCGACGAGCCCGAGGAGCGCGAACGCCGCGCCGAGCACGGCTGCGAACCGGAGCGCGCGGACGCGCTCGCTCCGATCGTCCCGACGGCGTCCGGGCAGCGTCACCTCCGGCTCAATCGAGCTCATGCCGCCTCCGCCAGTCCTCCGTCTCCCGGAACGACGGCTGCGCCGCGCGGTGGAAGAGTCGATCTCCGACGACGAGTGCGTCGATCTCGGTACGCATGAAGCAGCGGTATCCGTCCGCCGGCGTGCAGACGATGGGCTCGCCGCGCACGTTGAAGGACGTGTTCACGAGCACCGGGCACCCGGTGCGATCCCGGAACGCGGAGAGCAGCGCGTGGAAGGCCGGATTCTCGGCTTCCGACACCGTCTGGATCCGCGCCGAGCCGTCCACGTGCGTGACCGCGGGGATCGTGGACCGTGGCTCGCGCTGGCGATCGAGGCCGGTGCGCGCCTCGCGTGGCGCGATCCGGTGCTTCTCGGCGACGTTCGCGACGAGGAGCATGTACGGAGAATCCTGATTCAGCTCGAACCAGTCACCCACCTCGCTCCGGAGAACCGCGGGCGCGAAGGGCCGGAAGCTCTCGCGGAACTTGATCTTCAGATTCATCACCGACTGCATGCTCGGCGACCGCGGGTCTCCGAGGATGGACCGCGCGCCGAGCGCCCGAGGTCCGAACTCCATGCGTCCCTGGAACCAGCCGACGACCTTCTCCTCCGCGAGGAGCCCCGCGACGACGCCGGGGAGCTCGGACTCGGGGATCCGCTCCGACACGGCGCCGAACGGCGCGAGCGACGCCTCGACCGCGTCGCCGTCGAAGGAAGGGCCGAGGAACGCGCCGTGCATGGAGTCCTTGCCGGCGCGCGGTGCTCGTTCGTTGCCGAGATACCCGTGCCAGACGGAGAGCGCCGCGCCCACGGCGCCGCCCGCGTCCCCCGCCGCCGGCTGGATCCAGATCCGTTCGAACGGTCCCTCGCGTAGGAGGCGACCGTTCGCGACGCAGTTCAGCGCGACGCCGCCGGCGAGGCACAGGTGCTTCGAGCCGGTCTTCCGGTGGAGCGTGCGGGCGAGCCGGAGGAGCACTTCTTCCGTGACCACCTGGATGGACGCAGCGAGGTCGAGCTCGCGCGGTCCGAGTGGAGACTCGGGCGCCCGCGCCCGTCCGCCGAACAGCTCTTCGAAGGCGCGCCCGACCATCCGCGAGCCGGCGAGGAATTCGAACCTGTCGACGTCGAGCTGGAAGCTCCCGTCGTCCTTCAGGTCGATGAGCTCTCGACGGATCAGGTCCGCGTAGCGTGGCTCTCCGTACGGCGCGAGCCCCATCAACTTGTATTCTCCCGAGTTCACCTTGAACCCGCAGAACTGGGTGAACGCGGAGTACAGGAGGCCGAGCGAGTGAGGAAACCGGATCTCGTCCGACAGCTCGAGCGACTTTCCCGAACCGCGCCCGAGCGTCGTCGTCGCCCATTCGCCGACGCCGTCCACGGTGAGAACGGCGGCTTCGTCGAACGGCGAGGGGAAGAATGCGCTCGCGGCGTGGCTCTCGTGGTGCTCCGAGAAGAGGACCTTCCCGCCCCAGCCCAGGTTTTCCTTCAGCAGATCCCCCGTCCAGAGCTTGTGCTTGAGCCACGGCGGCATGGCGCGGAGGAAGGAAGGAAAGGACCTCGGCGCCGTCCAGAGCATCGTGTCCACGAGGCGCTCGAACTTCACGAACGGCTTGTCGTAGAAGACGACGTGATCCACGTCCGACATGCCGATCCCCGCTTCCGCGAGGCAGTAGCGCACGGCTGACAGCGGGAGAGCCGCGTCGTGGCGGACGCGGGTGAATCGCTCCTCCTGGGCCGCGGCGCAGATCTCCCCATCGCGGAGCAGACAGGCCGCGCTGTCGTGGTAGAGCGCCGAGAGGCCGAGGACGTACGTCGACAAGGCTCGTCGAACCATGCCATCGTTTTCGACACGCCTCAAAGGGCCGGGATGACAGAGAACAAGGCTCCTTCCGTCCCGCCCCTCGTCTCGCGAGCGCTCGCGTTCCTCCGGAGCCCCGTTCACGCCGCGCTCGTCGCGGTCTGGCTCTTCTTGCTCGCCGCGAGCGTGACCGTCCCGGTCGACCGGAAGGGCGATGGATCCGAGTACATCCTCGCGACGGAGAGCCTCCTCTACGACCAGGATCTCGCGATCCACAACACCGTCGACATCTTCCGTCACCTCGAGCGGCGCCCCCACGGCATGGACACGCCGGCGGGGCTCACGCGAATGCAAGGGACGGACGGCGTGGAGCGCTACGGGCTCCACTCCTTCTACTACCCGCTCCTCGCGCTGCCGTTCTACGCCGCGTTCGGCTACGCCGGCTTCCAGATCCTGAACGCCGCCGCGGTCGCGCTGATGGTCACGCTCGTCTGGTCGCACGCTGCCCGCAGCGTGAGCGAAGGAGCCGCGCTCGCGTTCGCCGCGGGCGCGACGTTCCTGTCCGCGGCCTGGTCCTACGTGTTCTGGACGCAGGCGGACGCCGTCTATCCGGCGCTCGTCGCGCTGTTCCTGCACCAGTGGTTCGCGGGGAAACCGCTCCGCGCGTCGCTCGCGGCAGGCCCCCTCGTCGCCGCTCAACCGGCGCTCGGCCTGGTGGTGCTGCCGATGTTCGTCGAGCTCGTCCACCGGCGGAAATTCGCGCGGGCCGCCGGAGGCGCGCTCGTCGTCGGAGCGTTCGTCGCTGCGCAGTTCGCCTACAACGTCGTGAAGCTCGGGACGCTCCTTCCCATGAACAAGATGGGGCTCGCGTCCCTCTCGAACCTCTCCGAGCCGCTCTTCGTGCGCCTCGTGTTCGATCCGAGCCTGGGCCTTCTGTGGTTTTACCCCGCGGTCGTCTACTGCCTCCTCTCCATGCGGAGCACCGCGCGATCCTGGGCGCTCGTCGGAGCGGCGTTCGGTACGCTCTTCGTGATGACGGGCGTCCACACCTTCTATTCGCACCAGGTCGGCAGTCGCTACGCGAACTGGGTCTTCCCGATCTTCCTCTTCGTGGCGTCGTCGCCGTCGCTCGAACGGACGGGGGAGAAGCTCGCGGCGGCTTTCGCCGTGGTCGTCGGCGCCGGGCTCGCGCTCGACCCCGTCGGCAATTCGCGGGACATGGACGTTCGGCACAAGACGTTCTTGCCCTACCGGATCGCGACTGCTCTCTCGCTCCAGGTCGATAACCCCGAGGTGTTCCAGTCGAGCTCGGACAGGCTGGTGGAGGGGCGCGTCTACACGCGCAACGTGACGCGCGATCGGTGGACCCTCGGCGGCGAGCGGGCGGAGTTCCTGCTGCGGGGGACGCACGCGGGGGACCTCGTGTTCTACGTTCGCACCTGGCCGAAGACGGAGCGGCAGCGTGTCGTCGTCGATTTCGAGAACGGAAGACGGCGGGAATTCTCGCTGGAGCCCGGACAGGCAGCCCGCATCGAGCTCGTGCTCCAGCCGGCGGAGGTCCCGAACTACGACCGCTGGCGTTCGAGCTACACGCTCCTCTCGATCACGGCCGAGCCTTGGCTTCCGGCCGTCGAACTCCAGGGGAACCGACCCGAGGCGCACGACCTCCGCCGGCTCGGGATCCTCGTGGAGCGCATCCAGAACGGCGAGGACGTCCTCTTCGACGCGAGCCGTCCGGCGCGCTGACGGTTCACGCCTCGGACGCCGCGCGGCGTCCGAGCCCGACGATCTTCCTGAGCTTGCCGCGCCGGGACAGCGGGATCTCCGGCACGCGCACCGTCGTCACGTCCACGCCTTCGCCCACGACGCTGCGGACGGCCGCCGCGACGCGGCCGTCCAGCCCCGCGTCCGCGTCGCGCTCGCACACCAGGCGGACCTCGATCGAGTCGCGGGTCTTCTGGAGCACGCGGTACTGGTGGAAGCCGCGAAGCTCCTCGATGCGGGGCGCGAGCGCGCGAGGTCCGATTCGACGGCCCGAGGGCAGCTCGAGGACGTCGTCCAGCCGCCCTTCCGTGAGCCGGAAGAGCCGGAGCTTCCTCCCGCACGGGCACGACTCCGAAAGGAACATGCCCGCGTCCCCGATGCGGTAGCGGATGAGCGGCATGAGGTCGTTCGCGAGCCCGGTGACGACGAGCTCGCCCTCTTCTCCCGGCGCCGCGGCGCGATCCCCCGCGAGGATCTCGATGTGCACGCTGTCCGAATCCTCGTGAAGACCGACGTGGTGCTCGCAGTCCCATCCCATCCGGTTGAATTCCTGCGCGCCGTACTGGTCGTACACGGGGCAGCCGAGGACGCCCTCCAGGTAGACCCGCTGCTCGCGAGTCATGAGCTCGCCGTGACAGATGACGAGGCGCGGAGCGAGACGGTGCCTCGCCCTGTCCTTCTCCAGGACGCGCGCGACGAGGAGCATCGAGCTCGGGAAGTGATAGACGACGTCGGGCTGGAGCTGATCGAGCTCCCGGAGCTGTTCCTCCGGATCCGCGTGGACCGGGAGGAACGTCTTCTTCATGAGGCCGAGCTTTTCGTACGGCCGGAGCGGCTTCTCCTTCGACTCCCACCAGTAGTACGCGATCTCGTCCCACGGTCGGTAGCCGGCATTGAAGAGAGCGCGAGCGTAGACGGCGTCCAGGAAGTCGGCGGCGCGCGCGCCGTACGCGATGCGCATGAACTGGCCGGACGTCCCCGACGTCCGGAACTGGACGTCGTCGGGCGCCGGCGCGCGGGACAGGACGTCGGCCAGGTTCGCGGACACGATCTCCTCCCGCGTGACGACGGGGAAGGCGGAAAGATCGGACAGTGAACGCAGATCCTTCGCGCGGACGCCCGCGGCGCGAAACTTTTCCCGATAGAGCGGCACCTTCGCCTCGGCGAGGGCGAGCATCCGGCGGAGGCGACGGAGCTTCTCGGCCTGGATCACGGGCTCGGGCAGCCACTGGAACGCGGCGCACGCGGCGAGGTACTCGAGCTTCCTGAACGTGCTCATGCTTTCGTCCGCCGAGTCTCGCACGTCGCCCGCGAGCGAGGAAAGACGGCTCGGAAGGCTCAGGCGTCCGCGTCCACCGCGCCCTCGGAGCGCGCGCCCTTTCGGTTCCGTGTGCGCTCGAGGGCGATGAGCTCCGCGGCTTGCCCGCGCACGGCTTCCACCCCGCCCGGGGCCGTGGCGATCGGGTGCGCGTGGCTCGGCCACTCCCCGCGCCGGAACGTCTCCGCCGCGCCCCGGAGATCCCCGAACGCGCGCGCGTAGCTCACGGCGAGGAGCGATCGCGTGAGCGGCCCCACGGCCCCTTCTCGCTCGTGCCACCACTCCGAGTCGAGCGCCCGTTCGAGCGGCGCGCGCAGGCGTCGTACCGCCTTTCGAATGGTCGTTTCCTCGAAGTTCCTCGGAGCCGCCGGCAGATGCGGCAAGATTCGGTCACGGAGGTCCCGCAGCTCTCGGAGCTCCGCGGGACCGAGCTTCTTTCCCTCGAGCTCGCTCGAGAGGAACACCGCGACGGCGCGCTCGACGTCCTTCAGGAACCGATGGACCCACTGCCGGAGGGGCGCGGTCGCGAACCTCGGATCGGAGGTCGCGACGCGGAATGCGTACGGCGTGATCAAGGACACCGGTGCGTTCCGGTTCCGGCTCGCCCGCACGTAGCATTCGAGCACCCGATCGCACGACCATTCCATGGGCCGGCTCGACGCGACGCCCTTCTCCGCGAGCGGCGCGAGGTCCTGAAACCGGAAGGGTTCCGCGTTGTAGACGAACACCGGGAGCTCTTCCGGGTGCGCGTCGTTCAGTCCGCTCACGAGCTCTCGCGTTCCGACTGCGCTCTCGGCCGTCTCGCCCGGAAAGCCGAAGATGCAGGAGACGTGGGCGCCGATGCCGTGCCGGGCGAGGGCTCGCATCGCCGGCGTCACCTGATCGAGCTTCGTCCCCTTCTTCATCTTCCGGAGGACGTCCGAGTCTCCGCTATCGAGCCCGATGAAGCACCAGCGCACGTTGGCGCGCGCCATGAGCTCGACGGTCTCGTCGTCGAGATCCGGGAGCCGCGTGAACGCTCCGATGGGCAGCGGAGAGCCGCCGCGCCGGACGAGCGCGCGGAGCGTCTCGCGCCACTCGGGGACCGGGTAGCTCGCCGTCGCGTCCGTGAGGTAGAGCATCCCCTCGCCGAACCTCCCCATGGAGAGGATGCGCTCGGCCCGGAGCTCGGCCTTCTGCGGCTGATACTGCGTGAGCGTCGTGTACGTGCAGAACTGGCACCGGAAGAAGCAGCCGCGGAGCGTCTCGAGCTGGTACCAGAGGAGCTCGCGCGACGGATCCACGGGCGGTTCGATGCGCCGCGACAGGTTCCAGTCGGGGACGGGAATGGACTCCAGCGGAAGCTTCGGCGCCGGCCCCGTGGAGCGGAGCGTGCCGCCTTTCGCCCGGAGGTAGAGCCCCGGGATCGAGTCGAGGGGGACGCGGTCTCGCACGCGGCGCGCGATCTCCGGCAAGCGCTCCTCCCCTTCGCCGACGCAGAAGACGTCCGCGTCGAGGGAGAGGTACGTCGAGGCGGACGTCGCGTACGCGGCGCCGCCGATGACGATCGTCGACTCGGGAAACGCGCGACGAAGCAGCGCGCAGAAGGGCACGAACCAGCCGATGTCCACGCCGTACGTCGTCGACACGGCGACGACCCGGGGGCGCTCTGCCCGGAACCGCTCGAGCGCGAGCCGCCACGCGCGATAGTCGTGGTCCGGCGGATCGAACGCGCGCCAGGAAAGCCCGGCGCGCTCGAGCGAATCCGCGAGGGAGATCGCCGTCAGCGTCCGGTGCGCGCGGCCCCGGATCTGCTGGCCGTCGAAGACGGGGCCGGCTCCCTGGTGCCGGAAACCGACGGGGCGCCCGAGATACTCGGAGAGCTCGGTCCGCGCTCGTTCGAGGGGACGGTAGATGCGCGCCGTCACCGTCCGGCGAGTGAACGCGTCGATCCAGAGGCCCTCGTTCGAGGACATCGGGACGAGGAGGAGGACGTCGAGCACTGCCTGCGAGCGTGACAACGGGGACGTCAGTACCCGAAGTACGGCTCGGCGCCGGACGCCGGCTTGGCTGCGGCCGCTCCCGGCTTCGCCGCGGGCTTGCCCGGCTTGGCCGCGGCGGGCGCGTGCGACGCGGTCTTCGGCGCTGGCTTCGGCGCGGGGACCGCCGCGGTTTCGGCCGGCTTCGGCGCGGGCGCTGCTTCCACGGGCCTGGGTGCCGGTGCCACCTCCACCGGCTTCGGTGCCGGCGGCGGACTCGGCGCAGGCGGTGCCACCGCGGCCGGCGTGGGCGGCCCGGGCGGCTGCTCCGCCGACTTGCCCCGGAACATCACGACGCCCCCGACGATCGCGGCGAGGAGCGCGAGCCCACCGGCGATCGCGCCGACGACGAGCTTCTGGCTTCCGGGCGGCTGGGGCGGGACGCCGGGCTGCGACGCGGCCCAGGTGCCTCCCGTCGCCCGAGGTTGCACGGCGCCGCCCGTCCGACTGCCGCCGCCCTGGGTGAGCGACGGGTTCTGCCCCGTCTTTCCGAACGCGCCGACGGGCACGCCCGGGATGGAGGCGTCCCCGCGCGTCGCGACGGGGACGTGCACGTCCGCGCCCTTCTCCAGCCAGGCCTTCAGGGCCTGGCTGAACTCGTCCGCCGTCTGGAAGCGCCCCGCGACGTCCCGGACCATCGCCTTCATGACGATGCTGGCGAACGCGGGATCGAGATCCGGGACCACCTCCATGGGAGGAGGCGCGTCCTGGAGGACGATCTTGAACATGAGCTGATTGAACGTGTCCCCGTCGAAGGGGACACGACCGGTGACGGCCTCGTAGAGGATCACTCCGACGGCGTAGAGGTCGCTCCGAGCGTCGATCTGGTTGTTGCCGCTCGCCTGCTCGGGCGACATGTAATAGGGCGTGCCCATCACGGCGCCCGTGCTCGTCATCTTCATGCCGTCCCCGCCGGAGAGCGGCTGGAACTTGGAGATGCCGAAGTCGATGATCTTCACGAAGTCCTGAACGCCGGCCTTCTCCTTCAGGAGGAAGATGTTGTCCGGCTTCAGATCGCGGTGGATGATGCCCGCCCCGTGCGCGGCGCCGAGCCCCTTCAACATCTGGATCGCGAGCGGCGCGAGCTCTCTCGGATCCATCCGACCGCGCGTCTCGATCCGCTTCGACAGCGGTTCGCCGTCGAGGAACTCGAGCACCATGTAGTGCGAGCCGTCCGGCAGCTCGCCGAGGTCCAGCACTTCGAGGATGTGATCGTTGCCGATGCGTCCGGCGGCCTGCGCCTCGCGCTGGAAGCGCGCCATGACGCCGCTGTTGCTCGCGTACGCGGCGTGAACGACCTTGATCGCGACGCGGCGCTGGATCTTGACGTTCTCGCCTTCGAAGACGGCGCCCATGCCGCCTTCGCCGATGAGGCGCTTGATACGGTACTTGCCGTCTAGGACTTGTCCGGGTTCGAGAGACATGTGCGAGCCGCTCCCCGAGGGTAACGCAATCACCCGGGGCTCGCCACGTCGCGACCGCGGCGGGTCCGGCTCAGTCGCCGGTGCAGCGCCCGACCGTGCAGGAAACTAGACGGTCCTCCACGATCTCGAAGCGACGAGAGTTTACGTCGAGCGCGACTGGCCGCTTCGCGGAGTAGGTGACGAAGTCGATCTCGAGCGGCTCGTCCAGACGTGGGTCGCGAACCCACACCGCGGAAAAGCTGCGACCCGGCACGAAAACCGGCAGGAAGTCCGCGAGCATGAACGGGTAGTCGGGGTGAATGCGACCCGTGGGTAGTCCGTGGAGCTCGAGCGAGACCGGAGCCGGCCCCGCGGGGAGGGCCGCCCGGAGGCCTGCACGAATGGAGCGTAGCGTGGCGAACGCGTGGGCGTCGGCCGCGTCCCTCGCCCGGATCCTCGCCGCGGCGAGCACCCAGAGCGAGACCAGCGCGCACATCCCCGCCCAGCGTGAAAACGCGCCCTCCCGGGACGGCGGCCCCCGCTCGGCGAGGGCGGCCACGGCCGCGCCGAGCGCGAGCCCGAGGAACGGCGACGCCGAGTACGCGTAGAACGGCGCCGTGTATTCGATCGTCGCGTACGGAAGCGCGAGGAGGAGTCCTTCCGCCATCCCGAAGACCGTGACGGCGCGAAGTCCGGGCGAGAGCGCCCCCGACAGGAGGAACAGGACGAACGGGAGCGCGAAGGCCGGAGGGACGAATGCGATGCGCGTGACGAGATGCGCGACGTTGTCGAGCACGTGCACCGGAGAGAAGGTGATCGTGTATCGCTCGGCGGCGGCGGCATCGAGAGCCTCCGAGCGAACGAGGAGCGCCGTCGCCTCGTGCGCGAGCCTCGGCAGGGACAGCGCGATCGAAAGGCCGCACACGCCGAGGAGCGCACGGATCGAAGCGCCGCGCGGCGGGCGCAGGGCGGCCGGACCGATCGCGAGGCTCGCCTCCAGGACGACCGGCGTGAGCGTCGCCACGGGCCCCGATTCCTGCGTGAGCGTCGCGACGAACGCCCAGAAGAGGACGAGCGCGGCCCGGCGCAGCGTCGGCCGACGCCGGTATCCGAGGTACGACAGCGCGAGGAGGACCGCGCACACGCCGAGGCTCACGTGCTGCACGATCGCGAAGTCGCCGATGTCCGCGCTCGCGCCACCGACGCCGAACGCGAACGCCGCGAGGGCCCCGACTCGCGGCGTCTCGGGGGCGAGCCGGACACCGAGCACGAGCACCAGCGTCGTGAGGGAGAGATGCACGGCGATCATCGTGGCCGCGTACCCCGGGAACCAGGGCCCGAAGAGCGCCCACAAGAGCTTCACGAAGGCGTAGCCGAGGACGTGGGGGCGCTCGCCGAGGCTCCCGGAGAAGAAGAGTCGGCTCCGTCCGAGGATGTCCAGGAACGTCCAACCGGCCACCTTGTGGAGCGCCACGGTCTCGTCCCGGACGAAGTACCGGAAGAGGTGCGTGCCGTGCGCGACCGCCGTCGCGGCGAGCAGGGGCAAGACGAAGCGCCGGGCAGCTCGTTCCATGCCGTCCGGCGAGAGTACCCGCCCGGCGCGGGCGTCGTCGGGTGATATGCTGTTCGGACGTGCTCTCCGCGCTCGAGCCCGTTCGCTACCTCGCGTACCGCGCGGGGTTCCGGCACGCGCCCTGGCTGCTCCGTCGGGCGGAGGAGCTCGGTCACCGCCTCCGGAACCGCGAGCTCGAACGGAGCCGGTTTCATCTGCCTGGCGGAGGGAGCCGCCCGGTCCTCGAGCTCGTCGGCTGGGACGGGGGATTCGTCGCCGACCTCGTCCGGGTCGTGGAGGACGCTCTCGGCGCGCCGGCGGTCCGGTCGCGGTCCGGAGTGCTTCGCGCGGCGGAAGCTCGCCCCGCGCTTCCCGCGAACGCCGACGTGACGCTCGTGGAGGTGCCCGAGTGGCACGCGGCCGCCTTCTCGAGCGAGGGCTGGTTCGTGCTGCCGAAGCGCGTGACGCATCTCGAGCCCCTCGGTGGCGACGAGTCCCCCGCGGCGCGCCGGCTCCGGCGCGCATCCGCGCGTGCCGGCCTCCGCTTCGACGTGTCGCGGAGCTCTCGGCATCTCGCCGAGTTCCACGAACGGCTGTACCTGCCGATGGTCGAGCGTCGTCATGCGGCGCGCGCACGGCCGACGTCCCGGGCGTTGCTCTCGCTCGTATTCCGCGACGGCTTCCTCGTCCGGGTGTTCGAAAGGGGCGCGTGGGTTTCGGGCGCCGTGGTCTCGCCGCATCCGACGCGGGCGGGGACGTGGAGCATCGTGGTCACGGGAGTCCGCGACGGCGACTACGCGCGCGTCTCCGAGACGGCCCGGGCGGCCGCCGTGCTCCACGCTCGCGACGCGATGATGCGCGAGGGAGCGACGGTGTGCGATCACCTGGTGACGCGGCCGTTTCCGGAGGACGGGCTCTTCCGGAGGAAGCGGACCTGGAACACCCGCGTGGAGGACCTGCCCGAGCGACCCGATCGCGTCGCGCTCCGGGTGAACGTCGCTTCGCCGGCGGCGAGGGCCCTTCTCGGTGCGCTGCCGTTCGTCGCGCTCGCGCCCGGGGGCCTCGCGGCAGTCGCCTGGGCGGCCCCCGAGTCCCCCGCGTCGCGCTCGGTTCGGCGGCTCGGCCTTCCGATGACCGTCGTCGCCCCGCCCGAGGCGGACGCGGAAGCGCTCGGCGTCTTCGCGCGGTCCCTCGCTCGTCCGGGGAGACGATGACGGCGCCGCCGACGGTACTCGTCGGACCGAGCCGGTTCCTCCCGCCGCCGCTCGATCGTCTGTCGCAGGTCGCGTGGGACCTCTCGTCGTTCCACGGACGAAGGCTCGCGCGCGCCGTTCCCGTCGCGATCGCTCAGTCCGTCGCCTGGTCGGTGGAGCGCGCGCAGCGTCCGACGCTCCCCCTCTTCCACGCGACGGACGGGGCCGTCCGGGTCGCGTACCGCGGGAACGACCCGGCGCTCCGCGACGTCGTGGGGGGGCTCCTCGTCCCGGGCGGCGTCTTTTCCCCCGCAGATCGCACGGTCGACGCGGACGTCTCGATCACGGAGATCCCGACGTTCGCGGCCCGGAGGTATGCCGGCGAGGGCTTTCTCGTCCTGCCGCACTTCGTGGAGTTCGAGGTCGATCTGGAGCGCCCCGAGAGCGAGCGGTTCGGCACCCGCCGGCGGGAGACGGTCCGCCGGATCGAGAAGGCGGGTCTCGTGCTCGAGGAGGCCCACGGTGACGAGGCCGCTCGCTTCTTCTACGAGACCATGTTCGCTCCGACCGCGCGCGCCCGTCACGGCGAGCACGCGATCGTGCGCCGCTTCGCGTACGTCGCGGAGGCAATCCGTCGGGGCGCGTTGCTGTTCGTGCGAGAGGACGGCGAGCGCCTCGCCGGCATCGTCGTCGTTCCCCGCCTCGGCGCTCCGGACGCCGTGGACGCCTGGCTCATCGGGGTGAGAGGCGGCGCGTACGAGCAATCCACCGTCGCGCGCGAGGCCGCGTATCTGCTCTCGATGCGCTGGGCGCGCGAGGCCCGGCGTGCGTCGCGCTTCGGGCTCACCACCGCGCCGCCGTTCCTGTCGCACGGCCTCTCCCGGTACAAGGCGAGCTGGGGTCCGGCGATCCGTCCCGGCCTCCGGAGCGCGACGGCGCTCGCCGTCCGGGCGACGCGTGCGACGCCGGAGCTCGCGGCGCGCCTGGTCGCCGCCGGGCCGTGCCTCGCCGATTTTCGTACCGGCGACGCGGCGCTCCACGTGCCGTCCGCGGAGGACCTCGGCGGCGCGGACGATCTCGCGGCGTCGAGGCTCCGGGAGCTCGCGCTCGCGCTCTCCGGGGCGCGCGGCGCTACGGCAGCTTCGTCGCCACGAATCGCGTGAGCTTGCCGCGGAGGACGTCCCGATGACGGACGTAGAGGTCCCGCGTCCGGAGCCCCTCCCGGTGATACGGCAAGGAGACGCCGAGCTCCTTCGCGGCGCGGAGTGGAAAATGCGGATCGCCGAGCGACGCGCGAGCGACGGCCACGACGTCCGCGTCGCCCCGGGCGAGAGCTCGTTCGCACGCGAGTCCGGTCGTGAGCTTGCCGACGCCGCACGTCGCGAGTCCCGTCTCGTGGCGGATCTTCCGCGAGAACGGGAGCTGAAACCCCGGCTTCTGCGGCACCTTGTCGCCCTCCACGATGCCGCCGGAGGAGCAATCGACGGCGTCGACCCAGGGGGCGAGGAGCCGCGCCACCTCCACGGAGTCCTCGATGCGGAGTCCGCCCGCCGCCCGATCGACGCAGGAGAGTCTCACCCAGAGCGGCCGGGGCCGGGTCCAGACGCGCCGGACGGCTTCGGCGACGGACACGAGCAAACGCGCCCGGTTCTCGAGGCTGCCTCCGAACGCATCGGTGCGACGGTTCGCGATCGGCGAAAGGAACCCGTGGAACAGATACCCGTGCGCGGCGTGGAGCTCGATGAGGTCGAAGCCGGCGCGGACGGCGCGCCGGGCTCCCTCGACGAACGCGTCGATCGTCTTCCGGATCTCCGCTTCGTCGAGGGCAATCGGGGTTCGCCAGCCGGCGCCCGCTGGAATCGCGCTCGCTCCGACGAGACGTTCCGCCTCTCGCCCCTGCGTGTCTTCCGCGGCTTTTCGACCGCCGTGCGCGAGCTGGAGCCCGGCGGCGGCGCCTTGCTCCTTCAAGAACGAAGCGATCCGGGCGAGCGGCGCGACGTGCGCGTCGTCCCAGATGCCGAGGTCTCGCGGCGAGAGCCGGCCGTGCGGGAGCACGCTGGTCGCTTCGGTCATCACGAGTCCGGCGCCGCCCACCGCGCGGCAGCCGAGGTGCACCAGGTGATAGTCCGTCGCTAGGCCGTCCGGACCGGCGGAGTACTGGCACATCGGCGAGATGACGATGCGATTCCGGAGGACGACGTTGCCGGTCTGGAACGGCTGAAAGAGGATCGGGTCGGTCACTCGGTGAGGTCGTTCGGGGCGAAGCGGCGTCGGAGACCGGGAGCGAACGCGAGGGCGAGGAGGACTCCGGACAGCGCCGCGGCGAGGCCGAGCCACACGCTCCGCGGCGTGTCGTAGTGGAACGTAACCCGATGCTCTCCGCGGGGCACCAGGATGCCGCGCACGAGGCCGTTCACGCGGAGGATGCGGGCGGGAGCGGCGTCGAGCCGCGCGCTCCACCCCGGGTCCCAGCGGTCGTTCACCACGAGAAGCGTCGGGCCGAGGGCGGCCCTCACGTCCACGGTCGTGGTGCGCGGTTCGAACGAAGTGCGGGTCACCTCGGCGGCGAAGAGCGGGGGCAGCGCCTCCTCGACCACCGCGGAGCGTCCGACGTCCGCGGGGCGCAAGGCGCGGAGGAGACGGCGGATCGCGGTGAGGTCCCGCTCGACGACGGCCTCGGCGACCGTGTACGCGCGGGGAAGCGCGCCGCGGTTCTCGTACAGGAAGAGGCCGTTCGCGAGCGGCTTCGGGTTCTCGTACCGGCGTTCCTCGCTCGCCTCCGACACCGTGAGCGAATGGACGAGAAGCGCGCCGGGCTCCGCGCCCGGGGGAGCCTCGAGGTGCGCGGAAGCGACGAGCACCGGTTCGTCGGGCGCCTCGTGGACGGTGAGCGTCGAGACGAACCGGCCCGTCTTCGGCACGTCGAGCTTCGGCGAGACCTCGAGCGGATCGGCTCGTCGCTTCGGTCGCGTGACGCCGACCACGAGCTTGCCGAGCCCGGGCTCGAGCGCCTCCGCCTCGAGCCGGAGCGTGATCGGGTGCACCGGGAGGTGAAGGAGTCCGCCGACGCCCCCTCTCGGTCCGAACCGCACGTCGTTCCCGGAGACCTCGAGTCGGCGCGCCGCGGGCCCTCGCGAGACGGGGAACCGCGACACCACCGTGCCGACGCTTCGCCCGAGCGCGGCGGTCTCGAGGACGACGACGGCGTCGCCGCCGGTCACCGCGCGGAGCGAGAAGGCCTCCGGAGCGCCGTCGAGCGCGATCGTACGCTTCCACTCGCCGGGGTTCGGGCCGAGCTCGGCGGCGGGCACCACGATCTGCGCGGCTTCCGGGTCGAAGCCCTGCTCGTCGAAGAGGTCGAGGACGAGGTCCTTCGGGGTGCCGGACGGCGCCCGCGCGACGAGGCGGAGCTCCGCCGAGCGATCGGGCGGCCGCTCGACGCGCGCCTCGAATAGCGCGACGTCTCCCCCGGGCGAAAGCGTGATGGTGCCTGCCGCGTCGCGCGCGGCGTGGACGCTCCGGCTCGGCACCGCGCGCCCGAGCTCGACGATCGGCTCGAAGGCGATCTGCTCGATGCGCGGATTGCGGAGCACGACGGGAATCGCGCCGGCGTTCTCGCCGCCGAAGTTCACCGTCCGCGGGAAGGTCGAAGCACGGAAATCGAGCGCCCGCTCCGCGAAGCCCGGCGTGAGCAGCTTCCCGGGGATGAACAGCTCCCGGCGAGCCTCCGACGAGAACACGCCGAAGCCGATGCCGGCGGTGTCGCTCGACGGAGCGCTCGCCTCGGTCCGGATGACGTACGTCGGCGGCGTGGTCACGGCGCGGAACGAGCAGCTCGTCTCGCGGCGCAGCACCGGCGGGTTCGCCGGGGGCGCGGATCCGCACGTCGGTTCGCCGTCGAAGACCGCGGACGCGCGCGCGGGGGCGACGAACGGGAGCACGACGTGCGTCGCGCCGAAGACGCTCGGGAGGGGCGACCAGGCGACGTCGTCGGCGTTCTCCGGCTGCCCGAACATGTCGAGGTCGAAGAGCGTGCGCGCCGACGAGTACGCGATGGACGAGTAGCCGAGGAGGTTCTGGACGTCGTGATGGAGGAGCGTCGTGTTGCCGTTGAAGGAATCGATGCTTCCCTTCTGGAAGGGTCGCACGAACAAGCGGGCCCATCCCGACGCGGGGAGGGCGCTCGCCGCCGTCTCGGAGAGCCTCCGGAAGTCCCGGTACTCCACCGGAACGATCTGCTCGGACCACGCGAGCTCCGCGAGCGGGAGGAGCGGCAAGGTCCACGCCGCGGCCGCGTGGAGGCGCGCTCCGGCGTTCAGCGCCGTGACCCACCAGAAGAACGCGAGCGCCGCGCCGAGGGCCGGGACCCAGGAGACCTGGCGTGCGATGAACGCCGCCTCCGTCCCGGTGATCCGATCCTTTCCGCCGATCCAGAGCACGAGGACGGACAGGATCCCGATCGCGACGCCGGACGTCGCCCAGCGCCGGACGTTCTCCGGCCCGACCGGGGTCATCCGGTCCACGCCGTACGCGGAGAGCACCGAGAGAGCGAGACCGAGCTCGAAGTTGTGTCGCACGGGGAGCCGGAAGATCCGGATGACGGGCACGTGCTGGAGGAGATCCGGGAGGACGGGGACGTACGCGCCGAGCATCAGCACGAACGCGACGCCCGCGACGGCCGCCCACGCGCGGACGTGCGCCGGAGCTTCCCGGAGGCCGCGCACGGCGACGAACGCCGCGCACAGGACGGCGACGCCCATCCTCGCGTAGTGCTCGGCGCTGCTCGGGAGCGTGGGCAAGAACAGCGTCGGGAAGAGCGCGGGGTGGAAGGATTGCGCCGTGGACGGCCCCGCGACCCTGAGGTCCGTCGCGAGCTGCCCCGAGAACGAGAGCGCAGGCAGGATCTGGAGCGCCGCGACGAGCCCGCCCGCGACGAGGCAGAGCAGCGCCGAAACGAGGGCGCGAGGCGAGCGCTCGAGGACGGCTCGCGTGCCGGCGAGGAGCAGAGCGGTGCCGCCGAGGTAGACGGTGAGCTGCACCGCGCCCGAAAACGGGAGCATGGAGAACGCGAGCGCCGCGAGCAGGTAGTCCTTGCCGCGGCCGAGTCTCTCGGCGCGGTCGACGAGCAGGAGGACGAGCGGCGCCCACGCGCCCGCGCACACGTACATCGTGTGCCCGCGGTGGCCGATCATGAAACCCGTGAAGCCGTACGCGACGGCGCCGAAGATCGCGCCCCGTCGCGAAATGCCGAGGCTCCGCGAGTAGAAGTACGCGTTCACCTCCGCGGCGAGGAAGTGGAGGAGCACGTAGGCCGCGTAGAGCGGAACCGGCGCGCCGAGCTGGAGGAAGAGCTTCGGGAGGTAGAGCGTCGCGAACTCGGGCTCGCCGAGCAGCGGATGACCCATCCACAGATCGGGCGTCCACAGCACCTCTCCCTCGAGGAGCTTCCGCCCGGAATAGACGAGCTCCGGGAGGTTCGCGAGCGCGTCGTCCCCGCCGTCGAGGAGGCCCGATCGGACGAATCCGACGGGGAACGCCGCGAAGAGCGCCGCGACGAACGTCGTCGCGATCGCCCAGGGCCGTTCGAGAAGGCTCACCCGCGCGCGCCCTCTTTCGGGAGAAGCGCCGCTCTCGGGGGCCGCCATGTCCCCTCGTTTCTACCACTGCCCGCGGATTTCGGGCGGCCCCCGAGACGCGACTCGCGTGCCGAGCGCCCGTCGTCGTAGGAAGATGGGCGCCTCCGACTCTCGTCTCCCGTTCCCGTCATGCCGATGCCCTCCCTCTCGCTCGTCCTCCCGACGCTGAACGAGCGCGAAAACGTGGAACGCTTCGTCCCGTTGCTCCTCGCCGAGGTCCGCGAGATCCTCGAGATCCTCGTCGTGGACGACGACTCCTCGGATGGAACGCCGGAGGCGGTCGAACGGCTCGGGCGCTCGGATCCGCGAGTCCGTCTCATCCGTCGTCGCGGAGCGCCTTGCCTCACGGCGGCCATCCAGGAAGGCATCCTCTCGGCGCGAGGCGACGCGGTCGGGTGGATGGACGCGGACCTCGTGATGGCGCCTTCGGATCTCTCGCGTCTCGTCGCGACCGTGGACGCCGGGGCGGACGTGGCCATCGGATCGCGCTTCGCGCCGGGTGGACGCATCAAGGGCCAGAACGCGGACGGGACGTTCGGCCGCCTCCTCGCGCTCTCGAACCTCCGCACGACCGAAGATCCGTGGCTCGGCGTGTTCCTCTCCTGGGCGCTGAACGCCGTCCTGCTCCCGGCGCTCGTCGGGGCCGGCGTTCGGGACTACACGAGCGGCATCCTCGTCGGGCGTCGGGAGGTCCTGCAGGAGATCCGCCTCCGCGGCGACCACGGCGAATACTTCATCGAGCTCGTCGCGGCCCTCCTCGCGGAGCGTCGTGTCGTCGTGGAGGTTCCGTATCGCGTCCAGCCGCGGCAGTACGGGCGCTCCAAGACGGGGAACGCCCTCGGCGAGTATCTCGTCCGCGGCCGCCGCTACATCGACGCGGGCGTGCGCGCTCGGTCGACGCTCCGCGCCGGCGGACGGGCGGGCCCGGGCGAAGGCTCGGCAGCCTTCCGGGCTTCCGCCTCCGCGAAACCCGCGAGACGGTGATACTGAGGCACGAACGCGGTCTCCCAGCCCGAGAGAACCTCCCGGAACTCGCCCCGGGAGATTTCGTCGAAGTGAGCGACGATGGCCGGGAAGTGTCTCACGACGCGGTGGATCGCGAGGTTTCGCGCGCGAAAATCCGCGGCCACGGACGGAACGAGATACGGATAGTCGTTCCCTTCCACGAAGGTCACGGGGAGCGTCCGGAAGATCTCGTCGATCGCCCTCACGTAGCTCTCGCCCCGAGCCCGCGCGAAGGCCTTCACGGCGTCCCGGAGGCGCTCGTTGAAGAACACGACCGAGACGAGGAAGCTCAGGCGGATCGCCTCTCGCATGTCCTCCTTCGGGAACGAGCTCGTGGACTCCACGACGAAGCTCTCCTCGTCCCGGAGGACGATCCCGTGTTTCTCCCGGTCCCGGTGGAAGTCCGAGCCGGGGAGCAGGATGAGCGGGTTCGTGAGGATCCAGCGGACGCGGTCGAACCCGATCACGTAGTCCAGGGAGGCGACGAACCCGGCGAGGTCGTCGCCGGGAAGGCCGTAGATCACGTCCATCGTGATGCTCGTGCGCTCCCGCCTCCGCGCCATCTTCTCGTAGTTCCGCTCGAATTTGTCGCGATGGAACGGGCGTCGCATCGCGCGGAGCGCGGGCGGGTTCGTCGTCTGGACTCCGAAGTTGAACTCGTTCTCGGGCAGCTTGCCGAGGAGCTCGATGATCTCGTCGTCGAGGTGCTCGGCGTTGAACTCGTACCGGATCACCATGTCCCGGTTCTTCCGGACGACGTGCTCGAGGATGGCCTTCGCGCGCGGCTTGTCGAGCAGGATGCTCGAGTCGCACAGGTAGATGCGCCCGAGGCTCGGCTGGGAAAGGATGACGTCCAGATCGGCGAGCACGCGCGGCAGGGCGTGGTAACGCATCTTCTTCGAGTAGCCCCACGTGCAGAAGCCGCAGAGGTAGGGGCAGCCGCGTGACGTCTCGTAGGCGATCCACTCGAGCCCCGGGTTCTCCTCGAAGATGCGCGCGTAGGGCGAAGGGACTCGCGCGAGGTCGTGGACGACCGGGCGCGGCTCTCCGACGTGGTCCGCCGTCATCACCCCGCGGATCGATTCGAGCGATCGCTCGCCGGCGAAGTACTCGAGGAGCTCGACGAACGTCTCTTCGCCTTCGCCCGTGACGACGAAATCCACGCCGGGGTTCTCCCGGAGGAACCCGGGGCCGACGCCGTTCATCTGGGGGCCACCGAGGATCACGGTCCCCGGGATGCGCGACGCGAGCTGCCGCACGAGCCCGACGTTCCAGATGTACGTCGAGAACCCCACGATGGCGGCGTCCTCCGCCCGGATCCGCTGCTCCATGTCGTCGAGCGACTGGGAGAAGATGGAGAGGTTCGTCGTCCGGATATCGTACTTGTCGCCGATGGGCGTCGCCTCCGCGTACGCCCGGAGGATCTCGGGGGCGAGCGCGACCGTGTTGGTGTCGTACAGACCGACGAGGAGGACCTTCGGGCGGAGGCGAGGACGAGGCAACGCACGCTCACTCTACCCCTCGGGGCGTCGTCCCAACAACTCGGAGCGGGGCCGCGGGCGACCGTGATAGCCTGTGAAGTCGCGTGGTTCGCCGCTTCCTCGGGGGCTTTTCGTCGCGCGCCGCGGTGGACTCGCCGTGACGCGGGGGACGTCCCGCGCCCGGCGCGACGACGCCTGGCTCCGGCAGACCCGCCGCGCGCTCTTCGCGGCCGGGCTCGCGCTCCGGCTGGTGAACGCGTGGACGCCGCTCGGCAAGCGTCCCTTCAGCGGTCCGCCGGACGACACCTTCTACTACTTCTCCGTCGCGAGGGAGCTCGCCGCGGGTCACGTCCCGTCGATCGACGGCGAGAGCCCCACGAACGGTTTCCACCCGCTCTGGATGCTGCTCCTCACGGTCTTCCAGAAGGTGTGCGGCTTCGCCCGGGGGGACCTGCTCCCGCTCTACGTCTCCTTTTCGGTCGGCGCGCTGCTCGACGTCTACGCCGCGTACCTGCTCCACCGGATCCTCCTCCGGCTCCGCGTGTCGCCGCTCCTCGGGCTCCTCGCCACGGCGGCGTTCCTCCTGAACCCGTACGAGATCGAGATCGCGACCTGGGGGCTCGAGTCGCCGCTCGCGCTCGCGGTGTCGCTCTCGTTCGTCGAGCGGGCCTGTCTCGCGCCGCGGGTGAGCCGGGGACGTGGCGCGTTTCCGTGGGCGCTCGGCGCGCTCGGCGGACTCCTGGTCCTCTCGCGGACGGATCACTCCGTCCTGGTCGCCGGCGCCGTCCTCGTGGCCGCGCTCGGGCGGCCGCGCGCCGAGCGAGTCGGGTTCGCGCTTCGCGCGTTCGGTGCCGCGTTTTCGGCCGTCCTCCCGTGGCTCGTCTACTCCTGGCTCACGGTGGGGACGATCCTCCAGGACAGCTCGCTCGCGCTCGCGGTCGTCGTGGATCGGATGCCCGCGGCCTGGGGCATCGCCCGGCAGTCCGCGTCCCTGTTCTCGTATCGGGTCGTCGCGTCCCTCGCGGAATCCCTCTCCTACGTCGCGACGTTCAGCGGCGTTTCGTGGGGGATCGTCCTCGCGCCTCCCGTCGCCATCGCGGCCGCGCTCTCGGGGACGCGACCGGAGCGGAGCCGGTTCCGCGCGCGGGTCCGGGCGCTCGCGCCGTGGCTCTGGCCCGCGCTCTTCTTGTTCGTGCTCCACGCCTGCATCCGGCGCGTCTTCCGCGAATGGTATTCGCCGCCGTTCGTCGCGCTTTCCCTGGTCGTCACCGCGTCCGGGCTGGACGTCTCGCTCGCGTCCCTCCGGCGGCGGCGGGTGACGTTCGCGGTGGGCGCCGCCGGCGCGGCCGCGCTCGCCCTGTCGTGGGCGTCGGGATCCGTCTTTCCCGCGCTCGGCTTCGAGGGGTGGGTCCGCGGCACGGGGATCCGGCGCGGGCAGACCGACTGCGGCGCGCTCTCCTACTTCTCCACCGACACCATCGTGAACCTCGACGGCGTCGTGAACCACGCCGCGCTCGCGGCGCTCCGCGCGGGGCGTCTCCTCGACTACGCGGAGTCGAAGCACCTCTCCACGATCGTCGTCACGCCCCAGCTCCACTCCGCCGTGTTCATGGGGCCGCGATATCGCGAGCGCCTCGTGGGAGTTCCGCGTGACCCGCTCACGTTCCGGTTCGCGACTCCGGAGCGAAAGGACGCGGCCATCGCGCTCGGAACGAGCGCCATCCGGCTCGGGAGCGCGGAGGGCCGCGAGCTCCTCTCCGACGGCTGGGAGTGGCCCGCGACGCCTCCGGTCGATCGCGTGCACAGCGTCGGCGACCATTCCGAGCTCGTCTTCTTCGTTCCGGACGCCCCGGGCGAGCGGGGGGCGCTCCTCCTGGATCTCGCCGCCGATCCGGAGGTCCTACCCGCCGAGGAGGTGGCCGTGTCGCTCGGCGGAGAGCGACTCGGCGTGCTCCGGGTCGGGACCGAGCCCGCGCTCTACCGGATCGCGGCGCCGCACGTCCGCGCGGGGAGGAACCGCATCCGGCTCGACTATTCGGCGCCGCGCGCCGTGCGCCGGCGGTCGTCGCCGCGCTGGTGGAGTGGCTGGAACTGGTTCGCCGGGAACATGGTTCGCGCCGTGACGATCTCGTCGATCGCGCTCGAGGGTGGCGCGATCGCGCTTCCGCCGGAGGGGCCCGCCTTCGGCGCTCCCGGGTCCGCCTCGATGTTCGCGAGCGGCTTCCTCCCCATCGAGACCCAGCCGGACGGCAGGGCCGCCGTCTGGGTCGTCCAGGCGGACGTCGATCTCCGTTTCCGCACGAGTCGCGCAGGCGCCGCTCGCGCGCTCGTGATCGAGATGGGCCCCCCGCCGGAGAGCATCGAAGGGGCCGGCCAGCACGTCCGCGTCTCCCTGAACGGAACCCTCGTCGGAACGCTCGAGCTCCGACCGTCCCTCGTCGAGCGCTTTCAGGTCGAGATCCCCGGAGGCGTCCTCCACGACGGCGAGAACGTCCTCCACCTCGCGTTCTCGCGGCTCTCCCCGCCGGACGGCACGGGAGCCCGACGCGCGGCGTTCCTGCGCGGGATCGAGCTCCCCTAGGCGGGGGTCAGACGGAGGCGTCGTAGACGATGGTGCCGTCGACCCAGCGCTCCCAGGACCAGGCGCGGCCGTTTTCCCGGAACCACCGCGTCGTGATCGCGAGGCCGTCCTTCAGGCTCACCGTCGGCGCCCAGCCGGTGGCGCGATGGAGCTTCGTCGCGTCGCACTGGAAGCACTCGACGTCCAGCCGTCGCAGTCGTCGCGGGTCGCTCCGGATCTCGTAGCGCTCGTGGCCGAGGAGCGGCGCGATCTCCGCGACGAGCTCCCGCACGCTCACCGTGCGGTTCGAGCCGATGTTGACGGCGTCGCCGTTCGGGATGTCCGACAGCGCCGCCGCCATGAGGCCTCGCGCCGTGTCCGCGACGAACGTGAAGTCGCGCCGAGCATCGAGGTTCCCGAGCTCGACCACCGGACCCTTGTCGAGCTGGGTGATGATCTCGGGGATGACGTACGGCTGCGTCTCGCGAGGGCCGTAGCAATTGTAGATGCGCGCGATCACGACGGGGATGCCGTGCTCGTGGTGGAACGTGTAACACATGCGATCCGCGGCGAGCTTCGTCACCGCGTACGTGTTCGCCGGCGCGAGCGGATGGTCCTCCGTCATCGGCGTCGTCCGCGCTTCGCCGTACACCTCCGTGGAGGAGACGTAGACGATTCGCTCCACTCCCGTAGTCTTCGCGGCGAGGAGGACGTTCATCGTGCCCTCCACGTTCACGCGGAGAAACCGCTTCGGGACGTCGTACGCGGTCGGGACGTAGGTGTCCCCGACGAGATCGAACGCGAACCGCGGCCGGTGCTCCTGGAAGGCCTGGAAGAGCTTGAACTCGTCCAGCACGTCTCCGATGACCACCTCGAGCGGTCCCGAGAGTCCGGCGAGGTTCTCTCGCGTTCCGTGGAGGAAGTTGTCGTAGACGACGACCTCGGCGCCGACGGAAAGCAGCTCCCGGACGAGCTGGCTTCCGACGAAACCGGCGCCTCCGGCCACCAGTACTTTCGCCTTCGCCAGGCGCGGCAATAGCTCCGGATTCACGCCCGACCTTCTAGTCGGTCCGCGCTCGGGCGGAAAGTCACGCGGCGACGGCGACGAACAGCGCGGTGCCGTCGTCGTGTCGTGGCGAGTGGTCGAGGTCGAGCTCCCGCGAGAGCAGGACGAGCCGAAATCCCGCGCGTTCGAGCAGGAGCTCGAGCTCGAGAGGCATGAAGTAGTGCATCGAGTGGGTTTCCGTCGCGATCGACGTCGCTCCCCCCTCGGTTCGTTCGAGCACGTAAGCGAGGTCGACGCGCTGCGCGAGCGAGTCGCGGGTGAGCGTCCCCGTCCGGGTCCAGCGCACGGCGCCGCGTTCCCCGGTCCGGCGCGTTCGCGTGGGCGCGCTCGAGCCCCCGGCGCCGAACCAGACGTCCGCCACGAGGAGCCCGCCGACGTCCAGGTGGTCACGAACCCTGCGGAGCGACTCGAGGATTCCGTCTTTAGTCGTCTGGTACGAGAGGACGGCGAAGAGCACGACGACGGCGTCGAACCGTTCGCCGAGCTCGAGCGTTGCGAGATCGCCCTGCCGGAAGTCTCCCCCCGGGTTTCGCGCGCGCGCGATGGCGAGCATGTCCGCCGAGCGATCGACGCCCGCGACGGAGTAGCCGCGGCGAGCGAGCTCCGCGACGTGACGCCCCGTGCCGCAGCCGACGTCGAGCACGCGCCGCGTCCTCTCGCGCCGGAAACGAGCGAAGCACCGCTCCAGCGTGTCCACGTCCGCGACGTAGTCCTTGGACTCGTAGAGCGCGTCGTAGGCCTCCGCGAAATCCGGCCCGAAGAGGCCCGTCGCGGGTCCGTGCGGGAGCGCGCCGATCGCCCCGGGCACGGCGACGCTCGCGGGCGCGGCCTCCGCGAGCGCATCCCGCAGGGCTCGAGAAACGCGCGTCACGTCCTCCTCCGAGAGGGCGGTTCCCGAGGGGAGATACAGGCCTCGTCGAGCGAGGCGCTCGGTCACGGGGTAGCGCTCTCCGTGGAACAGCCCCCGCTTCCGGAGCGCCGGTTGCTCGTGGAGCCCGACGAAGAACGGACGCGTCTCGATCCCGCGAGCGGACAGCGCGAGAGCGAGGGACTCGGCGTCGTGCGAGAGCGAGTCCTCGAGCACGATCGCGTTCATCCAGTGCGTCGGGTTCGCCCAGGGTTCCGTCTTCTGCAGGGCGACGCCCGCGACGTCCCGGAGCGCCGCGCGATACCGCTCCGCGAGGGCGCGCTTCTTCTCCACCGTCCGGTCCAGACGTGCGAGTTGCACCAGGCCGACCGCGGCCTGGATCCCCGAGAGGCGGTAGTTGTGGCCGAGCTCCTCGTGGAGGAAACGACGCGGGCCGGAGAGGCAGAGATTGGCGAGATCCCGGATCCGTTCCGCGACGGTCTCGCTCCGCGCGACGACCATGCCTCCTTCGCCCGTCGTCACGGCCTTGTTCGCGTAGAAACTGAACGTCGCGACGTCGCCGAGGGTTCCGCATTCGCGGAAGGAGTCGCCGACGCGGCACGTCGCGCCGTGGGCCTGGGCGGCGTCCTCGACGACGAGCAGGCCGTGCGCCCGAGCGAGCTCGCCGATTCGGACGGCGTCGTACGGGTGTCCGAACGCGTGGACGCCCAGAATGGCGCGCGTCCGTTCCGTCACGCGAGCTCTCGCCGCCTCCGGATCCAGGCAGTACGTGTCCGGATCCACGTCCACCAGTACGGGCGTCGCGCCGCTCGCGACGATCGCGCGCGCGCAGGAGATGATCGTCATGGAGGGACAGAGCACCTCGTCGCCCGGTCCGATCCCGAGCCCGAGGAGCGCGAGCTCGAGCGCGGCCGTTCCGTTCGCGACGGCGACCGCGCGCGGCATGCCGAGTCGCTCTTCCCACGCGCGCTCGAAACGCCGGACCACCGGCGACGTCCCCGAGATCTCGGTCGCCTGGATCGCCTCGAACGCCGCTCTCGCGTCGTCTGCGTCGAGCTCGGGCTCGAACACCGGGATTCGCTTCGAAGGCATTCCGTCCGGACTCCTCCGCGGAAAGCGCCTTGCGGGAGCCGCCGACGCGGACGGGCGAGAGCATACGGCGTGGCGGTGTGCCGGTGTGGGTGAGGTTCCGGTGGCGCTCCTTTTCCGAGCTCTTCTGGGCCTTTCCTTGACATGGCCCCCTCGGCGGATTCATCCTGGGAGGGCTTCATGCGTTCGTCTCGCTTGCCGGAGCGCCCCGCGCGCTCGAGGAGCGTCGTGCTCCTCGCGTTCCTCGTGCTCTCGGGCACGACGTACGTCGCATGCGGCTCCGCCGAAGACCGCACCTACGGAACGAACACCGTGGACGGCACCGGGGGGGACAACGGCGAGACGGGCGGGAGCGCCGGCAGCTCGAGCGGCAACGGCGGCAACGCCGGGGCCCAGCAGGGCGGCACCGGCGGCTCGAATCCGGGTGGCGGCGGCAGCTCGGGCGGTTCTGCCGGCTCCGGAGAGACGGGCGGCACGGCGGGTTCGGGTGAAGGCGGCGGCGCCGCAGGCGGTCCGCCCATCCGCGACGGTTCGGACGACGGTCCGCTCTCGAATACGCCCTGATACGGCCTGAAGCGCGGCATCACGCGGGGGCGGACGGAGCCACCTCCGCCGAGTCCGGCTCGGCGCCCGTGTCCTCGGGCTCGAGGGCCAGGCGAACGAGGAAACGTCCGCCGAGCAGCACCCAGACGAGGATCGGACCGAGGCTCGCGCCGCGCGCGAGGCCGAGCCGGATGCCGAGGTTCTCCGCGCCGGAGAGCGACGCGAGCTCTCCCCGCAGGAACCGCGCGTAGGCGTAGTCGAAGAGGAGGCTGCCTCGATCCGGCGCCTCGAGACCCACGGCGGTGAGGACGAGCACGTTCGCGAAGGAGACGAGCGCGAGCAGGGCCGCGACCCACCGGAAAGGCCCGTCCCAGAGGCGAGACAGGCCGAGCGCGAGGAACGGCATCGCAGGAACCAGATGCCGCGGACCCGCCGCGGCTCCGCCCCACCACATGTAGTAGCCCGCGTTCGCGAGGAGGAGCACGACGAACGCCGCGAGCGCTGCGCGCGCCGCGGCGTCCCGGCGCGCGAGGTCCGCGAGCCCGATCAGCGCCGGGAGCGCGACGGGCGCGAGCACGAAGAGCCCGCGGTTCTGCGACAGGAGGAGCCCGTGGAGGCCGGCTCGCGTCGGGAGATGCAGGCCCATGAGCCCCGAGGCGTGCCCCGCCGCGAACTCCGGTCGCACGAGGAACGAGTACCCGGTGTGGTGCGGCGCTCCGAAGCAGACCGTGTGGTAGAGCGCGACCACGGACGCGGGGGCGACGGCGCCGAGCGCGAGGTCCATCGCCCCCGAGAGCCAGGCCGCGCGCGGCCGCGACGCGAGAAATGTGAGCGCGAGCGCTGCCCCCGGCAGCAGCGCCAGGTACTCGGACCCGGCCGCGAGCGCGATGCACGCGCCGGCGACGCGAATCCGAGCCGTTGACGGCGGCGAGTCCGGATCTTCGAACAGCGCCGCCCACGCACCCGTCAGGAACGCGGCGGCGACGCCGTGGCCGTAGAAGCTCGTGGAGTACGGAAGCAGCGGCGTCGCGAGCGCCACGCCGGCGGAGCCGAACAGCGCGCCGAGGCGCGTCGTCCGTCGCTCGAGGACACGGAAGAGGAGCACGCCGAGGACGGCCATTCCGAGGCCGGCCGTCGAGAGACTCGCCACGTAGAGGCCTTGCTCGAACGCACGATTCACGGTCACGCGAAGCGCGGGAGTCTCTCTCGTCGAGAAGACCGAGTACTCCGGGCGGTGACCCCGTCTGCTCTCGACGGCGTGGAACGCCGCGTACGTCGGCACGGCGAGGAGGGACGGGATGGGCGCCTTGTCCGTGTACCAGTGGCCGCCGCGAAACGAGCGGTCCCCGGTGTTCTCCACGAAGCGGTCGATGGAGAGCGTGCGCCCCTCCACGATCGCGCGCGTGAGGTCGAAGCGCGACACCGGGTTCCAGGTGGCCGCGGGCACGAAATACGCCGCGACGCCGAAGAGGAACACCGCGTAGGCGATCGTGAGAAGCCGCGACGCGCCGGGCATCCGCGTCGGATCGGACGCTTCGGGGCAGGGGGTGTCAAGGATGCCCGCGCGGAAAGCCGCCGGGCGCCCCGGAGCCGGTCCCGGCGCTGCTCCGGCGTTGTACGCTGCCCGGGACGTGACGCTGCTCGATCGGAAGCGCGAGGGCCTCGGTGACGCGATGCTCGCGGGCGCACTCGGGGTGCTCGTGTTCGTGCGCAGCGCCGGCTTCTCGTTCGTCTACGACGATCGCTGGACCATCGTGCAGAATCGCTTCCTCGCGGAGCCGCTCCGGGTCCTGCTCTCGTCCGTGTTCGCGGGCACCGCGGGAGCGGCGGGGATGCCGGACGCGACGCGGCCGTCGATGGTCGTGTCGTCGTGGCTGGACATTCGCCTGTTCGGCTTCTGGCCGTTCGGCCACCACCTCCACTCGCTCCTCCTCTACGGGCTCGTCGTGTTCACCGCGGCCCTGGCGGCCCGTTCGCTGCTCTCCGGGGATCGCTTCGGCGCGACGCTCGCGGGGGTCTTCTTCGCCGTCGCGCCGCTCCACGCGGAGGTCGTCTCCGCCGTGAACTACCGGGAGGACCTGATCGCCGCGTTCGGCGTGCTCGTGCCGCTCTTCTTCTCGTTCCGGGAGGACCGGGACCGCGACGGCCTCCTCCCCGGCGTGCTCGTCGCCCTCGCCTTCCTGTGGGGCCTCTTCGGAAAGGAGAGCGCGGCGGTACTCGCGCTCCTGATTCCCGCGGTCCTCCTCCTCCGCGGGGACCGGAGGGCGCTCCTCGCATCCCGGGAACGCACCCTGTTTCTCCTCGGCGCGGTGCTGCTCTTCTGGCTGAATTTCCGGCTCGGCGCCGCGTCCAGAGGGGAGCCGGTGCCGCTCGCGGCGCCGGCGCCGTTCGCGACTCGGCTCGCCGACACGGCCCGCTACGAGGTCCGCGCCCTGCTCGCGGCGCTCGCGCCGATCCACCCGCGAACGGAATACCCGGTCGAGTCGCACGCGTCGGCCGGATACGTCGCCGCGTTCGCGCTGATCGTCCTCGGCGTCGTCGCGCTCGCGCGAGTGCGCGCGCTCCGCGGCGTGGCCATCGGCGTCACGATCGCCCTCGTCGCGCCCCTCGCGTCGTCCCCGCTCGTCGGACCGGTGAACCCGCGAGCGGATCGCTACCTGTTCCTCGCCGTGTTCGGCGGCGCGATCGTCTTCGGCGCCGTCGGATCTCTCCTCGTCCGGCGCTTCGCGGCGCCGCTCGTGCTCGCGGCCGCGGCGGTCGTGCTCGTCCCTCTCGCGGTCTTCGGCGACCGCGCGTGCGCTCCGTGGCACGACGAGCGAACCCTCTGGGAGAGGGCCGTCGTGGCGACTCCGGAGTCGCCGCGGGCGCTGTCGGCGCTCGCGCGGGTCGAGCGCCTCGCAGGAAACCTGGACCGTGCCATGGCGCTGGTCGATCGGGCCCTCTCGATCGATCCGCGCCACGTGCAGTCTCACTTGACCCGGACTTACGTGCTCCTCGCCCGGGGCGACGTCGTCGGCGCTCGCGCGGAGCTCGGGGAGCTCGATCGCCTCGGGGGGCCTCCGCACCCGGGCCTGGCCCGGGCCCGCTTCTGTGCCTCCCGTCCGGCGGACGAGGCGCGTTTGTGCGCCACCTTTCGCGACAACCCGGGCCCCGGCGGCTCGTGAACCCGCGGGTTCCATGCCGGTTTCGCGGCGGAGCGGTGTGGTAGCATCATCATCCCCATGAACTTCTCGCGCATCCGCGGTGCTTCGGGGCGGCGTCTCTCCGTGCTCGCCCTCGGTCTGGCTCTCACGACGCACGCCGTCGACGGCGCGTGTCAGGCGAACGAGGAGCGAGTCGGCGCTCGCGCGGCCGCTGCAGAAGGCGCCCGCGCGTTCTCGGAGAAGCGCTGGGACGACGCCATCGACTTCTTCAAGCGCGCCGAGTCGCTCGTGCACGCGCCGCCTCACCTCTTGTACATGGCGCGGGCGCAGGCTCAGGTCGGGCAGCTCGTCGAGGCGCGCGAGAACTTCCTCACGGTGATGCACGAGGAGCTCAAGCCCGACGCACCGCAGGTCTTCCGCAACGCCAAGGAGAGCGCCGCCGAGGAGCTGAAGAACGTGGAGGCGCGCCTCCCGTACGTGACGGTGACCCTGAAGGGCGCGACGCCCGACGTGACCTTGAGCCAGGACGGCGTCCGAATTCCGAACGCCCTCATCGGCATCCCCCGTCCAGTGAACCCCGGCTCCCACAAGTTCGAGGCCTCGGGGAAGGGGCTCGGCGGCGTCGCCATGGTGCAGCTGAAGGAAGCCGAACGGCAGAAGGTCGTCATCGAGCTCACCGCCGCCGGCGCGTCCCAGGTCGGTCCGGTGCCGGCCGCGCCCGCGCCCGAGCCCACGCCGGCCGCGCCCCAGGCGACGCCGGAACCGACGCCCGCGGGGCCCGCCCCGGCGGAGCCTGCCGGCGGAGACACCGGCAGCAGCGGAGGCGGCGGAAAGGGCCTGTTCATCGGGTCCATGGTCGGCTTCGGCGTCGGAGCCGCGGGCCTCGCGATGGGCACCGTGTTCGCGCTCGGTTCGAAGAGCGCGTCCGACGACGGAAACAAGCTCTTCAAGGACAGCAACTGCTCCCAGACGGGCTGCCCCGATCAGCGGAGCCGGATCGACGATCTGGACAGCCAGGCGAAGAGCAAGAAGACGCTCGCCATCGTGGGTTTCGTGGTCGGCGGGGTCGGCGTCGCGACCGGCGTCACGCTGCTCGTCCTGAGCGGCAGCAAGCACGAGGGAAGCGCGCGGTACGAACCCGGAGTCCGGCTCGCCGCGGGCCCCGGCTCGCTGTACCTGAACGGTCGCTTCTGAACGGCCCGGCCGGAGCTCAGCTCCGCGCCGCCCATTTCTCCGCGGATTCGACGACGAAGCGGCGCGCGCTCTCGGGGATCTCGCCGAGGAGCATCCCACGACGCTTCGGGACCTCGTACGGCACGCCGCGCACGGCCCGGTACTCCTCGACGAACGACGCCATCAGGTCCTCGCGCTCCTTGCCGCGCGTCCCGCCGGTGGTGATGCCGCCGTGGAGCTGGTGGAACGTCCCCTCTCCGGGGGTGACGAACAGCGTGACGTCGTCGCGCTCGAGGACGCGTCGGTAGAAATCCAGGTTCGAGTAGCCGCCGCCCGCGCGGACGAACCCTTCGTCGTAGCCGCCGAGCTCCTCGAAGAGCCGCCGGGGCACGACGACGCAGTTGCTCTCCGCGTACGGTAGGAAGAACCCCGCGGCGCAGGACCCGCTGAAGCACGCGATCTCGAAGAGCCGGTAGCCGTCCTCCGGGAACCGGATCCGCTGGAGGAGCGCGCTCTCCGTCGCGAGGTCGTATCCGGAGTCCACGGACTTCTGCTGGAGCTCGCTTCCGAGGTGGTAGCCGGGCACGCTGAGCACGGCGCCGGGAGCCGCGCGCCCGACGAGGAGCGCGAGCCGAACGACTCCCGGCGTCAGGAGCCGGGCGCCGTCCACGAGCACGCCGAGCGTCGCTCCGCGCGCCTGATTCGCCCCGAAATTCACGGCGAACACGGGCGAACGCTCGTCCGTGTCCCGCAGGAAATAGCGGACGTTCCCGCCGGCGGCGCGTGCTCGCTCCTCTCCGAGGAGCCGCGGCGAAGCGTTCTCCACGACCACGATCTCGTAGTCGTTCTCCGCGACGCCACGCTGGTAGCGGGCGGAGAGCGTGTGGAGCGTCCGGGCGGCCTGCTCCGGCATGTCGTACACGACGACGACGAGCGAGAGCAGCGGCGCGGTCACCGGGAGGACCTCGGACCCATTGCCGGGAAGCGTAACACTTCCCCGGGAGCCCGCGCTCGGCGCTCCGCTTCAACCGAGCCCGAAGCGAGCTCGGTTCTCGGACAGGAACTGGACGTAGAACGCGGATTCTTGCTCCGCCGGGATCTCGCCCGCTTCCACGGCCTCCTCGAGCGCCCGTTTGATCTCGCCGACGCGCTTCGACGGCGGGATCCCGAACGCTTCCATGATCGCCGTGCCGACGCCCTTCGGGAGCGGCTCGACGACCGCGTCCTCCGCCGCGAGCGTCGTGATGCGCTCCGCGAGCTGGTTGATCATCTCGATCCCCCGGCGCTTCTTCTCGGCGCGCTTCGTCGTGATGTCAGCGCGCGACAGGCAGAGGAGATCGCCGAGGTGCGGGCCCATTTCCCGGGCGAAGCGCCGCACGGCGCTGTCCGTCCAGTCGCCCGCGTACTGACTGGCCCGGAGGTGATGGAGGACGAGGAAGCGGACCGAGTCCCGGAGCGCGGCGTCGCTCGCGAAGAGGTGCTCGCGCCGCTCGAGCTTGTCGAAGAGGCGGGCTCCCACCTCGGCGTGACCGAAGAAATGCACCTCGCCGTTCGGACCGAAGCTCCGGGTCTTCACCTTCCCGATGTCGTGGAACAGGGCCGACCAGCGGACCTCGAGGCGCGCTTCGGCTTGCTGCACGACCTGCTTCGTGTGCTTCCAGACGTCCTTGTGCCGGAATTCGCCGTCCCCGAACCCCACCATGCTCTTCACTTCAGGAAGCAGCACGTCGAGGATCGACGCCGCGAGGAGGGCGTCGAGGCCGAGGTCCGGGTGCGCCCCGAGCATCATCCGATCCAGGCGGGACCGGATGTCCGGGGCGGAGAGGCGCCGGAGGTCCTCCGCCGAGACGAGCGTCACCGGCAGGTCCGTCACTCCGCGCTCGGCGACGGCGACCGCGCGATCGAGCGCCAGGACCGCCCGATCGGGGGCGGAAGCAGCCACGTTCTGCCGCGTTGCCATTGGGGAAATCCCGCCGATCGTGCCGGCGCGCGAGGGGTCGCTCGTCTAACAGGTTGGAAGGAGAACCGCTACGCCGTTTCCCGCGTTCTCAAAGGGGCACGGACGTTCAGGCTCCGGGCCTCGCCGATCCTGCGGAAATGTCCCCGGAAACGAGGCCCGGGGGTGGGCCGAACGCTACGATTCCGGGGCCAAAATGGACGCTCCCCGGAGAGCCCCCCGGCGGCATCGCCCACGGCTGGAAATCGGCCGTGCGCTCGCGCGCCTGCTCTGCGCCGTGCTCGCGCTCGTCGGCGCGCTGCCGGTCGCGGCGGGGTTCATCGTCCGGACCGCGACCGTGCGAAACCTCGTCGCGGCGGAGACGGCCCGCCTCGGCAAGCGCCTCGCGGGCGTCGACGCGTCGTACGAGGTGAGCGTCCAGCTCCTGCCGCTCGAGCTCGTGCTCCGGAACGTCGTCGTGAGCGCCTCCGACGGCGGTTCCCCGGCGCTCACGGTCCGCCGGATGGCGGTCACCCCGCGTTTGTTCTCGCTCCTCGCCGGGCGCTTCGACGCGGGCGACATCGAGGTCGACGAGCCGCGCGCGCGGGTCGTCGTGAAGGACGGCAAGGTCCTGAACGTCGCGTACCGTCTGCCGGAAACGAAGGGCGAGTCGAAGCCACTCGAGCGCGCGCCGTTCACCTCGCTCGCGCTGACCGACGCGGCCGTGTCCCTCGACGTGGACGGCGTCCACGCCGACGCTGGCCCGCTCGATCTCGACGTCCTCGCGGAGCCGGGGCTCGCGTTCGAGGTGTCCTTGCGCGTCGGTGAGAGCCGGGTCTCGCGCACGCGTGACGGCCCGCACGGACCCGCGGTCGACGAGGACGTCGTGTGCGAGCTCGACGGCCGCGTTCGCGTCGAGCGGTCCGCGGTGCTCGTCAGACGCCTCTCGGTGCTCGGCTCCGCCGACCTGGATCCCGCGGCGAAGACGTTCGGTCGCTGCACCCTGGGCGACGCGGATCCCGCGCGCGTCGCGGTGAGACTCTCCGAGGTCCGCGTCACCCTGGATCAGGGGAAGCCCGTGCTCGCCGACGGTCACGTCGTGACTCGCGTTCCGCTCGCCGTGGCGAACCGGTTCGCTCCGGGGCCGTTCACGGGGTGGGTGAGCGCCGTCGCCGACGTGCGCTGGGACGCGAAGGGCGACCTCCCGGACCTCCGCGGCCGCATCAAGGGCGGCGACCTCGGCATGGGCGTGTACAAGTTCGCCACCGACGTGGACGGCGAGGTGGAGATCGCCTCCGGCGAGATCCGCGTGAAGACGCTCCACGCGACCTACGGACACGCGACCGCGACGGTGGAGGACGTCTCCGTCAAACCTCTCGCGGACGGCCTCCCGCTCCGGGTGCGGCGTCTCGACAGCAAGGGACTCCGCTTCCCCGACCTCATGGAGTGGAACGACGTCACCCCGAACACGATCGTCCAGTGGAACCTGGATCACGTCGTCGTGTCGGAGTTCGGCGGGACGTTGAGTCCGCTTCGCCTGGACGGCGACGTCCAGAGCGAGACCAGCGACTTCGAGATCTTCGACCGCGCCTATCATGACCCGGCTCGAAAACACATGATCGGCGTGAAGGCCGCCAACGTCCACACGCGGTTCGGCGTGCGGCCCGACGCGGTGCTCTTCATGAACTCGCGAGCGTCCTTCGGCGGAAGCGATCTACTCGCGAGCGTCTCGGTCGGTTTCAACAACGAGATCTGGCTCTCCGTGCCGAAGGGCGGAAAGCTCCGCCTCTCCGACATCAGCCCGATCGTCGACATCCCGATCGAAGGAAACGCCGAGCTCGGCGTGACGATGGCGGGCAAGGCGTCGACGGCCGAGCTCAAGGGTGACCTCTCCATCAAGGACTTCGTGTTCGGCGGCTTCTCGCTCGGGGACATCGAGAGCTCCAGGGTCCGCTTCAAGCCCCTGAAGCTCGACCTCTCCGACGTCCGGGGCTCGAAGGGCGCGAGTCGTTTCGTCGCGGAGCAGGCCCGCATCGATTTCGACACCGAGGGGGCCGTGCTCGTGAACGCGAACGTGAAGAGCGACCGCCTCGATCTCCGCGACTTCTTCGCGATGTTCCACTTCGACGAGGACCCCCGGTTCGATCAGATCGCGGGGCGGGGGACGACGGAGGCCCGGATCGAGTACGACCTCGGCGGCCCGAAGGACCGGTGCAAGAACGGCTATCTCCGCGTCGACGGCCGGCTCGCGCTCACGGCGGCGGATCTCTTCGAGGAGCACTACGACGGGGGGGACGCCCGGTTCGACTTCCGGTGGATGGACGAGGACGCGAGCTATCTCGGCATGCAGCTCGACGCACCCAGCGTCACGCTCCGGAAGGGCGAGGGCACCATCCTCGGCAGCGTGTCCCTCACGGACGGCGCGAACGTCCGCGCGCATCTCGTCGCGAGCTCGCTCCCGCTCTCCAAGATCGACGCCCTCGGCTCGCTCGGAAAGCTCGTCGACGGTCACGTGAACGCCGTGGCCGAGATCGGCGGCACCCTGGACGCCATGACGGCCGACATCGACGCCCGCGGCGGTCCGGTCCGCATCGGGCGAGCGACGCTCCCCGGCTCGGACGTTCGCGTGCACCTCGAGCCGATCGCCAGGCCGTCCAGGATCGTCGGAAAGTCCGCGTGCGGGCGGCCCATGACCGGTCCGTTCGATCCGGCGGACTACGCCGCGGACCACGCCGACGGCGTGTTCCACGCCAGCGGGCAGCTCTTTGGCGGTCAGATCGCGTTCGAGGACGTGGCCGTCACCCGGCAACGCGACAAGACCGTTCGCGGGGACATCATCGGCAAGAGCGTCGACCTCGGCGCGCTCGCGGAGCTGTCTCCGGCGGGCGCGCTCTCCGACGAGCGGCTGGACGGGCGCTTCAGCGGCAAGATCTCGCTCCGCGATCTCGCGATGGCCCACCCCGGATTCGCCGACGCCTCGCTCGACGTGGAGGAGCTCGGGTTCGGACGGAAGGGCTTCCGCGTCGAGCTCGACAAGCCCGCCCGCATGGACGTCTCGCGCGGCCGGCTCGAGACGCGGGCGTTCACGATCGCCGCGAGCGTGCCCACCGGCGAACGAGCGCTCTTCGACGTCTCCGGCGGCGTGGACGGCCTCGGAGGGACGCCGAAGGTCGCGCTCACCCTGGCGCTCCGTCCGACCGAGCTCTCCGCGCTCGCCCGCTTCTTTCCGCAGGCGGAGCGGGTCTCGGGCACCCTCGCCGGTTCGCTCCGCGTGAACGGCACGTGGCCGAAGGTCACCCAGGGCGGTCGGTTCACGCTCAAGAAAGGAGAGCTCTCGCTCCGCAACGCTCCGCTCACCTTCACCGACGTGGACGTCGCGGTCGGCATCGAGCCCGACGAGATCCGCATCGAGAACGCGACGGCCGCCGTCGGCGGAGGGACGCTCGACGTCCGGGGCGCGATCCCGCTCGCGGGCTTCACCCTCGGGTCCGGTCGCGCCGCGATCACGGCGAGAAACGTCAACTTGCCGCTCTCGGACGGCGTCCGTTCGCAGGCCGACGCGGACCTGGTCCTCGCGTTCCAGCCGAGCCGCCCCGGGTCCGACGACCGAGCGGTTCCGAAGCTCACGGGCGACGTCACGCTTCGCTCGTTCCGGTACACCCGAAAGGTCACCGTCGCCGCCGACATCGACACGCTCACGAAGCGCGGCCACCGGACGCGCTTCGACTCGTACGACCCGGACAACGACCTGGTCGATTTCGACGTCCGGATCCGCGCGCCCCGTCCTCTCGAAATCGACAACGACCTCGTCGAGGCGAAGCTGGTCCTCGGGGACTCGGGCCTCGTGCTCTCCGGCACGAACCAGCGCTTCGGCATGCGCGGCGAGCTCGAGCTCCAGAAGGGCGGGCGCATCCGGCTCCGGCGAAACGAGTTCGAGATCACGCAGGGCATCGTCCGGTTCGACGACGACGAGCGCATCGCTCCGCGCGTCGACGTCACCGCCGTCACGGAATACCACCGCTACGACGACAACCTCGCGGCGTCGCCCGCGTCCTCCGGCGCGACGGGGGGCGGCGCGAGCGCCGCGGGATCCACGCCGGGCGGACGCTGGCGCATCACCATGCACGCCCACGGCGACGCCGACACGCTCCGCATCGATCTCTCGAGCGAGCCGGCCCTGAGCCAGGACGACATCTTCCTGCTCCTCACGCTCGGGCTCACGCGCGCGGAGCTCGACCGCGCCCAGTCCGCGACCGCGGGCGGCAGCGTCGCGCTCGAGGCCCTCGGGACGCTCACCGGGGCCGACGAAGCCGTCACCGAGACGATCCCGGTCATCGACGAGTTCAAGCTCGGGAGCGCGTACTCCTCCCGCACCGGCCGTACGGAGCCGACGGTCACCATCGGCAAACGCCTCGCGCAGCGCATCCGCGCGTACGTGACGAGCGGCCTCAGCGAGTCGCGCGAGGTGCGCTCGAACCTCCAGTGGCGCCTCTCGCCGAAGGTGAGCGTCGAAGGCTCCTACGACAACGTGAACGACATCTCGACGTCTTCGCTCGGCAATCTCGGCGCGGACGTGCGTTTCCGGCTGGAGTTCCAGTGATCGATGCTATGCCCGGCGCGTGACCCGCCGGATCCTCTTCGCCACGACGAACCCGAACAAGACCGCGGAGCTCCGCGCGGTGCTCGCGCCGCTCGGCTTCGAGGTCACGTCGCTCGACGCGCTCGCGAAGGTGCCCCCGGAGCCGGAGGAGGACCAGGACACGTTCGCCGGAAATGCTCGACTGAAGGCGCGCTACTACGCGCGAGAGACGGGCATCGCGTGTCTCGCGGAGGACTCGGGGCTCGAGGTCGACGCGCTCGGCGGCGCGCCCGGCGTGTACTCCGCTCGGTACTCCGGGGCGGGCGGTTCCCGCGAGGAGCGTGACCGGGCGAACAACGAGAAGCTCCTCCGGGAGCTCGCCGGAAGGCCGGGCGCACCCAGGAATGCGCGCTTCGTCTGTGCGATGTGCGTCGCCGAACCGGACGGCACCGTCACGGCGGAGGTCTCGGGGACGTACGAGGGTGTCGTCGCGGAGGCGCCCCGGGGCGAGAACGGCTTCGGCTACGACCCGCTCCTCTACCTGCCGGACGTGGGGAAGACGAGCGCGGAGCTCTCTTCCGCGGAGAAGAACGCGCGCTCGCACCGCGGAAAAGCGGCCCGCGCCCTCGCCGAGGTCCTCGGAAAGCGGCCGGGGGCTTGATGCGCCAGGCGTTCGTGTGCACTAGGTTTGGAACGTCGTGAACGTCCGACTCATCCGAGAGTTCCGCTTCGAGGCCGCGCACCGTTTGCCGAAGGTGCCGGCCGGTCACAAGTGCCAGCGCCTCCACGGGCACTCCTTCAAGGTCGAGGTGGCGGTCTCCGGGCCCGTGAACGAAGAGACGGGCTGGTTCTTGGACTACGACGTGGTGGACTCGGCCTTCCGGCCCCTCCACGAGATCCTCGACCACCACTACCTGAACGAGGTCCCCGGCCTCGAGAACCCGACGAGCGAGAACCTCGCGAGGTTCCTCTGGGAGCGGCTCCGGCCGTCCCTCCCCTCACTCGAGCGCGTCATCGTCCACGAGACGTGCGACGCGCGCTGCGAGTACGAGGGGAAGTAGCTCGCGGCGCGCTCGCCCGCTCGCCCGACGCGCGCCGAGAGTACGAGGGGAGGTAACGCGCGGCGCCTCGCTCGATCGCCCGACACGCGATGACGGGGGGTACGGCTCGCGGAGATGGTTTGTATACAAACTGTCGGATCGAGGCGGATACCTCCTCGAGTGAACGGACGACGCCGGCTTCGCCGGGCTCGCCTTGCTCGCCCGGGACGGCAAAGATGTCGTGGGGTTCGGTCTCCGGGCGCCAATCGTTACTGGCACTGCATGCAGAAGAGGCCGCAGTTGGAGCAGGTGAGGCTCTGACAGTCGGAGGCGACGGCGCAGTCGTCGCCCTTCTGGCAGGGGGCGCAGGAGCCGCCGCAGTTCGTGTCGGTCTCGTCGGAGTCCTTGCGGTTGTTCGTGCAATGGGCGGGAGCGGTGCACGTTCCGCCCTGGCACGAGCCGGACGCGCAGTCGGCGTCCGCGCCGCACGTTCGCGTCGCGCCGCACTTCTTGGTGCAGGAGCCGCCGCAATCGACGTCGACCTCCGTGCCGTTCTTCACGCCGTCGGTGCACGTCGGAGCCTGGCAGCGGTTTTCCGTGCAGAAGAGGCCGCAGCCCTGGCTCGCGCAGACGCCGCTCGAGCAGTCGCCGTTCGCCTTGCACTTCTTCTGATCGGCGCACTTTCCGCAGGTTCCGCCGCCGCAGTCGACGTCCGTCTCCGCGCCGTCGACCTTCGCGTCCGTGCAGGCCGAGCCGCAGACGCCGGGCGTCGTGAAGCCGCAGGTCAGGGGCGCGGTGCAGTCCTGACACGTGACCTTGGAACCACAGCCGTCGTCGATCTGCCCGCAGATGCCGTCGGGGCAAGTCGTCTTCGGGGTGCAGCACTTGCCGGAGACACAGACGTCCGCGCCGCCGGTGCACGCCGCGAGCCCGCAGTCGATCTGCCCGCCGCAGCCGTCGTCGATCTTCCCGCACACGCCCGTCGGGCACGTCGTCTTCGGTTTGCAGCAGGCGCCCTGGTAGCACGTGTCCGCGCCGCAGCTCGACGTGCCGCAGTCGATGGTGCCGCCGCAGCCGTCGTTCACGACGCCGCAATGGGTCGCGCAGACCGCCTGCGGATCGCAGCAGGAGTTCTGGAAGCACTTGAGCCCGGACGCGCAGCCACAGGTCACGGTGCTCCCGCAGTTGTTCGAGAGGTCGCCGCACTTACCGACGAGGGCCGGCGAGGAGCAATCGAACGGCGTGCAGGAACACTTGCCGGAGACGCACGGCCCCTCGGCGCAGTCGCCGTTCACGGTGCACGAACCGCCGGTGTGGCACGGGCCGCAATTGCCGCCGCAGTCCACGCCCGTCTCGCGGCCGTTCTGGACCTTGTCGTCGCAGCGCGCGGCCCGGCACGTTCCACCGGTGCAGACGCCGCTCCGGCACTCCGAACCGTCGGTGCAGGTCGAGCCGTCGGGCTTTCCGCTGGGCGGCGTGCCGGCGTCCGCGCCTGCGTCGGGGCTCGCCGTCGCGGGCACGCACGCGGCGCCCTTCTTCTCGAACCCGGCGTTGCAATCGAACCCGCACTTCGTCCCGACGCAGACCTGGATCGCGTTGTCGACGCTCGGACAGTCGACGCAGGTGACGAGAGAGCACCCGTTCGCCGGGCTCGGCGTCACGCACTCCGACGTCCCGCACTGCTTTTTCGTCGAATCGCTGCAGATGACGGGCGTCGGGTAGAGCCCCGAGTCCTGATCGGCGCCGCCCGCGCCGGTTCCTCCGTCCGCCGTCGCGCCGCCGGACGAGCCACCGTCCAGGTTCTGTCCGCCGCCGTTTCCGAACGAGCCGCCGTTCCCGAACGAACCGCCGTTCCCGAACGAGCCGCCGTTCCCGAACGAGCCGCCGTTCCCGGGGTTCGCGCCGCCGGTGCCGGGGTTCACGCCGCCGGTGCCGGAGCCGCCGAAGCCGCCGGCGGCGAACGAGAAGCCGCCCGCGCCCAAGCCGTCACCGGGGTTGACGTCGTTGCTGCTCCCGCAACCGACGACCGCGAGCGTGACCGAGAAACACAGCGACAACGAAAGGAAAGGACGCATGACACCCATCTCCCACAGGGACCGCACCGACCGCTCCTGGACTCTCCCTCCAGGGAAAGCCGCTTTCAATCCGAAAACGGACGACGGGCCGGCGAGGTAGGCGGCTGCCTCACCTGAAAGGAAGTGGCCCCGGCCTCGTCACTCGGCGGGCGAGAGCGCGAGCGCGGCCTCGTCCGAATTCCGCTTCGTTTCGCTGCGAATCTGCAGGATTCCGAGCTTCGAGAAGACCCAGATGGCGACCCACGCCGGGTCGACCTCGAACCACTTCACCGCAAAATTCGGCCGTGCGCCGTAGCGGTGGTGGTTGTTCTGGAAGAGCTCGCCGCAGGTGACGAAGTCGAAGACCAGGGTGTTCTTCGAGTCGTCGTCCTGGTCGAAGTTCCGGTACCCGAGGCGATGCCCGTACCAGTTCACGATCGCGCCGTGGATCGGGCCCATGAAGTAGTGCGCCGGAAGGAGCAGGAACTGCCACCACGCCGTCGCGAACACGAGATAGAACGTGGTGTACGCCGCGCCCCAGAGCACGCTCGAGAGCCAGCGGGAGCCGAAGCGATCCAGCGCGGGCCAGGACGGGTAGCCGCCGTCGAACCGAGCCTCGACCGGGAAGGTGCCGGCGTTGATCGACCGGTAGATGTCCCGCGTGCGGTTCATCATGGTCATCGGGTCGCCCGAGACGCGGGGCGAGTGCGGATCCTTCTCCGTGTCGCTGTAGGCGTGGTGCATCCGGTGGAGGATCGCGTAGCCGCGCGGGTTCAGGAACGAGGAGCCCTGGCACACGTACGTGCAGAGGTGGAAGAACCGCTCCCAGCCGCGCGACATGACGAACATGCGGTGCGCGCCGTAGCGATGCAGATAGAACGTCTGGAAGAAGACGCTCGAGACCCAGTGGAAGACGAAGAACGCCGCGATCGGGAGCGGGATCGGCATGGGCTACTGCGAAACAGTATGAATCACGGCCACTTGGGATCGGGTCAGGGCAGTGTCACGGTTTCGTCAGGCGCCCCGCCGGGGGGGACCTCAGCCTGCGATGTCCTCGCACGTCGGGGCGTCTTCCCCGGTGGGCCGTCCGTTCTCGAAGTCCGCGGAGCACGCGAGGGGTGAACGGATCTCCCGGAGGAGGTCGTGCACGAGAGGGCTCGTCCAGTCCCGGGCGCCGTCGAAGCGCGCGCGGATGACGCCCTTCGGGTCGATGATCCACGTCTCCGGATAGAGCTTCGTTCCGTACTTGTCCGCCACCACGGAGGATTCCGGATCGATCGCAGTGACGAACGGCACGTCTCCTCCGACGACGGAGCGGAGCGTCCCGCGGACGTCTTCGATCGTCTCGTCCGTGGACACCGTGAGGACGACCACGTCGGGATCACCCTTGAGCGAGCTCGTCAGCTCCGCGAGCGAAGGCATCTCTTCCAGGCACGGCCGGCAATTCTTCGTCCAGAAGTTCAGGACGACCGTCTTCCCGCGATAGCTCGAGAGCTTCACGCGACCGTGCTGCTCGACCCTCGGCAGATCGAAATCCGGCGCCGTGCGGTTCCGCGCGGCGTAGTTCGGGCGGAGGTGGCAGAGGGGCCCGCACACGCGCCTCCGCTCGCCGTCCCGCGCGGCGGACACGAACGAGTACACGGCGACCGCGGCGACGAAGATGAACGCGGTCTGACCGAGCTGGGCGAGCTGCTTCATGCGAAGTCCCGGGCCGCCTTCTAGCACCTCCGGGCCGCGCCGGAGCGCCGCATCCCCGGGCCGGGAGCGGACGCGGTCTCCCCGGTCTATATTCGCGGGCGATGCCGGCCAGCTCCGAGGTGCCGTCTGGTGCGGGCTTCGCCCGCGCCGTGGTGGACGCGGCCCGGAACGCGAGCGTCGGGGTGGTCGTGGCCCGGGAGACCGCGGAGGGGCTCGTCGTCGAGCTCGCGAACGAGCGGGCCGTGACGCTCCTCGGGCGCGCGCCGAGCATCATCCCGTCCGACTTCGGGTTCTCCGACGAACCGGCGCGGGTGCTCGAGCGCTGGCTCGGAGAGCGGACCTCGGCCCCGATCACGCTCGAGGCCGTCGCGGCGCCCGGGGCGCCGTCGACTCTTCGCGTCGTGGGGAGCCGCGTGAGCGTCGACGGCACGCCGGCGCTCGTCTTCTTCTTCTACGACGCGGGGCCCGCGGGCGCCGAGCGGGCGCTCGCCGAGTCCGAGGCCCGCTTCCGTCGGCTGCTGGATCTCGCGCCGGACCCGATCGCTCTCGGCACCGCGGACCGTTTCATCTACGCGAATCCGGTGTTCGTCCGGACCCTCGGCTACGCCGCGATGTCCGACGTCACGGCGGTCCCGCTCTTCGACCACATCCACCCCGACGACCGGCCTCTCGCGCGCCGCATCGCGAAGCGCGTCCTCTCGACGGGCCGCCCGGAGCCCGCGACGAAGCTCCGGGCGATCCGGAAGGACGGCTCGTCCCTGCAGGTGGATCTCCGCGTGCTCGCGATCGAGTGGGGCGGCGAACCCGCGCTCATCGGTATTTCCCGCGATCTCACCGAGCGCCGGGACACGCAGGCGCAGCTCATCCGCGCCGACCGCCTCTCGGCCATGGGGACGCTCGCCGCGGGCGTCGCGCACGAGATCAACAACCCGCTCGCGTATCTCATGCTGAACCTCCAGTACCTCATGCGCGAGCTTCCGCGGTTCGACGGCGAACCGGCTCGGCTCTCCGCGCTCCTCGAGCGGCTCGCCGAAGCGGAGCACGGCGCGCGCCGGGTGAGCAGCATCGTCGGTGACCTGAAGAGCTTCGCGCGTCCGGAGCAGCACGATCGAGGCCCCGTTTCCGTGCCGCAGGTCGTGATGGCGGCCGCGAAGGTCGCGGGGCCGCAGATCCGGGAACGCGCTCGCCTCGTCGAGGTCTACGAGGACGTGCCCCTCGTCGAGGCGAGCGCGCTCCGGCTCGAGCAGGTGTTCATCAACCTCCTCGTGAACGCCGCTCACGCGATCCCCGAAGGGAAGCCAAACGAGAACCGCATCTCGGTGACCGTCCGCGCCGAGGCCGACCGGGTCGTCGTCGAGGTCTCGGACACGGGTACCGGGATCCCGAAGGATGCCCTCCCGCGCGTCTTCGATCCGTTCTTCACCACGAAGCCGCGGGGCGTCGGGACCGGCCTCGGTCTTCCCATCTCCCGCGGCATCGTCATCTCGTCCGGCGGGGACATCGGCGTCGTGAGCGAGACCGGGGTTGGAACCACATTTCGCGTGTCATTTCCAGCGCTTCCGCCTTCGGATCGGCCGCCCCCGCCGAGCCGGGACTTCGCGCTGCCGAAGCCGGAGCCGAGCGCGCCGGGAGCGTCGTTCGCGCCGCTCGAGGCCCGGGCGCGCATCCTCGTCGTGGACGACGAACCCCTCGTCGCGGACATGCTACGCCGCGCGCTCTCCGACGCGCACGACGTCGAGATCGCCACCGACGCGGAGGCGGGCCTCGACTACGTGATCGACAACGACGACCTGGACCTCGTGTTCTGCGACCTCCTGATGCCCCGGATGACCGGTATGGACCTCTACGACGAACTCAAGCGGCGCCGGCCGGGCGTGGAGGCGAAGCTCGTGTTCATGACGGGCGGCGCGTTCACCGAGCGCGCGGCGGAGTTCCTCGCGTCGGTGCCGAACCCGAAGATGTCCAAGCCCTTCGACCTGGTCGAGCTCGAGCGCGTCGTCTCCCGCGCGCTCCGGAGGCGTGACGCGTGAAGTCCCCGAGCAGGCTCGAAGAGAAGCTCGTCGGAAACGTGGCCCGCGCGAGCGCGGATTTTCGCCTCCTCGAGCCGAACGACCGCGTGCTCGTCGCCGTGAGCGGCGGGAAGGATTCGCATTCGATGCTGTACCTCCTCCGGGAAGTGCAGCGCCGCGCGCCGTTCCGGTTCTCGCTCGTCGCCGTGAACGTGGACCAGGGGCACCCCGGGTTTCCGGAGACGCTCCTCCCCGGGTACCTCGCCGCGGAGGGTTACGAGCATCTCGTCGTGAAGGAGGACACGTACTCCGTCGTGAAGGAGAAGATCCCTGAGGGGAAGACGTACTGCTCGCTCTGCTCGCGTCTTCGCCGCGGCATTCTCTACACGACCGCGAAGCGGATCGGCGCGACGAAGATCGCGCTCGGTCACCACCGGGACGACCTGGTGGAGACGCTGCTCCTGAATCTCTTCTACTCCGGTCAGAACAAGTCCATGCCCCCGCGGCTTCGCTCGGACGACGGCGAGAACGTGGTCATCCGCCCGCTCGTCTACTGCGCCGAGGCCGATCTCGCGGAGTTCTCCGCGGAGAAGGCGTTTCCGATCATCCCGTGCGATCTCTGCGGTTCGCAGGACAACCTGAAGCGGAAGCGAGTGAAGGAACTCGTGAACGAGCTTGCGGCGGAGAACCCGAACGTCCGCGGAAACCTCTTCGCGGCGCTCGGCAACGTTCGTCCGACACACTTGCTGGACAGAGAGCTCTCGCGTGCGCTCGGGCTGTTCGAGGCGGCGGAAGTAACCGAACGGCCCGGGAACGAGGCGCAAATTCGCCTGGACGGGAGCAACCGCCCCGAAATGACGAACGACGCGTTGTCGCGGAACGATTCAAAGCCGACTCACGAGACGTCCGTGCCCGTGGCACGCGCGTCGCGGCGCTTACCGATCGTCTCTTGACCTCGTTTGGGTTGCATTCCCCTTCGATTGCCGCGTAAAACGCCTGTCGGAGGACGAACGAATGCGCCGATTCCACCGAAATTCGAGCACCCTCGCCGCTCTCGGAGCCGCGGTTCTCTCGACGCTCGTGACCACTTCCGCGCTCGCCGAGGGCATCATCAAGAACCCCGGCGACCACCCGAAATACTCCGTCGAGCTCGAGCCGCACGGCCTGCTCGACTGGGACAACTACTACTGGGGAGGGACGGGGTACGGCCTCGGCATGCACGCGGTCATCCCGTTCCTCGACAACGGACCGGTCTCCACGATCAACAACAACATGGGGATCGGGTTCGGCCTGAACTGGTCGCACTGGAGCGACAACCGGTGCGGCTGGGCGGGCTACCCCCGCGGTTTCGTCGGCCCTGTAGTGGGATGCGACGTGAGCTCGAACTCGATCAAGCTCCCGGTCTTCGTGCAGTGGAACTTCTTCTTCACGAAGGTCGTGGGCGCCTTCGGCGAAGCCGGGTTCGGCATCTACCACGACTGGGCCACGTGGAACGGGGGCTGCCCCGCCGGGTTCAAGTGCTCGGTGAACGACACCGGCGTATTCCCCTATTTCGAGGGCGGTGGCCGCTTCCTCTTCGGGGACTCCGTGGGGCTCCTGGTCCGGATCGGATACCCGTACCTCACGGTCGGCATGTCGATCCTGCTCTAGAAGAAGCGTCGGAAGATCGATCGTGATGGGTCGGGGGGCCGGGTGCGTGAAGATAGAGTCGTTCCAGGCGCGTGCGATCGCCACCACCCGACGGCTCTCGAGTCGGCGTTCGGTTCGTCTCAGGCGGAGGTGACGTCGAGGCGCCGGTTCCGCCCCTTCAAGGGCGCGATCGGCGCCATCGGCTCGACTCGCACGCGCGGCGCGACGGGCCCGCGCACGGCGTAGCCCAGCTCCGACAGCTCTCGCCGGAAGTCCGCGAAGCGGCCACCCGCGTGGACGGCTCGCGCGACGGCGCGACCCTCTTCCTCGTCCCCCTGAGCGAGTGCGTACTCCACCCACGCCCAACGGGCGCTCGGCGAGCGGACGTCGGCGCGGCCCTTGAGGCCGCCGCGGAGGCGCGCGATGCGATCTTCCACCACGTCCACGCCGGCGAACGACTCGCCGTCGAGGGGCGTCTTTCGCTTGGCGCAGAAGGGCGCGACGCCGAGCGCGACGGGGAGCACCCTGGAGAGCTCCGTGATGAACCGCGCGCACTCGTCGATGTCTTCTTCCGTCTCGGAAGGGAGGCCGAGCATCAGGTAGAGCTTCATCCGGTCCATGCCGTGCTTCCGGGCGAAACCTGCGGCCGCTTCGTAGTGCGGCTCGCGACCGCGACGCTCGATGAGGCCGCGGAGGCGCTCGCTCGCGCCGTCGAGCGCGGTCGTGAGCGTCCGGTAGCCGGCGGCGCGAAGCACCTCCACGAACTCTTCCTTCAGCCGATCCGGGCGGAGGCTCGAGAGACCGACCTCCGCCCCGCGCTCCACGAGCGCGCGGAGGATGTCCACGATGCGCGGATGATCGCTCACCGCGGCGCCGACGAGCCCGACGCGTCGCACGTCCGCGGGGATCGCTTCCAGCACGGTCTCCTTCGGGACGATCCGCATGCCGCCGTTCGTCGAGCGACGCATCACGCAGTACTGACACCCGCGCGAGCACCCCCGCTCCGCTTCGAGGAGCAGCATGTTCGAGAGCTCCGTGTGCGGCGTGCGGATGGTGCTGACGGCGGGCAGGAGCGCGTCGTCGCAGGCCGCCACGGGGCGAAGCGCGCTCCCGTGGACGGCGGGCACGAAGACGTTCGGGTGCGTCGCGAGCTCCGCGAGGGCGGCTTCACGGCTCGGGCTGTCGCGGAGGACGTTCACGGCCCACTCGACGATCCCCTCCGCCTCCCCGACGACGAGCGCGTCCACGAACGGTGCGAGCGGCACCGGATTCGAGAACGTGAGCGGCCCGCCGGCGAGCACGAACGGTGACCGGTCGGTTCGTTCGTTCCAGAAGAGCGGGATCTTCGCCGCGTCGAGGAGCTTCACGACTCCCGCGAGCTCGAGCTCGTAGGCGACGGAGAGCGCGACGACGGGGAACTCCGCGAGCGGCCTGAGGCTCTCGTACGAGACGGGCTCTTCCGTCACCCGCGCGCCGGGCTCGTCCGCGTCGTCTGGAAGGAAGGCGCGCTCGCACGAGACGCCCGGGATCGACTGGATCCTGCGGTAGACCTGCTGGTAGCCGAGCGAGCTCATCCCCACGCGGTACGGCGAGGGATACGCGAGCGCGACCTTGAACGGCGCGTCCTTGTCGATGCGGCCGAGCTCGTCGCCGAGGCGCTTCCGGACGAGCGCTCGAGTCGCTTCGGAGATCATGAGCGGGGCCGAGTATAGCGGCCGACCCGTATTTGGCCCGTCCGCCCGGCCCCGCGGAACCCGGGGTCGTGCAATACTCGGCGCCCCCGCGCCGAAAAGCCGGGAAAACCGCCATTTTCGCGATCGACGATTCATGAAGAAGAGAGAGTCCGCGCCTCGCGGTCCGCGACCGAAACCGCCCGGAAGGCCGCGCGGAGCTGCCGGGGGTCGTGGCCCGGGTGGCGGACCTCCGGGCGCGCCGCCGCTCAAGTACCTCCGCCGAGATCGGCGCCGGAAAGAGCTCGAGGACGCCGCCAAGCGCGCCCAGGAACCCCAGCCCGAGGAAGGGCCGCCGCCGGAACGTCGGGAACGGCGTGCGCTCTCGCACGTGGGCGGTCGCGTCGAGGTAAAGGGGGGAGATCCGGATCTCCGCGAGGCGCTCGAGGCCGCGCTCGACGTCGACCAGGACGAAGAAGCGGGGCGGGAGCACGTCCACGGCTTCCACAGCTACGCGGCACGCCTGCACCCGGGAACGGCGCGCACGCTCGTCGAGCGCCTGAGCGCCGAGGGAGAGACGGTGCTGGACCCTTTCATGGGGAGCGGCACCGTGCTCGTGGAAGCGCGGCTCCTCGGCCGCCGGGCGATCGGCGCGGATCTGAACCCGCTCTCGGCCGACCTCGCGCACCTGAAGACCCGGGGGACGAGCGAGCGCGAGCGAGAGGAGCTCCTCGCCGCCGCGGCGCGCGTCACCGAGCACGCCGAGGAGCGGCGCATCGCGAAGAAGGGGCCCACGAAGCGCTACGACAAGGCGGACCTCGAGCTCTTCGACATCCACATGCTCCTCGAGCTCGACGGCCTGAAGGAGGCGATCTTCCTCGAGCGCCCGGGCTTCGTGCGCGAGGCGTTGAAGCTCGTCTTGTCGGCGATCCTGGTGAAGGTGAGCAAGAAGCCCGGGGACACCGTCGAGCGGACGGCGCCGCGTCGACTCGCGAGCGGGTTCGCGATCCGTCTCTTCGGCATGAAGACGGAGGAGCTCGCCGAGCGCCTCCGGCAATACGCGGAGCTCCTCCCGAAGGGCGCGCCGGAGTGCCGCGTGGAGGTGGAGGACGCGCGGAGGCTCGGGTTCGTGAAGCCGCAGTCGGTCGACCTGGTCGTCACGTCGCCGCCGTATCCCGGCGTGTACGACTACGCCCACCACCACGAGGCGCGCCTCCGATGGCTCGAGCTCGACCCGTCCGCGTTCGAGGCGCGGGAGATGGGCGCGCGCCGCCACACGAGACAGCTCTCTCGGGACGACGCGATCGACCGATGGGCGGACGATTTCGTGGCGTTCCTCCGCGCGCTTCGCCGCGTCCTCGCCCCCGGGGGCGCCGCGGTGCTCGTCCTCGCGGACTCGGTCGTGCAGAAGGAGGCGCTCTACGCGGACGACGTCGTGTCGCGTCTCGCGCCCGGGGAGGGGTTCGAGGTCGTCTCGGTCGCGTCCCAGCGGCGCCCGCATTTCCACGAGCCGACGCGAGACGCCTTCCGCCGGCGGCCGCGCCAGGAGCACCTGATCGTCGTCGTGCCGACGGAGGAGAAGCGCGGCCGGTGACGGACGCCTCCAAGGGGGCCAGGCCCTCGACGAGCACCCGTTCGAGCTCTTCGTAGGGGATTTCGACTTCCCGTCCGCCGCGCCGCGGCGCGGTCGAAGGCTGGCTCTCGGAAAATCCGACCGAAACGGTGGCTCCGGCCTACGGTGGAATATACTTGGACCGTCGGCCCTGCCGACGGCGCTTTTTCGGTCTGCTTGCTTTCGGGAGGTCTCATGAGAGGAGCACTGGGTGGAGTGTGCGTCGCGGCGGCGCTGTCGCTCGCCGCGACCGACGTTCTCGCGTGCGGTGGGTGCTTCCATCCGCCCTCCGCGGATTCGGTGGTCACCGGACATCGAATGGCCTTCGCGGTCGCGGGGGATCGCACGGTCCTGTGGGACCAGATCAAATACACGGGGGAGCCGTCGGACTTCGCCTGGGTGCTGCCCATCGAGCCGGGCGCCTACGTGGAAACGGCGTCGGACGCCTTCTTCGAGACGCTGGATGCTTTCAGCGTCGCGACCGTGACGGCGCCGAACGTCCTCTGCGCCTCCGCGAACTCCGGCAATTCCGGGTGTGGGTTCAGTTCGTCCGCCGACGACTCCAAGGCGTCGCCGACGGCCGCCGGCTACGACGGCCCGAGCGTGAACGTCATCCACGAGGGGACCGTCGGGCCGTACGACACCGTGACGCTCTCCGCGTCGAACGGCGGCTCGCTCCGCGTCTGGCTCGGTGATCACGGGTACTCGATCCCGCCGGACATCGACCCCGTCATCGACAGCTACGTCGCGGAGGGCTCGGACTTCATCGCGCTCCGGCTGAGCCCGGGGCAGGGCGTGAATTCGATGCAACCGGTCCGCGTCGTGACACCGGGCGGCCCCGCGATGCTCCCGCTCCGCATGGTCGCGGCCGGCACCGGGCAGTTCGTGGACATCGTGCTCTTCGTCCTCGGAGAAGGCCGCTACCAGCTCGACGACTTCCACGAGACGTTCGTCGACCCGGCGAAGATCACGTTCGACGTGCAGGCGAACCAGTCGAACTACCTCGCGGTTCGGGAAGACGCCCTCGGGATGTACGGCGGATACAGCTTCCTCACGGCCTTCGCCACGCCCTCTCCGTTCGAGCTCGGCGCGCAGACGAACGGTCAGTTCGGCTTTCAACCGTACTCGTTCGCGGAGACGTACTTCCAGCAAGCTGCCCAGGACGACGGTCGCTCGCTCACGGAGAGCTGCTCGAACGTGGACGCCGCGCTCGCACGGAGCGGGGTCGTCGGCAGCGACATCCCTCCGGCGAGCCTCACGTGCTCCGGGTACTCCGATCTCTCCGCGGCGCTCGAAGGGATGAATCCTCGCCTCGTCTGGCTCACCCGGCTCGAGCTGGATCTGCCGAGAGAAGCCCTCGGCGCCGACTGCAAGGTGTCCCTCTCGAAGACCCAGGCGAACGTGTCCGGAAAGTTCGTCGCGACCCGCGTGGTCAATCGCTCGGCGAGCTGTCCCGAGCCCGTCTTCACCAGCTCCATCATCCCGCCCGCCGGAACGTCCGCGGCGGCGTTCTTCTGGGGCATGGCCGCGTTCGTCGGTCTCTTCGGGCTCCGCCGCAGTCGGACCGTCCGCCGATGATCCGAACGGCGCTCGTCCGGGGCGTCCTCGCGGGCGCCGCGCTCGTCTCGTCGTCGTCGACCGCCCGTGCGCAGAGCGGGCCGCAGCCGATCCCGGTGAGCCCGGCGCCTGCGCCTTCGCCGATTCCCGTCACACCCGCGCCCGCGCCGGAGCCGGTTCCCGTCGGTCCGGCTCCCGCGCCGAGCCCGCTTCCGGTCGCGCCCCTTCCCACCGAGGGGCCGAGCGAGGGCGCGCCCGCGCCGCCGCCTCCCGCCCCGCCGGATACGACCACTGGAGTGGTCACAGCGCCGCCGCCCCCGCCGCCCGGAACCTCGGCCGCCTCCCGGACGCCTCCGCCTCCGACCGCCGCGCCGCCGCCGCCCTACTGGCAGCCGCCGCCCGCGCCCGCGTCCGTCCCGACCCCGGCTTCGCGGCGCCGGCTTCCGTACACGCACGATGGCTTCTTCCTCCGCGCGGCAGCCGGTCCCGGCTGGTTCCACGCCTGGACGGATTCGACGTCGGACACGCGTCGTTTCTACGGGACCGCCGCCCACGTCGAGGTTTCCATGGGCGGCACGCCGGCGACCGGGTTCGTGTTCGGCGGGACGGTCACGTACGACCGCATGTTCGGCGTCTCGTCCCACGACGACGTCGTGGACGGAGACGAGCCTACCCTCTCGGGAACGACGTTCTCCATGAACGTCATCGGCGTCTTCGCCGACTGGTACCCGGATCCGAAGGGCGGCCTGGACCTCCATGCGATGCTCGGCGTCGGAACGCTCGTTGTCTCGCGACCCGGCGGCCCGGACGTCGACAATCCGGACGGCATCACGGGAGCAATCGGCGCCGGCTACGACTGGTTCGTCGACCCGCAGCTCTCGCTCGGCGTGCACGGTCGCCTGACGATCGGCTCACTCTCGGTGAGCGAGTTCGGGAACCGTTTCGCCTTCGCGGGCGCGGGAAGCGAGGTCGGGCTCACCGTCCTCGTTCCGAGCCTCGTCTTCGCGGTGACGTATCACTGAGGCCATCCATGCGTTCATCTCGAAGGATCGGCATCCGCGGCGCGACTCTCCTCGCGCTGTCTCTCGCAATCGCCGGCTGCGGCAGCGCCGGTCACCCGCGGGTGAAGGAGAGCCCGATCGGCCCGGGGGAGATCGAGACGTGGGCGGGGACGGGCACCCAGGGGAGCAACGGGGACGGAAAAGGACGCCTGGAGACCTGGCTGAACCAGCCCATGGAGCTCGCGTTCTCTCCGGACGGGAGCGCCCTCCTGGTGGACTGGAACAACCACTGCGTCCGGCGCGTGACGGAGGACGTCGTCGAAAGCGTCATCGGTCTAGACATGCCCGGGGACTGGCCCTGCGTGGATCCCGCGGAGCCCACGCGGTGCCAGGTGCCCCTGAGCGGCACCGTGCCCGGTGACCAGCTTGCTTTGAACCACCCGATGGACGTCGCGTTCGACGAGGGCGGTTTCCTCCTCGCCGCGTGGCACGACCACAAGGTCATGCGCTACGACGACGGAACCGGAGACGTCAGCGTCCTCTCCGGCCTCATGGAGCCTGGACCGGCCGTCGCGCCGCCGCCCGCGGACGGGAGTGCGCCGCCGCCGAACCCACCCGGCGACGGCGGCCCCGCGGCGAAGGCGCCGCTCAACTTTCCGTCGTCGATCGTGATCCAGCCGGACGGCGGCATCCTCGTGAGCGACGAGCGCAACAACCGGATCCGTCGCATCGCCCCCGACGGTCCGCGGACCATCACGACCGTCGCCGGCGCGGCGCCCGCAGCGGGCACGGATGCGGACGGCGTACCCGCGACGAAGGCGCTCCTCTCGCTCACCACGAGCGAGGTCGTCTCCGGCGCGGACAATCCGCCCCCGGGCGGCGCGATCGCGCTCGCCGACGACGGAACTCTCTACGTCGCGGACACCTTTCATCACGCCGTCCGTCGCATCCAGCCCGGCGCGGACGGCCTCGTCGGGGTCGGCGATCCCGCCGAAGAGCTCATCTCGACCGTCGCCGGGACGCGCGGCGTGAACGGGTACGACGGGGACGGAGGTCCCGCGACCGCCGCGTCGCTGAACCAGCCGTTCGACGTCGAGCTCGGCCCCGACGGCGCGCTCTACGTCGCCGACACGAAGAACCACGTCGTCCGTCGCGTGGACCTCGAGTCGGGAACCATCGAGACGATCGCCGGTACGAACGCGCCGGGCTTCTCGGGCGATCGCGGTCCGGCAAAGGAGGCCCGCCTCCGGGACCCATACGGACTCGCGTTCGACGCGGCCGGAGATCTCTTCATCGCGGACACCATGAACGACCGGATCCGGAGGGTCGCCCGATGATCGGGGGCGCGCGTTCGACCCTTCCCTTGGTCCTCTGCGCGACGCTCGTCGCGTGCGGGAGCGATCCGACGGCGTCGGCGATTCCCAGGGAGCCGCTCGCGCTCGAACCCGGGCAGATCGGAACGTTCATCGGCACCGGTGAGAAGGCCACGGACCCGATCGACGGCGACGCCGACGGCCGCGTGGACCCGCCGGTGCCGGGTCTCGGCGCTCACCTGGACTCTCCGCTCGACGTGACGATCTCCCCGGAAGGACGCTTCTTCGTCATCGACTGGAACGGGCACAAGATTCGCGAGCTCCTTTCGGACGGGAAGCTCGCATTCGTCGCGGGGACGGGCGTCGAGGGCGACGCCTGCGAGGCGGCCCTCGTCGACGGAAAGTGCCCCGCGACGGCCGCGGAGATGAATCATCCCACGGACGTCACGTTCGACTCCGACGGCAGGATGGTCATCGCCGCGTGGCACAACGCGAAGATCAAGCGGCTCGATCTCGGGACGAACCTCGTCGAGAACGTGTGCGGGACCGGAGGGCGCAAGTACGCCGGAGACGGCCTCACCTGCGTCGACGCCTCGGGGAAGCCGCAGGTGGCCTTCGACCTTCCGTCTTCCGTCGCGTACGACGGCGCCGGAAATCTCTTCGTCGCCGATCAGGCAAACCAGGTGATCCGAAGGATCTCCGCCGCGGACGGCACGCTCCGCACGGTCGCCGGCAACTGCCCGGGGACGCCGGGGTTCGGCTGTCCACTCGGAAGCGGCTACACCGGCGACGGCGGCCCGGCCACGGTGGCACACCTCACGAACGATCTCGGACAGGGGACGGATCCGCAGGGGAAGATCGCCTTCGACCGGGACGGGAATCTTCTCATCGCGGACACCGGAAACAACGTGATCCGGAGGGTGACCCCCGGCGCGGACGGCATCATCGGCGACGGCGATCCGAGCGAGGAGATCATCTCGACGATCGTCGGAACGGGCGAGCGCGGGTTCGACGGGGACGGCGGTCCCGCGACGTCCGCCCAGCTCTCGAGTCCCGTCGACGTCGCCGTCGCGAAGGACGGCACGTTCTTCATCGCAGACCGGGGGAACAGCTGCGTTCGCCGGGTCTCGCCCGACGGCATCATCACGACCGCCGCAGGGACGTGCGGGACCCCTGGTTTCGAGGGGGACGGCGTCCTCGCGACCGAGGCCGGCCTCCGGAACCCCTACGGCGTCGCCCTGGACGACCACGGCTACCTGTACGTCTCGGACACCCGGAACGACTGCATCCGCCGCGTCCGACTCGAGTGACTGGCGATCTTCGGCGATGCGTCCGATGATCCCCCGGTGACGTCATCCGGCACGAGCTCGGCGTTCGACCCGCTGTCGGACGTGCTTCGCGTCGTGCGGCTCAGCGCCGCCGTGTTCTTTCACGTCCACGCGTCACGCTCCTTCCGGAGCGCGATGCCCGACGGCACGAGCCTCGCTCGCCACTTCTTTCCGCGCTCCCAGAGAGTGATCTCCTATCACGTCATCCGCCGCGGTCGCTGCTACGCGGACGTGCCTGGAGGTCCCGAGGTCGCGCTCGAGGCCGGAGACGTCCTCGTCCTTCCGCGAGGCGACTCGTACCGCATCGCCGTCGATCGGAGCGCGTTCCCGGACGCGAAGGAAGAGGAGTCCGTCGCGCTCCTTCGTGGGGTTCGCTCCGGCGCCGTCCCGTTCGACGTGAGCGACGGCGGCCCCGAGGAGATCACCATCGTCTGCGGGTTCCTCGGATGCGATTTCGAGCCGTTCAATCCGCTGCTCGCCGCTCTGCCTCGCCTGCTCGTCGTCCGGGGTTCCGCGCGCGGCCCGGAGGACCGGCTCGATCGACTGCTCGACCTCACGCTGTCGGAGCCGAAGGACGCCGTGCCGGGGAACGACGCCGTCCGGATGCGCCTCTCGGAGCTCATCTTCGTCGAGGTGATCCGCCGGCACCTCTCGACGCTTCCGGACAAGAGCGGATGGCTCGCGGCGCTGGGGCACCCGGTCGCCGGTCGTGCCCTCGCGCTCCTCCACGAGCGTCCGGCAGAGCCGTGGACGCTTCCGGCCCTGGCAGAGGCCGCGGGTGCGTCGCGTACGGCGCTCGCCGACCACTTCACGCGCCTGGTCGGCGATCCGCCCATTCAGTACCTCACGAAGTGGCGCATGCAGGTCGCCGCGTGTCTCCTCGGTGAGGGCGAGCTCAAGGTGTCGGCGGTCGCGTCGCGGGTCGGCTACGACTCGGAGGCGGCCTTCAGCCGTGCGTTCAAGAAGATCGTGGGCGTGCCGCCAGCGGCCTTCCGAGAGCGCAGCGTTTACGCGCGACAGTAGCGTCGCGCAGTCTCGCCGGCTTCCGGTGAACCGAGTCGACGGTTTTCGGGACTCCCGAGCATGAACGCGGGACTCGCGGCAATTTCCGTCGCGCGCTCGGGGACGATACTCGGCAGCGGGTCGCCTCGCGTTCGCTCGCGAGCTTCCGCCGCGCACGGGTGCGCGCGCCATGCGATCCAGGGAGAGAACCGCTCATGTCGAACGATAAACAGTACCAGGGCCGTTGCTTCTGCGGGTCGGTCGAGCTCGCGGTGACCGGCGCGCCCGTCGCGATGGGCTACTGCCACTGCTCGTCTTGCCGCCAGTGGGCGGCGGCGCCCGTGAACGCGTTCACGCTCTGGCAGCCGACCGCGGTGAAGGTCACGAAGGGCGCCGATCTCGTCGCGGGCTACGCGCGTTCGCCGAGCAGCGTTCGCAAGTGGTGCAAGACGTGCGGCGGCCACCTCTTCACGGAGCACCCGGGTTTCCAGCTCACGGACGTCTACGCCGCGGTGATTCCGGACCTTCCGTTCTCGCCGGGCGTCCACGTGAACTACGGCGAGACGGTCCTTCGTCTCCACGACGGACTCGTGAAGCAGAAGGACTTCCCGAAGGAGATGGGCGGCTCCGGCACCGTCCTCGGAGACTGAGCCCTGCCGTTCTCGATCCGGGCCGTCCGCCGGACGGCCCGGGTCGGGGCGTTTCACGGCGGAACGACGACGACCGGACAGCAGCCCTGGAGTTCCGGACCGCGCATCGCCCGGAGGACGCACGCATCCTTCTTTCGACCACACCCACGAAGACATTCGAGTCGCTCCTTTACTCTGGTCTCGCTTCGGCTCGTTGCGGCGCGTCTTCGCGCGGCGCAAGATGCAATCGTGAAGCGCGACCCCCGCGCGGGTGATCGAACGCACGAGGACGCGCTCCTCGGCGAGCTCCGCGCGATCTTCGCGGAGGCCGATGCGCTCCACGCCGGAAGGACCTGCGCCACGTCGACGGAGTGCTGCCGATTCGGCGTCACGGGACGCGAGCCGTACGTCACGAGCATCGAGGCCGCGGCGGTCGAGCGCGCCGTCCGGGCGCGAGGGGGCGCCCTGTCTCCGAAGCGTCGGGCGTTGCCGCTCTCCGGTGATGCCGCGCGTGAACGCGTCTGCGCGCTCCTTTCCGATCGGGGTCGCTGCTCGGTGTACGAGAGTCGTCCGTTCGGGTGCCGCACGTTCTTCTGCGAACGCGCGACGAAAGCCGCGCGACCGACCCGAGACGCGGAGCGCGCCCTCGTGGATCGGCTCCGGGCGCTCGCCGAGAGACACGCGCCGGGCGGAGACGCGCCGCGCCCGCTGTCTCGCCTGTTCCCCACCCGCTGACCGCCGCCCCGCACGATCCGCCCTCGTCCGTCGACGAGCCGTCGGGCCCTGGCCACGAACCGTCGAGCGGGGCGCGGGGCTACCGCTTCTCCCGCCGTGGGATACGATCCGCTCCGTGAAGAACGCGGACCGCGAGGACTCCTCGCCGCCGAGCGGCTGGCGACGCTGGCTCGTCGGTGTCGGCATCGTCACCGCCGTGTCGATCCTCCAGATCGTGCCGCAGCTCTTCACCGGTCGGTCACGCGAGCACCTCGGGCTCCGCGTCGGCTTCGTCACCCTCGAGCTCCTGGTCATCATGACGGCGCTCTCCGTCCACTACGTGCTCGCCGAGCGCCGGAAGCTCGGCTCCGCCCGGACGGTGACGCAGAGCCTCGTCATCTCCGCCGTCCTCGGCGCCCTCTGCGCGGTCGGGATGCACGCCGTGTTTCCGGAGTTCCCCCCGTGGAAGAACGCGCCGGACCTCCCGCTCGCGGCCATCGCCGGCTTCGGAGCCACGATGGGCCTCTTCCAGTGCGGCGTCTGGGCGCTCGCGTTCGTGTACCCCTTCGCGGCGGAGGACGCGCGCCTCCGCTCTCTCGAGGCCGAGAAGCTCCGCCTGGAGGCGGAACAGCTCCGGGCGGCCGCCGAGCTCGCGCGCCTCCGCTCGCAGCTCGAGCCGCATTTCCTCCTGAACACGCTGAACGCCATCGCCGGCCTCGTCACGCAGGACCCGCGAGAGGCGCGTCGGCTCATCGGTTGCCTGGGGGACCTCCTTCGCGACGCGCTCCGCGACCCCGAGGAGCTGCAGACGCTCCACGAGGAGGTCTCCTGGCTCAAGCGCTACGCGGAGATCCTGGAGTCCCGGCATTCCGGGCAGCTCCGTTTCCGCTGGGAGATCTCGGGCGACGCGGGGGAGGTGCTCCTTCCCCGGCTCCTGCTCCAGCCGCTCGTCGAGAACGCCGTGAAGCACGGCGCTCTCCGGCGCTCGAGCGGCGGAGAGGTCGTCGTGCGCGCGCGGCTCACGCCGCCGGACGGAGGCGGCCCGGCGCGCGTCGTCTGCACCGTGGAAGACAACGGTCCGGGCGTCGCGGACGAGGCGCCTCGGTCCGGCGCATTCGGGCTCCGCTCCGTGCGAAGGCGTCTCGAGCTTCGCTACCGGGACGCGAGCCTCCGGCTCGAGTCCTCGTCGTCCGGCACGCGGTCGATCGTGGACCTTCCGTGCTTCCTCTCGCGGGCAGACGTCGCATGAATCGCGAGGGCTCGCTCCTCCGCGCGCTCGTCGTCGAGGACGAATGGCCCGCCCGCAACTACCTGGTCGAGCTCCTGGAAGGGTCGCGGCTCGCCGAGGTCGTCGGCGCGGTCGCGACCGCGGAGGAAGCCCGGCAGGCGCTCGGCCCCGACGGCATCGCCGTGGACGTCGCGTTCGTGGACGTGCGCATCGCGGGCGAGGGCGAAGGCGCGGGCCTCGCCCTCGTGCGGAGCCTCGCGAAGAGCCCCGGCGCGCCCCTGTTCGTCCTCGCGACGGCGTTCTCCGAGCATGCCGTGGAGGCGTTCGACCTCGGCGTCGCCGACTACTTGCTGAAGCCGTTCACGGAGGACCGCGTCGGGGAATGCCTGCGGAGGCTCCAGACGCGTCGCTCGCACGAGCCGTCCTCGCGTCCGCGGCGCATCGTCGCGCGGCGCGGGAAGAGCCTGGTCTTCCTCTTGCCGGAAGAGGTGTGGGCCTTCGAGGCCGCGGATCGCACGACCCGCGTCCACACGCCGGACGGGACGTTCGATCTCGACCTGTCCCTCGCCGCGATAGAGACGTCCCTCGGCCGCACGCTGACCCGCGTGCACCGGAACTTCCTGGTGAACGGCGCGCACGTGAAGGAACTCTCACGCGACGGCACGGAAACCACGCTGTTCGTCGGGACCGGGATCGGCCCCGACCGGCGCGGGATCAGCGTCCCGGTCGCGAGGGAACGCGCCCAGTCGGTGCGGGAAGCGCTGCTCGAAAACGCGACCGGCCTCCGCCGCTGAGCGCGAGGTTCTCCGGCCGGCGCGGCTCATCTACGGCACCTGAGCCGGAACCCGCTCATCGAGGGCCGTCCGTGCGCGCTCGGGCCTCGTTCCGCCCGAGCGCTTCCTCGAGCGCGTCCGCGGGACCAGTGTGCTGGAAGTGCTGGATTTCAATCGCCATTTGGTGCCAGTCCCGTGGAGGCACCGGAAGGTCGTGGCCTCCACGACGCTCGGCCTCGGGGCGGGAAGGAGTGTGCGATGCTCCCCCGCGCTTTGTCGCCTTTCGCGTCGCTTTCGCTCCTTCTCGCGGGCCTTTCGATACCCGCGCTCGGGACGGAGCTCTTCCTTCCGAGGTTCCGGACGACGACGCGAACCGTCGTCGCGTGCGTGACGGCGCTCTTCGCCGCCTTCGCGGCGATCCGGGCCGCGGCGTTCCTCGTGGAGCTCCGGCCGGAGGTGCAGGGCACCGATTTCTTCTACTTCCTGTGCTTCGCCCGGGACTGGATCGACGGCATCCCGGTGACGGAGCTGTCCTTCGCGTACTTCCCCGGCATCTACGCGTTCTATCGACTCGCGCTCCGCGTCGGGCACCAGGATCTCGGGGTCGTACAATGGGCGTACGTCCTCGTGCTCGCGGGCAACGCCGCCGCGCTCGGCGTCGCGGTAGGGCGGACGGTGCGGCGCTTCGCTCTCGGCGCCCTCGCCGCGGTCGCGTACGTCGCCGCCGCCTCCCGGCTCGAGGGAGGATTCGGGATCGCGGAGCCCGTCGGGACCTTGCCGCTCGCGATCGCCGTCGCCGTCTGGGCAGGAGAGCCGCTTCGCGGGCGTCGTGGCGTCCTGCTCGCGCTGGTTCTCGGCGCGGGGATCGGCCTCGCGGTCTTCGTGAAGCAGCAGTGCGCGCTCCAGGCGGCGGGGTGGGGGCCGCTCGTTCTCGCGACCGCGTTCACTCCGCGCGAGAGCCGTCACGAGCCGCGGGCGCTCCTCCTCGTACCGGCGGCCGCGATCGCGACGTTCCTGATCGGGGTCCTCTCCCAGGGGTTCGGGCTCATGCCGATCCGCGTGGGGCTCGAGGCGATTCCCTCGTATCAGGCGCACGCGAGCTTCATGGAGAACCTCGGGGTCGTCTTCGGGCGCGTCGGTCCTCTCGCGCTCGCGGGCCTCATTTCCGCTCCGATCGTCGTCTACTTCACGGTCCGCCGAGCGCCGAACTCGGAGCACGCGTTGAACGTCGCCGCGTTCGCGCTCGGGAGCGCCGGCGGGAGTCTCCTCCAGTTCATCAAGCGCGGGTACGCCCACTATGGGCTCGTGACGGTGCCGTGGCTCGTTCTCCTCGCCGCGATCGGTCTCGCGCTGCTCCACGAGCGGGCACCGGAGCGCGTCCGGGAGTCCTCTGCCGCGCAGCTCGGCTGGCTGTCCCTCGCGGCGCTCTCGTTCGTACAGACCGATCCGCGCGCGCGACACACGTTCGCCCTCTGGCCCGATCCCCTGTCCTTCCGTGCCCCTGCTCTCGGACACCGCTGGCGGGAGCGGGAGATGGTCGGAGACCTCGCCCAGGCCCGACGGTTCGTCCACCCGGGCGAGGACGTGCTCGTCCTTCCGCCTCGGCACAACGAGGTTCATTTCCTGCTCGGCACGCGATCGCTGTCCTTCGCGGAGCACTACGCCTGGGCCGGCATGCACACCGGGAACACCCTCCGCGCGCTGAAGTCGAAGACGCTCTCCGCGGTGATCGTCCTCCCGCCGCGCGGGCAGACGGACGATGCCGTCTGGCGAGACCACGACTGCACTCAGGCGGTCGCGGCCCTCTCCGGGAACGGCTTTCGGCGGGCCCTGAACGTGAGGAGCCTGTCCGTCTGGGTCCGGAACTGACGTCCTCCCCGGAGCCCGCAAATGCTGCGACCCGGAAGGTCCGTTTCGCCTCGTCCCCGCCCGGCCCCGACTCGTCCGGCGGTCCCCACGGCTCGTCGGAATCCCGCACGGGGGACCGAAAGTGCTCTAGGTACACGGCACCGGCAGCACCGCGTGCCCTGCCGCGCAGAACCGAGATGAAGCTCGTCACTCGCCTCCTCGTCGCCGTCCTGATCCTTTCTGCCGTCGGTTTCGGCGTAGAGCGGTACCTGAAGAGCCGCGAACCGGCTCCGCCGAAGTACGTCACGGTACAGGTCGATCGCGGTCGAGTCGCCGCGCGCGTGACGGCGACCGGGACCGTCTCCGCGCTCGTGACGGTGCTCGTCGGCGCGCAGGTCTCGGGACGCATCGATCAGCTCTTCGTGGACTTCAACTCGCCGGTGAAGAAGAACCAGAAGATCGCGACGCTCGAGCCGAGCCTCTTCAAGGCCGCCGTCGAGCAAGCGAACGCGAACTGGCTCGCCGCGAAGGCGAACGTGGACAAGGCGAAGGCTCAGGCCCTGGACGCCGAACGCCAGTACACGCGCCAGAAGCAGCTCGGAGAGCAGAAGCTCGTCGCGCAGGCGGACGTGGACACGGCGGAGGCGAACCTGAACGTCGCGCGCGCCACCGTCGCCGCCGCGGAGGCGGCCGTCTCGCAGGCCGCGGCGGCGCTCCATCAGGCTCAGGTGAACCTCAAGTATACGGAGATCCTCTCCCCCATCGACGGCGTCGTCATCTCGCGCGCCGTGGACGTCGGGCAGACGGTCGCCGCGTCGCTCCAGACTCCCACGCTCTTCACGATCGCGCAGGATCTCACGAAGATGCAGGTCGACACGAGCGTCGCGGAAGGGGACGTCGGGAAGATCACGCCCGGCATGACGGTCGGGTTCTCGGTGGATGCGTACCCGGGTCAGCGCTTCGAGGGCACCGTGCGGCAGGTCCGAGACGCGGCCGTGACGGTGCAGAACGTCGTCACGTACGACGCCGTGATCGACGTCGACAACCAGAAGCGGCTCCTGAAGCCGGGGATGACGGCCACCGTCACGTTCACTCCGGCGGAACGGGTCGACGTCCTTCGTATCCCGAACGCCGCGCTTCGTTTCCGGCCGGACACGAAGCCGGCCGGTTCTGCCGCCGCTCCGGTCGCGCAGCGCCCGCCGAAGGCCGCCGCGCGCAGCGATCACCGGACGGTGTACCGGCTGGAGGGCGTGGTCGCGACACCCGTCGAGATCCAGATCGGGCTCACGGACGGATCGGTCACTGAGGTCGTGAGCGGGGATCTCAAGGAAGGCGACGCCGTGATCACGGAGCTCCTCTCGGAGGGAGGCTCCGGTGGTGGCGCGGCGCCGGCAGGCGGCATGCCGCGCGGCTTCCGCTGAGCGCGCGGGAGCGACCATGTCGATCATCGAGCTCACGGACGTGACCAAGCGCTACCAGCTCGGGGATACCGAGGTCCGCGCGCTCGACGGCGTTTCGTTCGGGGTGGACGAGGCCGAGTTCATCGCGATCATGGGCTCGTCCGGATCGGGGAAGTCCACGCTGATGAACGTGCTCGGGTGCCTCGATCGCCCGACGTCGGGAAAGTACGTGCTCGCCGGGCGCGAGGTCTCGACGCTCGACAAAGGGGACCTCGCCGAGGTCAGAAATCGCACGATCGGCTTCGTGTTCCAGAGCTTCAACCTGCTCTCGCGCACCTCGGCCATCGAGAACGTGGAGCTCCCCCTCGTGTACGCCGGGGTGGGCCGGAAGGAGCGGCGGGCCCGCTCCGCGCGCGCGCTCGAACGCGTGGGCCTCGGCACTCGACTCGACCACCAGCCGTCGCAGCTCTCCGGAGGTCAGCAACAGCGGGTGGCCATCGCGCGCGCCATCGTGAACCAGCCGACGCTCATCCTCGCCGACGAGCCCACGGGGAATCTGGATTCGAAGACGAGTATCGACGTCATGGCCCTCTTCCAGGAGCTCTGGGGCGAGGGGCTCACGATCCTGCTCGTGACGCACGAGCCGGACATCGCGGAGTACGCGTCGCGGGTCATCGTCGTGAAGGACGGCAAGATCACGAGCGACCAGAAGCAGACCGCGCGCCGCGCGAAGGAGGGCGTCTCGTGAACCTGCTCCAGACGCTCCCGATCGCGATGCGCGCGCTCCTCCGGAACAAGACGAGGAGCTTCCTGACGGCGCTCGGCGTGGTCATCGGCGTCGCGTCCGTCATCTCCATGGTCGCGATCGGCGAGGGCGCGAAGAGCAGCGTGGAGAAGGTGTTCGCCTCCATGGGCACGAACCTCCTCATCGTGCTCTCGGGCTCCACGACCTCCGGCGGCGTCATGGGCGGCTTCGGCTCCATGCCGACGCTCACCTGGGACGACCTCCGAGCGATCCAGACGGAAGCGCCCGCGGTGCGTGCCGCGGCCCCCCAGCTCAACACGCGCGTGTCCGTCGTCGGGGAGGACGCGAACTGGAACACCCAGGTCACGGGCACGACGCCGGAGTACTTCATGATCCGGAGCTGGAAGCTCGGACACGGCGCGCTCCTCTCGGAGTCGGACGTCGAGACCGGAAACAAGGTGATCGTCCTCGGGCAGACGGTGGTGGACCGTCTCTTCGGTCCCAACGTCGAGGCCGTCGGGCGAACGGTCCGTCTCCGCGCGATCCCGTTCGTCGTCATCGGCGTGCTGGACCGGAAGGGGCAGTCCCCCATGGGCCAGGACTACGACGATTCCGCGTTCATCCCGGTCAGCACCTTCCAGGCGAAGATCCAGGGCGGACTCCAGAAGTACCTCGCCGGCGCGATCGTCGTGAGCGCGGTGGCGGCCGACCAGACGAACCGCGCGCAATCGGAGATCCAGGGCATCCTCCGCGACCGGCACCACATCGCGTCCAGGGCGGACGACGACTTCAACGTCCGGAACTTGACGGAGATCGCCGCCGCCCAGCAGCAGGGGACCAAGACGCTCACGTCGCTCCTCGCGGCCATCGCCATCGTGTCGCTCCTCGTCGGCGGCATCGGCATCATGAACATCATGCTGGTCAGCGTGAGCGAGCGGACGCGGGAGATCGGCATCCGCATGGCCGTGGGGGCGAAGCCCTGGCACATCCTCACGCAGTTCCTGGTGGAGGCCATGACGCTCTCCATGATGGGCGGCCTCGCGGGCGTGATGCTCGGGACGTTCGTCGCGTCCACCCTCGCCCAGCAGCTCGGCTGGGCGCTCGTCATGCGACCGGACATCGTCGTCGTCTCGGTGGGCTTCAGCGCGGTCGTCGGCATCGCGTTCGGGCTCTACCCCGCGCAGAAGGCAGCCCAACTCGATCCGATAGACGCCCTGAGGTACGAGTGATGAATCGACGCCTAGCGACCAGTCAGGTGGTCATTTTCTTGGAGCTCCTCTCCGTCGCCGCGGTCGCCGCGCCGCCGCCGGCCGACGCTCCCGGATCGCCGTCCGCCGCGCCGGCGGAATCCGCGGCGCCCGCGTCCGGCTCCGCTCCACCGAGCACACCGGCGTCCGCGCCCGTCCCCGCGCCGTCGCTCGCGCCCGCGACGGGCCGCCGCGTCCTCAGCCTCGCCGACGCCGAGCGCAACGCGCTCGCGAACCAGCCGCAGATCCTCCAGGCCCGGGCGCAGACCCGCGCCGCGTACGCTCGCGCGGACGAGGCCCACTCCGGCCTCTACCCCCAGGTGACCGCGACGGCGAACTACGCGCGCGGGACGGCGAACTTCGTCCAGCGTCCCGGGGCGCTCCCATCGAACATCCCCGTTCGCTCGCGGACGTCGTTCGACACCTTCGACTCGTTCAACTTCGGCCTGAACGCCACGCAGCTCGTCTACGACTTCGGGCAGACGACCTCGAGCGCCCGGGCGGCGAAGTCGAGCGCCGAGGCGCAAGCGGAGAGCGAACGGACGACGCGCCTCTCCGTGCTCCTCGCGGTCCGGAGCGCCCACGCGCTCGCCTGGGCGAACGCGTCGCTCGCGGAGGTCTCGCGCCGCACGCTCGCGAACGCCGAGCGACACGTCGCGCAGATCGAGGGCCTCGTGCGAGCCGGAGCGCGACCCGAGATCGATCTCGCGCAGGTCCGGGCGGATCGGGCGAACGCGTCGCTCGCCGTCATCAACGCCGAGAACGCTTACGAGACGGCGAAGGCCCAGCTGAATCAGGCGATGGGCGTGGAACAGGACACGAACTACGACGTCTCGGACGAGCGGATCCCCGCGGTCGTCGGCGAGGACTGGGACGACGCGCGCCTGCTGGATTCGGCCATGACGACCCGTCCGGAGCTCCGCACGCTCGCGAAGCAGGTGGAGGCGAACGAACGGCAGCTCTCCTCGGTCCGAGGGGGCTACGGCCCGAGCCTCGGCGTCAGCGCGTCCGCGACCGAGGGCGGGCGGGACCTGACGGCGCTCACGTGGAACCTGAGCGCCGGCGCGAACCTCACGTGGCCGCTCTTCCAGGGCGGCATCACGAACGCGCGCGTGGACGAAGCGACGGCGAACCTGGACGCCGCGCGGAGCGCGCTCTCGCTCGAGCGGCAGCAGATCCGGCTCGAGATCGTCCAGGCGAAGCTCTCGCTCCGGGCGGCCCTCGCCGCCGTGGACGCCGCGCGCGAGGTCGAGAAGAACGCGAGAGAACGGCTCCGACTCGCGGATGCCAGGTATCAGGCCGGAGCCGGGTCGATCATCGAGCTCGAAGACGCGGAGGTCGCGGAAGCGACCGCCGCGGGGCAGGTCGTCCAGGCGGACTACGGGCTCTCGCTCGCTCGCGCGCAGCTCGAAAAAGGGCTCGGGCGGCGCTGAGCGCCGACGTGCCCGGCCCCGAGAGCGCCCGTCGTTGCATTGGGCAGGGGCCCGCCGTACGCCTCTCGCCTCATGACGAGCGCCGGGAAGCACCAGAATCGACTCGCCCAGGAGACGAGCCCCTATCTCCTCCAGCACGCGACGAACCCCGTCGACTGGTACCCCTGGGGTCCCGAGGCGCTCGAGCGCGCGAAGCGGGAGGATCGCCCGATCCTGCTCAGCATCGGCTACGCCGCTTGCCACTGGTGCCACGTGATGGAGCGGGAGAGCTTCGAGGACGAAGCGACCGCCCGCCTCATGAACGAGCACTTCGTGTGCATCAAGGTGGATCGCGAGGAGCGCCCCGATCTCGACGACGTCTACATGACGGCGACCGTCGCGATGACGGGCCACGGTGGCTGGCCGATGACGGTGTTCCTCACGCCGGAGCAGGAGCCCTTCTTCGCGGGAACGTATTTTCCTCCGAAGGATGCCCACGGTCGTCCGGGGTTTCCGACGCTCCTCTCCCGGATCTCCGAGCTCTGGCAAACCAAGAGGGCGGAGCTCGCGCAGCAGGCGAAGGAGCTCGTGGAGCACGTCCGCGGCCGCTCGGAGACCGTCCAGCGTGCGGCCGTCGGAGAAGACGCGATCCAGGGCGCGGCGGGCGAGCTCCTCGAGAGTCTCGACGCCGAGCACGGCGGGTTCGGGGGTGCGCCGAAGTTCCCGCCGTCGCAGGCGCTCTCGCTCCTCCTCCGGCTGCACCGGAAGATCCCGGATCCCACGCTGCTCGAGATGGTCACGAAGACTCTCGACGCGATGAAGAACGGCGGGATCTACGACCACGTGGGCGGGGGCTTCGCGCGCTACTCGACGGACGAGCGCTGGCTCGTGCCCCATTTCGAGAAGATGCTCTACGACAACGCGCAGCTCGCGCGCGTGTACCTCGAAGCGTGGCAGGTCACGAAGAACCCGGAATACCGCCGCATCGCGACCGAGACGCTCGACTACGTCGTGCGGGAGATGCAAGGCGCGGACGGCGGGTATTTCTCCGCGACCGACGCCGACAGCGAGGGCGTCGAGGGGAAGTTCTTCGTCTGGTCTCTGGACGAGATCGTGGAGGTGCTCGGGCAACCGGCCGCGGAGCAGTTCTGCCACCACTACGACGTCACCGGTGAAGGGAACTGGGAGGGCACGAACGTCCTCAACACGCCGCGCACGCTCGAGGAGAGCGCGAAGGATCTCGGCGTCCTGCCGGACGCTCTCGCGCGGGCGCTCGCCGAAGCGCGCGAGAAGCTCCACGAAGCGCGCCTCCGCCGCGTTCCGCCGCTCCTCGACGACAAGGTGCTCGCCTCCTGGAACGGTCTCATGATCTCCGCGATGGCGGAGGGGGCGCGAGTGCTCCGCGTGCCGCGGTACCTGGACTCCGCGACCCGCGCGGCGCGCTTCGCCCTGACGGCGCTCCGCCGGCCGGACGGCGGGCTCTTCCGGACGGCGCGCGCCGGCAAGGCGCATCTGGACGCCTACCTGGAAGACTACGCGTTCCTCGCGGACGGCCTCGTGGATCTCTACGAGGCGGGCGGCGCGCCGGAATTCCTCGAGGAGGCTCGTCGCCTCGGAGCACGTCTGACCGCCGATTTCGGCGACGCCGAGAGCGGCGCCTTCTTCCAGACGGCGCACCGGCACGAGGCGCTCATCACGCGCGGTCGGGAGGGTCACGACGGCGCGATCCCGAGCGGCAATGCCGTCGCGGCGCGAGCGCTCGCCCGGCTCGGCCACCATTTCGGAGACGCTCTGCTCCGCGAGCGCGCGCTCGCGGCGGTCTCCGCCCACGGCCGCGCCGTGGAGCGTTCTCCGCGAGCGTTCGCTACGGCGCTCGGCGTCGTGGACCTCCTCCTCGAAGGGCCGGTCGAGCTCGCGATCGTCGGCGAGCCCGGTCGCGCCGACACGGAAGCCATCCTCGCGGCCGTCGCGGACGTCTACCTCCCGAACCGGATCGTCTCGCACGGCGCGGGCAGTCCGTCGGAGCTGCCGCTCCTCGCCGGAAAGACGCTCGTCTCCGGGCACGCGGCGCTCTGCGTTTGCCGGGATTTCGCCTGTCAGTCCCCGGTGACGAACCCCGCGCAGGTGAAGGTCGCGCTCGGACAGGCCGAGGCGGCGCTCTCCGAATCGCGGGCGCGGGTCGTCGGCGTCCGGCGCCTTCCCGGAAGCGCCACCCCCGAGGGCACGCGCGCCTACGCGGCCCGCTTCGCGCAGCGGCTCGGTGCGGGAGCATTCGTCCCGCTCGCGAAGACGGACCTCGTCGTGAGTCGCTTCGGGTTCGGGACGTACCGCGTGGACGATCGCGTGGACACCCACCGGGAAGCGCTCCGTCACGCCCTGACGGAGGGCGTGAACCTGGTCGATACGTCCACCAACTACGGAGACGGTCACTCCGAGAAGCTCGTCGGCGAAGTGCTCGCCGACCTCGCGAAGGCCGGCAAGGTGCCGCGCGAGGCCGTCGTCGTCGTCTCCAAGATCGGTTACGCGCAGGGCGAGAACCTCGACCTCGTCCTCGAACGAGAAGAGGCGGGAAAGCCGTTCCCGGACGTCGTCAAGTACGCGGAAGGGCTCGCGCACTGCATCCACCCGGAGTGGCTCGCGGACCAGCTCGGGCGCTCGCTCGATCGGCTCGGTCTCGAGACGCTGGACGTGTGCTTGCTCCACAACCCCGAGTACTTCCTCTCCCACGCCGCGAAGGAGCGCATGCCGCTCGAGGAGGCGCGGACGGAGTTTCATCGCCGCATCGGCGACGCGTTCCGGCACCTCGAGCTCGAGGTTTCTCGCGGGCGGCTCCGGTACTACGGCGTGTCGAGCAACAGCGTCGGGGAGCCCGCCGGCGCGGCCGAGACGACGGACCTCTCGCGGATGCTGGAAGCGGCTCGCGCCGTCGCTGGAGACGCTCACCACTTCCGCGTCCTGCAGCTCCCCCTGAACGTGCTCGAACCGGGCGCGGCCCTCGAGAAGAACACCGGGCCCGCCCGCGAAACGGCGCTCGAGTTCGCGGCGAAGAACGGGATCTCGGTCCTCGTGAACCGACCCCTGAACGCCATCGTCGGGGACAAGCTCGTCCGTCTCGCCGATCCGCCGGACCTCCCCGAGGCGCCGCGGGTCGGCGATCAGATAGAGAAGGTGCGCGCGCTGGAGCAGGAGTTCCTGAAGGCGTTCGGGCCGATGCTCCGGCCGCCTCCCGGCAGCAAGACGCAGCTCGCCGATCTCTTCCGCTGGGCCGATCAGCTCGGCGATCTGGCGGCGCACATCGAGAGCTACGAGCAGTTCCGCAACGTGGAGACGGGCCAGATCGCTCCCCGCGTGATGGCGGCGCTCTCGTCCGTGGGGAGCGCGCTCCAGGGTCCGCCGGCCCAGAAGTTCCACGCCTTCCAGGAGCGTTACGTCACCGAGCTCGAGGCGCTCCTCGCCGGCCTCCGGCGTCGCGCGGCCGATCGTTCGAAGGCGCGGAGCCTCGCGATCGCGCGCGGGCTCGACCCGTCTCTCCCGGAAGGCATGCGGGTCGCGCGCCTCTCGCAGAAGTCTCTCGCGATCGTCGCGAGCCTGCCCGGTGTGACCACCGTGCTGGTCGGAATGCGAGACCCCGAATACGTCCACGACGTCGTCCCGGCGATGGGCTGGGAGCGCGTTCCCGACGCCCGGAAGGTCCTCGAGGCGGCGCGCGGGATCGAGATTCGCTGATTGCCGCGGGCTGTCCCCGCGAGGGCGCTCAGACGAGACCCGCGGTCTCTTCGAGGCCGAGCATCAGGTTCAGGTTCTGCACGGCGGCGCCGGACGCGCCCTTGCCGAGGTTGTCGAGCCGCGCCGAGAGCACGAGCTGCTCTCCGTGGCCCGTCGCGAGGAGCTCGACGCGGTTCGTGCCGTTGCACGCCACGGCGGAGAGCGACGGCGTCCCCATGCCCGGGATCGCGTCCGGCGCCGTGGTCCCCGCGTCTTGCGGCAGCACCGAGACGAACGGCTCCCCCTCGTAACGCCTCGACCAGATCGCGTGGATCTCCTCCGGCGTGGTCTTCCGGGCGAGGAGGCGCTGATGGAGCGGCACGTTCACGATCATCCCGCGGTAGTAGTTCCCGACGATGGGACAGAACACCGGGGCCTCCGCGAGCCCGGAGTGCACGCGCATCTCCGGGACGTGCTTGTGCTTCAGGCCGAGCGCGTACGGGCGCACGGCCCAGTCCGGGCTCTCGCCCGAGTGGTCGTGCCCGGTGTAGGATTGAATGAGCTTCTTGCCGCCGCCCGAGTAGCCGCTCAGGGCGTGGACCGTCACGGGGTAGTCCGTGGGAACGATGCCCGCGTCAACGAGCGGGCGGAGCGCGAGGAGGAACCCCGTCGGATAGCAGCCGGGGTTCGCGACGAAGCGCGCCGAGCGGATCCGGTCGCGCTGGCCCGGGGCGAGCTCGGGGAGCCCGTACACCCACCCGTCGTTCGTCCGGTGCGCCGTGCTCGCGTCGACGACCTTCGTGCGATCGCCGCCGAGGAGCCCGACCGTCTCCACGGCCGCCGCATCCGGCAGGCACAAGATCACCAGATCGGCGGCGGCGAGAACGTCCCGTTTCGCCTGCGGATCCTTCCGGTGCTCCGCCGCGATCTCGAGGAGCGAGACGTCGCTCCGGCGCACGAGCCGTTCCCGGATCTCGAGCCCCGTCGTTCCTTCCTGCCCATCGATGAAAATGGATTTTTTCACTGGAATACCAGGCGCGTAGGTCTGGATCGGAGACGTCTCGACTGCAAGCACGCCGTCTCGTCGGCCGGGGGGACGCGTAGTGATCTTTTTGCTCGCGAATCGGCTCTGCCACCGGACCGTGAACCCCGTGAAACAGAAGCGAATCTCCGTCCTCGCTCGGCTGGACGCGACGCGCTCGCGGTGGCATGCGATTCGGGCCGCGCAATCCGGTATGACCGTGGGCCGCTTCCCCCGAAATCCATGAAGTCCTTCTCGTATCGTTTGCTGGATGTCTTCACCAACGTTCCGTTCGGGGGGAATCCGCTCGCCGTCTTCACGGATGCGCGTGGGCTGACGGACCAGCACATGCAGAGCATCGCTCGCGAGATGAACCTCTCCGAGACGACGTTCGTGCTCCCCGCGCGGGACGGAACGAGCCACTACTGGGTGCGGATCTTCACGCCGCTGACGGAGCTCCCGGCGGGCGGCGTCCCGACGATCGGAACCGCCTTCGCGCTCGCGCTGGAGAAGCAGCTCCGCGCGGAGTCGACGAAGCAGCGCATGGTGTTCGAGGAGCAGACGGGGCCCATCTCCGTGACGATGCAGTCGCCGATGCTCACGATGCAGCAGCCGCTCCCCGAGTACGGCCCGCTCTTCGGCGAGCGCGAGGCCGTCGCCGCGATGCTCGGTCTCGAAGCGACGTGCCTCACCCAGGGGCTTCCCACGCAGAGCGTCTCCTGCGGCGTCCCGTACCTCCTCGTCCCGGTGGTGGACCTCGAGTGCATGCAGCGCATCCGCTTCCGTCAGGACATCTGGGAGCGCGTGCTGAAGAAGACGGCGCACCCGCAGGTGTTCGCGTTCTCGCTCGAGCCCCGCACGCAGGGCCCGCTCGCTCACTGTCGGATGTTCGCGCCGGGTCTCGGCGTCTCGGAGGATCCGGCGACGGCCACCGCGGCCGGCCCCCTCGCCGCCTACCTCGCCAAGTGGGGGATCCTCGGCGACCAGCCGACGGTGAGCTTCACCTTCGAGCAGGGGTTCGAGATCAACCGGCCGAGCTTCATTCACGTGATGCTCGCGCGAACCGGCGATCGCGTGACCACCCTCCGCGTCGGCGGCCAGTGCGTGGCCATCGGCGAGGGGAAGTTCGAGCTGGAGATCTGAGCGGATTCCCCGGAAATCGTGGGGGCCTCGGGCCTGGAGCGGGCCCGGAGCGGGGCTGGATCGCGGGCCGCCGGCCGTGTAGCGTTTTGTCATGAACATCCAGACGGCCACCATCCGCCGGCTTCGGGACGCGCTGCTCCAGAGCGGGCGCAGGGCGGAGGCCGTCCAGTCGAGCGCCTTCGAGGCTCTGGCGCGCGCGGGCATCCTCTCGGAAGAGGAGCAGGCGGCCCTGAAGCGCGTGGACCCGATGGCCGAGACGATGTTCCTGATGATGGCCGCGGACGGGAAGATCACCGCCGCGGAGCGGGACGCGATGCGCGGCGCGATCCGGGGTCTCACCGCGAACCTCCTCCACGAGGGCACGATCCAGGTGATGATCGAGACGTACGAGAAGACGCTCGCCGCGGAGGGGCGTGAGGCGCGCCTCAAGGCCATCGGCGCTCAGCTCGCGGGTCACGTGAGCGATGCAGAGGGCGCGTTCGCGCTCGCCGCCGCCGTGGCGCTCGCCGACGACGACGTGGACCAGGAAGAGCAGGACCTCGTGGAGCAGCTCGCTTCGTGGTTCGGCATCACTCCGACGCGCGCCGAGCAGCTCCTGGATCAGCTCGAGGAAGACAAGGACAAGTGAGGCTCCGCTCGTGAAGATCGCGGTCGTCGGTACCGGATACGTCGGTCTGGTCGCGGGTGCCTGTTTCGCGGACGTCGGGAGCGACGTCGTCTGCGTCGACGTGGACCCGGAGAAGCTCCGGAGGCTCGAGCAAGGGCACGTGCCGTTCTTCGAGCCCGGTCTCGAGTCGCTCGTGCGGCGGAACTATCCCTCGCGGCTCCGGTTCTCGTCGGATCTCGCGGCCTCGGTCGCCGGGCGACGTGTCGTCTTCGTGGCGGTCGGCACGCCCCCGAACGAGGACGGCTCCGCGGACCTCTCGCACGTCCTCGCCGTCGCGCGGGACGTCGCGCGCGTCGCGACGAACGATCTCGCCCTCGTCTTGAAGAGCACCGTCCCCGTCGGCACGAACGAGAAGGTGACGGCCATCGTCCGGAAGGAAGGCCGCCACCAGATCTCGGTCGTGAGCAATCCGGAGTTCCTGAAGGAAGGGGACGCCGTCCAGGACTTCCTGAAGCCCGATCGCATCGTCGTCGGCACGGACGACGACCACGCGTTCGAGCTCCTGAATCGCCTCTACGCTCCGTTCAATCGGCAGCGAAACCGCCTGGTGCGAATGGGCCCGAAGAGCGCGGAGATCGTGAAGTACGCCGCGAACGCGCTCCTCGCGACGCGCATCTCCTTCATGAACGAGATCGCGCGGCTCTGCGACGCCGCCGGCGGAGACGTGGAGGACGTCCGCATCGCGCTCGGGGCGGACCACCGCCTGGGCTACCATTTCCTCTACCCGGGGCTCGGTTTCGGCGGGAGCTGCTTCCCGAAGGACCTCCGCGCGCTCGTCCGCACGGGAGACGAGCACGGCCTCCACCTCGAGATGGCCCGCGCCGCCATCGTCGCGAACGAGGCGCCGGTCGAGGACCTCGTCCGGGACCTGGAGGGAGCTCTCGGCTCGCTCTCCGGCAGGACGATCGCCGTGTGGGGGCTCGCCTTCAAGCCACGTACGGACGACGTTCGCGAAGCTCCCGCGCTCCGTTTGATCGAGAAGGTCGTGAAGAAGGGCGCCGTCGTTCGCGCGACGGATCCCCAGGCGATCGACACCGCGCGAGTCCGGCTGAGAGAAGCGGGGATCGAGAGCGCCGTCACGCTCCTCACGGATCCGTACGCCGCGTGCGAAGGGGCGGACGCGCTCGTCATCGCGACGGAGTGGAGCGAGTTCCGCGCGCCGGACGCCGAGCGGCTCCGGAAGCTCCTCCGCGGCAAGCATGTCTTCGACGGCCGGAACGCGCTCGTCCCCGAGGAGATCGTGGAAGCAGGTCTCGTCTACCGCGGCGTCGGCCGTCCGCGGCGCGATCCGTCCTAGCTCACCCGTTCACCACGGCGCGGAGCTCCTCGTGGATCCGCCCGTTCGTGAGCACGAGGTGGCCGGCGGAGAGGTCCGGCGCTCCGCCGTCGAAGGACGTGAGCCGTGCGCCTCCTCCGAGCGCGATCGCGGCGCCGGCCGCGACGTCCCAGGCGTGGAGCGCGCGCTCCCAGTAGCCGTCGAACGTGCCGTCCGCGACGAAGCAGCAATCGAGGGCCGCCGAGCCGTCTCGCCGGACGCCCTGCGCCCGCTTCTGGACGGCCTCGAAGGACGCGAAGTTGTTGCCCGGAGCCGTCACGCGATCCGGCGGAAACCCGGTCGCGAGGAGGGCATGCTCGAGCGTCGCCGTGTCGCTCACGTGGCACGCCGAACCGTTCCGGAACGCGCCGAGCCCGGGGCCTCCCCACCATTCCACGCCGAGCACCGGCGCGACCACGGCTCCGGCGACGGGCTTTCCGCCCTCCATCGCGCCGATGGACACGCAGAAGAACGGATGGCCGTGCACGAAGTTCATCGTGCCGTCGAGCGGATCGACGAACCACGTGAGCCCGGAAGCCGTGCCCCCGCCCTCCTCCGCGACGATCGCGACCTCCGGCGTTTCACGAAGGAGGAGCTCCCGGATCCGGCGCTCGCTCTTCACGTCGAACTCCGTCACGAGATCCCAGCGCGCTTTCTCCGTCGCGGCAGGACGGCTGCGGTACCCGGCGAGGAGGATCCGAGCGGCGTCGCGAGCGACGGAAAGGGCGGTTTCGGCGAGGCGCCACGCGGAACGAGTCTCCACGGCGAAAACCGAGCACGGTCCAGCGCCGGTGACTAGCTGCGTTTCGGCGAGCGTCCCTGGACCGTGCGTCAATACGCGATCAGCGCCGGGTAGTCGCCGGAGATCACGACCGCGTGGTGCGGCGGCCCCATCACGAAACGGTACGGGTACTTGGACCCGAAATAGACGCCGGGAAGCGTCCGCGAGACACTTCCACCGAGCTTTTTGAGCTGGATGTCAGCGGTGGACCCGGCCAGGAGGGAAGCAACCAGCGCATACTGGTCGTCGATCAGACCGGGGAACGTTCCGCCAGTCGTCGCCGTCCCGTAGGACGCGACCAGGACGGTCCCGCAAACGCCGGCCGCCACGGGAGCACCTTTCAGCTGGTACGGGGAGGCCGTGAAATCGGAAACCCAGGCCACCGTGTTCTGATGCACGCCGTTCGCGTAGTCCAGCTTCGTAAGCCCACCGGCATCGCAGGGGCCGCTACTCGGCGCGAAGGTCGGGGGCACGAGCAAGTGAATCGCAGCGTGGTTCGCGAGGGTTCCGCTCCCGGCGACGCGGACGACCACGTTCGTGCCGTCCGTTTCCGCGCCGTAGGCGTTCGCCGGAGCAGAGATGGTCGCCAGGCTCGAAGCGTCGTCCTTGAGCGCGTGGCTCGCGCCCGTGATCTGCGCGACGAAGAAATACCCGCCCGCCCAGACTCCTGTAGCGCTCGTCGGCGTCTTTCCGTCGCCCATGTTCACCGTGACTGCGGCGGTCGTACTCCCCGTTTGCGGCACACGAACGATGGAATCCCCGATGACGACGAAAATGTCCGAGAGGCTCGCCCCGAAGGCCTTCGGCGCGACGGCGCCGGACGGCAGATCGCGTGGCCCGGACACGTCGCCGGAAACGTCCAGCTTGTAGAACTGATTCGTGGCTGCTTTGAGGAGGTAAAAGGCCTGCTGTTCGGGCCGCCACGCCGCCGCCGTGATCCCGGTCAGCGCCGCGCTCGTGCTCACTTGCTCGGGATCCACCGAACCCACGGTGCCGCTTCCGCCAGTCCCGATCGCGCCACCCGCGCTTGCGCCGCCTGCACTCGCGCCGCCCGCGCTCGCTCCCCCGGCGCTGGCACCGCCCGCGCTCGCGCCACCCGCGCTCGCTCCCCCGGCGCTGGCGCCGCCTGCGCTCGCGCCACCATTCGACGCACCGCCGCTCGACGCGCCGCCTGCGCTCGCGCCACCATTCGATGCGCCGCCGCTGGTGGCTCCGCCGTTGGACGCGCCGCCGCTAGTGGCTCCGCCGTTCGACGCGCCGCCACTCGAAGCGCCTCCGTCGCCCGTACCTCCAGCGCCGATTGCCCCGCCTTCCCCGAGCCCTCCGGCTCCACCTTCGCCGTCGATCCCGCCGCTGCCGGAGCCGCCCTCACCCGCGTCCACGTCACCGCCGGCGCCGTCTCCGCCGCCAGGGCCGATGCCGCCCGTGTCCGGGAGGATCTGCTGTCCGCCGGCTCCGCCTACGTTGCTTCCCGCGAGGCCGCCCCCGCCGCCGGTTTCGGTGTCGCCACCGGCGCCGTCGCCGCCCTGGCCCGTGGTGCCCGAGTGCCCGAAGTAGTCCGGGTCGTAGTAGCGATAGCCGTCCACGTCCGCGCTGCAGGAAGCGAGCGCTCCGCCGAACAGGGCCACGAGCGCGCCGAGCGCTCGGCCGAACCGGCGGGACGTCCTCATGAGGCAATGATGTCGCCGGTTCGTCCCCTCGCGCAAGGTCACAACGGACACTTGGGGGTTCTCCGGTTCAGGTGTCATCATGTGGGTGAAGGGACGGCCGGAGTGACGGAAGCGGACGAAATCCGGATGCCGGACGAGCCGGCAAGACTCCTCCAGCATGCGCCCGTCGACGTGCTGATCACGCTCCGGACGGCCCAGGGCGAGTCGAAGCCGGTCCTCGGCGGGCGGTGCTCCACGCCGCACGTGCGCCCGAACGGGCTCATCGCGGTGGTGAAGCCGCCGTTCGACGCGGGGCGCGTCCCGCCGCTGAAGCGCGCGGAGGCCGTGCACGTCCGGCTGAAGCGCTCTCGAGAGGAGCTCCTCGAGGCGGACGGCGTCGTCTCGTGGGTGCGCCCGAAGGCGTTTCTCCCGAGCGGGCAGTCCGTCACCCTCGTCGGGATCACCTTCGAGTGGGATCCGGAGGAGCACGTCCTCGAGGTCGCGGCGTTCCTCTCTCGCGCGAGCGTGCCGCCGAGCGGTTGAGCGGTCGTCCCTCTGGAAACGACCACTCGGGTGGTCAGGTTTTCTGGGGAGCTCCGAAGAGGCGTTCGGCGAGGACTCTCGCGAGGCTCTCGATCTCGGCTCGCGTGCTCGGGTCCACGAGGAGGCGGGGAAGGAGCACACGAGGGGCGGGGATGCCGCGCTCGAGCTTTTCTATGCTCTCCGCCTGCACCCGCTCTCCGAGGGCGCGTCGCTGCGCGGCCGCGAGGGCCTCGTCTCCGGCGTTTCCAGGCTGGAGGCCGGTCGCGGCGACCAGGGCCGCTCGCTCCGCGTCCCCGAAGAGCACGTCCATCACCTGATTCACGACGACGGCGACGATCGGGAGGCCGAGCTCGTTCCGCACGACGTCGGCGAGCTCCACGCTCTCGTTCGCGGGCATGTCCTCCGGGAGGGCGACCACGATGACGCCGCTCTGCGTCTCGTCGCGGAACATCGCCCAGGCGAGCTCCGCGTCCCTCCGGAGGATCCCCGGCGGGACCACCTCCACGATGATCTTCGGCACCCGGAGCATCTCGAGGCCGTGTCCGGTCGCGGGAGCGTCGAAGAGCACGACGTCGAAGCGGGGGTTTCCCGCGTCGTCCCGCTCCGTCGAGTGGAACCAGGCCTTTCCGAGCATCGCCCACTGGTGGAGGCCCGGAACGGCCGCGAAGAAGCCCCGGACGTACTTGTTCCCGAAGACGGCGTTCGCGACGGTCCGGCTCTTCAGGATCATCTCGCCGTACTCGCGCATCGCCGCTTCCGGGTTAATCTTCACCGCGGAAATGTTCGGCAGAACCGGCGAGACGTCCGGCCCGAGCGCGGGCACCCCGAGCAGCGTGGAGACGCGCTCCTTCGGCTCGCTCACGGCGACGAGCACGCGCTTGCCGCGCGCCGCGAGCGCGAGGGCGAGCGTCGCGGTCAGCGTGGTCTTGCCCGTTCCACCCTTGCCGGTGACGAACAGGAAGCGGCGTCGGTCGAGCGGGGTCATCCGTGGAGAACGAGGCGCGCGCCGAGTGGGCGCGTGGCCATCGCCGTGCGAGAGCTTCTACCTCAAAACCCCCGGGGAAGCGGCGTGAAAGTCGCGTTATTGCAGCTCGATCCCACGGTCGGCGCGGTGAAGGCGAACGCCGATCGGCTCCTCGATTTCGCGCGGAAGGCGCGGGCCGCGGGGGCGGAGCTCGCGGTGTCGGGGGAGCTCTCACTGATCGGATATCCGCCTCGCGATCTGCTGGATCGTCCGGCGTTCGTTCGCGCCGCCCTCCAGGAGACGGAGCGGGTCGTCGCGGAGCTCCCGGACGGGCTCGTGCTCGCGTTCGGGACGGTGGAGACGGGGAGGTTCGGGACGCTCCTCACGAATTCCGCGGTGATCTGCGAGCGGGGGCGCCGGCTCGCGAGCACCCGGAAACGACTGCTCCCGACGTACGACGTGTTCGACGACGCCCGTCACTTCGAACCCGGGAGCGAACGCACGACGCTCGAGCTCTACGGCAAGCGGGTCACCTTCACCATCTGCGAGGACGCCTGGGCGGAGGTCGACGGCGTCGGGACGCGCTACCGGGACAACCCCCTCCGCGAGGTCACGCCCGAGACGACGGACGTCCTCGTGAACCTCTCCGCCAGCCCGTTCACGCTGGACAAGCTCGCGTTCCGTCCGAAGCTGTTCTCGGAGCTCGCGCGCCGCCACGGCGTGTCCGTCGTCCTGGTGAATCAGGTCGGCGGCAACGACGAGCTCGTCTTCGACGGCCGGAGCAGCGTCTTTTCGTCTTCCGGGGAGCTCCTCGCGCGGGCGCCCGCGTTCGAGGAGAGCCTCCGCGTCGTGGACCTCGCCGCGCCGGGCCCCGAGCTCGCTCCCGAGCCGTCGTCACGCGCGGAGGCGCTCCAGGGTGCGCTCGTGCTCGGTGTCCGGGACTACGCACGAAAGTGCGGGTTCTCGCGCGCCGTGGTCGGCCTCTCCGGCGGCATCGATTCCGCGCTCGTCGCGGTCATCGCCGCGGAGGCCCTCTCTCCGGAGAACGTGCTCGGGGTGTCGATGCCCACGCGCTACTCCTCGGAAGGGTCTCGCGTCGACGCGGAGGCGCTCGCCCGGTCCCTCGGCATCCGGTACGACACCGTGGACATCGACCCCGTCTTCGCGAGCATGCTGGAGCACCTCGGGCCACCCGTGGAGCGGGCGGGGGCGGCTCGTCCGGGCGACGTCACCTGGGAGAACGTGCAGGCGCGCATCCGCGGCGCGACGCTCATGGCGATTTCCAACCGGACGGGCGCAATCGTGCTGACGACCGGGAACAAAAGCGAGATCGCCGTCGGTTACTGCACCCTGTACGGAGACATGGTCGGCGGCCTCGCCGTCATCAGCGATCTCCCGAAGACGATGGTCTACGAAGTCGCGCGCTGGGTGAACCGGGACCGGGAGATCATCCCCCGGAGCTCCATCGAGAAAGCTCCTTCGGCGGAGCTCAGACCGGACCAGAAAGACGAGGATTCCTTGCCCCCGTACTCGATACTGGATCCGATCCTCGAGCTCTACGTCGAGCAAGGACTCTCGCGCGAGGAGATCGTCCGCCGTGGGTTCGAGGACGCCACCGTGCGCCGGGTCCTTCACTTGGTCCGGGCGAGCGAGTACAAGAGGCGCCAGGCGGCGCCGGGGCTGGTAGTCACGAGCAAGGCATTCGGGCCGGGTCGCCGCATGCCGATCGCACAGGGGTTCGTCGAGGAATGAGCACATCACGACTGGTACTGGGTCTCGCCCTCGCGGCGTCGCTCGGCGCGGCCTGCAACCGGAAGGCGTCGGAAGAGGCGTCGGGCGGCGCGGCCCCTTCCGCTTCGGCGCCGAAGGTCATCCGTCCGGAAGATCTACCGGAGGGGCTTCGCGTGCCGACGACCTGGCCGATCCCGACGGGGCCGCGTCTCGCCATCCTCGCCGGGCAAGGGCTCGGTCCGATCCGGCTCGGGGCGACGGTGGCGACGATCGAGCGGCTCATGAACGCGCCCTGCGAGATCAAGACGGAGGACATGTGCCGCTACATCGGACGCGCGACGGAGTTCGTCCTGAAGGACGGCGCGACCGTGGAGATCCGCACGCACCGTCCCGATCGGCCGACGACGCCGAAGCCCCGGGTGTTCGGGGTCTTCAACGGTCGCACGCCGGAAGGGGTCGCCTTCCTCATGCTCCAGCCGGCCGTGAAGGACATCATCGGTCCGCCCCTCTCCGTCGAGGAGGTGACGACGCCGAACGATCAGAACACCGTCGCCATTCACCGCTACGACGGGCTCGTCGTGGAGTTCGACAAGCTCCCGAACGGCAACGTCGTCGTCGGCGGGCTCACCGTCGTGAAGTCGACGTCGCCGAAGGGCGCGCCCTCCGCGAAGCCGCCGCTCAGGAAGTGACGCCGGTCACTTCACTCGACGCGCCGTGATCGGAATCGTGAAGGACACGGGTTCCGAAAGCGGACCGAAGTCAGTGCTTCGCATCACCTGAAGCAGGCACTGGCCGAGCGGCGTCGCCGAGAGCGCGGCCGGCGACAGCTCCGCCGACTCCACGTGACCGGTCGCCGCGAGGTGGAACCTCACGGAGACCTCCGGGCGGCCGTCCACCTCTTTCACGTGAGAGAGGAAGCACGACTCGATGCGTCCGCGCTGCTTCGACACGGCGCGAGAGAGCGTGGCCGGGTCGGGCGCGCTCACCGTCCGGGGGGCTTTTTCGCCGGGATCGGCCAGGGCCGCGGTGGGCTTCTCGGGCGCGCTGGACGGCGCGGGCGGGGGCGTCGCTTCCGCGCTCGGCGCGGGCTCGGCGGCAGCAGCGGCCGGCGGCGGCTCGGCGCTCGGCGGCGGCTCCTCGCGCGACTCCTTCTCGACGACGACGAAGCGCGACGCGGGCTCCGCGGGCTTCCGGCCAGCGAAGAACGTGTAGCCGGCCGCGCTCACCGCGACGGCGGCCCCGACCACGGCAATCCACGGAGTCTTCGCGCCGGGAGCGGCGGCGACGCGCGGCGCGGCGCTCGTCGCCGGGGGCGCGTCGATCTGCGTCGGGTTCTCGCTCGCCGCGGGCAGAGCTTGCGGTTCGACCAGCGTATCCGTCGGGGGCTCCGTGGGCGGCGGCGTGGAGCGAAGCGGGCTCCGTCCCTCGCCGTCCGTCGCGGCTCTCCACGCGGCGTCCCTCGCCTGCAGCGGCTCGAGGTTCAGACGCTCCGGCATGTCGCCGTGGAAGTCGTTCCAGACGTCGTCCACGAGCTCCGTGACGAAATCTTCTTCCCGTCTCGGGCGAGCGCTCCGGAGCGCGTCGGCGAACGCGGCCGCCGTCGGGAAGCGGTCCGCCGGATCCTTCGCGAGGGCCCTCTCGAGCACCTCGTCCAGCTCGGCGGAGATGTCTTCCCGCTTCGCGGCGATGGGCGCCGGCTTCTCCGAGATCACCCGGCGGACGATCTCCGCGACGTCCTTCCCGCGGAACGGATTTTCGCCGGAGAGAAGCTGATAGAGGACGACGGCCGTGCTGTAGACGTCGCTCCTCGGCGAAGCGCTCTTGCCGTCGTAGACCTCCGGAGCAGAGTACGCGAGCTTGCCCTTGAACATGCCGTCCCGCGTCTTGTACTCGCCGCCTTCGTTCGCGCGGGCGATGCCGAAGTCGAGGAGCTTCACGTGGCCCTGCGTGTCGACCAGGATGTTCCCGGGGGAGACGTCCCGGTGCACGATCTGCATCGGAGTGCCGTCGTTACGCGTGAAGGTGTGGGCGTAGTGCAGCGCGTCCAGCACGTGCGTGACGCAGTAGATGGCGTAGTCGATCGGAAAGCGCTTTCGCGTGTCGACGACGTACTTGTGCCACTGGCCCAGGTTGTAGCCGTGCACGTACTCGAGGACCATGACGTACGCGCCGTCTTCCTCGTCGAAGTCGATGACGTTCACGATGCCCGGGTGCTGGAGGTTCGCGAGGATGCGCGCCTCGCGGACGAAGGCGTTCGCGGTCGTCTCGTCTCCGGCGAGGTCCGGGATGATCCGTTTCACGACCACGGGCCGCGTGAAGCCCGCGGCGCCTTCCGTCCGGGCCAGGTAGACGACGCCCATCCCGCCGCGAGCGAGCGGCTTCACGACGCGGTAGCGCCCGAGGATCTGGGTCCCCGAGAGATCGTCTTTGGTCGGAGGCATCCTCAGCGCCCGGAGCGGCGGAGGTAGTAGTGTACCCCACGGTGGGGATTTTCGAACAATACGGCCAGAGCACGCTGCCCGGCCGGGGCCGTCACCGTGCCGCTGAACCGGAGCTGGCCGTCCAGCGGGAGATCCTGCCCGCCCGCCGAGATCTTCCAGCCTTCGAGCGCGAGCCCCGAGACGGTCACGGACGCGCCGGGCGCAAAACCTCCGTTCGCCGGGGACGTGAGCGTCGCGGTCGGCGCCGCGTTGTCGAAGCGGATGTCCACCGTCGTCGGGCGGGAGCTCTTCCCGCCGCCCTCGAACGTCACCCTGTAGACGCCCTCGCGGAGCGCTCCGGAAGGAAAGGAATAGGAGGGCGCCGAGGTGCCGTGGGATTCCGTCTTCCCGCCCGGCGACGCGAGGGTGACCGTGTAGGCGGAGCCTTCGGGCGCGTTCGGCCAGCGGACGGAGATCTTCGGAAGGATGTTCTGGTAGAGGACGGTGTAGTTCCGGCCGTCCGTGTCCACGAGCGTGGACGGAGCCGTTCGCGGGATGCGCGCCGTTCCCGCGTCGTGGATCACGGACACGGAGCCCGACGCCGCGACGGCGCTCGCGACTCCCGAGGCGTCCACGCAGTGCACCTCGTACTTGTGACCCCCGGCGGGGACGAGGATGCTCACCGTGCCGGTGCCTCGCGACTTCACCCGACCCCGATCGAGATCGACGACCGCGCCCTCCGGGCATCCCGGAGTCGAAAAGCCGATCGCCGTCGGCGGCGCCGGATCGTGCACGGCGAAGGACGCCCCCGCGGACGTCACGAAATCGACGTAGCCCGGGCCGCGCCCGGCGACCTCCGTCGTGCCCTTCGCGCCGAGCGTCCCTTGCTCGCCCGCGGCGAGGACCTCCGTGCCGGTCTCGGAGTGGAGCTCCACGGAGCCCGCTTTCACGGAGACCTGCGTCGCGTCCGTCTTCACGCGGACGTCCGCGGTCGAGCCCGTCTTCACGACGAGCGAGCCGCCGGGAACCGTCACCGTCGTCTCGCGCGTGGCCCCGGCGAACGACACGCCGCCGCCGCGCGCCTGGATGAACGACTGTCCGCTCTCGGCGACCACGAAATCCCCCGCGCCGCGGAGGGTCGCGTGCTCGCCCCCGCGATCCACCTCGGCGGTCGTGCCGCTCGCGAGGCGAAGCGTGCTTCCGGCCGCGATGGTGCCGTCTCCCGCGAGCTTCGTGAACGCGGTCTCGCCCGGCGCTCTCACCGTCGCGCCGCCTCCGACCACGTGAGTGGTCACGGACCCCGACGCGGCTCTCGGCTCCTCCGGCGCGGGCGCGGGAGGAGCGGCCGACGCGGAAGCCGACGGGGAAGGATCCCGCTCGATCGTCGCGGAGCCGATGCCGATCGTCACGCCCTCGCCCTGCGAGACCTCGGTCACCTGGCCACCGTTCTCGAAGCGCGCGAGGCCGACCGACACCTCGTAGCGGACGCCCCTGTCCGTCTTCTTGAGCTGGATCTTGCTCCCGGGCGTGATCGTCGCGAGGCCCACGTCCGTCTCGAGGGCGAGCCCGTCGCCGGACACCTCGAGCGTGGCCTCACCCATCTCGAGGTCGATGCGCTCCTTCTTCGAGCCCGGCGCGTGATCGCGAAAGCGGATGATCGTGCTCTCGGCGAGATCGAGGCGGCTCGTGTCGGCGAGCGAGAGCACGGCCTTGCTCGCCTTCCCGCTCCGAACGCCGTCGCCGACGAAGAGCTCGGTTCGGAGGGCGGCGGGCGTCCACGTCCCGACGGTGGTCTTCGTGTCGCGCTCGATGGTCCCGTTCTCCTCCGCGATCGTCGCGACGGCCTCCGAGCGCCGGCAGCTCGAGCACCCCTCGATCGGGAGGGTCGCGGCGGGCGCGATCAACCCGAGGACGATCGCGAGGCCGATGCGCCTCATTTGCCCTCGAAGAGCTCCGCGTTGATGACGGTGACGCCGTTCTCGTCGACGTGCACCTTGCGGCGCTGCTCCTTGAAGCCCTGCGCCCGGATGCTCACCTCGTAGTCTCCGGGTGGAACGTCGAGCGTGAAGGCGCCCTGCCCGTCGGTTTTCACCTCGCCGTCGCCCGGCTCGACGTGGATCGTCGCGGAGATCCCCTTGCCCGCGAAGGACCGGATGAGACCGCGGAGCTGTCCCGACGGCGCGAGCGCCTTCAGACGGATCTCCGTCGGCGCCGATTCGGCGGCCGTGACGTTCACGCTCTGCTCGGCGGGCGCGAAGCCCTCCGCCGTCACGGAGACGGCGACCGGGCCGACCGGGAGATCCTTTGCCGAATACGTGCCGCCCGCGTTCTCGAGCGGGCGCGCTTCTTCACCGACCTTCACCGTCACGGTCGCGTCCGGCACCCCGGTGCCGTCCTCCGCGAGCACGACGACGCGGAGGGACCCCGTGGTGGCCGCCGCGGCGACGGGCGTCTTCTGCTCCGGCGTCTTCTGCTCGGGCCCGGTCGGTCCCGGCGCGGGCTCGGGCTCGGCGTCGAACGGCAGCCGGAAGCGGAGTCCCGCCATCAACGAGAACCGCGGCTCGACGGGGACCAGCGGATCCGTCGGCGCGAGCCCGGGTCGGCCGCTCGGGGACACCTCGCCGAGGACTTCGAGCGCAAGCGAACGGCTCAGGTGATGACGCACGCCGAGATCCACGCGCATCGGGGATTTCCCGAGCCCGGGCGCCTTGGAACCGACGAGCAGGTCCGCGGACACCTCGCCGAGGAGCTCCGTGCTCGACAGCGGGTAGGACACGCCGAGTCCGGCGAGCACGGCGCTCGAGTCGGAGAGGCCGAGCGCGAGCCGATCTCCGCTGCGGAGACGCGCGAGATCGGGCGCCGCGTTCTTGCTCTGGTCGAGGCGGAACCCGGCGGCGAGTCCGACGACGGGGCCGCCTTCGGGCGCATACGCGCCGAGGAGCTTCGCATCGAGGGTCGTCGCGTCGAACGCGACGGAGGGCGCGTCTTTCCCCGGAAGCCATGCCGCGGCCTCGACGCCGACCCGGAAGGAAGAGCTCGCCGCGGCGCCGAACCGCGCGATGAAACGCGGATCTCCGACGCCCGCGCCGTGCGTCCCCTGGCCGTCGTCGGGGTGGAGGTCGTAGCGCCCGTCGAATCGGAGCGCGAGCTCCAGGGCCGAAATGGGGGCGACGCCGACGGCCGCGGTGCCGCCGAGCCGATGATGCGCGCCGTCCCCCGCGCCCTGCGACTCCGTCATGCCGTACCCGGCGGTTCCCGCCACCGCGACGCGGCGCGGCCCGAGGCCAGGGACGCCGACTCGCACGATGCCGGGAAGGGCGGATGCCGTGTCTCCGAGTGGCGAGCCCTCGGCGCGAGCGAGAGCGGGCTCCAGCAAGAGAAGCAGCACGAGGCGCGCCTTCCCTTGAGCTACCGACACCACCGAGTCATCCTAACACCGGCGGCGGTTACGCAGGTCCATCGCCCGCCTTCACGGACCTTTCGGGAGGGACTTTTCGCCGCTTCCAGGCTGCGAGGCTCCTCCGCTCGTCCGCCCGCGCGTGGGTGAGGTCGAGGCCGGCTGCTTCGTTTCCGTCGCGGGCGCATAGTCGACGCGCAACGAACGCTCTGCCTCGGATTCACGAGACGCGCGCTTATTTAATGGGGACGGCGCGCATGAGTCCCGAGGGGCGCGTCTTCGGGTCGAACGGCGGAATGCGGACCCCGCGGAACACCCGCTCGATGCAGGCCGCCTCGGGGGTGCCGTGAAACGGGCCGGTCGCGGCGGCAGCCGAATTCACGCCGTTCGCGTCGAACCCGGGTGCGACCCACACCTGCTCCGGCTTCCCGGACGAGGAGCGGCACTGCGCGCTCGCCGCGCGAGTCGCGGCGTCGAGCGCGATGACCGCGGCTGCGGCGTCGAAGGCCGGGCCCGTCGGGGTCGCGACCTGGAGTGTAGGGGTGGGTGGGCGCGCGGCGACCGGTGCGGCCGGAACCGGATGCTGCACGGGCGTTGCGGGGGCCGATTCGGGTCGGGCGCCGCACCCCCTCGTGTCGTACGTGCGACTCCCGGTCACCGTCGTGCCCACGAGGCGCTCCTCCGGGGGCCGTTCGAAATGCATCGCGACGGGCGCGGTGATCGCGCCGTCCCGACCCTCGACGCGAGCGTTGTGCTTCCCGCAGAGCGCCGTGCCGTCGCTCTCTACGCTGCCCTTGGACAGCGTGAGCTCGAGGTTCTCCCCTCCGTCGAGCGCGACGCGCGCGCCGCGGAGCTCTCCGCCGCGAGCAATCTTCAGATGCGGGTTCCACTTCGCGACGACTCCGGTGTCGCCGCTCTCCACGATCGAGTCGTCGATCGTGAGGTCGAGGTTGTCGCCGGCGTCGAACGCCGACGCTTTCCCCGTCACGCTGCTCTTCTTCGTGACCTTGGCCTTCACGTTGCCGTCGCCCTTCACGCCGATCTCGCCGACGTCGATCGTGGAGCCTTCGAGGGAGAGCTCGAGGTTCCCCTCGGCGTCCACGCCGTCCACGTCGGCGCGGAGCGTCGCCCCGACGCCGAAGAAGTGGCCGTTCGTGCTGAACGCGATGGCGGCGTCCTTGCCCGTGATCTTCGTGCGCGACGCGTGGATCTCCGTGTTGAGGTCGCCGGTGATCGCGGCCGAATCTCCTCGCAGCTCCACGTCTTCGAGAACCGCCTTGGTGTTGAGCCCGCCGGCGAGCGCGTTCTCCTTGCCGTGGATGGTCGTCTTCCCCGAGGCGTGCAGGGTGCCGTTCTGCCGGAGCCGGACCGCGACGTCGTTCGCCTCGAGCGTCGAGTCCACGATCGTGATCTCGTCGTTCAACGATCCGTCGACGATGACGTCGCCCGTGAGCCTCGAGTTCTCGATGCGGATCTTGCAGTTCATCCCGGCGTTCACGAGCGTGCCGGTCCCGGAGAACGTCTTTCCGACGATCTTCAGCTCCTCGTTCATCCCGCAGTTCGCCGGGAAGGAGATCGTGGCGCTCGACACGGCGCCGAGGATCGTCCCGCCCGCGAGCGCGACGACCGACGCGCCGAACGGCAGGATTCCGGTCGCGACGAGCGCCCACACGGCGGCTTTCGGAAGGCCCCTCGGGACGTACACGGTGGGCGCGCGCATCGGGTCGGGCGCGCGCGGCGTCTTCTTGCGCTCGACCTGGACGGTCGTGCCGCAGTACTCGCACTTCACGGACGTGACGTCGGGTCCCACAGGCAGGGGCGCGCCGCAGGACGGGCACTCCTTCAGAGAAGCGTCTGCCACGATGACCCCAGTCTTGATCAGAACGGGAGAGGCGAGGAGACGGCGCGCTCGCGAGGCTCCCGGCGCACCGAACCTGGCTGATTTGCTGCTGGATCCGGGGTCGCCCGGGGCCGTTCTCCCGAGCGGCGCCCTGACGGAATCGGCCCGGCGTGCTACCAGAGCGAGAGGTCCAACGTGGGCGAGAGAGACGCATCGACGAGCTCCATCCGGGCGGGCGGGTGGTGGCGCGTTCCGTTCTGCATCGCCGTGGTCGGCGCGGCGGTGTACTCCCCCGGCTGCGGCGGTCAGGTGCTCGACGCGAACGTCCACGGTGACGACCCCGACGCCTCGGGCCCCGTGAGCGGCGCCGGGAGCGTTTCGTCGAGCTCGGGCGGCGGAAGCGGCGTCGCGGGTCGCGGAGGGAAGGGCGGAGGCAAGCCGGCGACGGGATCGGGCGGCGCGGGTACGAAGGCGGTCTGCGGCAACGGCGTCCGTGAGGTACCGGAGAGCTGCGATGGCAAGGACCTCGGCGGCGCCACCTGCGCGGCCGCGACGATGGGCGCCTACCCGACGGGCACTCTCTTCTGCACCAAGACCTGCGACTGGGACATGACCCGGTGCACGCGGACCGGCGGGGGCGGAGCAACGGGCGCGGGCGGCACGACCGCCGCGGACGGCTGCTTCGACCAGAACGGCGTGCCGTCCGGAAACGGCACCGGCGGCGCTTCCGGTTCGTGCGCCTTCGGGAGCGCGGCGACGGCCCTCTGCGACAGAGAGGCGATCTCGCCCATCGGAGACGAATGCGTGCTCTCGTGCGGGTGCTCCGCGTGTCCGGGCTCCTTCACCCGGTGCTCGGAGGACGCCTACTGCGCGCCGATCTTCGCGTGCGCGCTCGCGGCCGGCTGTCGAACGGTCGGCGAGTGCGAGACGGCGTGTGCGCCGGTGATCAAGAGCGCGGAGGCGGCGGGTTCCCAGCGAGTCCGGTACGCGGACCTCGCCGTCGCCTGCTACACGGCGAGCTGCTCCTACCCCTGCGCGGCTCCGCCGCCGATCGGTCGCTGACGGCGCTCACTCGTCGCGGATGCGCCGCCGCTCCTGCACCATGTGCTGGGTGATGAGTCGCTGCGCGTCGCTCGTGTCGACGAGGGTCCACACGTCGTGCTCCCGTCGGTTCCCGGCGCGTTCGAGGAGGAGATCCGCGGCGCGCTCCGGCGGGACGCCGTCCCAGGGCCTTCCCGGAAGCTCGACGACGGCCGCTCGGGCGCGGAGGTTCTCGAGGGTCGTCAGGATCTTCTCGACGACCTCGCCGAAGACCGCTTCGCCGAAGCTCGCCTTCGGCCCCACCCCGAAGAGGAGCACCTTGTCGAACGGGAGCTTCGGTTTGCCCGCGACGAGCACGACCTCACCGAGCTTTCCGGTCGCGAAGCCGCGGCGGAGGAGCCTGGAAATCCGCCCCGCGAGACGGAAATCCACGAGGCCTGCGACGCCGTGAGGCGGACGCTCGTCCTCGGCGAGCGTCGCGACCAGGACCTCCGTGCCGGCGAGGTCGAGTCTCCGGAGGCTCGGGGTCGTGAACCGGAGATCCACGCTCAGCTCCCGCCGGCGGGCTCGGGAGGGCGCCCGCAGTCGTCGGCGACACGGCCGATGACGCCGTTCACGAACGCGCCGCTGTCCTCCGTGCCGAACTTCTTCGCGAGCTCGACGGCCTCGTCGATGATCACGGCCCGCGGCGTCTCGAGCTCGTGCAGGAGCTCCCAGGTGGCGAGGCGGAGCACGTTCCGGTCCACGCGGGTCATCCGCGGAAGCTTCCAGTGATCGCTCGCCCGCGAGATGCGCTCGTCGAGCTCGGGACGCTCCTTCGCGACGCTCCGGACGAGCGTCTCGGAGTACGGACGCCCTTCCGCGTCGCCGGGGAATTCGCGCCAGAAATCGCGGAGGACGGCCTCCGGCGAGACCTGTCCGGCCTCCAGCGCGAACAGCATCTGGAGCGCCGCTTCCCGTCCGCTGGATCGGGCGCCCACTAGACGGTCTCGCTCTCGCGGCGGGTCATGGTGCGCGGCCCCGCGTCAGAGCCCGGCGCGAGAGAGCTCGCCGCCGAGCGACACCATCTCTATCGCCGCCATGGCCGCGTCGAAGCCCTTGTTCCCGGCCTTCGTGCCGGCGCGCTCCACGGCCTGCTCGATGGTGTCCGTCGTGAGGACGCCGAAGGAGACGAACACGCCCGTCTCGAGCGAGACCTGCGCGACTCCCTTGGAGACCTCTCCCGCGACGTAGTCGAAGTGCGGGGTGCCGCCGCGGATGACGGCGCCGACGGCGATGATCGCGTCGAAACGCTTGGACCGCGCGAGGCGCGAGCAGGCGTGCGGGATTTCCCAGGAACCCGGCACCCGGACCACGGTGAGATCCGCCTCGTCCGCCCCGTGACGGACGAGCGCGTCCTTCGCGCCGCCGACGAGCTCCTGCACGATGAACTCGTTGAACCGCGACGCGACGATCGCGAAGCGCGCTCCCTTCGGAACGACGAGAGAGCCTTGAATCACCGGGGGGAGAGAGCCGTTCTTCCGCGTGGCCATGTGCGCGCTCACGTTATCACCGAACGACGCGGGCGCCGTTCGACGCTCGCTTATTTAGGTGTTCGCATCGAGACCAGGGGGACCGTGTCCACGATCTCGATGCCGTAGCCGCGGATGCCCGCGATCTTCCGCGGATTGTTGGTGAGGAGCCGGAGCTTCGAGAGGCCGAGCTCCCGGAGGATCTGCGCGCCGAGGCCGAATTCGCGGAGCGCGCTGCGCTGCGGGATCTCGTTCGCGGGGCTCGACGGCTCGGGCGGCTTCGTCGGGTCCTTGTGGGCCGTCACCTGATCGAGCTGGCGTTTCAGATCGCTCCTCGTGGGGAGGTAGACGATGACGCCGTGGCCCTCCTTCTCGATGGCGTCCACCGCCTCACGGAGGTTCTGGCCGCCCTCGAAGAGCGGCGACGCGAACAGATCCCCGATGGTGGACCCCGCGTGCATGCGGCAGAGCGCGGCTTGCTCGGTCTCGGGAGTGCCCTTCACGAGCGCGAGGAACTCGCGGCCGTCCGCCGGCGCGTCGAACACGACGGCGCGCCACTCCGTTCCGGTGCGATCGAGCTTGATCGCGCGCTCGTCGACCTTCTTCACCATGTGCTCCGTCTGGAGCCGGTAACGGATGAGGTCCGCGATCGTGAGGATCTCGAGCTTGTGCCGCTTCGCGAAGATCTCGAGGTCGGGCATCCTCGCCATGGTGCCGTCGTCGTTCATGATCTCGCAGATGACCCCCGCCGGGAGGCACCCGGCGAGGCGCGCGAGATCCACCGAGCCCTCCGTCTGACCGGTGCGGACGAGCACGCCGCCGTTCTGCGCACGGAGCGGGAACACGTGGCCAGGGGTCACAATGTCCTCCGGACGCGCGTCCGGCGCGATACAGACCTTGATGGTGTGTGAACGATCCGCCGCGCTGATCCCCGTCGTCACGCCGTGGCGCGCCTCGATGCTCATCGTGAACGCGGTGCCGAGCGGCGGCCCGCCGCGCCACTTCGGGAGCTGCATCATCGGGAGCTCCAGGCGCTCCACCTGCTCCTCCGTGAGCGTCACGCAGATGAGCCCGCGACCGTATTTCGCCATGAAGTTGATCGCTTCGGGCGTCACCTTCTCGGCGGCGAGGGTCAGGTCACCCTCGTTCTCGCGATCCTCGTCGTCGACGAGGATCACCATGTCGCCGCGCTTGATGGCGTCGAGCGACCGTTGCACGCGAGCGAGCAGCTCGGGTTCGATGTCGAGGGGCATTGTTTGCTGGGTTCTCTCGGGTCAGCGAGCGAAGCCGGCGCGACGGAGAGCGGCTTCCAGGCCGCCGCCGGTCGGCTCGTTGCGGGCCGTGAGATAGCGCACCACGTAGCGAGCGACGAGATCTACCTCGAGGTTCAACCTCCGGCCCGGGGCGATCCCCGCGAGGGTGGTCACCGCCATCGTGTGCGGGATGAGCATGAGCTCGAAGCGGCCTCCGCCCGACACCAGGCGGTTCACCGTGAGCGAAACGCCGTCCAGCGTCACGGAGCCCTTCTCCGCGATGAACGGCAGGAGGTCGGCGGGCGGCTCGACCTCGACGCGGTGCGCCTCGCCCGCGGGTTCCACGGAACGAACCGTCGCGACGCCGTCCACGTGCCCGCTCACGATGTGCCCGCCGAGGCGCGTCGTGGGCGTCACGGCGCGCTCGAGGTTCACGACGCTCCCCGGCGAAAGGCCGCCGAGAGTCGTCCGCTCCAGCGTCTCCACGGAGACGTCCGCCTCGAAGCCCGCGCCGTCGAAGGTGACGACCGTCAAGCAGGCGCCGTTCACGGCGACGGACTCGCCGAGCGTGAGGTCGGAGAGCGCCGCCGTCACGGCGAGGCGAACGCCCGTCCCGCGAGGGATCTTGCGCGACACGCGCCCCGTTCCTTCGACGAGCCCGGTGAACACGCGGGGCGTGGTAGCACGTTTGTCCCGGGGAAGTCCGCGGGACGGCGCGATCCGGCCGTCTCCGGACTTCCTCCGCCTTGCGCCGGGCGACGAGGAGCGGCACCCTCGGTCCTGGTGCGTTCCTCGGGGAAAACAGGCCGATTCGTTCGGGGAGCCGCCGCGCTCGCGGCCGCGGCCGTCGCCGCGTGCGGTCCTGGCCTCGAAGCGATGCACGAGTCGAACCTCCGCTTCGAGCACTGCTACCGGCTGGACATGGACGCGCGCATCGCGCCGTCCCATCGGGAGCACTGCTGGCGCGACTGGACGGAGGTCTATGCCTCCGACCAATCGAACGATCACATCGAGTACGCGCGCCGGCGGATCGTCGCCCTGGAATCGGGCGACAGGCACCTCGTCACCCTCAACACGGACGCCCCCGCGGAAAACCGCGTCTTCGAGGAAGCGGACGCGCCCGCTCCGGCGAACGCGCCCATGGCCGCTCCCGCGCCGACGAGCGCCCACGAGCCGCCCCCGAAGACGGAGCCCGTCGCGCCGACGCCCGCGCCGTCGGTGAGCGCCGTCCCTCTTCCAGGCCGGGATTGCGCGTCCCAGTGCGAGATCCCGCTCGGCGAGTGCAACCAGCTCTGCAAGGCGAAGCAAGCCGATTGCGCGACGTGTCGTGAGGAGTACCGCCGCTGCATGCGGCGTTGCTACGAGTGAATCCCCGAAAGTTGACGCCTCGTTCGAACTCACGCTAACCGTCGCGGCTGGGAGAGTCGCCGAAGATGACTGCTCGTTTGTTTCCCCTCAAGCAGGTGGCGTCCGCGCTCGCGACCCCGCTTCCGCGCGTGCTGCGCCCGAAGCGAGCCCTCCCGAACGAGGCGGTCCGACCGACCCGCGCCGAGATCAACCTCGCGAACCTCCGCCACAACCTCCGGGTCGTGCAGCGCGCGACGAAGGCGCCGGTCTGGAGCGTCCTCAAGGCGGACGGCTACGGCCATGGCGCCAAGGCCGTCGCTCGGACCCTCGAGCGCGCGGGTACGTCCGGTATCTCCGTCGCACTCCTCGAGGAAGCCATCGAGCTCCGCGAGGCCGGGATCAAGCTCCCCATCCTCGTGATGGGCGGGTACTACGGCGGCGCCTGGGGGGACCTCCTCCGGCACGACCTCACCCCCGTCGTCTACGACGCTTCCCAGATCGACGCCCTCGCGGACGAAGTGCGCTTCTCGGGTTCGGAGCCCGTGAAGGTGCACCTGAAGATCGACACCGGCATGGCCCGGCTCGGCGTGACGCCGCGAGATCTCCCGTCCGTCGCCCGCGCGCTCGCTCGCCGTCCAGAGGTCGTCCTCGAAGGGCTCATGACGCACTTCTCGTGCGCGGACTCCGGCGAGACGGAGTCCATCGACCACCAGCTCGGGCTCTTCTCCGCCGCGGTGGATTCGCTCCGCGAGATGGGGTTTTCGCCCACGATTCGCCACGCGGCGAACAGCGCGGCCGTCTTTCAGTCGCCGGCCTCGCACCTGGACGCCGTTCGCCCGGGCCTCGCGCTCTTCGGGATCCAGCCGCGCCGGGGCATGGCCGCGGACCTCCGTCCCGTGATGCGCATGCAGACGGAAGTGGTCGCGCTCCGCGACATCGAGCCGGGCGATCCCGTCGGGTACGGCGCGACGTGGACCGCGCCGCGGAAATCCCGCATCGCGACGGTTCCCATCGGCTACGCCGACGGCCTGAGCCGCGCGCTCTCCAACAAGGGCCATCTCCTCGTCCGCGGCCGGCGCGCGAAGATCGTCGGAACCGTGAGCATGGATCTCACGATGATCGACGTGACGGACATCCCCGGCGTGGAGCTCCGGGACGAAGTGGTCGCCATCGGTTCGCAGCGCGGCGCGCTCGGCGTGGACGAGATCACCGTGGACGAGATCGCGGGGCAGCTCGGCACCATCCCGTGGGAAGTGCTGACGAACGTGTCCCGTCGCGTGCCGCGCTTCTACCGCGAGCCCTGAGCCGGCTCAGGACGAGCTCTCGCGCCGCGCGGCTTCGAGCGCGGTGCGATACGTCGCGGCCACGCGCCCGGCGAGGAACTCCCGCGGAATGAGCCCGAGGAGCGACGTCCCGGCGCGCATGAAGATCCCGGGCGCGTGGAGGTACTTCCTCTTCCGGAAGCAATCGATGGCTTCCACCGCGCACTTGTCCGCGGGCATGAGCCAGCCGCCGAGCTTCCGGAACCGGTCCCCGGAGGTCATCTCCGTCTGGATGCCGCCGGGGACGAACGTCGTGATGGAGACGCCGCGCGGGCGAGCCTCGTGATAGAGGCCGCAACCGAAGTTCACGAGGAACGCCTTCGTCGCGGAGTACGCCGTCTGATAGGGCACGGGCGTGAGGCCGGCCATGCTCGAGACGAGGAGGATGCCGCCGCCCTCCCCGCGCGACTCGAGGTGCGGGAGGACGTGCGTCGTGAGACGGACGACGCCCGTGACGTTCGTCGCGAGCATCGCCTCGAAGTCGGGCCAGGAGAGCTCGTGGTGTTCGCCGAAGTGCGTGATGCCGGCGTTCAGGACGGCGCCGTAGAGCGGGCCCTTCGCCGTCGCCTCGGCGAAGACGCGATCGACGTCGTGCACCTTCGAGAGATCCGCCGCGATCGGCTCGACCGACCCCTGACCGCGGCCCTGGACCTCGCGCGCCAGCGCTTCCAGTCGCTCGAGCCGCCGGGCGACGGCGATCACCGTCGCGCCGTGCTCGCACGCGAGCACCTTCGCCATTTCGAGGCCGAGACCGGAGGAGGCGCCCGTCACGATCACGCGGCGCCCGCGGAAGTCCATGTCCTTCATGGGGCCTGTCTTACCCCAAAATAACGTCAGGCGGACGCGGGTGCTTCGCTCTCGGGGCCCGGCGCGGCCGCGGCCTGGGCGGCGAACGACCGGAGCATCGCCTGCGCGGCGACGGGCCCCGCGATGCCGGGGAGGCCGGCCTTCGGCGCGAGCTGCCCGACCAGGCCGAACAGCAGCACGATCGTCCGCTCCACGTAGAAGTAGCCCTCCGGGTACTCGATGTTCGTCATGATCTCGCGGAGCTTGCCTCGGATCCCCTCGAACCCCGCGATCTTCTCGACGGCGTCCCGATCGATCTGGGAGTAGTCGTCGATGCGCACGTTCGCGATCACCTTCAGGTACTCCCGCCCGACGCGCTGGAGCATTTCCCGGTCGCCCGACGGCGCGACGAACCCCATGCGCTCGAGCCCGGCGAGCACGCGCTCCGCGTCTCGCGAGACGCCGCCCAGGACGACGTCCATCATCCCCTCGGCGAGCGCCGGCGTGCACTCCTCCACGGCGCCGTAGTCCAGCATCACGAGCGTCGGCCCCGGGCGGACGAGGAAGTTCCCCGGGTGCGGGTCCGCGTGGAACACGCGGTGCTCGAGGAGCATCGCCCAGTAGATCTCGACGAGGAGCCGCGCGACCGCGTCTCGATCGATCCCGGCGGCGTCGATCGAGGCAAAATCCGTCACCTTGATGCCGTCCTCGAACGTCATCGTGAGGACCCCGCCCGCCGTGAGCTCGGAGACGACCGTCGGGACCACGACGTCCGAACGATCCGAGAAGATGGCCCGGACCGTCTCGATGTTCCGGCGCTCCTGCGAGTAGTCCGTCTCGCGCGCGAGCATGGCGGAGAGCTGATCCAGGATGCGATCGAAGCGGCTGATCGGCAGGAGGCGCCGGAAGACGGGGAGCAGCGTGCGGAGCACCGCGAGGTCCCGCTGGATGAGCGTCTCTATCCCCGGATACAGCACCTTCACCGCGACGCTTCGCCCGTCCATCGTCGTGGCTCGGTGCACCTGCGCGAGGGACGCGGCGGCGATCGGTTCGCGGGAGAACGACGCGAACCGAGCGAGCGCGTCCGGTCCGAGCGCCTCCTTCAGCCGGCCCTCGATCTCGGGAAAGGGCCGCGGGGGCACGCGGTCCTGCAGGCGCTCGAGCTCTCGTCCGTACGCCCGCGGGAGAAAGCCGCCGAGCACGGAGAGGACCTGGCCGAGCTTGATGAAGACGCCGCGGAGCTCCGTGCACCCCGTGGCGAGACGCTTCGCGTTCACCGCGTGCACTCGCTCGAAGCGAGCCGCCGTCCGCTTCCAGCCGAACACCGTCGCGACGACGTAGTGGAGCCCGTACGATGCGAGGATCGTGAGCGCCAGGAAGAGTGCTCGAAGGGAGCGGCCCAAGATCCGAGAGCCTAGCGCCGATCTTCCACCGGAACTATATGGGGCGCGCCATGACGCGCACGCGGCAGGACGGCTCCGGCAATCAGGACGGCGAAAAGCCGCCGCTCGACCCGCTCGTCCTCGCGCAGATTGCCGAGGCCATCGCTTCTCACGTTCCTCACAACCAGGCGCTCGGCATCCGGTTCGTCTCGGCCGAGGAGCGCTGCGTCACGCTCGCCCTTCCGTACGACGAAAAGCTCGTCGGCAATCCGCTCACTCGAGTCATCCACGGCGGCGCGATCACGACGCTCCTCGACGGCACTTGCGGCACCGCCGTCTTCCTGGCTCTGAGGGAGCCGATTCCGATCGCGACGCTGGATTTGCGCATCGACTACCTACGGCCGGCCACGCCGGAAAAAGAAGTCCACGCCCGCGCCGAGTGCTTCCGCACGACGCACAACGTCGCCTTCGTGCGGTGCGAGGCCTTCCACCCGGGTTCCGGCGAGCTCGTCGCCGTCGCGAACGGCACGTTCATCATCTTCCGCGGGAAGAAGCTCGGACACCGCGGCCGGGGGAAGTCGTGAACCTCCTCGCGGATCTCGTCCGCATGTCGCGGGAGAACCGGGACTTCACGGCCCTGGTGGACGCCATCCCGTACCTGAAGTTCCTCGGCATCGGCATGGAGTCGGTGAATGGGGAGCTCGTCGGGAAGATGACGTACGCCGACGCGCTCATCGGGAACGCGAGCCTTCCCGCTCTTCACGGCGGCACCATCGGCGCGCTCCTGGAATCGACCGCCATCTTCCAGGCGCTCGTCGAGTCGGAGACGCTCGTGCTTCCCAAGATCGTCACCATCACGGTGGACTTCCTCCGTTCCGGCCGCCCCGTGGACACGTTCGCGCGCGGCACCATCACGAAGCAGGGAAAGCGCGTCGTGAACGTCAGCGTGGAAGCGTGGCAAGAAGACCGCACGAGGCCCATCGCCCGCGCGAACGCGATCTTCATCGTCGAGCCGTTCGACGAGGGCTGAGGCCGGCGCATTCGGCGCGTCGCTCGCGGGCACGCTCTGCAGCCGGCGCGGCTCCGCCGTGGGACCGCTGCCGCCCGAAGACTGGCTGCCGCCTCTCCAACTCATCCCGCTTCCTCACGGAGACTGACCGTGTTTCGCCGCGAAGACCACGGGCCCGGCCCACCCGCGCCCACATCGACGCCCCGAGCCGTTCGACCGTTTCGCGAAACCATCCGGAAGCCGTGAGGAATTCGTCGACGGCGCTAATGGGGAGGAACCCGATGGAAGAGACGACCGGCACTCGAGCACGCGCGCCGTCGTCCGATCGGCAGCGAACCATGGCTTCCACCCTGCTCGAAGGAATGCCGGGCGAGTACTACGAACGCTACGACGCGGCGGAGATCCGGGCGCACGCCGCCGTGATCCACGGGCGCGGAAACTCGCTCGTCGCGGTGGAGCCGTGTCCCGGTCCGCCCGAGGTCGATCACGCGCAGTGGCTCTGCGTCGTCACGGAGGATCGGCCCGGTTTGCTCTCGCTCCTCAGCGCGGCGATCTCGGCGCACTCGCTCGACATCCTGAGCGCGCGTGTCTACTGCCGCTCGCGTCCGGGACGGAAAGACGAAGCGGTCGATCTGTTCTGCGTCCGCGGACTGAAGGAGCAGGCCGGAAAGCCCCTCCATGCGCTCGACTACCGCACCATCCAGAGGACGATCGAGTCCCTCCTCCGGGGTGAGATAGACGTCCAGACTCTCGAGAACCGCGCCGCACAGACGTCGCGGCCGAAGGGCGCGCCGCCCGTCGTCGTCTACTTCGACGATCGCTCGCCGACGGATCTCATGATCGTGGAAGCGGGCGATCGTCCGGGGCTCCTCCTCGCGATATCGCTCACCATCTTCCGCGAGAAGCTCACGATCGTCCGGTCCCACGTGACGACGTTCGCCGCGACGGCGCGGGACGAGTTCGAGCTCGCCGAGACGGACGGCACCCGGCTCAGCGCCGCCAGACGCACGCTCATCGCCGACAAGGTCCGCGAAGCGGTCGCGCAGGAGAGCGTCAAGGAACGCCGCCACTAGATCGACGCCGCCTACTCGCAGCTCGAATCCGCCCTGCTTCGAGGCGTCGCGCCGAGCGCTCCCGGGTCGTTCAGCTCCGGAAGCTCGCTTCGTAGGTCGTTCGCCCCGGCTCCGTCCGGAGCACGACGACCTTCGGTTCCTTCCCGCGGGCCTTCGTGACCGCGGCGAGGAACGCCTGTTCGAGCCCGGCGAGGAAGCACTCGGTGAACAGCCCGATCGGGTAGCGGAGCTCCGATCGGGCGAGCGTGCGGCCGCCGACCGCTTCCACCTTGCCCGGCACGAGGTCGGAGCCCTGATGAAAGTGGGACCATCGCTTGGCGGCTCCGAGCACGACGAGCGTCGGCGACACGAGGCGGACCAGGTGGCGGATGAGCGGCCCGTCGAGGAGCTCCGCGTTCACGGCGAACACCCATCGATGGAACGCGGCGTCGTCCCGGAATGCGAGGTCGCGCACCGCGAGGTACGCCACCTGGAAGGTCGTCTCCGCGACCCAGGGCGCCGTCGACTTGCCCGCGAAGAGATCCGCGACGGCCTCCGGGAGCGAGGGTTCGGTCGCGAGCGACTTGAAGTCGCGAACGTACGGTTCGAGCACCGTGCCCCGCACGCTGCACCCGGGGAAGCTCCGGAGGCCATCGGGCAACGACCGAACGTACTCGGCTGCGCGCGGCAGTCGCCCGGGGTCCGGATTCACCACCACGGACTCTGACGGTCCGCGCACGCTCGCGCAAGCGCAGGAACGACGGGAACGTGCGTCTGCCGGCTGGCAGGCCCGTGTGCGCCGTCTCTCCCGTGCTCGGTCACGCGAGGTCGCACAGGGTGCGAGCGCGTCTGCGGAGCGCCTCCACGCGCTCCTCCGCGACGCGGGAGAGCGCCGTCGCGTCTTCGAAGGAAGCCGTCGGCAGCGGTTCGCCCACGACGAACGCGACGGGTCCGCGTCGCTGGAACCCGCCGTGCTTCGGGAGGATCGCGCCGGTACCGGCGAGCGCCGCGGGAACGATGGGAACCCGCGCGCGAAGGGCGAGCCGCGCGCCGCCCGTCCGGAACGGCAGGAGGGCACCGCCTTCCGAGCGCGTCCCCTCCGGAAAGACGAGCACCGTGCGACCCTCCGCGATCGCTCGCGCCGCGCGATCGAGCGTCGCCTCCGCGGCGTCCCCTTCGCCGCGATCGACGAAGACATGACCCATCGCCGCGAGCGCGCGTCCGAAGATCGGGGTACGCCGCACCTGCCCTTTCACGACGAATCGAACCGGTTCTCGCGCGACGCGCATCACGACGGCGGGATCGAACAGGCTCTCGTGGTTCACCATCACGACGGACGGACCATGCCCGAAGAGGTGCTGGTCCCCTTCCACCCGTAAAGAGGTCACACCACAGGCCTCGAGCATGCCGGCGGAGCCCAGGCGCGAGAGGGGCCACCAGACGCGGCCGCTGTCGTCGCCGAGGAGGGCGGCGGCGAGGGCAGCCCCGCCGAACGCGGCGCCGAACACGCCGAGATACGCGAAAATGCCGTAGGTCCGGGGATGCACCACGCGACGGGCAGCACTCTGCCGACGCGCCCGTCGGCCGGTCAACCGCCGCGAACCGCCTGCGGCGGGAAGAGCGGCGAGCGACCCCGTCCGGGCCGGGAAACCTGCTTTCGCGCCGGTCGCTTGAGCGCCGATCTTCGGCGGTGGTACACCGTCGAGGCTCGCACGCGGGTCTTCACCGCCCGAGCTGCCCGACCTCCACCATGCCCGAGTTCATTTTCACGATGACGGATGTCACGCGCGTGCATCCGCCGGACAAGCGCGTCCTAGAGAACATCCACCTCGCGTTCTATCCCGGAGCCAAGATCGGCGTCCTCGGGGTCAACGGCTCGGGGAAGTCGTCGCTCCTCCGGATCATGGCCGGGGTGGACACGGAGTTCATCGGGGAAGCGAAGGCGCACCCCGGGACGCGCATCGGGTACTTCTCGCAGGAGCCCGAGCTCTCGGCGTGGAAGACGGTGAAGGAAGCCGTCGACGACGCCGTGCAGGAGACGCGGAGCCTCCTCACGGAGTTCGAGGAGATCAGCGCGAAGCTCGGCGAGCCCATGGACGACGACGCGATGGCGAAGGCCCTCGAGCGGCAGGCCGCCCTCCAGGACAAGATCGACGCCGCCGACGCCTGGAACCTCGACAACACGGTGGAGGTCGCGATGGACGCGCTCCGCTGCCCGCCGGGGGACGCGGAGATCAAGCACCTCTCCGGCGGCGAGGCGCGCCGCGTCGCGCTCTGCCGCGTCGTGCTCTCGCGGCCGGACATGCTGCTCCTCGACGAGCCCACGAACCACCTGGACGCGGAGAGCGTGGCGTGGCTCGAGCGGTTCCTCCACGAGTACCCCGGCACCGTCGTCGCGGTGACCCACGACCGCTACTTCCTCGACAACGTCGCCGAGTGGATCCTCGAGCTCGACCGCGGTCGCGGATACCCGTTCAAGGGGAACTACTCTTCCTGGCTCGAGCAGAAGCAGAAGCGGCTCGAAGCCGAGGAGAAGACGGAATCCGCGCGCCAGCGGAAGCTCAAGCAGGAGCTCGAGTGGGTGCGGGCGTCGCCCCGAGCGCGACAGGCGAAGAGCAAGGCGCGCCTCGCGGCGTACGAGGATCTGGCGGCGCAGGCGGCGAAGGGCCCGTCGGACACGGCGGAGATCAGCATTCCGCCGGGACCGCGCCTCGGAGAGAACGTCCTCCAGGCGAAGCACGTCCGGAAGGCCTTCGGAGAGAAGCTCCTCTTCGACGATCTGAACTTCAACCTGCCGCCGGCCGGCATCGTCGGCGTCATCGGGCCGAACGGCGCCGGCAAGTCGACCCTGTTTCGCATGATCGTCGGCGAGCAGAAGCCGGACGGCGGGGAGCTCGTCCTCGGCGACACGGTGAAGGTCGCCTACGTCGATCAGAGCCGGAGCTCCCTCGACCCGAACAAGAACGCCTGGGAGGAGATCTCGGGCGGAGAAGAGAAGATCCTGCTCGGGAAGAAGGACATCTCGTCCCGCGCGTACGCGGGCTGGTTCGGCTTCAAGGGGAGCGATCAGCAGAAGAAGGTCGGATCGCTCTCCGGCGGCGAGCGGAACCGCGTTCACCTCGCGAAGCTCCTCCGTCAGGGCGGAAACCTGCTCCTCCTCGACGAACCCACGAACGACCTCGACGTGGACACGCTCCGGTCCCTCGAGAGCGCTCTCCTCGCGTTCCCCGGGTGCGCGGTCGTCGTGAGCCACGATCGGTGGTTCCTGGACCGCATCGCGACGCACATCCTCGCCTTCGAGGGCGACAGTCAGGTCGTCTGGTTCGAGGGCAACTATCGAGACTACGAAGAGGACCGCAAGCGCCGTCTCGGCGTCGACGCGGATCAGCCCCACCGCCTCAAGTATCGGAAGTTGAAAGTCTAGGCATGGCAGCAGTCACCTTGCCGCCGCATCCGGCGTCGCTCGTCATCGTCACCGTCTCCGGCCCCGACCGCCCCGGCATCACCTCGCGCCTCACGGGCATCCTGAAGGACGCCGGCGGGCAGCTCCTCGACATCGAGCAGGTGGTCGTCCAGGGTCACCTGTCGCTCGGCATGCTCATCGGGCTCCGGGACGACCGGGGAGTCCTGAAGGAGATGCTCTTCGCCGCGAAGGAACTCGGCGTCTCGCTCGACTTCAAGCCCGTCGAGACCGTGCCGAAGCGGAGCGACGTCGGTCACCGGTACGTCGTGACGGCGATCGGCCCGAGCCTCGGCGCCTCCGAGCTCCACTCGCTCTCCACGACGCTCGCGGAGCACAACGGGAACATCGCGAAAATTTCGCGCCTCTCCCACGGGGACATGCGCTCCGTGGAGATCCAGGTCGACCTCCCCCGAGGGATGAGCTCGAAGCCGTTGAAGGAAGCGCTCCTCCGGCTCGGCATGCAGAGCTCCTTCGACGTCGCGCTCCAGCGCGAGGGCCTCTTCCGTCGCAGCAAGCGCCTCGTCGTGATGGACATGGACTCGACGCTCATCCCCATCGAGGTAATAGACGAGCTCGCGAAGGCCCACGGCGTCGCCGAGCAGGTGTCCGCCGTGACGGAGCGCGCGATGCACGGCGAGATGGACTACGACGAGTCCCTCCGGAAGCGACTCGGGCTCCTCGAAGGGCTGGAGGTCTCCGTCCTCGAGCGGCTCGCGGCCGAGCTTCCGCTCACGGAAGGCGCGGAGAAGCTCATCACCGTCCTTCGCCGGCTCGGCTACCGAACGGCCGTCATCAGCGGCGGGTTCTCCATCGCGGCGGATGCTCTCAAGGCGCGCCTCGGCATCGACTACGCGTACTCGAACACGCTCGAGATCAAGGACGGGCGCCTCACGGGGCGCGTCGTCGGGCCGATCGTGAACGGGAAGCGGAAGGCGGAGCTCCTCGAGACCATCGCCCAGGCCGAGGGCGTGCGCCTCGATCAGACCATCGCCGTCGGGGACGGCGCGAACGACCTCCCCATGCTGGAGAAGGCGGGCCTCGGCATCGCGTTCCACGCCAAGCCGAAACTTCGCGAAGCAGCCGACACGTCGATCTCGACCGGCGGGCTGGACTCCATCCTCTACTTGCTCGGAATCAGCGCCCGGGAGCTGGAAGAGGTGCTGGAGCCGGCGCTGAACTCGTCACCGGGGTCGTCCCCGCCGCCGAAGTAGAAAACTTTGTCGCTGCGGTAGCACTTAAATTTCTGCTATTCCGCCCGTCGTGACCAAGGCCATGGATGCTGCGTACATCGAGGCCCTCAACACGGGCTTCCTGAGGGAGCGGGCGAGCAAGGGGGAGGTCAAGGACCCGGCGCTGCTCGACGAGGTGGATCTCCTGAACGAGGTCACGCCCGCCGTCCCCGCCGCGGAGAGCGAGCCGCCGCCCCCGCCGACGGTCACGACGACGATCCCGCCGCCGAGCTGGAAGCGCGGCTAGTACACCAGCGACGCGTAGAGGTGCCCCCCGAGGATCCACCCCTCGCTCGCGAACCCGGGCCAGCCCGGGTTGTTCGTCTGGAGGCCGCGTGAGCCGGGGATGGGCTTCAGGTCGCGATCGACGGAGCCGTCGGGGAACTCGTCGACGATGAGCGCGTCGTTCTTCGCCTGGTAGCGCGGGAAGAGCCGCTGGGCCTGCGCGCCCACGCCGAAGCGCAGCCGATGGTTCAGGACCTTCACCTCGTACTCGCCGCCGAGCGTGAGGCCCGCGCGATCGTTGTCGACGTAGTTCGTCCGCCCCGTCTGGAGCGGAACCGGGGACGGGTGATACGTGACGTCCAGGTACGTGCGGACGGGGCCGTGCTTGTACCGGGCGCCCGCGCTCACGGTGATCACGTCCTTCCACGCAAACGCTTCCCCGGCTGCCTCCGGCCGCTCGCCGTGCCGATCGACGTACCCGGACCACGCTTCGTACGCCGTCGTCCACGCGATGGAGACGGCGTGCGCCGAGCCGGGGTTCAGGTCGAAATCGGCGCCGATGGCGGCGATCCACGGCACGTAGTCGTGGACCTCCTTGAACGTCGCGTTCGACTCGGCGGCGTTCGGGAGCGTCGCCACGATGCCCGTCTCGAGCTCGAGCTTCTGCACGGTGTGGAACGTTCCCGAGATGCGGAGACGTTCGAGCGGCGCGAAGACGACGCCGAAGTGCGGCGCGACCGTCGTGGTGACGGTCACGTCGTTGTCGAGGAGGAGCTTCTTGTAGTCGGCGGGGTCCCGCACGTACGTCGCGGTGTGGGCGGCGTTCGTGAGGCTCAGCGTGAAGCTCATGCCGACGGAGAGCATCTTCGTGATCCGGCTCCCCGCGCCGAACGCGAGGGACGTCGCCGTCAGGCGGTCCGAATAGAGCTCGGGCCGCAGGCTGTTCGAGAAGAACTGCTCGCGCTGGTCGTTGTAGAAGGAGTCGAGCTCGGTGAAATCCGCGACGGGGACGATCGCGTGGAGCCCGAGCACGAGGTACTGGTCGAGTACGCGAGAGACGAGGCCGATGGTCGCGTACTGCCTCGTGGTGCCGCTCGCGCTCGAGCCCTGGCGCGGCCTCGGCGCCAACGTGAACCCGTTGCACTCCGCCGGCTTGCAGCCCTTCTGGAGCCACTGAGTGGGCGCCGTGTCGTTCGGGATCGGCGCGCGCGTCCGCGGATCGAGCGCCGTCCGATCGCCGACGACGAGAGGCACGTCCCCGCCCGGCCGCCCGTCGAGCGTCATCGAGATCTGGTCGGAGAGCGTGAGCACGCCGACGTCGAACTCCTGCTCCGAGAAACCGAGGAGCGCGGGGTTGTAGTAGGTGGACGCGGCGCCCGCGCCGGTCACGCGACCGTTGTAGCCGGCCGTGCCGAAGGTCCCGCCGACGAGCTCGAACAGGGGCGACGCGTCCGCGCCGGAGGCGAGAGACAGGGCGAGGGCGAGCGTGCCCGGAACGAGGAATCGCTTCATGGCGGCGTGGTGTCCGGCGGGAGCGCCTCTCGGACGCGGCGGCACGCTTCGAGGTCCGCGTCCTCGTCGGCGCCGAACTCGGTGCTCGTGAACGCGGCGACTCGCGGATCGCTCAGAGACTTTCCGAGGTACCGGAACACGACGTGTCCCGGGACGTTGCGGGCCGGCGTCGAGCCCGCGACGAGGAACGCGCACGCGGCGGGGTCGCATCCCGTCACGCTCAGCACGTTCTCTTCGTTGTCGTAGTCGGAGATGGCCGTGAGCTCGATCGCGCCGAGGGCGTTCGGGTGCGCGGGATCCGGAAAGTACTCGTCCCAGTCGCGGTGCACGACGCTCCGGACCCCAGGGAGCGCGCCCGTCACCTGCAGGCCGAGCCCCGGGAGCCCGTCTCCGTCGTCGTCCGTCGCGCCCGCGACGTCCGTTCGCGTCGGGTGCACGGGATCCGACTCGGACGGGAGCTTCGGCATCTCTGCCGGCGTGGGATCCGCCAGGAAATCGTCCGGAAGGAAGCTCTCTTCCACGCCGCGGACCAGGTACCACCGATCGAAGGAGAGCTCGCACGAGTCTCCGTTCTGGTGGAGGACGCCGCGCCTCGGGCCGTGCACGCCCGAGGTGCCCTGCTGGTTGGAGTGGAGGAGCGCGCGGTAGCCTCCCTCGCCGAGAGACACGTTCACGGTGCCGCTCACGGAGAGCCCGCAGTAGAGCGAGTCTTCCGTCTGGAACGCCTCGCCGTTCTGTGAGAACCGGTAGAAGTACCAGTTCGTGGACGTCTGGATCTGTCCGAGCACGGTGTCTCGCGCGTAGTTCGTCTGTCGAGCGATGAAGTACCCGTCGATGTTGCACCCGGTGCTCGTCGCGCTCTTGCAGGAGCGGTCGCACGTGACGTCGTCCGGGGGGTCGCACTGCTCGTCGCCGACCACCGTTCCGTCGCCGCAGATCGGCGCGCACTGGTCGTCCGGGCAATCCCAGCCGTTCACGATCCGGCAGTCGTGACAGCCCGGCCCTTCCGCGTCGCACTCCTCGTCCCCCGTCACGCGACCGTCACCGCACACGGTATGAACCGGGAGGATCCGGTCGTGCGCGCACGCGGCCACGGCGCCGGACGCGGCCAGGGCGAGCACTCCGAGCGGAGCGCCGAAGCGTGAGCGAGACCCGTTCTTCACGCGAAACAGGGCCCGCCGGGTACCATTTCGGGGGAGTATCTTCCACCATGGAACCGTCGGGCAAGGTCGTCATCGTCACCGGCGCCGCGAGTGGAATCGGACGCGCCCTCGCCGAACGCTTCTCGCGTGAAGGCGTCCAGGGGCTCGTCCTCGCGGATCTCCACGAAGACGCGGTGCGGCGCGTCGGTGATCCGATATCGGCCGTTTCGGTGCGTGCCGACGTCTCGGTCGAGCGAGACGTCCAGGCGCTCGTGGAGACGGCAGTCGGTCGGTTCGGCCGCGTCGACGTGTTCTGCTCCAACGCCGGCATCTTCGTCCCCGGCGGCGCGGAGACGCTCGACGCCGACTGGCGCCGCATTCTGGACGTGAACGTGATGGCCCATGTCTATGCGGCGCGCGCCGTCGTTCCTGCGATGCTCGAACGTGGCGAGGGCTATTTCCTCTCCACCGTCTCTGCCGCAGGGCTCCTCTCCCAGATCGGATCGGCGCCCTATGCCGTCACGAAGCACGCGGCCCTCGCGTTCTCCGAGTGGCTCTCGATCACGTACGGCGATCGCGGGCTCCGGGTGTCGGCGATCTGCCCGCAGGGAGTCCGCACCGGAATGCTGGATGTCGGATCCGGTCCCGCGTTCCTTCTCGAGGGCGCGCTCGAGGCGGAGGCCGTCGCAGAAGCGGCGATCCAGGGGATGCGAAGGGAGGAGTTCTTGATCCTGCCGCACCCCGAGGTGCGGACGTATTTCGAGCGGAAGGGTGCCGACTACGAGCGCTGGCTTCGCGGCATGCGGAAGCTCCGCGCGAAGGTGGAAGCCGGCTGAGCCGCGCTCCTCAGGGCGAGAACGTCGGAACGTCGGGGAGGTCCCGCTTCGGCGCGGGCGGCGGACGCCGATGCGCGGCGAGGTCCATCGGAGACGCCCCCTGGGTGCCGAGCTCCGCGCGAACGGCCTTGAACGGCACGGGCGCGCCGAACAGCGCTTCCACCACCTCCGCGATCTTCACGGTGCCATTTCCCGTGATGACGGTGCGAACGTCCAGCGGAACGAGGTCTCCGACGATCCCGGCGCGGGCGATCACGGCGAGCGCGTCCCCCGCGCCCACGCGGAGCGTCGTGACGTACTTCTTCACCTCGACGTCCCTGCCGACGCCCTCCGTCTTCCTTCGGACGACGATCTCGGGCAGAGCCTCGAACGCCGCGATGCGCTCCGCGACGGACGGTCCGCCGAGGGCCGCGAGCGCGGGCCGAGCGAGCGCCACGACGTAACGCGCGCTCTCGATGAGGCTCGTCACGCGCGGATCGTTCGGACCGAGACGCACGGCAGCCGTGAAGCGCACGCCCGCAGAGGCGACTCGGTTCAGCCGCTCGACGAGCTCCTCCTCCGACGGCGCGCCGATGAGGCGCACGTCGAGGTACTCCTCCAGGCTCGCGATGCCGAGGGAGAGCGCCGGGCTGAACGTCATGTCCGGCTTCGGGTGGAAGCCCCGGGTGTACGCCGTTCGCACGCCGGCGCGCCGGATCACGCGGGGCAGCTCGCGGATGAGATCCAGGTGTCCGAGGAGCGCGGCGGGCCCCGTCTTCTCGAAGCGCAGGCGGAACCGCTCGGGCTCTCCGCCGGCCTGCGGAGGCCGGTACGCCTCGGGCGCGATGCGCTTCCCGGCGTCCTCTTCCTTCGGCTGGAAGACCGGGAGGCGCGCGCGCCCGCCCGGTTCCTTCGCGTCCACCCGGGTGAGGAACTCGATGCGCTCGTTCCGCATCTTCCCGAGGTCGCAGGCGATGCCGCAGTCGTAGCAGACGAGGCGTCGCGGATCGGCGTCCGCGTCCTTCACGTTCGTGTGGTGCACGAACATGCCCTTCGCCTTGCCGCACGGGGGCGACAGCCGGCTCGCGAGCGCCTTCCGGTACTCCCGCGCGAGGAACCCCTCTTCCAGCCCCACGTCGAGGTGATCCCACGGAAGCCGCGCCGTGACGGGGATCGTCCCGAGGAACGGCGCGGTGTCGATGCCGAAGTGCTGGAGGGCTTCCGCCCAGAGATCCATCCGGAGCTGATCGTCCCACGAATCGAACCGCGCCCCGCCGAGGTACGCCCGCTCGATGACGTCCGAGAGCCGCCGGTCGCCCCGCGCGAGCACGCCTTCGAGCACGCTCGTCGTCGAGTCGTGCGTCCGGAGCGAGAGCCCCCGGACGCCGCGTGCCTCGTCCTTCAAGATCTGCTGTTTGCGCGAGATCTCCTCGAGCGAGTCCATGGCGCACCACTGGAAGGGCGTGTGCGGCTTCGGCACGTGGGAAGAAACGCTCACGGTGACCTTCGGGCGGCTCCGGCTCACGCGCTTGCCGACCGCGAGCGCGTTCTTGCCCACGTTCACGATCCCACGGACGTCGTCGTCTTCCTCCGTGGGGAGGCCGATGATGAAGTAGAGCTTCATCGAGTCGAACCCGCGCGAAAACACGCGGTTCGCCGTCTCCATGAGCTGCTCTTCGGTGACGTTCTTGTTGATGACGTCCCGCATCCGCTGCGTGCCCGCCTCGGGCGCGAACGTGAGCCCCGACGTGCGGACGCGGCGCATGTCGTCCAGGAGCTCCGGGGAGAGGCCGTACGCGCGGAGCGACGCGACGCCGAGGCTCACGCGCTCCGGGGCCGTCTTCTCCACGAGGCGCTGGATGAGCGGGGAGATGGAGGAGACGTCCGCCGTCGAGAGCGCGGTGAGGCTCACCTCGTCCTGTCCGCTCTTTTCGAGGGCGGAGAGCACCGTGTCGATGACCTCCTTCGGGTCTCGCTCGCGCACGGGGCGGTAGATCATGCCCGCCTGGCAGAAGCGGCAGCCCTCGGTGCATCCGCGCGCGACCTCGATGCTCATGCGATCGAAGATCGCTTCGGGGCCGCCGACGGGGCCGTCATCCGGGAAGGGGAACTTCGAGAGGTCCGCCTCGATGCGGCGCTCGACCGGGAACGGCACGCCCGGGTCCTTCGGCGCGGAGACGACGTGGAACCCCGTCTCCGGATCCGGCGCGGTCTCGTACAGCGAAGGCACGTAGACGCCGCGAAGCGCCGCGAGCTTCCGGAGCCGTTCCGCGCGCGGAACGCCCGCGCGTCGATCGGCGGCCCAGGCGACGGCGATCTCCGTCGCGGCGCTCTCGCCGTCGCCGACGAGGAACGCGTCCACGAAGGCCGCCAGGGGCTCCGCGTGCGTCGCGACCGGTCCGCCCGCGATGACGAGCGGATCGTCGTCGCCGCGGTTCGCCGCGCGGAGCGGGATCCCGCCGAGATCCAGCATCGTGAGGACGTTCGTGTACGTGAGCTCGTACTGGAGCGAGAACCCGACGACGTCGAAGTCCGAGAGCGGCCGCGCGCTCTCCAGCGAGAGCAGGAGGAGCCCCTCGTTCCGGAGCTCCCGCTGCATGTCGACCCAGGGCGTGTACGCGCGCTCGGCGAGCGTCCGCGGATCGTCGTTCAGGATCTTGTAGAGGATGCGATAGCCGAGGTGGCTCATCCCGATGTCGTAGATGTCCGGGAACGCGAGGCAGACGCGCGCGACTCCCGGAGCCCATTCCTTCCGGCGCACGCCGTGCTCTCCGCCCGTGTACCGGCTCGGCTTCTCGACCCGGGGAAGGATCGCGGCGTAGGGATGGTCGAAGAGCTTCGGCATCGGAGAAGGCTCCCGGGGGCCGTCGCGGCCGCGTCCGGAACGGAGGTTCCGTTCGCGGCAGCGCGGGCGCTCTCGGGCGCCTGCCGCTCGGGGGGCCGGGAGAATAGCGGAGCCACCCGCTTCGGCCCGCATTTTCTCGCGAAACCGCCCGGATTCTGGCCGGGGACCGGGAGGACGCGCGGGCCCCTCGGCTTGAACGACCGGACTGCCACGGGTATTTTGGCTGGCATGCCAGCTTCCACGCCGGGTTCGCACCCTCCGAGCCAGGTCGTGTCCGAGAGCACCCCGCCTCCGAGTCGCGGCGTGGGAGGGCCCGTCGAACGGCACCACGCATCCGATCAGGTCTTCCGCGAGCTCGCCTCCGCGATCCTCCGCCGGGAGCTCGAGGCCGGCGCGCCGCTGCCTCCCGAGCGCGAGCTCTCCGAACGATTCGGCGTGTCCCGCATCGTGGTGCGGGAGGCGATTCATCGGTTGAAGGAGTACGAGCTCGTCCGCGTCCGCCAGGGCAGCCCGACGCTCGTCCTGAACCCCGACGACGCGACCGACATGCGGCTCCTCGGGCTCGAGATCGAGCTCATGCCGCCCACCTCTCCGGACGGCCCGCTCGGCGCGTTCGCGGAGCGTCAGCTCTATTCGGGAGCGGCCCTCCTGGATCTCGCCGAGCAGCGGATGACGGTCCTCGAGATCGACGCGCTCGAGAAGCTCGTGGACGAGTTCATCGAGAGCGAGACACTTCAGCAGGACTGGCTCGCGTTCGAGCGCACGTACTGGCTCGCGATCGCGCGCGGAACGAGAAACCCCCTCTTCGTGCGGGAGACGCTCTGGTACTTCAACCTCCTCGCCCGGGACGCCCGGTTTCACCAGGTGTTTCGCGGACCGGCGCTGATGCGCGCGCACAACTACAAGAGCTTCATCGCGGCGCAGCGAAACCGCTCGGGAAGCGCGGGGATGTACCTGGAAGCCGTCCGCATCGCGCGCGCCATGGCCGACGCCGAGCGAAGCGGCGCGAACGCCGAGTGACGCGAATCCAGGCGCGCGTCCGGCTCGTTTCGAGTCAGGGCACGCGCGCGTACACGGGGATCGCGGCGCCGGAGACGTCCTTCGCGTCGTCGGAGAGGAGGAACGCGATGATCCGCGCGAGCGACTCGGGCGTCACCCAGCGGAGCGGGTCCGCCTTCGGCATGGCCGTGCGGTTGGAAGGCGTGTCGATGACGCTCGGGAGGACGGCGTTCACGCGAACGCCCGAGTCCAGGAGCTCGGCGGCGACGGTCTGGGCATAGGCGACGACCGCCGTCTTTGCCGCGACGTACGCGGCCGCGCCCGTGTTCTCCCAGGGGCGCTCCACGGCGCGCGACCCGATGACGACGATGCTCCCGTGCTTCGCCGCGACCATCCCCGGAAGCAGCGCGACCATGGAGCGCTCGGCGGTCTCGAGGTTCGAATCGAGCATCCTTCGCCAGATGCCGTCGTCCTTCACGCGATCGGCGGGCTCGTTTCCCGCCCAGCCGCCCGCAGTGAGGACGGCGCCCGTCGGCACGCCGAGCTCCTTCCGGATGGTCTGCACCGCCTCCTCCCACGCGCTCGCGGAGGTGAGGTTCAACCCGACGGGAACGCACGCGCCCGGACGAGCGAGCGCTTCCAGGCGATTCGACGGCAGATCGAGCGCCGCGACGCGGTGCCCGCGCTCGAGGAGCACCCGGACGAGCTCGGACCCGAGGGCGCCGGCGGCGCCCGTGACTGCGGTGATCATCGACATGAATGGAACCCTTCCCTCGATATGGTCGTCGTCGATCAGTCGATGGAGACGCCGAGCGCGAACCGGACGTCGAGCACGGCCGGATAGAGGAAGTTGTTCACGCCGTAGAGCGGCGAACCGGGGGGACGCGCGAGCCTGAGCTCGATGTCTCCGCAGCCGCTACCCTTCGGCGAGCCCGTCACGTCGCCGGCGCCGTAGCAGCGCTCTTCCTTGTTCAGGTCCACGCCGAGACCGATCCCGCCCTGGATGGTGAACGGACCCCAGCGGCTGTTCGACCCGAACATGCCCATGAGCACGCGATCGGTATGCGCGGTGCTGTCGAACGTCCCTGCCGCGTCCACGGCCTTGTACTTGTAGCCGTAGTTCTGGAAGATCGCGCGGAGCACGTAGCCGTCGAGCGGCTTCCCGCTGAGCCAGAACCCCGCGCCGATGCTTGCGCCGCTCATCGCGCCGAGCCCGTTCGACTCCTGGCGGATCGGATCCTCCGATCCGACGAAGTTCATCGCCGGGGGCTTGTCCGACATGACGAACACGGGCACGAGCTCCACCGTCATGAAGCTCAGGACGCCGACCTCGAGCTGGAGCCCGAGACGCTCCTGGAGCAGCCAGTTGAACGGGTCGATGAGGATCGAAAACGGCGGAATCTTCCCGCTGTCCTTGTCCTTGGGCGGCGGCAACGGCGGCTCTTCGACCTCCGGATCTCGCTCGCGTCTCCGGTCCGTGCGCGGCGGGTCTGCGTAACGATCGTCGTCGGGGTGGGCGGGGATCGGCTCGTAGCCTTGCTGCTGTCCGGATTGAGTCTGTCCGTAGCCTTGCTGTGGAGGGGGCTGTCCGTAGCCCTGCTGCGGCGGTTGCTGTCCGTAGCCTTGCTGTGGAGGGGGCTGTCCGTAGCCCTGCTGCGGCGGCGCCTGTCCGTAGCCTGGTTGCGGAGCGGGCGCCTCGGCGGGCGGCTGCCCGTAGCCCTGCTGCGGCGGCGGTCCCGGCTCCTGCGCGATGGCGCCCGTCGGAAGGGCGGCGAGCGAAGCGAAGCAAACGGCGGCGGCGGCGCGAGCCTGGGCCTTCATGGCGCTACCCTTTCATGTACTCGGTGTCCTTCGCGAGGAACCGATGGAACGTTTCGACGTCGTCCTTCGAGCCGAGCACGAGCGGAACGCGTTCGTGGAGCGACTTCGGCTGAATGTCGAGGATGCGCTCGCGCCCCGTCGTGGCGATCCCGCCGGCGGCCTCGAAGATCATCGCGAACGGGTTCGCTTCGTAGAGGAGACGGAGCTTCCCCGCGGGCGTCTTCGAGTCCGCCGGATACGCGAAGATTCCGCCCCGAAGGAGCGTCCGGTGCGCGTCGGCGACGAGCGAACCGACGTACCGATGCGAATACGGGCGGCCGTCTTCCTTGTTCGTTTCCTTCAGGTGCGCGGCCCACTCCTTCACGCCGGGTGTCCACCGGCCGGAGTAGCCCTCGTTGATCGAGTAGTACGGCCCCTTCGCCGGGCAGCGGATGTTCTCGTGCGAGAGGAAGAACTCTCCCGCGGACGGGTCCCACGTGAAGCCGTGGACACCCTTCCCCGTGGTGATCACGAGGACCGTGGAAGAGCCGTAGATCACGTAGCCGGCTCCGACCAGATCGGTGCCCTTCTTGAGGAAGCTCTCCGTCGTCGGAGGCGACCGGTCGCATCTGAGGATGCCGAAGATCGTGCCGATCGAGATGTCGACGTCGATGTTGCTCGAGCCGTCGAGCGGGTCGGTGACGACCAGGTACGTGCCCTTGGATCCGGGGAAGATGACCGCGTCGTCGAGCTCCTCGGAAGCGACCCCCGCGCAATGTCCGCCCCGGCGGAGCGCGGTGAGCAGCGTCTCGTTCGCGACGACGTCGAGCTTCTGGACGTGCTCGCCCTGAACGTTCGTGTCCCCCGTGTAACCGAGCAGATCCGCGAGCCCGGCGCGGCGCACGCGCGACGTGATGACCTTCGCGCCGAGGGTGATGTTGTTCAGCAGCGAGGTGAACGCCCCCGAAGCCCCCGGGGCGTGGAGCATCCCTTCCAGGATGAAGGTTTCCAGGTTGATTCCCACCTGCGACCGTTCGGTCGGCGACCAAGAAGGCTTCGACATTCGTTCTCTTGCTCTCGCGCTGGCTCGGGCCGTTGCGACCCTCACGGTTAGGATCTAGGGTCCCGTCCGGGATTCAAGCACGCGCCTTCCACCCTCGGAAGCGAGAACCTCGAAAGGCTTGGATCGCCGGAGACACGAGCGCCATGGCTTTCCCCGATCGAGTTCAACAAATTCTCTCCTGGTACGGTTCCGAGACGCCCGGCACGCGCACGCAGATTGCGCGACTGCTCATGACCGGCGAGCTCGCGGGCACGGGCAAGCTCGTGATCCTTCCCGTCGACCAGGGGTTCGAGCACGGCCCCATCCGTTCGTTCGCGACGAACGCCCCCGCGCACGACCCGCTCTACCACTTTCGCCTCGCGATCGACTCCGGCTGCAACGCGTACGCCGCGCCGCTCGGCTTCCTGGAGGCCGGCGCGGCCGAGTTCGCGGGCCAGATCCCGCTGATCCTCAAGGTGAACAACAGTGACACGCTCTCCAAGGGGGAGCCGTGCTCGGCGATCACCGGGTCCGTGGAAGACGCGCTCCGCCTCGGCTGCGTCGCGATCGGCTACACGATCTACCCGGGCTCCGAGAAGCGGAACCAGATGTACGAAGATCTCCGGGAGCTCACGCTCGAAGCGAAGCGGAAGGGCCTCGCGGTCGTCGTGTGGTCCTATCCGCGCGGCTCCGGAATCAGCAAGGACGGCGAGACGGCGGTCGACATCGCCGCCTACGCCGCGCACATCGCGTGCGAGCTCGGCGCGCACATCGTGAAGATCAAGCCGCCGACTTCTCACATCGAGCAGGCGGATTCGAAGAAGGCCATAGAGAAGGCCAACATCCCCATCGGCACGCTCGCCGAGCGCGTGCGCTACTGCGTGCAGGCGGCCTTCGGCGGTCGGCGCATCGTGATCTTCTCCGGCGGCGCGGCCAAGGGAACGGCGGAGGTCCTGGAAGAGATCAAGGGGCTCCACCAGGGCGGCGCGTTCGGGTCCATCGTCGGGCGGAACGCGTTCCAGCGTCCGCACGCCGAGGGCGTCGCGCTCCTGAAGCAGATCATGGGCATCTACAAGAGCTGAGCGGGAGCCATGGCGATCACGATCAGTCTGGGGTCCAAGGAATTCGTGTCGGCGCCCGCCGACGTGCTCGGGGTCCTCGTCACGGAGGGCGGCTTCGGAAAGCAGCGGGCGTTCGCCGAGCTGGACGCGGCGCTCGGCGGAGCGCTCGGGAAGCACGTGGAGGCGGTGGGTTTCCGCGCCCGCGCGGAGGACGTGCTGGACGTCCCGACCCTCGGGAAGATCGGCGCCCGGCGGATCGTGCTCGTCGGCCTCGGCCCGAAGAAGGGCCTCGGAGCGGCGCGGCTCCGGGGCGTCCTCGCGACGCTCGGGCGCGCCGCCTCCGGGGAAAAGTCGCTGGCCGTCGCGCTCGGCGATCACGCGGAGAAGGCGCCCGAGCTCCGCACGGTCGCCGAGGGGCTCGCGCTCGGCGCCTACACGTTCACCAAGTACTTCACCGGCGATCGCGCGCCGAAGAAGGCGCTCGAGAGTGTCTCCCTGCACCGCACGGGTGGCCGCTCGGACGCGGCCGCCACCCAGGCCATCGAGCAGGGGCTCGCGGTCGCACGGTCCGTGAACCTCGCCCGGGACGCCGTGAACGAACCGCCGAACGTCCTCACGCCGGAGGCGCTCGCCGGACTCGCCCGCGGCGTCGCGAAGGCGGGGAAGCTCAAGATCACCGTCCTTGACGAGAAGGGCATCCTGAAGGCGGGCATGCGGCTCCACGCCGCCGTCGGTCAGGGGAGCGCGAATCCCCCCCGCTTCATCCACCTCTCGTACGTCCCCAAGAGGAAGAAGGCGAAGATCGTCCTCGTGGGGAAGGGGCTCACGTTCGACTCGGGCGGCCTCTGCATCAAGCCGGCGCCCGGCATGGGCGACATGAAGAGCGACATGGGCGGCGCGGCAGCCGTCCTCGGTGCGATGAACGCCATCGCGGCGCTCGCCCCGCACGTGGAGGTCCACGGCATCATCGGCGCCGCGGAGAACATGCCCGACGGCAACGCATATCGCCCAGCCGACGTCTTCCAGTCCCTGGATGGCAAGACGGTCGAGATCATCAACACCGACGCCGAGGGCCGCCTCGTCCTCGCGGACGCGCTCGCGTACGCGCGGAAGCTCGAGCCGGACCTCCTGGTGGACGCGGCGACCCTGACCGGCGCCTGCCTCATCGCCCTCGGCAAGACCTGCTCCGCCTTCTACACGTCGGACGACAAGCTCGCGAAGCAGTTCGAGCGCGCCGCCGGCGAGGCCGGGGAGCAGTTCTGGCGGATGCCGCTCCTTCCCGAGCTCCGGGAGCAGCTCCAGAGCGACGTCGCGGACCTGAAGCACACCGGGGATCGCTACGGCGGGTCCATCACGGCGGCCCTGTTCCTGAAGGAGTTCGTCGGGACGGTCCCCTGGATCCACTGCGACATCGCGGGCCCCGCCCTCTGGGACCGGGCGAAGGGGATCCATCCGAAGGGCGGTACCGGTCACGCCGTCCTCACCTTCGTGGCCCTCGTCGAGGCCGCCTCGGCCTGACGTCCACGCGGCGCGGCCCGCGCAGCGCGGATGGAGCGGACGGCGCGGACGGATTCGAACGACGGACCACCCGCGACGACGAGCGCGGGCGCCCGGCAAATGCGGTATCGTTTCGCGTCATGCCGCTCTCGGTCGTGGAGCGCGAGGCGAAGGACGCGGTGCGGAGGCAGAGCATCGCGCTGTCGGGCCTCTACGCCTGGGCGGCCACGGTGCTCTATCCGGTCACCCTGCACGGCGCCTCGACGCTCGCGCGCGTGACGGCGGGGCTCGCCGCGGCCTTGCTCGGAGCCGGCGTGGCACTCGGCACCCGGCCGCCGCTCGGCCGCGCATTCGGCCTGCACGCCTTCGTGGGGGCGTCCGTCGTCACGTGGATGCTCCTCGGTCCGCTGATCGCGCCGGACCATCTGGACCCTGCGCGCGCGGCGCTCGGCGCCGTGGGCTGGATGCTGTTCGCCTTCGCGTGGGGAGCGCCCCGGGAGCCCCGCGGCGTTCCCGAGGACGACCCGCATTTCGTCCCCGGCGAACCCCTGCCGCCCCGCAACGAGCTGCCGCGCCGCGCGAGCCTCGTGCTCGCCGTGGCGACCGCGGGGGCCGCGCTGCCACTCGCCCTCGCGTTTCGCGTCACGCGCACGTACCACTCGCTGTTCGGGCACGCAGTCGCCGTCGCGTGCGCGGTCGCGCTCGTCAGCGCCGGGGCGGACATCGCCGTCCGGCGCGGGAAGTGGGTTCCCGTCGAACCCGCGTCGCGACGCCTGGCTCAGGCCATGGTGCCTCTCGTGCTCGTCGGGATGATCCTCCTCGCGGGGGCGGTCGCGCTCGTCTCGGGCTGAGCCATGCGCAACGTCGTCGACGCGCTCAGCATCGTGCTCCTCGTGGCCGCGGCCGTCGCTTTCGCGTTCGGCGTGCACGCTCTCGGAGACGAACGTGACCTCGCGGCTCTCTACTTCCTCGTGACGGGCGCGCTCCTCCTTCGCTCCGCGACGGACCTGCTCCGGCCGAAGCTGGACGGTCGATGAACCCGGGAAGGCTGCACGCCGCCGTTCTGGCCGTCCTCGCTGGGTGCGGCGTCTCGGCCTGCCGGAAGCCGCCGCCTCCGCCCGCCGAGAAGGCGCGGAGCCTCGGAGGGGACGCCGTCGCCGTCGTCGGGAGCGAGCGCATCGAGGCGGACACCGTGAAGCGGATCGCGGAGGTCCGCGGCATCGGGCTCGGCGCAGCCCGGACGGCTGCCATCTGGGATGCGCTCCTCGCGGAGGGAGCGCGGAGGACGTTGCCGGGCACCGTCGTCGCGAACGCGGAGCGGAGCGCCCGCGCGCGGCGCCTCCTCGAGACGCTCCGTTCCGAAGCTCGGGATCGTGGACCTCCGACCGACGAGGAGGTCCGCGAGGCGTCTCTCGGCGAGTGGTGGGCCCTCGACTGCCCGGCACTCCGTCGGGTCACGCACGCCGTCGCGCTGGTCCAGAAGCCCGAGCGGGACGCCGAGGCGCACGCCGTCGCGGAGCGCATCGCCTCCGCCGTGGCGCATGCGACGGACGTGGCCCGGTTCCGGGAGATCGCGAAGGCGCTCCCGGTGCCCGACGGGCTCACGGTTCGAGTGGAGGACCTCGATCCCGTGGCGCGAGACGGTCGTTCGGTGAATCCGGAACACCCACCTCCCGCCGGGACGCCCACGCGCGAATACTCGAAAATCTTCGCTCGTGCGGTCTTCGACACTGCGGCGCTCGGCAAGCCGAGCGGCGTCGTGAAGACGGAGTTCGGCTACCACGTCCTCTTCGTGACCGAGGAGCTCGCCGCTCACTCCGTGCCGATCGAAGAGCGGCGGGCCATGCTGGCGGACGGCATCTTCGAGAGGCGCGCCGCGAAGCTTCGGGACGAGGCGCTCGACCGCGCGCGCGGAGAACACCACGTGGAGGTGGAGCGAGCCGCGCTCCAGCTCGCGTCCAAGGTGAGCGTGGAATGACCGCGCGCCGGCGCCGGATCGCCGTCCGGGACCAGCGAGCGTCGGAGTTCAGCGCGGTTCTTCTCCGTCTCTGTGACGCGGCCTCGGCGATCGGCGCGGCGCTCGTGGACGCGGAGGGGGAAACCGTCGACTACGCGGGCGCCATCGATCCGTTCGACATCAAGGTCGCGGCCGCGGAGTGGGTCATCATCCTCGCCATGCTTCGCGAGGCGAAGTCGGTGCTCTTCCGCGGCACGGAAGAGATCCTCCTCCGCGGCACCAAGAAGAGCTTCTTCATCCAGCCCCTCGTGGACGGATATGCAGTGGTCGTCCAGCTCTCACCGCACGCTTTCTCGGTCTCGCGCCGGGCGGTTCACGAAGCGATTCGCGACCTCTGTCGCGAGGCGGGATTTTCCCTTCCGCCCACGCTGCTCCGCGACCGCGAGCTCTGGCGCCGCGTGGACATCCGCACCGAAGCCGGCGCTCGCCGCCCGAGCGCCATCTGGGTCGCGGGAGGCTGGACGGCGCTCGAGGTGCTCGGCCGCTTCACCCAGGGCCTGGACCGCGGAGACGTCGGGTTCCGCGCCCGCCTCCCGACCGGTGCCGAAGTGAACCTGGTCCGAGAACGGCTCGGACGGTGGTACACGGACACGGACATCGCGCACTAGCACTCGGGGCGGGTCTTGCTCGGGGCCGAGCCCTCCTGTGGTGCTCGGGTGGTGCTCGGGGCTCCGCCCTGTGGTCCCTGGGCTCCGCCGCGCGGTCCCGGGAGTCCGCCCTGCCGCCCCGCGTGAGCGGGCGAGCGGGCGAGCGGGCTCCGCCGCGCGGTCCTGGGACTCCGCCCTGCCGCCCTGCCGCCCCGGGCGGGCGGGCGAGCGGGCCTTGCTCGCTTGCCGCGAATCGGCGGGCTTTGCTCGCTTTGGTTTGTATACAAACTATCCAGCGCGGAGATACCCCCCTCCGTCCACCCTGTGCCGCCCGCCGAGCGGGCTCCGCCCCGCGGTCCGTCGGAGTGGGCGCGGGGCGTGTCGCGAGCACTCGCGGAAACGGCTCGGAAGCGCCCCGGATCGCCCGTCAGTTGGGCCGGGAGCTGCGCCGGCGTTCAGGTCCAGTTCCCGGATAACCCGCAAGATATCAACAGGTTAAGCTCGGTTTGGGGGCTCGAAAAAAGTTTAAAAAGAACGTTGACAGAGGGGGGGTTGCCGCCTAGTTTCCCCGTCCCCGCCGGGAACTGAGTTTCCCCTCGGTCCTTGAAAACTGAGCGCTACGAAAACCTGCGAAATATATCGCGGGTCCCGCGACGCGCCCGTCCCTAGAACCGCAACCCGCGGTCAGGCAGACGGAGCGACGTCGAACGTGAAAAAAAATAGGCGGCAGACCGGTTTACCGGCCTGCTGGCCGACAGGATTTTAACTGGAGAGTTTGATCCTGGCTCAGAACGAACGTTAGCGGCGCGCCTAACACATGCAAGTCGAGCGAGAAAGGGCTTCGGCCCCGGTACAGCGGCGCACGGGTGAGTAACACGTAGGTAATCTACC
>DASZXK010000109.1:0-38801 GCA_035545855.1 Polyangiaceae bacterium
AACCACCATGAAATCCGCTCTCGCCCTCGTTCCCGCCACGCTTCTCGCATCCGTCTTCTTTGCCGGGTGCTCCGGCACCGACGACGCGCCGAATCCGGGCTCTGCCGCGGACGACGAGATCGCGCAGCAATCCTTCGAAGCGAAGTCCACGTGTGGCAACCACAGGTGCGACAGGCGGGAAACGTGCTCTAGCTGCCCCCAGGACTGCGGCCAGTGTGGATCGGGTGGGTCGGGCGCCGGCGACTCGGGCACCGGCGGTTCGGGTACCGGCGGTTCGGGTACGGGCGGCTCGGGTACCGGCGGCTCGGGTACCGGCGGTTCGGGCGGCGGAACGGGTGTTTGCGGCTCGACGGCCGCGCCGCCCGCTCACTACGAGCACGTCGTCATCTTCTCGTTCGAGAACCGAACCTGGTCCAACGTCGGGCTCGGTTTCTCCGCGACCACGATGCCGTACCTCCACGCGCTCGCGACGCAGTGCTCGTACTTCAGCGACTGGACGGAGACGAACACCTCGCAGAACAGCCTCACGCAGTACATCGGCGAGACGAGCGGCGTGAACAACTCCGCGACGGTGAACGACTGCAGCCCGTCCGCGACCTGTCGTTCCACGGACGACAACGTCTTCCGGCAGGTCCGGCAAGCCGGCGGCACCGCGATCAACTACGTGGAGGGCGCGACCGCCGGATGCTCTGCGAGCGGGAACGCCGCGAAGCACGTCCCCGCGCTCTACTACTTCGGCACCTACACGGACGGGACCGGGTCGCACAGCGACCACGACTTCTGCAACGCCGAGGTCCGGCCGTACTCCGAGTTCGACCCGAACAACCTCCCGACGTACGCCTTCGTGACGCCGACCCTCTGCAACGACGGCCACGACTGCAACGATGCCACCGTGAACACCTGGGCGAGCACGAACATCCAGCGCGTTCTGGACAGCGCCGCGTACAAGGCCGGGACGGTCGCCGTGTTCGTCTGGTACGACGAAGACCACCCGGTGCCGAACCTGACGATCGCGCCCACGTCCCACAAGGGCCAGATCACGACCACGGGCGTCGGATCGCACGCGGCGTTGCTGAAGACGATCGAGGATCTTCTGGGCCTTCCGTTCATGAACCAGGGCCAGCTCCCCGCCGCCGCGGATCTCCGGACGACGCTCGGGATCTGAGCAGGGGTCCCGGCCATGCGCCACGTCGGCCTGGGGCTGGCCGTCGCCTGCGTCGTCGCGTGTCGGCCGGAACCGCACGCCGCGGAGGCGCGCGAGGCTCCCGAGATCGCGCGCGCCGCGGCTCCGACCACTGTGGTGGTCAAAACCGGTGGATCCGGGGCGGCCTACGGGCCCCCCGGAGAGGTCTCCAATCGCTTCGCGTACATCCCGCCGCAGTGCTACGCGAAGACGGACACGGGTCGGGGCCGGTCGGCGCGGAACCCCTGCTACACGTGCCATACGGACGCCCCGCCGCCCAACTACGTCCGGGACGGCGATCTGCAGGTCCGCCGCGCGCTTCCGAAGGGAGCGCTCCAGAACCGGTGGCAGAACCTCTTCGACCCGCCGGTGCGCCGGGCGCCGCCTCTCCCCGACGAAGACGTGCTCCGGAGAGTGCGTACGCCGAACTACCTCGTCGACGGCGAGAACGTCCTCGCCCTCGCGCTCCGTTCGCTCCCCGCCGCCTGGGACGGCCAGGGCGACGGCAAGTGGGACGGCTTCGTTCCCGACGTCGGATATCGATTCGACGAGGACGGCTTCGACCACCTCGCCGACGGGACGGAGACCGGATGGCGTGCCTTCGCGTACTACCCGCTTCCCGGAGCGTTCATGCCGACGAACGGCTCCATCGGAGACGTGCTGGTCCGGCTCGCTCCCGAGTTTCGGCAGAACGGCGCGGGTGAGCCGGACCGGGAGACCTACGTCGCGAACCTGGCCATCGTGGAGGCGCTGGCGTCGGAGAGGGACGTGGCGATTGCTCCCGTGGATGAAGCCAGACTCGGAACGGATCTCGACCTCGACGGTCGGCTCGGCGTGGCTCGACGGGTCGCGTTTCGCGCCGGCTCGGGCGGCGCGACGTCGATGCACTACGCCGGGAAGGCCCGAACGGTCGAGGAGAGCGGCGAACTTCCGATCGCGGCGGGCCTCTTCCCCGTGGGAACCGAGTTCTTCCACACGGTGCGCTACCTCGACGTCGGAGAGGGGGGGAGGGTGGTCCCGGCCGCGCGGCTCAAGGAAATCCGGTACGCGAGGAAGCAACGCTGGTACGCGCCGGCGGACCTGAAGGCCGTCGTCGAGGGAGAGGCCCGGGAGCAGGCGAAGACGGAGGACGGTTCGCTGCCCGTTCTGTGGGCCTTCGACCACGGGATCGACAATGGTCAGGGCTGGAACTTCCAGGGGTTCATCGAAGACGAAAAGGGCTCGCTCCGGCCGCAGACGTTCGAGGAAACCGCCTACTGTGCCGGTTGCCACGGCGGCGTGGGACGTACCACCGACAGCATCTTCTCGTTCTCGCGGAAGCTCCCCGACGGGAGCTTCCGGCGAGGGTGGTTCCACTTCAGTCAGCGCGGGCTCCAGGGAGTCGCCGATCCGCGGACGGCGAGCGGCGACTCCGAGTACGGCCGGTACCTCCGTGAAGCCGCGGGCGGGGACGACTACGCCGGGAACGAGGACGTGCGCCGCCGCTTTCTGGACGATCGCGGCGCGCTCCGGCCGGACGCGCTTTCGGAGCTCCGCCAGGACGTGACGACGCTCCTGCTCCCGTCGAGGGAGCGCGCCCTCGCGCTCGATCGCGCCTACCTCGCCACCGTTCGCGAGCAGAGCTTCATCCGGGGGCGGGACACGCTGCTCGGACCGGTGAGCCAGGTCGTCGGACTCGCCCGTGCCGACGATAGAACCGGCGTCGAGAGACCGATCCGCTGGCCTTGACGGCCGGCTCAGGCGCGGCCCTGGATGTACAGGGTGAGATCCTGGATTTGCGTGGCCTGCTCGCCGAGAAGGCGTTTCACGACGTCCCCGATCGAGATGATGCCCGCGAGGCGACCCGCGGCCAGGACGGGGAGATGCCGGACGCGGCGGCCGGTCATGAAGCGCATGCATTGATCGAGGGACGTGCCGGGCGTCACGGTGACCACTCCGGGTGACATGATCTCGGCGACCGTCGTCTCCCTCGACGTGCGACCCTCGAGTGCGACGCGACGGAGATAGTCCCGCTCGGTGACGATGCCCGTGAGCGCCGCGCCGTCCAGAACGACGAGCGCTCCGACGTTGTTCGCGACCATCCGTTCGATGGCCTCGTAGACGCTCGCGGTCGGCGAGACGGCGAAGACGGCGCTGCCCTTGTCTGCGAGTACGTCCGCGACGGTTGCCATTTCCGGACCGGATGCATCCCATGTGCCCGTGTCCCGCGGGACGCTGCGAAGAAGGGAAAGTGCCGAGCGGAGCGCCGGGTTACCGACCGTTCTTCGCGTTTCCGGAGCGCCGTCGAGGGGCTCGGCCGCCGCGCGAACGTCCGAGGCGTAGCGTCACGCGTCGCGCATTTGCAGGCCCGCGATTGCCCGCGCCGCCGTGCGCGAGTAACCCCTCCCACCCGTGACTCCGTTCGACGACCTGATCGGCCACTTCGCGACGCTCGCGCTCCGGCGAATCGGCGGCCCGGGCGCGTTCCTCGCCGAGAAGACGGACCACCCCGGCCCGGACGATCCGACCCTCCTGCTCCTCGGAAAAGAGATCCCCGAAGGGGCGAAGGAGGGCGACGACCTCCGCGTCTTCGTCTATCTGGACTCCGAGGGACGTCCGCTCGCGACGACGAGCGTTCCGAAACTCACGCTCGGAGAGGTCGCGTTTCTGAAGGTGACCGCGGTCTCGGACTTCGGCGCGTTCGTCGATTTCGGGCTCCCGAAGGAACTGCTCGTCCCGTTCCCGGAGCAGACGACGCGGCTCGTCGTCGGGGCGCGCCACCCGATCGCTCTCTACCGCGACGCGAGCGGCCGCCTCGCCGGCACGATGCGTGTGAGCGATCGGCTCGATACGCGAGCCCTCCGGCTCGCGCGCGACCAGTGGGTCCAGGGGGAAGCCTGGCGGAACGACCCGGACATCGGGCTCTTCGTCATCATCGAGCGCCGCGGCGTCGGTCTCGTTCCGAAGAGCGAGCCTCACTCGCTGAAACGCGGGGAATCCGCGCGCTTCCGCGTCACGACGGTCCTGCCCGACGGCAAGGTCGAGCTCTCGCTCCGCGGCCACGCCCACGAGGAGCTGGAGCAGGATTCGCGAAAGATCCTCGCGGCCCTGGCCGCGCCCGGCGCCGCCCCGATTCGAGACGGCGCGAGCCCGGAAGAGGTTCGCGAGCGGTTCGGGCTGAGCCGCAAGGCGTTCAAGCGGGCGGTCGGACGCCTGCTGAAGCAGGGGCTCGTGCGCATCGGGCCGTCGGACGTCCTCGAGCTTTCGAGGAAGTGACCTGAACTGCTCTGCTTCGGCCCTGGGCCGCTCACCCCTGGTCGACGTCCACGGGTTGAGGGCCGGGGACGATGCCGGCGAGGTCCGGGTCTTCTCCAGGCTCGGCGGGGGGACGATTGTCGCGGTCGTCGCGGCGCTGCCTTCGCCGCTCTTCCTTTTCGCGCTGCCGGTCCTGCCTCTGCTTTTCCTTGTTCCGCTTGCTGACACTGCTCGCCATAGAATCTCCTTCCTGCCTTGTTGCCGTGGGCGGCGCGGCTCAAACGAGGTGCTTCAGTTCCTTCGCTCGGTTCGCCTTGCGAAGCTTGGCGAGTGCCTTCGCCTCGATCTGACGGATGCGTTCGCGAGTCACGTTGAAGTCTCTGCCGACCTGCTCGAGCGTATGCTCGTCTTTTTCGCCGATACCGAACCGCATGCGGAGTATTTTTTGCTCTCGCGGGGTGAGCTCCTCCAGGACGGCGCCGACTCGAGCTCTCAGGTTCGATTCCACGGCCGAATCCGCGGGGCTCTTCGCACCCTTGTCCTCGACGAAATCCCCGAGCCGGCTGTCCGTCTCGTCGCCGACGGGCGTTTCGAGGCTCAAGGGCTCCTTCGCGATCTCGAGCACGTGCCGGACCTGGTCCACCGAGGAGCCCATCCGCTCGGCGAGCTCTTCCACCGTGGGTTCTCGTCCGAGCGTCTGCACGAGATAGCGTGATTCCTGGGCGAGCCGCTTGGAGGTCTCGACCATGTGGATCGGGATGCGAATGGTCGGGCCCTGATCCGCGAGAGCTCGGGTGATGGCCTGCTTGATCCACCAGGTGCCGTACGTGCTGAACTTGTAGCCGCGCCGGTACTCGAACTTGTCCACCGCGCGCATCAGGCCGATGTTCCCCTCCTGGATGAGATCGAGGAACTGCAGGCCGCGATTCAGGTACCGCTTGGCGATGGAGACGACGAGGCGGAGGTTCGCCTCCACGAGCTCCGCCCGGGCGCGCTCCGCGCGTTCCGTGCTCTCCCGGATCCGCTCGTAGGCCGCGCCCATCTCCCGCGAGGAGAGGACCCTACCGCTCGCCGTCGCGCCGGTCGAGCCGGCGGCGCACAGCGCCTCCTGTCTCGCGATCATCCGTCGGACGGCGGCTCTCCCGAGGTTCAGGGCGCGGAGGACCTGGATGCTGTTTGCGTCGTGGAGCTCGAGCTGCTCTTCGATTCGACGCTTCCTCGCGGCGCTGGCTCCGCGATGCTCGGCGCGGAGCCGCACGGCGTCCGTCGCGAGCTCGTCGACGCGCTCGAGCGAGCTCGCGAAGCGGGCAATCGCGGCGGCCTCGTCCAGATCGTCCCAGGTGTCCCAGATGTCGTGAGGGCGGAGGTCGCTGCGGGACAGGGCCTCCGCGAGATGACGGACCTCGGCGATGGCGCCGGGGCTCCCGAAGATCGCGAGCGTCGCGTCGCGCGACGCTTCCTCGATTCGCCTCGCGATCTCGGCCTCGCGCTCCCGGGTGAGCAGTGGGGTCCGGCTCATCCTCCGCAGATAGGTCTGCACCGCGTCCCCGGTGGGCCCAACGGCGGGGGTGAGGGGGGTGCGGCGTGCCGGCGGGGCAGACGGGGGCGATGGGTGGCGCGGGCGTCGAGGCCCCTTCAGTTGTTCGTTGTTCACTAGGTGATGGGCGGGCGTCGGGCACGGGCGTCCTGCCCGGACGCGAACCCAGCCGCCCTCTCGTAGCATCGAGCGCCCTCGGCCGCTACTTACTCGGCACGGGCGCCGACGTGGAGGGGCCGGCCGGCAGCCCATTTCAGTTCGGGGCGGCGCCCCCGCGCCGGAAGCCCGCGGGGCGAAAGTCGCCGTCGACCCGCTTCGGCGCCGGAATCGCGAGCGTCGTCGACCGGGGGGGAAGCGGCTGCGTCAGGCCCGCGCAGCGAGCGCTTTCATGTCCCGAACCTCGAGCACCTGCTTCGGAGCGCCGAATTCCACGGCGTTCACCATCGCGCGCGCGACGTCCCGGAGCGGCATCGCGGGGAACACCAGAGCGGCGACTGGATAGAGCGCCTTGATGAGAAAGCCCGCCTTCAGATGCTTCTGCCCGGGCACGGGGCCCATGAGGGACGGCCGGAAATTGTAGACGCCCTTGAACGGCATCCGCATGAGCGCATTTTCCGCCTTGCCCTTCACGCGAGCCCACATCACCTTGCCTCGCTCCGTGCCGTCCGTGTGGCTGCCGGAGACGTGCACGAACGTCATCCCGGGGTTCAGGCGGAGCAGCGTCGTCGCGAAGGCGACCGGCGTATCGTACGTGATGACGGTGTACTCGGGCTCCTTCAGCCCGACGGAGCTGATGCCGGCGCAGTAGAAGCAGGCGTCCCAGCCGGCGAGCTTCGTCTCCACGCTCGCGACGTCACGGAAATCCGGCACGAGGAGCTCCTCGAGCTTCGCGTGCTCATGGCCAGAGGAGCGTCTGGACACGGTGAGCACGCGCTCGATCCGCCGATCCTCGAGGCAGGAGAGGAGCACGCCCTCGCCGACCATGCCCGTCGTGCCCGTGATGATGACCTTCATGATCGGGATTCGTACTCCGGCCCATCCACGTCCGCGAGGCGACCGACGCGCGCCACGAAGCTGCTTGCGCTCGGACCCCCAGGCGTGCTCGAACACGCGCATGAACGGCCCTGCTTCTTCCCGTGCAGCCGCGTTGATCGGGGTGTGTGTGCTCACGGCCGCCTGCTCGAGCGGAACCAGCAGGAGAACCGTGGAGAATCGGCCGGATGCGGGACAGGACGGCGGGGCCTCGGGCGGCCGGAGCTCCGGCGGCCAGGGCGGAATCGCGGGCAGCGGTGGGGGCTCGACCGGTGGAAGCTCGGGCGGGGGCGGTTCGAGCGGAAACGGCGGCTCGAGCGGAAACGGCGGTTCGACCGACGGCGGCTCGACCGACGGCGGTTCGACCGATGGCGGCTCGCGCGGCGGCTCGACCGACGGCGGCTCGACCGATGGCGGAGGATCGGAGGCCGCCGCCCCGCACCCTTGCCTGGACGGCTCTCCCCTCACGCTCTCCATCGGCGGAGTGTGGTCCGGAACTCAGGGCGGAGAGACGTTCACCGTCGAGTTCGGCGGGGGCTGCACCACCTGGAGAGGGACGATCGGGGGCGCACTCTGCGACTTCTGCTCGGGGACCTACTCGATCACCGACGACACGCACGCATCGTCGACCATCCACTGCGAGCCGGTCTCCGGCTGCTCCGGTTCCTTCGTGCACGACGACGTCGGAACCATCACCCTCACCGGGTGCTCGCTCACGTACGACTACGACTACGGGACCGGCACCAACTCGTGGTCCGGGGACAAGGTCTCGAACTACAGCGGTGAAGTCTGCGCCGGTGTGGACGGCGGCGACAGCCTCTGCAACAGCATCCCCGTTCCAGCGCAGGCCGTCACACCGACGTTCCTGAGCGGAACACCGATCGCGCCGCTCACCGGCGGCGGCGTGGTTCCGGACGGTACGTATCGGCTCATCGCGCGCACGTACTGGGGGAGGACGGCGGACCACACGGAGGAGCGGGCTCGCGTCCAGCTGAGCGGCGGCGTGATGACGTCGGCTTACGCCTGGGACGCGATCGTACCGGAGACCCACACGAGCTACGCCGTGTCGTTCTCGGGCGCGGATTACGTCGAGACCGTCACCTGCGGCGGAAGCGGCACGAACACGTACACGTACGAGGTCGTGCCGTCGTCCTCGCCGCTCGAGGTGGACTATCGAGTGGGCATCTCCCCGACGGTCGCCACGGTGGTGCGGTACGTGAAAGAGAACTGACGCCGACCGAGGGCGTGTCCCTCGCCGCGCGGGGCGGAAGCGCTGAACGCCGCCGCTCGCGCCGTCATGCCATGAGCGGCACGAGGGGACCCTGGTACTCGGGGCGGCTCACGAGGTCTCGATCCCCGAAGTAGTTGATCTCGGTCCGTCCCATCGCGTGCGCGATGCTGACGAGCAGCTTGTTGTGGGGAATGCGCGTGTCGCTCTCGATGTCGCGGAGGCGAAGGTAGCGGCCCAGCCGGAGCGTGCGGCCGCCGCCCCCGGCGATGACGACCGGGTGGCGCATGTGCTGGTTGTCGTGTCCGAAGTGGCCGAACTCGCTGTGCCAGAAGATGACGGTGTTATCGAGCATGGTGCCGCCGTTCGGGTCCAGCGGGTCGATCACCTTCTGAAACTCTTCGAGCACCGCCGCGAAGTGCCCCGCGGCCCAGCGGAGCCCCGCCGTGTAGCCCGTCCGGAGCGTCGCCATCTTCGCCGGATCGTTCGCCCAGTAATCGTGAACGAGGTTCTCGTGATAGCGGTAGTCCTGCCCGTAGATCGCCTCGGCGCCCGCGGCGCGGACCTCCGGGACTTCCGTGTAGAAATTCGGATAGTCGTCGAGGATGCGGAGCGTCGCGCACGTGGCGCGGCCGCACGCGAACGCCTGCGCGATGACGGCGGCGTGCGCGCGAGCCACGGGCTGCACCATCGTGTAGTCGCCGAGGTCCCCGCCGTTGCTCGGCACGTCGCTGCCCCTGGTCGTGCAGGCCGCGACCTGGGCGGGTTTTCCGGGCGTCTGGAGGAGCGCCTTCATCGCCTCGCGGTGGGTGGTGATCCGGGCCTTCTCGACCCCGGCGAGTCGCGCCTCGAGCGCGGAGAGCTGCGCCTGACCGGCGTTGATGATGCGGTTTTCTCCCGTCGCGTAGTCGATCGCCGGAGTTCCGGGATCCGGCGGCACGAAGTCCGACGGGAAGCACTGCTTGAAGAGCGCGGACGGGCTCGTCTCCGGCTCGCGGCCGATGCCGGTCGCGTCGAAGCTCATGCATTTCCACGTGCCGGCCCCCGAGACGCTCGCCGTCGGGAGCACGGGCGCGCCGAGGAGCCCGTGGAGATGGAAGTCGAGGGACGGGTGGTTGTCGAAGTTCCCGTCGCGCGCGACGGGGGCCTGCGCGCCCGTCAGCATCGTCCCCTGCTCGTTGTGGCCGTGGAAGGCGTAGAGGTTCGCGCGGGTGTTCTCCTTCGTGACCTGGCTGTCCAGGCCGTCGAGGAGGGTGATCTGATCGCGCCACGGCATCATGGCGTTCAAGATCGAGTTTTCGTACTCGAAGCTCAGGCCGGAGAGCGCTTCGTCCGCGGTCTTCGGCTCCGTGCCGTCGGAGTTCCGGGGGATCCAGTAGTCCCGATCGACCCCGTGGGGCGTGCGCACGGCGAGGAACCGCACGGGGCCGGCCGGCACCGCGGCGCGCGCCGTCTGGCGCTTCCCGAGCGCGAGCGCGGCGAGAGCGGCAGAGCCTCCGAGAACGAAGCGTCGGCGACCGAGCATGACTACTTCTTCCTCTCGATGAAGGCAGGATCCTTCACGATGGCGACGAGGAGCTCCTCGAAGGAGCCCCCGCTGTCCTCGAAAGCCTTCAGGGCGGCGCCGGATGCGCGCACCTTCACCGGCGACCCGAAATCGGCGCCGAGCAGAAAGTGGCCGAAGCGCTGCACCAGGCAATCCTCGAAGCTCTCGTCCTTCGCGAGCGCCGCCGAAACCTGGACGGCGTTCTCGTACGAAACGCCGTTCCAAACCACGGCCGCCTCGACGGGCTTGCCGTCGGCGTAGACCGTCTGCCACCGGCCGTCGCCGCCGAAATTCTCGAAGGAGAGCCCGACCGGGTCCGAGGTCTTGTGACAGGCGCCGCACGTCGGGTCCCCGCCGCGGGCCGCCGCGATCTCCTTGATCGTCGCGTCCGCCCCGACGAGCTTCCGGAGCGCGGCCTGCAGATCGATGTTGAGGGGACGGATGTCGTGGCACATCGCGTCCCGGTAGACGCCCATGCCGCGGCGAACGACGTTGTCTCGACCCTTCTTGCCGTGTGAGACGAGCCACGCGCCGAGCGTGAGGAGCCCGCTCCGCTGCGTCGGATCCAGCGTGAACGCCGCGACGCCTCCGCCGGGGTGGTCCACGCCGTAGTACGTCGCCACCTCGGGAGTCGCCCACGTCGTGGTCGACGTCAGGAGGTCCGACAGGGTGCCGCGGTTCTTCACGATGATGTTGTCGATGAAGGCGTCGTACTCGTCCTTCAGCGCCGAGATGAGCGACGCGTCGAGGCCCGTCTCGATGCCCTGGCTCTCGAGCGTGGACATCTTCAGCCACTCCCAGAAGAAGCGCTGCCACACCTCGGTGCTTCCATCCATCAGGCGCCGGGCGTGCGTCTCGCGGACGGCAGGGTCCTTCAGCTTGCCCGCCTTCGCGTCGTCCAGCAGCGGCTGATCGGGACCGCGGTCGGTGAGCGAGAAGGCGAGGAGCGACGCGATCTCGTAGTCGTCGATCTGGACGATGCCCGTGCTGTCCGGGCCGATCTCCGTCCGGTAGAGGAACTGGGGCGAGAGCAGCACGGTGCGCACGACCGCCGAGAACGCCCACTCGGCGCCGTACTGACCGACGAGATCGTCGTAGACGGACCGGAGGTCGGCCGTTTCCTGGGACGTCGGCGGGCGTCGATAGGCGGCTTCCGGAAACCAGCCGAGGAACGCATCCACGCACTCGCTCGTTCCGAACGTCTGGCACCGGGCGGCGGATGCACCCTGCGAGGCCACCCAGGCGCCGATGGTGCGCGCGACCTCGGAGAACTGGGTCGCGTTTCCCGTGTCCACACCTGCCTGGGCGGCGATGTTCGTGAGGCCGAATTCACTGCCGCCGACGGGAAGATCCACCGTGGGAGCCCCCGGGAACGCGCGCTGGATCTCGGTGTTGTACTGGGCGGGCGTGAGCCGCCAGACGCGCGCGTCGAGCCGCGGATCTGTGGGAGTCTCTCCCGGGCCCGTCGGGCCTCCGGGGCCTCCGGGGCCTCCGCCGTTCGGGCCGCGGCCCGAGGGATCGCCGCCCAGATCGCCGATCCGGCCGACGCAGCCTCCGAGCCCGAGCGCGAGGACCGTGGTCCACAGACGTCTCACAGCACGAATGTATCCTCATCGCTCGGCGACGGCTCAGGTAACTGCGCGGTCGACCGTAGCTGCCCGAATTCAAACGGTGCCCGCCTTGGAATAGTGCGACGAGAACGGACGCGCGTTTCGGCGGAGTCCGAGATCGTGCCCGCGTGGGGTACGCTGAGCGTCGTGTCCACATCGGTCAGGGGCGTCGGGCGGGTTCTCGCATGCGCGATCGTCGCGCTCTCGTGCTCGAGTGAAAGCGGCTCGCCTGCCGCGAAGGAGACGGGAGACTCCGGTCCCGGTGCGACGGGCGGGGCGGCGGGTTCCAGTTCGGGGTCGGGCGGCACGCTCGGTACCGGCGGTTCCGCGTCCGGAGGCACGGCTCCGTCGGACGGCGGCGCTCCCGCTTCCGGTGGCGCCGGGAACGAGAGCGGCGGCAGTGGCGGCGCCGCGGCGCGCTCGTTTCCGACGGACCGGAGCGCCTTCGGCCTCGGCGACGCGAGCCGCTGCATCGGCGCGGACGTGCTCTTCTGCGAGGACTTCGAAGGGGACGCGATCGACACGGCGAAGTGGGACGTGCAGACGTGGGGCTCGGGCTCCGCGACGATCGATTCGGCGCGCGCCGCGCGCGGCAAGCACTCCGTTCACGTCACCCAGCCGACGGACGTGAGCCGCGTGATGCTCCGCGAGACCCAGACGTTCGCGAAGACCGGGAATCACTTCTTCGGTCGCTTCTTCCTCTACCTCGATCGCACGCTGGATCCGCTCTCCTGTCCCGGCGGCACGTGCACGAACCTCGTGCACTACACGATCGCGTCCGCCGGGGGCGACTACGTCGACGGCGGTAAAACGTACCGGCCCGACGTGCGCGCGGTCGGCGCCGTGAACCAGAACCTCCTCGTGAACCTCGACGGCGGACCGAAGCCCGAGGTGGGCGTGAGCGACGACGGGAAGATCCCGGGTTACGGCGGGGTGGACGCCTCGCACCGGGACCAGTGGATGTGCTTCGAGTTCGAGTACGCGGGTGAAGGCGACACGGGCGAGGTGCGCGTCTACTGGGACGGCATCGAGCACCCGGCGCTCCACTATTCGACGCAGAACCGAGGCGACAAGGGCGAGCTCTGGCCCATCCCGAAGTACGACTACGTCGAGTTCGGGCTCGCGCACTACCAGACGGATCCGACGGTCTCGTCGTTCGACGCCTGGATAGACGAGGTCGCCGTGGACGATCAGCGGATCGGCTGCGCGCTCTGATCGGGCGGGCCGCGACTTACGGGGCGCGCGCTCGCCGGCGAGCGCACGCGCTTCACGGGCACGTCGGCCGAAAATCCGCGGTGCAGCAGTACCGTGGAACGTTCGTCGCCGCGTCCTGGCAGTCGGGGACCAGGAACGGCGAGACGTCGTTCGTCGTGACTTCCCAGAGTGTCGTCCGCGGCCCCTGGCAGAAGCCGGCGTATTCGGTCTTCCGATACGCGCCGGCGCAGAACTCGCAGTAGTCGGGGCAGAAGACGCCGCTCGTGCTCGGAACGCAGTGGCCACACGCCGCGGGGCCGCAGCAGCTCGTGCCGCCGCCGCAGGTCTCCGTTCCGCAGGTCGGCGCTGGCGGTCCGGCGTCGTCGCACGTGTACGGCCCGCAGCCGCAGGGGCCCGACCCGACACAGTTCGGTCTGGGCGGCGCCGCGCACGGCGGGCAGGCGATGAATCCGCCCGCGCCGAGTCCGGCGCTCCCGCCCGCTCCGCCGGAACCGCTTCGCCCTCCCGTTCCCGAGCCTCCGTTCGAGGAGCCAGCCGTGCCGCCCGAGCTCGCCCCGCCGCTCGCCGGGCCTGCATCGCCGCCCGGAAGGCGGCCGGTTCCGCCGGAGGAGCTACCGCCGCACGCGGACGCGACCAGCGAGACGGTGAGGACGAACAGGCGCGCGCTGGGCTTCATGAAGCCCGAATCAAACCCCGAGCGAGCGGTTTCCGCAACCGGGCGCCTCGCCGGGGCCTTTCGGGTACCACTCGAGCCACCTTCGGCGATGGACGCGCGTACGTCCGCGCTCGACCGTGCGAACCCGAGTTCCTTGCGTTCACGCGACCGACCACTTCGCGTGTCGGACGGATCCGTGTCCGCTCACGGAGTGACTCGACTTGCGGCGGAACGGTCGCGGGGCGTCGATGCGGAGGGCGGGAAATTGGCTCTTTCCGTCGATCGCAAGGCTGCCCCGTTTGTGAAAACGCACTCTTTGATCTAGGTACTCCGCGTGCGCACGAGAAGGATGCGGGTCGGAACGCTTCGCTGCGCACGGCTGGAGTGCACCCGATGTTCGTGAACCCCGAAGCGGTGCTGGCCGCGGCCCTCACGCTCGCCACGTACGTGGGAGACAGGACGGACACGCCGGAGGAACGCGCCGCGCTCTACCGTCCCGTGGCGGAGGCGATCGCGGAAGCTTCCCGCACGAACGCGGAAGCCGCGATGCTCGTCTCGCTCGCTTTTCACGAGACGAACCTCGCGCGGTTCGTCATCGAGGGCCGCTGCAAGGACGGCCCTCCCGGACAGCGTTGCGACGGCGGCAAGGCGCGCGGCGTGTTTCAGCTCCATCGGTCGGCATGCCCCGACGCCTGGCGACTGCCGGACGGCTCCGCCGAGTCCATTCGCGCCGAAGCGAGCTGCGCCATCAAGCTCCTTCGCTGGAACGGAAAGCGCGGCAAAGGCCGCGCGCCCTCCTTCGCCCACGCGGCGTACGCCGGCTACGGCGCGCGAGACTGGAGCTGGGACGGAGCCGACAAGCGCGTCGAGACGGCCCGGAAGCTCGAGCAGAAGATCGCGAGTCACCGTCCGCCGAAAAAGAAGCCGGACGAAGTGGCAGACGTCCGCTGAGAGTTGGCGGCCGGTCCGCAGGCACCTCGTGCCATGATGCCGGCCATGGTCGCCGCCGGCTCCGCGACTCGTCGTCCCTGGAAACGCTGGGTCCCGCTCCTCGTGGCGGGCGTTCTCGGGCTGCTCGCCGTCGTGAGCCACACCCCCGATCTGCCCAGGGAAATGCTCGAGCAGAAGTACGGCGGACCGGAATCGAAGTTCCTCCTCTTGCCGACCGGAGCTCGCGTCCACTACCGGGACCGCGGAAGCCCCGACGCTCCGGTCGTCGTGCTCCTCCACGGCTCGAACGCTTCGCTCCACACGTGGGAGCCGTGGGTGAAGATCCTCTCGGGTCGTTTTCGGGTGGTCACCCTGGACCTTCAGGGTCACGGCCTCACCGGACCCGTGCCGGGAGACGACTATTCGCTCGGGGGCATGGTCGCGTTCCTCGACGAGTTCCGTCGACGGCTCGGTCTCGACCACTTCGCGCTCGTCGGCAACTCGATGGGCGGGAGCGTGAGCTGGCGATTTGCGCTCGCGCATCCGGACGTCGTCACCGCGCTCGTGCTCATCGACTCGGGCGGAGTCGATCATCTGCTGTCGCCCGAGCACGCGCCCGTGCGGCCGATCGGCTTCCGGATCATGCGCGTGCCGGGGCTGAATCGCATCGCGGAGTTCGCGACGCCCCGCCGCGTGATCGAAAAGTCGCTGCTCGGGACTCTTCACGACCCCCGGCAGGTCACGCCGGAGATGGTGGATCGGTACTACGAGCTCCTGCTCTACCCAGGCAACCGCCGCGCGACCCGGATCCGAAACGGAACGTCGCCCGACGAGGGCGCGGTCGATCGGTTGACCGAGCTCCACGTCCCGACCCTCATTCTCTGGGGTGCGGAGGACAAGCTCCGGAACCCCGAGGCAGCGCGCATCTTCCAGTCGAGGGTGAAGGGGGCGAAGGTCATCGTCTATCCGGACGTCGGCCACGTTCCCATGGAGGAGATCCCCGAGCGCTCCGCGGCGGATACACTCGGTTTTCTCGAGGCCGTGGCCGGGTAGGGGCCGCCGAGCGGCCTTCATCGGGTACTTCTCCGCGACGCGAAGTTCCGTCCGCCGGACGGGAGCCCGCCGGCCGCGGCGCCACGCGGCCACCTCTCCGTCGGACGCAGTTCTTGCGCCTCGCCTTCGGGCCAGCGTGAGGACAATGGTGCTTTAATGCGGGGCGACGATGCGGGGATCGAGTCGGCTCATCGGCTTCTTCGTACCCGCGTCGTTCGAGCGGGACACGGACGCCTATCGGCGGGCCCAGCTCTGCGTGGCCTTCGCTCTCTTCCTGCTTCCGCTGACGCTCGTCCGTGCACTCACCATCATCGGTAGCGGGCTCGGAGAGCAGGTGCCCCTGGTCGCGGCGGTCTGGTTCTGCCTGGTCGCCGCGCTCCTCGTCCTGAAGCGAACGGCGTCGCTCTGGGCGGCGGGGAATCTCCTCGTGCTCGCCCTGTTCGCGTCGGGCTCGCTCATGGCGTACTCGAGAGGCGGGGTCGGCTCGCCTCCGCTCATCGCGATCACCGCCCTGCCGCTGGTCGCCACGTTCGTCGCGGGGCGGAACTCGGGAATCGCCTGGGGCGCCGCCGTCGCGGCGGAGATAGCGACGTTCGGGGTCGTGCAGGGGATCCTCCACCGAGAGCTCTCCGACGGGCTTTCGCCCGGCCATCGCATCCGCGTGGAGACGATCGGCGCGCTGAGCCTCACCCTGGTCCTGCTCGGCATCAGCCTGGCCTTCGAGTGGACGAAGAGCCTCGCGCTCGAGGCGAGGGCGCAGGCGGAGCGCCAGCGGCTGCTCGCGGAGGAGGCCGGGCGGATGCTCCAGGCCGATCGGATGGCCTCCGTCGGGCAGCTCGCGGCCGGCGTGGCCCACGAGATCAACAACCCGCTCGGGTACCTGACCGCGAACCTCGACTTCATCGAGCGGGAGATCCAGCGCATCCGCGCGGCGGAACCCGGGATCGTCGGGAGCGAGCTCGCGGATGCCATCGCCGAATCCCGTCAGGGCATCGACCGAGTGGGGCTCATCGTCAGGGATCTGAAGACCTTCACCCGCGACGACGGCGGAACCCCCGTCGCGGTCGACGTCCGGGAGGTGTGCGACGCCAGCATCCGGATGGTCGACAACGAGATCCGTCATCGGGCGCGGCTCGAACGTCGGTACGCCGACCACCCGGTGTGGGTCCGCGCCAACGAGACCCGGCTCGTGCAGGTCCTCCTGAACTTGCTCATCAACGCGGCGCAGGCGACTCCGCCGGGGCAGGCGGAACGACACACGATCACCGTCTCCGTGGAGACTCGAGGGGACACCGTGGCCCTCGCCGTGTCCGACACCGGCGTGGGGATGAGCCCGGACGTCCTCGCCAACGCGGTCCGGCCGTTCTTCACGACGAAGCCCGTCGGCGTCGGCACCGGCCTCGGGCTCGCCGTCTGCGACAACGTCGTGCGTGCGCTCGGCGGAACCCTGAACATCGAGAGCGCCGTCGGAAAAGGCTGTACGGTCAGCGTCACGTTGCCGAGAGCGGCGGCGCCGGACGCCGTCCCGACGGTGCCCGCGCCCGCGGCGCGAGAGGAGACGGCGCTCCGGATCCTCCTCATCGACGACGACCCGCTGATCATCCGGGCGATGAGTCGTCTGCTCCGGCACCACGCCGTCACGGCGAAGGCGAATGGCCGGGACGCGCTGTCTCTCCTCCGGGCGGGCCAGAACTTCGACCTGATCCTCTGCGACCTCATGATGCCGGACCTGTCGGGCGCGGAGGTCTACGAGCACGTCGTGGCGCTCGGTCAGGGGCTCGAGCGCCGCATGGTGTTCTTGACGGGTGGGGCGTTCACGGAGGCCGGGCGAGAGTTCCTGGAGCGCGTCCCGAATCCTCGATTCGAGAAGCCCATCCGCGCCGACGCGATCGACGCCATTTTGAGCGCCGCGCGAGCGTCCTGACTCTCGACGCGCGTCCGTGAGCGGCGCGGTTCGCCTCGTCGACCGTCCGGGCGCCACGTGGCCGAAAGCCTCCTCGTCCGTGGCACGGCTCTTGGAAAGGTCCTTCACGTCGGACGCTTCCGCCCTCGCGAGAAGCGCGACGAGGAGAGCCTCATGAACACGCGCACCCGCATCGCATTCGCCGTCACCACTGGATTGCTCGGCTTCGCTCACGTCGCTTCGGCGCAGGAGGAGATTCGCACGACGGAGACGCGCCCGAATCAGAGCATGCTGGCTTCCGGCGTCTTCGCCTTCGGAGCTCCGTACGTGGCCTCCGTCATCGTCGCCGCCGAGAGCGATCACCCGGGGGACCACCGCCTCTACTACCCCGTCGCCGGTCCCTGGCTGGATCTGGGAGACCGGTACTGCCCCGCGGGCCGCGCCTGCAGCAACGAGGGGCTCTACAAGGGACTGCTCGTCGCGGACGGCATCCTCCAGGGCATCGGCGCGTTCGATCTCGTCGGGGCGTTCCTGTTCCCAGAGACCGTGACGACTCGAAGCGCCGCGTCGTCCTCTCCCAGGCAGACGGCGACCGTCCGGGTCTCGCCGACCCCGATGCCCGGCGGGTACGGCCTGATCGCCGCGGGCGCTTTCTGATCGCGATCGAACCGGCGGAGACGAGCCCGGAGCCGGAGTGAACCCCCGCCGTGCGACGTCGGTGGGTTCCAGCAGTCGTCCTCGGGCTCCTCGCGGGTTCGACGTCGGGGCTCGCCCCGGCCGCCGAGAAATCAGACGGCAAGGACGGGCGCTCGGAGTTCACTCCGGCGCCCCTCCTCGGGGGAAGCAGCGACGTCGGGTTCGGCGGGGGAGTCATCGCGTCCTTCGCGCGGCTACGGGACGGCGCCGAGCCGTACCTCTACCGCATCGAGCTCGTCACCACGACGATGGTGAAGAGCGAGGGCGGACACGTGAAGGTCCCCTACCAGGACGACTACGTGCTCGTCTCCGTGCCGAACCTCCTCGGTCGCCGCTTGAAGCTCGAGGCGCGCGCCGCCTACACGCGCGAGGCGACCCAGAAATACTACGGACTCGGGAACGCGAGCGCGCTCCCGCCGGGACGGTCCCTGGACGATCGGTACTTCGAGTACGACCGCACTCATCCGACGGTGAGCCTCGACGGAACGCTCCTCGTCGTGAAGCCCGTCTCGCTCGAGCTCTGGCTCGCGTACACGCACAACTGGCTCGACGTCCCGGACGGGACGCTCCTCGCCGAGGACGCCACGAGCACGAACCCGGCGGTCCGCGACCGGATCACGACGTTCTCGCCGCACGGCTTCCTGACGTTCAGCTACGGCGTGGAGTTCGACACGAGGAACGACGAGGTCTCACCGGAGCGCGGTCAGTTCCACAGCCTTCGGCTCGATCTGTCTCCCGGAGGTACCGGGGGCATCCCGCAGCGGTGGGGCAGGGTGAACGCGGCGTTTCGGGGCTACGTTCCTCTCGTGCACGGAGAGACGACGCTCGCCGTCCGCTTCGTCGCGGATCTCCTCTTCGGCGCCCCGCCGTTCTACGAGCTCGCGCGGTACGACAGCACGGGGGCGTTCGGCGGACCGAACGGTGTCCGAGGTGTGCCGGGGCAGCGCTATTCCGGCATGGTCAAGCTGTTCGGCAACGTCGAGGTCCGGCAAAAGCTCGCGTCCTTCCATTTCCTCGACAAGGACAACGTCGTCCAGGTCGCCGGCTTCGTCGACACCGGGCGGCTCTTCGCCGGGTACTCCGCGCACCCGGAGCTCGACGGAACCTCGCTCGGGTTGAAGCTCGGGCTCGGCGGCGGGCTCCGGCTCGTCGCGGGGACGTCGTTCGTCCTCCGAGGCGACGTCGCGTGGTCGCCCGACGCACGCCCGATGGGCGGATACGTCGCCGCGGGGCAGGCGTTCTGAGCGAGCCGCGCTTCGCGACGCTCGCCCCTCGGCGATCGGCTCTTCCACCAGGACCGGGATTCGAGCAGGCTCCCGTCGTGGCTTCGCAGAGCTCGATCGTCCTCGCCGTCGCCGTCGGAGGAGCTGCGGTCTTCGCGTTCTTCCGCGCCGCTCCGCCCGCGGAGCCGGTCTCCTCGAGCATCGAATCGGAACGGCGCACCGCGTCCGGACCGGAGAACGCCGCGCCCGACGAAGAGACGCTCCCGCCCGATCATCCGCCCCTCGGGGCGATGGGCGCAGGCGAGCTCGGCGAGGTCGACGAAACGGAGCCGCTGCCTCCGGATCACCCGCCCGTGGGCGCGATGACCGCCGCGCCGGGTCTTCCTTCCGGTGGCGCGCCCGAGGCCTCCATCCAGTGGAAGGTGCCCGCCGCGTGGATGAGCGTCCAGAGCACGAGCGGGATGCGCCTCGCGACGTATCGGATCCCGAGGGCGAGCGGCGTCACGGAGGACGCGGAGCTCGCCGTCGTCCGGGCGGGCGGGTCTCCGGAGGCGAACATCGACCGATGGGTGAAGCAGTTCACCGCCGCGGAGCCCGAGAAGCGCGCGAAGAAGACGGTCCACGGCCGCACGGTCTGGCTCGTCGACATCACGGGCACGTTCGGCGCGGGGAGCATGGGCGGCCCCGGAGGAGGGGCTCACCCCGGCTGGTCGCTCGCGGGAGCCATCGTCGAAGGCGGGGACGATTCCTACTTCTTCAAGCTCACCGGTCCGACGGCGTCCGTCCGCGCCGCGCGCAAGGATTTCGACGCGCTCGTGGACAGCATCGCGCCTCGCCCGGGTGACACGGCGCTCTGAGCCGGAGCCGGCGCGGGGCATCAGAGCTCCGGTCGCCACGTCGCCGTGCCGAAGAGGACGAGCGCTCGCGTGTCGTCTCCCGTCACCGCTTCGCCTTGCGCCGCGAAGAGGAGCGACGGCTCCGGGATGACGACCACCGAGCTGCCGATCGTGTGCTGGACGAGCGACGTCCCGGGCGCGGAGCGGTATTCGAGGGTGCCGACGCGGTAGTACACGCCGACGTCGAGCGCGTCGTCGAGGAGCGTGACGCCGGGGCCGCCCCCGACGCCGAGAGCATCGAGATAGGTCGCCTTCGAATAGTTTCCCGACGCTTCGAGTCTGAGGACCCGCGCCAGGCGCACGACACGCGCGGCGGCGAACGTGCCGAATGCGTTCGCCGCTCCCGACTGGGAGAGGTCCCCGCTCCGTGTCGCGCCGACGACGACGGACCACCGGTCGAGCTCCACGCCGGCGTCGAGCGTGCCGAAGGCGAGGGTGTTCGTCGAGCCGCACCGCTCGGGCGCGCCCGCGGCGCCCGTCGCCGGGACCGTCGTGCAAAACCAGGAGAGGGGGAAATAGGACCCGAGCCAGCGGGATCGCTCGGGTTTGCGCACGTCGATGCGGCCGCCGAACTCGAACGGCCCCGCACGCACCGACGAATCCGCTCCCGCAGCGGTCAGCTCGATGGGGCTCGCGTTCCAGGGGTTTCCGCGGTCGAAGGCGGACACCTCGAAGTGCGCGCCCATCCGCGATGGTCCCGGATAGACGTTCACGGCTCCCGAGAGTCGTCGCTCGTCGAGCTTGCCACCGAACATGGACCCGGACAGGACGAGCGCGGCGTCCGGGCGGAGCGGCGCGTCCAGTCGCGTGTACGTCATCTCGACGCCGAACCGATTCGCGACGGTGGAGGGCGCGCCGCTCGTCGGATCCGGCAAGATGCCTCCGAAGGCCCCGACGGAGACCCCGTCCCCGAGCGAGGCGGCGACCCGCGCGCCGTCGAGCGTGCCGAGCGTTCGTGCCGCGTAGCGCATGCGGCCCGCTCCAGCGTAGTAGCCCCCGGTTCCGTAGCCGGCGAGGAGCTCTCGCACGAAGACGAGTGGCCTCCCGGGTGAGCCCGAGCGGTTCGAAAGATTCGCGTCGAACCAGCGCTGCACCGCGACGTCCGCGTCTAGGGCGACGGGGGCCGTGAACGGCGTCGCGTGGACGCGCGCGTCCAGCTCGGCGCGAACGAGGTTCGAGCCGCGTGCCTGGAGCGGCAGCAAGGCTCCGCCGAGTGCCGTCAGCCGAACGTCGAAGCGCCGGTCACGCGTCGTCGTTCCGAGCGGTACGAACCTGGGATGCTGGTCGTCCGCCGGCGGCGTGGCGTCCTTCCACTCGCCCTTCCACGTCGCGAGCGGCTTCGGAGCGTCGAGTTTCCGCGTTCCGCTCGACTCGAGCCGCACGGTGGTCGCGGTTCCTCGATCGTGCTCCCGAAGCGGCCGGTCCCCGACGAGGATCGCCGCGAACGAATCCGTCGCCTGCACGACGACGTAGTCGTGTCGGTTGAACGTGACCGTCGCACCCCGGTGAACGCCTCCCTGCGTTCCAGGCTGGAGATAGGCCTGTCCGCCGGCGATCTCGACGACGGTGACGTTCACCTGCTTGGTGGACGGCGTCTCGTCGGGCGGCTCGGACGCATCCGGCGGGGAGGCCGGTCTGTCCGCATGCTCTTCGAGCTGGACGCGAGGGGCGGCCGGCGGCTTTCGGCGCGCCGCCTTGGCCGGCCTGGCCGGCTTTCCCCACGTTGCGGGCGTCGCGAAGAGAGCGAGCGCGACGGCGACGAACGCCCGGCGGAGTCGGCGCGTGGTCATCGGCGGGCGCCTCCGACGTGGCATCCGATGCACGCCGAGCCATCCGTGGACACGGGGGTGCGGTGTTCGGCGACGACGCGTGCCGGATCGTGCGCGTGGCAACCGATGCAACGCACCGCCCGCGGCGCGGCCTCGGAGACGTGACAGTCGGGGCACGGCAGCCCGCGGTGCGGTCCGAAGCCGATGGGGAAGCGGAGATCGTGGTTCGGCGGAGCGACCTCCAGCGGACTCGTGGCCGCGGCTGCCCCGACGGCGGCCGGGCCGACCGCCGGCACCCAGGCGACGGCGCGATGGCAGAGACTGCAATCCCTCGGAAGCGGCGCCGTCGTCGCGGTCCCCTGGTGCACGGGGAAGAGGCCGGGTCGCCGATAGTCCTTTTCGTGGCAGGCGAAGCACTGGGCGGGGGCGTCGGTGAACCGACGCTCGCTCGCGCGACGGTGGCACTCGGAGCAGTCCGCGAGCGCGTGCATCCCCGTCAGCGGAAATCGGGTCATCCGGTGGAGCTCGAGCGGCCGGACCTCTCGAAAGCTCACCGCCGAGTGACACCGATCGCAGGATTGCGAGAGGCGGCCCTGGTGAGAGTCCTCGTGGCAGCCGACACAGGTCCGGGAGATCGTGCGGTTCGCCTGGTGGCAGTCCGCGCACGGCGTGCTCGCGTGCTGTCCGGTGAGTGGAAAGCCGGTGGAGGCGTGGTCGAATTTCCGTCCGTCTGCGGAGGCCCCCTTCGCGCGCCAGCCGGTCGTGGTGTGACAGGCGCTGCAGGGGAGGTCGTCCGTGAAGGAACGGCCCTTTCCGGCCTTCGCCGGCGCGGCGCCACTGCTCTTCGACGTCGTCTCCGCGGTGGAAGACGGCGCGAACGCGAACGGCGCGACGCCGAATGCGAGCGCGACGAGGAGCGTCAGCCGGTGAACGAACGGGCTCACCGGTGCCCCTCCGGCTGGTGGTGCGGATCGGCGTGGCAGAAGCGGCACTCCGCGCTCGGGAGCCGCCACCGCGTCGTCGTGCGCTCACCGACGGCGGTCGTCGCGTGACATTTCACGCACGCGGTCTTCTCGTGAGCCCCCGTGAGCGCCCACCCCGCGAGCGCCGTGTGGTCGAAGGATGGGATCCGGAACTCCGTCGTCCCGTGGCATCGATTGCACTCGAGGGAGGGCTCGCTCAAACGGAACTGGCCGAGGTGAGGGTCGTCGTGGCAGCCGCCGCACTTTCGCGGGATCCCGCGGTAGCTCGCGCCGCGTCCCGACTTGCGGTCCTCGTCCGTCGGGTGGTGACAGGCATCGCACTCGGCCGTCGCGTGGGCGCCGGTGAGCGGCCACGTGGAATGGTCGATCTTCGGCAGGTGCCAGCCCGTCGGCGCGTGACAGTGCGCGCAGCCGCCCTGCGCCATCTCCTTCGAGAACTGCGTGCCGTGGGGGTTCTCGTGGCAGTCCGTACAGGCCTTGCCCTGCACGTGGAGGTCGAGGAGCGGATGACTGCCCTTGTGGCACGACGAGCACGGGGAGGCCGTGTGCGTCCCTTCGAGCGGGAAGCGGGTGGAAGCATGCGCGAGGACGCCGAACGAAGTCTTCCGGAAGCCGCCGGTCGAGTGGCAGTGACCGCACTCGCCCTTGTCTCGTGACGAGAACTCCCCGCGGTGTGCGTCCTCGTGACAGTCCACGCAGCGATCGAACGCGAGCTCCCGATAGCGGGCACTTTCGGGGAGGTTCGGCTTGTGGCACCGCGCGCAATCGACGGACTCGTGCTGCCCGGTGAGCGGGTACGCGGTCTTCTCGTGCGCGGCGAGGCTCACCGCGCGCGCGAGCCCGAGCCACTGGATCGTCCCGTGGCACGTGGCGCAGGCGTTCCCGAACGCCGCCTCGTGCACGGGCTTGTGGCAACTGACGCAGGCGACGCCCCGCGACGGCGGGAGCAGGTTTCCGCGGTCGTGACAGGTCCGGCAGGCGACGGTCGAGTGTCCGTTCGCGAGGCTGGTCCCGGGGTGTGCACCGGGCTTCATCACCGCGGGCTTGAAGCGGGATTCATTGTGGCAATTCGTGCACGTCGGACCGAACTTCCCGCGGTGGACGTCCCGGTGACAGTCCGTGCACGCCGCGAAGTCGAAGCCGGTCCACCGCGGAGGCTCCGAGTGACATTTCGCGCACGGCGTCGTCTGGTGCGCGCCGCGGAGGATGAACCGCGCGAGGTCGTGGTTGAACGAGTCGGTCTTCACGTTCTTCCACGTCTGTTCGTCGTGGCAGCTCTTGCACGTGGGGCCGAAGCGACCGTCGTGCGGGTCCTTGTGACAGGAGGCGCACGCGGTCGAGAGCCCGAGGTACGTGTGCGCGCCGCGGGCGTTGCCCTTGTCGTGGCACTTGTTGCAGGGCGTTCCCGCGTGCGCGCCTTCGAGAGGCCACCCCGTCTGCGAGTGATCGAGCTTCGACGGAGCGCCCCCCGGCCAACGGATCGTCCCTCCGCCGCCGAGGTGCTCGACGTGACAGCTCTCGCACGGCTTCCCCTTGTAACGAAGTCCGTGGAGGCCCTGGCCTGCGGCGATCTTCGCGCCGATGTCGGCGTGACAATTCAAGCATCCGCCCTGGGACACGCGCTTGCCGGAGGAGTGGCAGTCGTTGCAGTGCTGGTCGCCCTCGAGCGACGCATGGGCCTTCGAGAGCGGCCCGGGGGAAAGGAGCTGGGCGTACGCGAGCCTCGCCAGGCCGAGACCCCAGAAGGCGAGCAAGACGACGACGAGTGTCCGGAGCCTCGCGGACGTCATGGATCGAAGATCCAGCGGAACCCGTAGTACCAGGCGACGCCGATGTGGAGGGAGACGCTGACCAGCATCAGGAGCGCGAGGAAACGGTGGAGCGAACGCCAGGACCGCATCAGCGCGGTGCCGGCGAGGGTGTCCACCTCGGCCGCGGCGAGCTCGCCGAGCTCGACGGCGAACGAGCGGGCGAGGCGTCGGTCCGTGCGCTCGAGGGCCTGAAAGAGCTGGTCCTCGCGCATCGCGGCGGCGATCCCCTGGCGCCGCCTCCGGGCGTCGCTCGCCCACCTCGGGATGGTCGCGAGGGCGCGGAGCAGGGAAGCGTCGGCGGGCAGGCGCGTCGCGGGCGTCTCCTTGACGAACGTGGAAACCCGCGCGACGACCCCGGGGAGGAGCGGGGAGAGCTCCGCGAGTCGCGCCTGGAACGGCTGGAGCCCCGTCTTCGGCACGAGCGCGTAGAGGTACAGTCCGACCAGGCCCGTCACGACGACGATCCCGAGGCTCGCGGAGGTGACGCTCGCGATCGGCGTCCGTAGCTGAAAGGCCGAGTGGAACGCGATGAGGAGCGAGCCGACGAGCCCGGTGAAGACGTGCGCGTTGAGCCACGCCGGCATGGACCCCACCCACGCCGGAAGGACGTTCGCGAGCCGGCGGCGAATCAGGTAGAGGAGGTTCGCGGCGACGAGCGTCGTCCCCACGATCCCGTAGCCGTGTCCGAGGAAGCCGGCGGGGTTCAGCACGTGGTAGTCGCGATGCTCGGCGCGCGAGACGAGATCGAGCCGGTAGTAGTCGTAGCCGCGGACGAGCAGCACGGCGGCGAGCGTGACGAGAGTCGCGAGTGTGAAGAACACGCGGAAGCGTCGCCACCACGGAGACGGAGCGGACGGATTCGGGGGAGGCGTCGGGTTCATGAGGCGCTCCGTCTTTCGCGTGCGTCGCTGATCGATCGCGCTTCGCGTGATATGACGCACGACGGATGCTCGAGTTGTTGAAGGACGCTCAGGGGTTTTCGCTCGTCCTCGTCGGAATCGTCGTCGCGTCCGTGCTGTACTGGACGTGGTCGCGGGTCCTCTCGAAGCGCGAGGAAAAGGCGCTCGCGCTCGTGGAGGACATGGCAGCGCTCGGGGACGTCGTGCCCGACACGATTCATCCCGTGATCGATACGGATCGCTGCATCGGCTCGGGTGCCTGCGTGCGCGTCTGTCCGGAAAAGACGGTGCTCCAGGTCGTGCACGGCCAGGCGCGCCTCGTGAACCCGCTCGCGTGCATCGGGCACTCCGCGTGTCTCCCCGCGTGCCCGGTGAACGCCATCAAGCTCGTGTTCGGCACCGCGGAGCGCGGCGTCGAGCTCCCGCGGGTGGATCAGAACTTCCAGACCGAGCGTCCCGGCATCTACGTCATCGGCGAGCTCGGGGGCATGGGTCTCATCCGGAACGCCGTGCTCCAGGGCAAGCAGGCGGCCGATCACGTCGTGGGGAGCGGGCGAATCGGCGGCTCGGACGCCTACGACGCGGTCGTGGTCGGCGCGGGCCCAGCGGGCATCAGCGCGACGCTTCGCCTGATGGAAGGGCAGAAGCGCGTGATCCTCCTCGAGCGCGAATCCCTCGGAGGAACCATCATGCACTACCCCCGCGCGAAGGTGGCGATGACCGGAGCGCTCGAGTTCGCGCTCGTGGGGACGGTCCGCCGCGCGAAGATCTCGAAAGAGGAGCTCATCCAGATGTGGCAGTCGATCGTCCAGCAGACGAACATGCCCATCCAGACGGGCGTCCTCGTCGAGGGTGTCGATTCGGACAGGAGCGGCGCGTGGGTGCTCCAGACGAGCTCCGGTCCGGTGAAGGCCGCGAACGTGCTCCTCGCGGTCGGAAGGCGCGGCACGCCGCAGCGCCTCGGCGTGGACGGGGAGGAGCAGGCGAAGGTGCACTACCGCCTGCTCGAGCCGGAGGCGTTCCACGGGAAGGACGTGCTCGTCGTCGGCGGGGGGAACAGCGCCGTCGAGAGCGCGCTCTCTCTGGCGGATTCGGGGGGCTGCAAGTCCGTGAGCATCAGCTACCGCCGCGGCGCGTTCGCGCGCTGTCGCGCGGAGAATCGCCGGCGCATCGACGAGCTCATCGCGAACGGCAGCGTGCGGGGCTACCTGCCGTCGGAGGTCGCGCGCATCGACCCCGGGGACGTCGTCCTGAACGTCTCCGGCACGATGACGCGAGTGCCGAACGATGCCGTCATCGTGCAGATCGGCGGCACCGCGCCGAGCGACCTCCTCCGGAAGTTCGGGATCTCGCTCGTGACGAAGCACGGCGAAGCCTGAGACCGCGCGCACGGCTACCAGCCTCCCGTATCGTGGCAGTCGTGGCAGGTCTGCGGAAAGCTCGAGTGCCCGGGGAAGGTGCTTCGCTGGTAGTCCGCGAGGTGACAGGCGACGCAGTCGGAGGGCGTGCCGGCGAAGCGCTTCGGGTTCCCCGTGTGGCAGCCGATGCAGGGCGCCGTGAGGTGCTTCCCGTCGAGGACGAACCAGGGGTGCTCCTTCACCGTCGCGGGCGTCCAGGCGTCCTTGCCGTGGCAGTCGCCGCACGTCTGCGGGAGCACGTTCACGTGCGCGGGGTGCTCCGCGGCGGTGTACGCCGGCAGATGGCAGCCGCTGCACTCCGTCGGAGTGCCCGCGAACCGCGGAGGATCGCCGGTGTGGCACGCGCCGCAGGCGATCTGCCCGTGGTGTCCGTCCAGGGAAAACCAGTGGTGATCGGGTAGGGCCGCGGGGCTCCAGCTCCGGGTCGTGTGGCACTGGTTGCACGTCTCGGGGAACGCGCCCAGGTGAAGCGGGCTCTTCGCCGCGGCGTAGGCCTCCGCGTGGCAGTTCACGCACGGCTGCCCACGCGCCTCGGCCGTCGCGTGGATGTCCTCCGTCGTCGCGCAACCGAGCGCGAGGACGGCGAGCAGCGCGGAGGCACCCCGTCGCGCCGCGTTTCGGCGCGAGGGCGGGGCGACGGCGCACGGGGGCGGAGTGTGCACGGATCGGCGCTCGGGAAGAGGTCAGGGACTCCGCGGCGCCGACCCCGTCGATGGTGATCCGGGTGCGGCCCCGTCCGGCGGCGGAACCAGCCCACGTTCCGCGGCCCAGGATCGCACGGCCTCTCGCGCGACCGGGGAGGCGCCGACCGCCGCAGCGACCGTCGCCATCGCGAGCGCGAAGACCCACGGGAGCACCGAACGGCGGGGCCTCGGCGCGATCTGCCGGAGCGCCTCGATGAGCTCCGGCGTCAGGCCACGGACCGAGGTGTCGGCCTCTGCTTCCCAGTCCGTCGCGAACGGTTGCGCGCGCCACACGTCGAGCGCCTCCCGCGAGACCGGACGGATGCCCGAAGACGGCGGCACCTCCCTTGCCTCGAGAGGTGGCGGCGTGGGTCGCGTGGGGCTCCGTCTGGCCGAGTTCTGCATGACGCTCCGTCGGTGCTCTAGGGGACGTGGACCGCCGACACGGTGCAGCCGGTCCCCGAGCAGTGACACGAGCTGCACGCGCCGCCGCCGGGAGACTGCAGCGCGGTGAACATGTCCTCCGAGTCCGTCGCCGTTCGAACGCCGACGTGCGCCGGACCTGCGAACGACCCGCCCTGCGCGAAGAACGTTCCGTTGGAGGCCGTGTAGACGGATTTGGCGTTGCCGTTCGCGTCCACGAGGCGCACCTCGGCCCCTGCGACCGGGTTGCCTTGCGGATCGTAGAGCGTGCCGCCGAACGCGAACCGAGGCGCTTCGTCGCTCCCGTTCGTGTGACAGCTCATGCAGTCCTGGCCCGCGTTGTGGGCGCGATCGCCGAGGTTCGACTGGAACGGGGGTGCACCGTCGAACACGCTCGGAGGTGGCGCCGCCACGACGCCGCCGTCTCCGCTCGCGCCGGTGCCGCACGTTCCGGCGGGGTACCCGGCGTTGATCCACCCTTCGAGGATCGCCACGTCCGCAGCCGAGGGCGGCGCGCCGGGCGGCATCGGGGACGTCGTGTCCTTCATGCGGGCGAGGGAGAGCTCCGCCTCGTTCTTCGTCGGATCTTCCTTCGCGGTCGCCTTCAGGTCGTCGATCGTGACGAGCGGCGCGAGCGCAGACGGGATCGGCGGCTCCCCGTGGCACATCGTGCACTTCTGCGCGAAGTAGGTCGCGACGTCGCACGGGAGGCCCGTGGACGCGGTCACGGTGCTGCCGCCGCCGCTTCCGGCGTTCGTCGCGCCGGCGCCCCCGGAGCCCGAGCCGGAGTTGTCGGCGCCGCCCGGATCCTGGAAGGAGATCGGCGGAGCGCCGCCCTCCGACGAGCCCCCGCCTGCGCCGGGATTCTGAACGACGATGACCGTGGACGCCGGAGGGCTGGAGCACGCGAGGGCGCACGCCACCGAGAGCCAGAGCGGCGCGACGAGCTGGTGGAACGTCCTCATGATGGTCTTTCTCCCGACGGCGGGTCGGATCCCGCTTTCCGCGGGTCAGTCGAGAGCGTTGGTGCCGCCGGCTCACGACAATCAGGCACCCTCCGCGCACTTTGTCTGACAGAGGATTCGTGCAGCCAGAGCGCACGCGGAGACCAGTCCCTTCCCGCGAGAAGTCGCTCGCGTTCGAACCCCCTTGCGAGCAATGCTCGCGAAGATCGTGCGGCCCGGGGTGGTTGACAGTCCGCGGGCAGGTCATGCATGGGGACGACAACTGGGATGAAACCTCTGCGCGCCGTCTGGCTGGTCGGGCTCTCCGGGCTCGCCGTCGTCGCCGCCTGCGGCAGCCCGCTGCAGGACGCGGGGACCTCCTGCTCCGCGGACGACGCATGCTCCGCCGGCCTCTCGTGCCTTCCGCTCATGGCGAAGTCCGGCGACACGTGCACGCTCGTCGCGTCGGTTTGCTCCAAGGGGTGTCGCGTCGATTCGGATTGCGCGGCCGTCGGGCCGAACTTCAAATGCTTCCTGTCGTGCGATGGCAGCGGGACGTGCGGTCGTACCGAGTGACGTGAATCCCACCGGCGTCCCCACCGGCCTCCGGCGCTTCGCGAACGAGGAGCCGGAGCGCGAACGATGCCCGCGGCGCTGACGATCGTCCTCGTCCTGGTTTCCGGGTCGCCATCCGACGACGGAGGACGTGCCGATGCGTTCACGCCGGCGATCGTGAAAGCGACGAGAGCCGCGCTCGGGCCCGGGACACGCATCGTCGTGAAGACGGAAGAGACGATGCCGGCAGACGCCGATGCCGTGCGGCTTGGAGCGGACGCCCACGCGGATGCCGTCGTCGAGGTGGCCTGGACCGAGCCCGAGCATCTCCGTTCGACGATCAGAGTCCAGCGACCGAGCGCGAGCCGATGGGTGGAGCGAGACCTCGGATTTCGAGCGATCGACGACCCCGTCGAGCGAAGTCGAACGGTGGCGCTCACGATCGTCTCGATGCTCCCCGAATACGAGGGGAGGGCCGTCGAATCGCCGCCGTCCGAGCCAGCGAACCGGAACGGTCGACCGCCGCCCGAAGGGAAGGGGACGCCGAACGGCGAGGGCGCGCCGAATCGGGCAGGTCGGAAACCCTCCCCCGGCGCCGGGCGCTCGAGCGACGAACGTTCGGAAGAGCGAGTCGAACCCGAACCGGCGGATGTTCGGGTGGATCGTCGCGAGGGGCGTCCGGCCCGCCACCGGACGGCGGTCACCGCCTTCGGCGCCATGGGTCTCGGCAGCGGAGACGGCGGGGAAAGCGGCGGCGGAGGCGTGGACTTCCGACAAGCGCTCGGGTCGTTTCTCACCGTGCGCGTCGGGGCGTCGGCCCGGTTCGGGCTCGAGTCGCCGGGGGACGTTTCCGCCCGCCACTATGCGAGCGCGCTCGGCATGGCCATCGTCCCCGTCTCTTCCGAGGACGGGCGCGCGTCACTCGACGTCCGGGTCGACGGCCTGGTCGCCCTCGAGGATTTCGCGCTATCCCGGGACGGCGGAACGGAGCACCTGCACAAGCTCATGCCCGGGGCGGACGCGGTCCTCGAGGGCTCGTACTACTTCGTCCGTGGGGCGGCCCTCGTGCTCGGGGGCGGCGCAGAGGCCCTGTTCGGGCGGACCGAGATCTTCTCCGGCGGGCGCCGGGTGGCCACACTGAAACCCGTGCGGCCCGTGCTGGAGCTCGGGATTCGTTTCGGATTCTGAGGATCGGGCCCGCTTGCCTGGTCCGAGGCGCCTCGGTGTACTGCCCCCTCGGATGGTTCTGAACCCGGTCCCCAAGAGCGCGCCGAACATCCGGCTCGTCCCGAAAGACGGGGACGTCGGGCGCGCCCCCCAGAGGCGGCCTCCGGCGCCCCCGTCGCTCGACGACGCGGAGCTCCTCGCCGCGCTCCGTCGTGGGGACGCGACCGCTGCCGCGGCCTTCCACGATCGAGTCCGCCCTCAGGTCGATCGCACGATCTTTCGTCTCCTCGGACGACGCGACAACGACCGCGAAGACGTCGCGCAGCAGGCTCTCATCCAGCTCATCTATACGATCGATGGGTACCGCGGAGCGTGCTCGCTCGACACGTGGACGTCCACGCTCACGGCTCACGTCGTCTACAAGCACCTCCGAAGGCGGCAGACGGAGCGTCGTCTCTTCGCCGAGATGCTCGAGCCGGACGCGTTCGTCTCGTCGTCCACGAGGCGGACGGGGCGAGACGCGATGGGACGGAGCGCCGTGAAGCGCGTGGCCGAGCACCTGGACCAGCTCGAGTCCAATCAAGCGTGGACGTTCATGCTCCACGACGTCATGGGGTACGACCTCCGCGAGGTCGCCAAGATCACCGGCGTCAGCGTCGCTGCGGCCCAGACCCGACTCGTCCGGGGGCGTCGCGCGCTCCACGAACGGATCGGTCAGGACGGCGATCTCGCCGACACGCTCGAAGAAATGGAGAGAGCCGAATGACCCAGCCGAGGTTCGACGCCCTCGCGAGCCGCCTCCTGTCGCGGGCGAACGCGGGCGAGACGGACGCGCCGAGCGCCGAGGAGCGCGCGAGAGCGATCGCGCTCGTCGAGCAGGCGATTCGAAGGAAGCGCCGTCGGACGCTCGCGACGCGGGCGACGTTCGCCGCAGCCGCCGTCGTGCTCCTCGGATTCGGGGCAGTGCGGCTTCTCCGTCCGTCGAGCGTGGAGCTGGCGGCGCATGCGCCGACTCCGTCGGTTCCCCGCGTCGTCACCGTCGTCGGACACCCGACCGGCGGCGGCGCCACCGTCGTGGAGACGGGGTCGCCCGCCCCGCTCGTGGACGGTCGCTCGCTCGCCTCCGGTAGCCGGATCTCCGCCCGTCCCGACGGGCACGTGGTGCTCTCCGTCTCGACGGGGACCGAGCTCACCGTCGAGGAGGGAGGGGACGTCTCGATCGTCGAGAGCGGCGCGAACGAGGTGTTCGCGCTCCACGCCGGGGCAGTCCGTGCACGGGTGGCGAAGCTCCATCCCGGGGAGCGGTTCGTCGTCCAGACGGCGGACGCCGAGGTGGAGGTGCGAGGCACGGAGTTCCGCGTGGCTACCGTGGAACCCGACGAGAGCTGCGGCGGCGGAACCATGACGCGCGTCGCCGTCTCCGAAGGCGTCGTCAGTGTGCGGCACGCGGGACAAGAGGTCCGTGTACATCCCGGGGAGAGCTGGCCGAACTGCCCGGTGAAGGATGCGCAGGCGTCCGGGCACGTCGCGCGCCGCGCGTTCGGCGGCATGGCGCGAGCGTCCGCCGCGGAGCCGACCGCTCCGCTCACGCCCGCCGAAGAGCGCGTCGCATCCGACCTTCGTGAACAGAACGACCTCTTCGCGACCGCGTTCGCGGCGAAGCAGAGGGGCGCGAACGCGGACGCGATCGCCGGCTTCGAGACGTTCCTTTCGCGCTATCCGGGGAGCTCTCTCGCCGAGAACGCCGCCGCACAGCGAATGAAGCTCCTCCGGAGCGTGGACTCTTCGCGGGCGCGGACGGCGGCGAAGGCGTACCTCGGGCGGTACCCGAAAGGGTTCGCGCGGGCGGACGCCGAGGCCATCCTGAGCGGGTCGCCGTGAAGTCCTTCCGCCGCGGGTGCGCGCTCCTCGCCGGAGCCGTCGTTCTCTCGTGCAACGCGCCCGTCGTGTTCGATAGGGCCTCGTCCGAGACCAACGCGAACGGCGGGCAGAGCGGCGCGAGCTCCGGCGCCGGCGGCGACGCGGACGCGAGCTCCGGCCCCGGCTCGGGTGGTGCGAGCTCGGGATCCGGCGGAGTGAATCCGGGATCGGGCGGCGCGCTCGCCGGGGGCCGCGGAGGGAATCCGAGCGACGATGGCGGCCGCTCGTCGCGGGACGGCGGCGGATCCGGCTGCTCGGTGGACGACGACTGCCGGCTCTCGTCGCTCCATTGCGACCCGACGTCTCACACTTGCGTGCAGTGCCTCGGAGACCTGGACTGCACGCTGGTCCTGCCTCGGTGCGATCTCGTGAACCACACGTGCGTTCAATGCCGGGACGCGAACGATTGCCAGAGCGGCGCTGCGTGCGAACCGACGGGGCACTGCATCGGCACCTGCAGCGGCGGCACCGTCTGTCCGGCGGATGCTCCGGTGTGCGATTCCCGCGGGCTCTGCGTGCGCTGCACGAGCAGCACGGACTGCGCGACGTCCGCATCTCCCCTCTGCAACGTCGCGAGCGGTCAGTGCGTCCAGTGCGTCGACAACTCGCAGTGTCCGCACGCCACCCCGCGCTGCGACCCGTTCGCGAACGTGTGCGTCACGTGTCTCAGCAACGCCGATTGTCCTCAGGAGTGGCCTCTGTGCAGTCGCACGGGCGCCTGCATCGACGAGTGATCAGGGGCAAGTCGTGAGCGCCGAGGTCAGGTCCCGATCCTTCAGGATCGGACTGAACCCGTTCGTCTTCGCCCAGGAGCACGCGGCGGCGAAGTCGACCCCCGTGTCGGTGTACTCCGCCATGAAGACCGGCTCGTCGCGTGAGGGGTAGCCGCTCACGTCGCCGCACCACCCCTGGTCGTAGCAGTCCTCCGTGATCGCGCCGTCGTAGAGGTCGAAGAGGGACGTCGCGAGGCTCGCGGTGTTCTTCTGGAACACGGCCATGCCGCGGGAGTGGGCTTCCTCCGCGAGCCAGTTCGCGTAGTCGAGCCCGTCCGCTTTCGTCAGGGGAAACCCGGAGTCGGCCTCGAAGACGTCCATGTTGTCGGGCTCGAGGCCGTCGAAGCCCTTCTGCTTGCAGACGTCGAACCGCGCGGACATGAGGCTCCGGAGCGCGACCGCGCGGATGTCCACGAACTTCTCCCCGGGCCAGCCCGGGTAAGCGTTGCCCACGACCGCCGGCGGAAAGCTCGCCGCGTCGGGCCGGAAATCTTCCCAGCTTCCGACGCTGACGTAGCAGATGACGAAGATGCCCCTGTCGTGGAGGGTCGACACGACGGAAGCGTCGTTTTCCCAGTCGACGTCGTAGACGTCCACGGCGTGGGACAGGTCGGTCGAGGAGAGCTGCCAGTCCCACGTCGTCGCCTTCTTCGGCTTCCACCAGGAACCCGCGGTTCCGCCGTCGTTTTCCGTCCCGGCGCCGCCCGTGCTCGGGGAGCCGCCGCTGCTCGCCCCGCCGCCGTCACCGGTCCCGGCGCCGCTCCCCGCCGCTCCTCCGGATCCGGACGAGCCGCCGTTCGACGCGCCACCCGAACCGGAATTCGAGGCCCCGGCGCCGCCGCCCGCGCCCTGACCCGAGGCGCCGGCGTTCGACGCTCCCGCGCCGCCGGTCGCCGAAACGGTGGGGCTCCCGGAGTCCGTCTTCTCGCCGCAGCTCCACGCGCAGATCGACAGTGCTCCGATACCGATCACTCGCGACGCCCTCATGGGTCGGGACGTTAGCGCACGCCTCGCCCGAGCGTCAGCGTCGCGAGACGCCCGTGCGGAAGTGGACGAGCTGGTGCTGGCCGGCCACGTTCCGGAGTTGCTGCACGATCGTCTCCGGCGCCGCGCCGGAGCGCACGAGGAGCCGCGGCGCTCCGCCTTCGTTCACGACCGAAAACTCCATGCTGACGGTAGGCGCGCGGGCAGCGATCTCGGCGACGTCCGCTAGAAGGCGCCGGGGCGCTCGCCCTCGAACGAGCGTCGCTTCGCCACCGGAGAGCCGGACGGCGCAGAGCTCGTTTGCTCGTCGTGCGACGAGCCAGAGGAGGAAGAGAGCCACGCCGAGCGCGGCGAGCGAGAGCACGACGCTTCCGTATCACGAGCTGAAGCCCGAGACGGAGCGCATCCATGGGCGCCCCGGCTCCAGGTGACGTCACCAGAGACTCGCGAGCTTCATGGCGCCGCGCTCGAGGAAGCTCCGCCGGGGATAGTGCTGGACCCAGACCTTGCGCACGTATCGCGGGATGTCCCAGATCATCGAAAGGCCGGCCCGGAACATCGCGACGTCGCCGGCGCGAAGCACGTGAGTCCGCCCTCGAACCGTGACGTGCGCTTCGCCCTCGAGGATGTGGATCCACTCGTCGTACTCGAACTTGAAGACGTGGTGGCCCGCCTCGCTCTCCCACTCTCCGCTCACGAGGCGGTAGTCGATGGAGGCAAAGCGCACGATGGACCGCACCTCCGGCGTGCCAGGCTGTGGCGGGACGCTGCGGAGCTCCGCCGGGTTCGGTGTGAAGACCTGGATTGCCTCCCGATCGAGCCCCGGTAGCCGGTCCAGCACGGCGCCCGCCAGGGCAGGGGAAACGCGCATTCCCCGGAGAATCAGCTTCCGTGCGAGACGCGCGGTGAGGCTCCCATCGGATGGCGGTCCGATCGCGGCACGATCGGCTCCGGCTGCCGCCTGGTCGGAACTCCTCAGCATGATCGACAATTCAGACATGGAATCGCCTCCGTGCGCCAGAAAGGCTGCATGCGGCATGCCGTTTTGACGCGTGCCGATCGGAGTCCTCACCACGACATCCTCTGATTTCGCGGAGATGGGAGGGGCGAAGGGAGGCGCGGGGGTCGCCCGACTTCTTTACGGAATCCTTCCGTTTACGCGCGTGAACTCCGCCGCGGTCGCAGCCGCAGAAATCGTCTGCTTCCATCGAGTTTCCGGCTGCCTGCTCCTCGTGGCCGTAACTTCAGGGCCACGGGGCGAATAGTTACAAGCGGGCACATACCCCCCGGCACTCGGATCGCATGCCGACAGATGAAGAGCTCATGGCGAAGTATCTGGCGGGAGACCGCGAGGCGTTCCGAGAACTCTTCCGGAGATACGCGCCCGTCGTGTTACGGCTCGTTCGCCGCAACGTCCCGCCCGTGGACGCGCACGACCTCGTCCAGCTCACCTTCCTTCACCTCCACCGTGGACGTAAAGACTTCCGAACCGATGCTCGCCTCCGTCCTTGGCTTTGCACCATCGCCATCAACGTCCGCCGCCAGTACCTCCGCTCCATGCGCGCGAAGCCGGCGACCCCCACGAGCCCCGAGGAACAGGCGCGCGTCCCCGCCCCGGGCGTGAGCGACGTCGTGGGGCGAGTCCGTGCCGCGCTCGCCGAGCTCCCGGCCGATCAACAAGAAGTCATCATGCTCCACTGGATGGAAGGGCTGTCGTTCCTCGAGGTGTCCGAGGTCGTCGGCGCGAGCCTCAGCGCCGTGAAAGTGCGCGCGCACCGCGGCTACGAGATCCTGAGGGAACACCTGAAGGAGCCGCAGGTCACGGCGCGAAGGGGCGCACGATGAAGCACGGGCTCGGTTGCGGCGACGTGCAGCGGAAGCTCCGCGAGGGCGAGCTCACCGCCGCCGTCGAAGATCATCTGCTCGCCTGCGAAGCGTGCGCGGCGCTGGTCGTGCGTCACCTCGCCGAGGAAGACGCGCCCAAGGCCTCGGAGATCGACGCGCTCCTCGCGTCGGTGGAGCTCGAGATCGACGCGGAGCGCGGCGCCCTGGTCTGGTTCCGGGCGCTCTCGACGGACGTCCGATGGCTCCTGGTCATGGGCTTCTTCTCGGCGCTGCTCCTCGTGGTCGCGGCGGTGCTCCGTCGACCGGACCTCGCGGACGTCACGGCGTCCACGGTCGCCGTGTTCGGCGTCTATGCGCTCCTCCTCGGGGTGATCGTCGCTCACGGCATCCGGCCGATGCATCGCCTCGAGCTGGACGGCCCCCGTCGCGCCGTGGCCTGGGCGGCGGTGCTGTCCCCCGTGGCGGTGGCGCTGCTCGGCCATCTCGTTCCGCTCGGTCGCCCGGGGCCGGCTCAGCACGATTGCTTCCCGCTCGGTCTCCTCATCGGAACGCTGCTCGTCGGGCTCCTTCGCGTGGTGGATCGCGGCGCGCACCGGTCGGACACGGCGGCGCTCCTCTCGGTCGCCGCGGGAGGTCTCGGCGCGAATCTCGTGCTCCTCCTGCACTGCGCGGACTCCAGGATGTCGCACGTCCTTCCTGCGCACGCCGTGGTTGGACTCGTGCTCGGGTTCATCTACTTCGGGCCCGGTCGCCGCTGGCAGCGATCGGACGATCGCCGGTAACCTCCGCTCGAGGCGCCGGATAGGGAAAGCGTAGGAACGAGCCAATCGTTCCGCCCGGCGGCAAGCACGCCTCCGGGTCCTTTCCTTGGAGAGCGAACATGAAGAGTGGAGCAAGTCTCTGTGCGATCGGCGTCGTGGCGCTCGGGTCGCTCGCGGTCGCGTGCAGCTCGTCGGACGACAAGTCGACGACGGATCCCGCGACGACCGGCCCGGTGACGTTGAAGATGACGGATCCTGCCGACGGGGAGACCGTGGGCCCGAGCGCCGAGTACCCGGATTATCCGGACGTGCCGATCGCCTTCACGGTGACCGGCTTCACGCTGAAGGCGCCCGGCACCTGCGCCGGAGCAGACAAGTGCGGTCACGTCCACCTGCTCGTCGACGGGACGGCGTGCAACGACGTGGCGTCGAAGGCGCCGTACAACAACGCGGGCGCGAAGAGCCCGATCAACGCAGGTCTCGACTACTGCCCGAAGATCGACGGCGAGCACACCGTCACGCTCGAGCTCCACAACGACGACCACTCGCCGTACAAGGTGGACGGCACGGTCGTCTCGGACAGCCGGAAGATCGTCGCCATGCCCGAGAGCGGCGCCGGCGGGACTTGAACGGCAGCGCGTGGTTTCGACGCGCGGCGGCCCTCGGAGCCGCCGCGACGTCGCTCGTCGCGTGCGGAAGCGAATCGTCTCCTCCGCCGAGCTCGCTCTGCCCGTCGGACATGGAGCCGACGTTCGCGAGCATCGACGAGCACCTGCTCTCGAAGAGCTGCGGAACGGACGGCTCCACCTGCCACTCCGCCGAGGGGAGCCTCGACTCCGGCGAGCTCGATTTGCAGAGCGACCCGTACGGGTCGCTCCTCGGCTCGGGTTCCGGGGCGCCGGCGAGCAACATCGCCGGCTCCGCGAGAGGGCTCGTTCGCGTCTCTCCGGGTAAGCCGGACGAGAGCTTCCTCGTGATCAAGCTCCGGACGAAGACGCTCGCCGACCCGAGCTACGGCGCCGGCATGCCGCGGACCGCGCCGGGCGCGCTCTGCGAGAGCGCGCTCTCCGCCGTCGAGGAGTGGATCCGGAACGGGGCGGCGCGGTAGCGCACCCGCCGCCCCGCGGGTTTCGTCACTCGAACGCGAAGTGCTCGTTCTTCATCTGCATGACCGTCTTCGTCGGCGCGAGCATGCTCCTTGCGTGGGCCTGGGCGCGGGGGAGGAGCTTCGCGAAGTAGAACTCCGCGGTCTGGAGCTTCGCCTCGTAGAACTCGGGGGACTCGACGCCGCCGGACGCGAGCTTTTCGTGCGCGACCGCCGCCATCTGCGCCCACGCGTACGCCATCATCACCCAGCCCGAGTAGTAGAGGAAATCGACGGCCGCGGCGCTCACGATGTCCCGGTCCTTGCTCGCCGTCAGCATCACGCGCGTCGCGAGGTAGTTCCACTGGGCGCAGAGCTTCGAGAGACGCCAGACGTACGGGCGCATCTTGCTCTCCGTCGCGTGCTGGGCGCAGAACTTGAGCACCTCCGCCGTGAACTCGCGGACGGCCGCGCCCTTAGTGAGGAGGAGCACCTTCCGGCCGAGGAGGTCGAGGGCCTGGATGCCCGTCGTGCCTTCGTAGAGCGTCGCGATGCGTGCGTCCCGCACGATCTGCTCCATGCCGTGCTCGCGGATGTAGCCGTGCCCGCCGAACACCTGCATGCCGAGGTTCGAGCACTCGAGGCCCATCTCCGTGAGGAAGCCCTTCAGGACGGGCGTGAAGAAGCCGAGCTTGTCGTCCCAGAACTCCCGCTGCTTCTCGTCCTTGGCGAGGACGGCCACGGTCATCTTGTCCGCGAGCTTCGCCGCCGAATAGAGCATGTAGCGTCCGCCCTCCGCGATCGCCTTCTGCGTGAGGAGCATGCGCCGCACGTCCGCGTG
>DASZXK010000110.1:0-64634 GCA_035545855.1 Polyangiaceae bacterium
TGGCTCCAGCTCCTGGACTCGAACCAGGGACCCGGCGGTTAACAGCCGCCTGCTCTACCGACTGAGCTAAGCTGGAATTCGGGGAAGCGGGAGACTAGCCGCGCGGCTTCCTGAGTCAAGAGTGGTTTCGCGGGGTTCGGAGGCGCCCGGGGGGACGGAAAACATGCTGGATCGGGCGCCCGCCGGGGGCGTCCTTGTGCCGGGAGGGAGACGTCCCCATGTTGGCGGCCGATGGTCGGTTCCGCGGCGGACGGAGACGCGGGCGGTGACGCCGCCCCGGTGCTCCTCAGGGACGGGCGGTACCAGCTCCTCGGGAAGCTCGGAGAAGGCGGGCAAGGGACCACCTTCGACGGCATCGACAAGCGCGACGGACGCTCCGTCGCGATCAAGCGCTTCCTCGTGAAGGGGGCGTCTTCCTGGAAGGACGTGGAGCTCGCGGAGCGTGAAGCGGCGGTTCTCGCGTCGCTCTCGCATCCGCTCCTTCCCGCTCACGTCGATCACTTCGAGGAGAACGGCGCGCTCTACCTCGTCATGGAGAAGATCGAGGGGAAGAACCTCCTCGAGCTCGCTCGCGGTGGCACTCGGTTCTCCCAGGAGGACGTGCTCCGGTTCCTGCGAGACGCTTCCTCCGTGCTCGAGTACCTCCACGGACGCTCGCCCCCGGTCATCCACCGGGACGTGAATCCGAAGAACGTCCTCCGGCGCGCGGACGGCTCGTTCGTGCTCGTGGACTTCGGCGCGGTGCGGGACAAGCTCCGTCCGGAGGGCGGCAGCACCGTCGTCGGGACGTTCGGGTACATGGCGCCGGAGCAATTCCAGGGGCGGGCGGTCCCCGCGTCGGACGTGTTCGCGGTGGGTGCGACGGCGCTCCGCCTCCTCACCGGATCCGAGCCGGACAAGCTGCCGCACAAGGGGCTCGCCCTCGACGTGGGCGCAGCGCTCTCGGGGACGGCGGTTTCACCCGCGCTCCGGACGGCGCTCGAACGGATGCTCGAACCGGATCCCGACAAGCGCGCCGCGAGCCTCGCGCCGCTCCTCCAGCGATTGACGCGGGAAGAGCCGAGGGCCCGGGCCTCGAGTGCCGACGCGCCCTACCCGCGGAACCGCGCCGATCGCCGGCGGGAGGAGCGGAACCGATACCGTCAGCCGTGGGATCAGTGGGGCGGCTGGGACGACATCGCGGCGCTTCACGAGTGGGCGCAGGAGACGAGACACGGCGCCAAGATCCGGAAGCGGGAGATCAAGCGCGCGTGGAAGCAGGCGAAGCGGGACGCGAAGCGACGCTCGAAGATGGCCCGGCGAGGACGCCCGGTCGGCGGCCCTCCGCTCGCGCTGATGCTCGTGGGCCTCAACATCGCGATGGTCGTGGTCGCCGTCGTCGTGGGGGGATTCGTGCCGGCACTCCTGATGTTCCTCTCGCTGTTCCTCGGGCGCCCGCTCCGGGAAGCCGCGCAGCACGCTCGCGACGGCGCCGCGGAAGCACGCCGGAACATGCTCCGCGCGCAGCAGTACCTCCTTCACGGAACTCCGATGGATGACCCCGAAGTCGACGAGGCGAGCGCGGGCGCCTCCCCGGACGAGGACGACTTCGATGAGCGCCTCCGTACGCCCGTCGCGGAAGAGCCGGGCCGCGTCCGGATCGCGGACGACGGCATGCTCGAAACGACGGGCGAGGAAGTCGCGGAAGACCGGGACGAGCAGCGTCGCGCGCGCTGAGCCTTCAGTGGGCGTCCGGCGCGGGAGCGGCGCCCTGGTTCGGCCGTCCGAGGAGCGCGACGAGCGGAAGGAACACGGCGATGAGCACCGCCGTCGCCACGAACGTGTCCCCGAAGGAGAGCACGAGCGACTGCACGGAGACGTTGCGATCCAGGATGAACAGCGCCTTCTGGTGCGCGTCGTCGATCGAAAAGCCCTTCGACGCGAAGCTCCCCTGCAGCATCGCGATCCGATCGCCCACGTGCGGATCGATGGCGCCGAGGTGCTCGATGAGCACGTTCCGGTGGAAGGCCTGCCGGCGCGCGAGCATCGTCGTGAGGAGGGCGACGCCGATGCTCCCGCCGAGCTGCCGGGTGAGGCTGTAGAACCCGCTCGCCGCCGCGATGTCCTTCTTCGGGATCGGTCCGAGAGTGGCGAGGCTCAGCGGGAGGAACATCAGCACCTGACCGAAGGAACGGATGACCAGCGGCCAGAAGAGCTGCGCCTCCCCGGTCTGGGGAGAGAGGTCCGATAGCTCGTAGATCGCGACGACGAGGATCAGCGCGCCGCCGACGAGGGCGATGCGAGGATCGACCTTCTGCAGAATGCGGGCGGCGATGGGCATCGCGACCGCGGACGCGAGCGCGCCGGGCAAGAGCAGCATGCCCGTCTGCTGGGACGTATACCCGAGGATCGTCTGCGCGAAGAGGGGGACGGCGAACAGCGCGCCGAAGAGCGCGATGCCGACGATGACGGAGAGCACGCTCCCCGCCCAGAGCGACCGGTAACGGAGGATCCTCAGATCGACGACCGGATGCTTCGAGACGAGCTGCCGGTAGACGAACCAGATCATCCCCACGGCGGCCGCGACGGTCAGGGTGACGATGAACCGGGACTCGAACCAATCGTCCGAGTTCCCCTCCTCCAGGACCGTCTGGAGCGAGCCGAGCCCGATGCCGAGGAGCAGGATCGAGAAGAAGTCCACCGTGGAGCGATCGCGCACCTCCGGGTCGTCGGGCAGGGCGGCGAGGTTCATGAGCATCGCCACGACCCCGATGGGGAGGTTGATGAAGAAGATCCAGCGCCAGTCCACGTTCGTGACGAGGTAGCCGCCGAGCGTCGGGCCGATGGTGGGGCCGGCGATGACGATCGCGCCGAAGAAGCCCTGGGCCATCGCCTGCTCCTCCCGCGGAAACGTCTCGAAGAGGATGGCCTGGGCCTTCGCGAGGAGGCCGCCGCCGGCGAGCCCCTGGATCACGCGGGCGATGACGAGCATCGGGAACGTCGTCGCCATGCCGCACAGGGCGGACGCGAGGGTGAACCCGACCAGGGAGAAGACGAAGTACCGCTTCTTCCCGAACCGGTGTCCGAGCCAGGCCGAGAGCGGGAGGATGATGACGTTCGCGATCGAGTAGCTGGAGACGACCCAGCTCACCTGGGAGAGCGTCGCGCCGAGCGAGTTCTGGATCTGCGTCAGCGCGACGTTGACGATGCTCATGTCGATGACTTCGAGCAACGCCCCGAGGGACACCGCGACCGCGACGGCCCATTTGTTGACCACCTTCGCCGGAGCGACGGGAACGGGGAGCGCCGCCTGGGTCACGACGCCCTCACCGCGTGTCGACGGTCAGATCGACGCTCATGCCGGGCCGGAGCGACACGCCGGCCGGCACGTCGTGCACCTTGATGCGCACGGGCACGCGCTGGACGACCTTCGTGAAGTTGCCGGTCGCGTTGTCCGGCGGGAGGAGGCTGAACCGCGCGCCCGTCGCGCCGGAGATGCTCTGCACCTCGCCCGTGATCTCGACGCCCGGGTAGGCGTCCACGCTGAAGTGCGCCGGCTCGCCGGGGTGCATCTTGCCGACCTGGGTCTCCTTGAAGTTCCCCGTGACCCACACCTCCGGCGTCACGAGCTGGACGATCGGTTGCCCCGGCGACACCGTCTGCCCCTCGTTGATCGTCTTCTTCGAGACGACGCCGTCGTGAGGAGCCACGATCTTCGTGTACGAAAGATCCAGCGCGGCGAGATCCCGGAGAGCCTTGGCGGTGTCCACCTGGGCGTGGGCCGCGGCCGCCTTGGCGCGGGCCTCTCTGACCAGCGTCTCGACCGGACTCGACTGCTTCGCCCGCGCGGACGCTTCCACGACGCGGCTTGCGGCCTGGTTCGCCGCGAGCTTCAGCGTCTGCACGCGGGCCCGGGCGCCTTCGAGGTTCGCGGAGGCGACGGCGTACGCCGTCTCCGCCTTGTCGAACTCGGCCTTGGAGATGCTGTTCTTGTCGAACAGGGCCTTCTCCCGCTCGTGGTCCGTCGTCGCCTGGGCGAAGCTCGCCTCCGCGGAGCGCGCCTGGGCTTCCGCTTCCTTGATCTGATCGGCGAACGACGCGGCGCCGACGGCCGCCGTACGCAGACCGGCCTCCGCGACGGACTTGTTCCCGACGGCGTTCGTTTCCGCGAGCTCGGCGTCCGCGTCCGCAGCTTCCGCCGAGGCGAGGGCGGCTGCGACCGCCGCGTCCGCCTGGGCAAGGCGCGCCTTCACGGCGGCGTCGTCGATCTCCGCGAGGACGTCCCCGGCCTTCACCTGCTGATTCTCCGTGAAATGGATCACACGGATGGTGCCGCCGACCTTCGCGGGGACGGCCACGACGTCCGAATCCGTCTGCGCGTCGTCGGTCGACTCGAGCCCGCGATGGGCCAGGACCCACCCGAACGTCCCGAGCGCGACGGCCGCCACCACCCCGAGCGCGATGAACTTCTTCTTGGACGTTCCCGGTTCGGCTGGGGAAGTACCTGCGGCGAGCTGCGCCTCGGTGGGCGCGCTCGGTGCGGCGGTCGACATCTCTCGGAGACTCCTTGGGCAACTTCGCGTTGCCTTAGCGAATCGAATTATGGGGCGCCCCCTTGCTTTGGCAACCCCTAGTTGCCATTATTTCACGCAGAGGCGGCAACCATGGCACTTCCCACCACGAGAGCCCGCCGCGAGCGGCGCTCCCGGACCCGCGGGAGAGAAGCCGATCGGCGCGCAGAGGACCACTCGACGCGACGAACCGGCGGCGTGCGCACCCACGGGCGAAGCGCGCGCGTGGTGGAATCCGTGCTCACCGCGACGGCGGAGGCGCTCGGCAGGAGCGGCTATGCCGCGCTCCGCGTGGAGGACGTCGCGCTCGCCTCGGGCGTGAACAAGACGACGATCTATCGGCGGTGGCCTACGAAAGTGGATCTCGTCACGGCCGCCATCCAGAGGTTCTCCCAGGCGCCCGAGCTCCCGGACACGGGCACGCTCCGGGAGGATCTGCTGGTGCTGCTTCGCCACACGTGCGCCAAGGCGAGCAACGCGCTCGGACAGGGCATCGTCCGCACCATCCAGCTCGAACGCGCCCATCCCGAGGTGGACCTGGTGACCCAGAAGCTCGCGGCGACTCATCTTCGCGTCCGACGGATCGTCGTCGAGCGCGCGATTGCGCGCGGCGAGCTCCCCGCCGACACCGACGTCGAGCTCCTCCTCGAGCTGGTGTTCGCGCCGGTCGTGCGCCGCGTGATCTTCGCGAACCGGAAGGCGCCGGAGAGCTTCCTCGAAGCCGTGCTCGACGTCGTCCTCTCGGGCGCCCGCTCCGGCGCCGCGAGCCGCCGCGCGACGAACTAGTTACCGGCCCATCCTCTCGACGAGCGCTCGCGCCTCGACGATGTTGTCTTCGATGGAGCAGTAGGTCCAGCCGCCGTAGCGACCGATGGAGTGGATGCCGTTTTCCCGGAGCTCCGCGCCGATGCGCGCGACTCCGTCCAGCGAGGCCCGCGTGATGTGCACGTACGCCGGGTCCATCACGACGGAGTGCTCCGCCACGAGGCGATGCCCGTCCGTCACGCCGGCTCGCGCGAGGTCCTGGAGGACCCGTTCCCGGGCTCGGGCGACGTCGATCGGAGCGTCCTTGGCGTAGCCGAGCTCGACGTAGAGGCTCAGGCGGTCGGTGTCGAAGATGTTGTCGTAAAAACCGACTCGATAAAAGGAGAGCGAGCGGTCCGGGTAGTAGACCCAGTGCACGTCCCTCGGGCCCTTCCGGTCGAAGCCGAGGTTGAAGACGAGCACCTGGTTCCAGGAGAAGAGCGCCGGGTCGTGCGGGACCCCGGCGAGGGCGACGAGACGATTGAACGGCGCGGACGACACGAGCCGCTCGAACCGGATTTCCCGCTTCGTGGTCCGCGCCGTGCGCGTCCGGACGTCGATGCCGACGAGCGCCTCGCCCGTGGCGATCCGATCCGGCCGCACCGCGGAGGCGAGCGCGCGCACGTACTCGAACGCGCCCCCTTCGGGGTACGTGAACGTCGAGTTGTAGCTCGTGTTGTCGGGCGCGCGCATGTTGCGGACGATGTCCGTCAGATCCGCGTGCGGGAAGAAGCGCCCCATCGCGTCCCGGTCGAGCGTCGCGAGATCGCAGGCGTAGAGCTTCTCGTTGTACGGAATCAGGAACTTTTCGGCGATGGAACGGCCGAAGCGGCCGTAGAGCATCTCCTTGAAGTTCGTCTCGGGCGGGCGCTCCCCTGCCCCACCCGCCCCGCTCGTCCCGAGCAGCTCCTTCGGCGCCCGCGCGAAGTAGAGGTCGTGCAGGCAATCGATGAAGTCTTCCTTCGGGAGCTGGTGGATGTTCTTCTGGAACGGAAAGTCCACCATGCCGTCGCCGTAGCGGACGAAACTCTTCTTCTGCACCGTCCGGATCCGTTGCCCGGGCATCCGGTCCCGGAGCCACTGCTCGATCTCCGGGTGCTTGAAGTGGAAGAAGTGGCCCGAGTAGTCCCAGACGAACCCGTCCTTCCGGATCGTCTTGCAGTACCCGCCGATCTCCGAATCTGCCTCGAGGACGAGGTAGTCCTCGTCCCGGAGAGCGGCGGCCGTCGCGAGACCGCTGATCCCCGCGCCGACGATGAGCGTGCGAACCGACTCGGTCAACGCGGAGCCGTCTTCTTGCAGGCGGGCGTGCAGTTCTTGCTACCGGACGGGCCGTCGTCGCATTGCTCGTGGGTGGGCTGCACGGCGCGATCCCCGCAGCGGGGCGCGAGCTTGCACTCGGACGTGCACGTCCCGTACGAGCCGTCGTTCTTGCCGTCGTCGCATTGCTCCGTCGCCTGGATCTGGCCGTCCCCGCAGCGCGGAGGCTTCACGCACCCGGGCGCGCAGCCGTTGCCGTCGAAGTCGTACGTGCTCGTGTTGACGCCGTCGTCGCACGCCTCGTGGCCGACGTCGACGTGGCCGTCACCGCAGTTCGGGCCGCGCTTCTTGCAGTCCGAGCTGCACTTCCCGTAATCGGGCGGATCCGTCTGCTGGTTGTCCGGGCCGTCGTCGCAGACCTCGTCGCTCGCGACGATGCCGTCCCCGCAGGTGCTCTTGCAGACGCTCTTCGAGGTGTTGAATCCCTGGAGCGTGAGCCAGTAATTGGACGCGCACTGGTTCCGCTCCGCCTGGAACACGGCGATCTCGTAGACCTTGCCGTCTTCCAGCGTCCACGCGGTCGCGTTCTGCGGCGTGATGGTGAAGGACTTCGCCTCCCGGCCGTGGATGCCGCCGATGTCGAGCGCGAGGTGACCGTTCACGTAGACCCATACGTCGTCATCGCCGGAGAACTGGAGCGTCGGCGACGCCGCCGCGTCGTACTCGAACCAGAAGCGGACCTCGCTCGTGAAGTGGAAGTTGTGATCGGCGCCTGGGCTCGGGCGGCCGCCCCCTCCGCATTCCTTGCCGGACGTGCCGAGCTCGTCGACGGGGAAGAAGCCGTCCACGCGGATGGGCGGGTTCGAGTTCGCGATGACTGCCGGCGTGCTGCCGTCGATCTTCATGTACCGGCTGTCGAAGGTGTAGCTCGTGCCGCCGGCCGTGAACTGTGCCGTTCCCTCGTCGAAGGTGCCTCGGACGAGCGTCAGGCTCTTCAGGACCGTCTGCTTCCGGCCCAGGAAATTCGGCCAGGTGATGGCCTTTCCGGTGTCGTCGTGGTCCGCATACCAGGACGCGAAGGAGTCCAGATCCATCGTCGTCTTGGTGCACTTGCTCCAGCCGTTCGCTTCGCTCGGCAAGGCGGTCTTGTCGCACTGGACGCGAGAGAGCGCGTAGACGGGCTTCCCCCGAAGCGGCACGACGGCGATGAGCGAACCCTCCAGGTTCCGGATGCCGAACGTCTCGCCCGGTGCGCCGAGGTCGAGCCCGCGCCCCGTCGGGGACGCGCCGAGGCCGCTCCGTACGATGCGCGCATGCGTCCCCGCGCCGTCCTCGTCACCGGAGGGTTCGTTGGGAGATCCGTTCACCAGCTCGAAGTCGACGTGGTTCGGCGCCGCATAGTCGGCGGGGGGACCCGCGTTCACGGCCGGGTTCGGATCCGTCGCCTGGAAGTCCCGGACGACGAGCGGGATGTCGATCGTGTCCGCGAGCGGGGCCTGCGTGCACTCGAACCCCGTCTCCTTCTGGCACTGGTCCGAGCAGCCGTCCCCGTTTCGCTTGTTGCCGTCGTCGCACTTCTCGTCGCCGAGGATGATGCCGTCTCCGCACTGGGACGTGCACGGGCCGTCGTCACAGTTCGGTTCCAGCTTGCAGCGCGGCGTGCAGCCGTCCCCGAGGTCCAGATTGCCGTCGTCGCACTGCTCCGTCCCCTCCGCCTTGCCGTCCCCGCACGTCGTGGGCGTGCACGGCGTTCCCGGGGGGTCGCACTTGAAGCCGTCCTCGAGCTGGCAGTGATCGTCGCAGCCGTCGTGCGCGGCATCGCCGCCGGCGCTGCCGTCGTCGCAGCTCTCGACTCCGGCGACGATTCCGTCTCCGCACTTCGCCGCGACGCAGCCGATGCCGACGTACGGGCAGGCCCAGCCCGGTTCGAGCTGACACGAGGAGTCGCAGCCGTCGAGGCTCGTCCCGTTGTGGTCGTCGCACTGCTCGGTCCCGCCGATCTTGCCGTCCCCGCACACGACGGTGTTCAGGCACGGCGCGCCGGGGATGGGACAAACCCAGTCGGCTTCGCGAACGCACGTGGCCGAGCAGCCGTCTCCAGGCGTGGTGTTGCCGTCGTCGCAGGACTCCGTCGTCGGGTCGAGCTTCTTGTCTCCGCAGTAGGGCAGCGGGGCCGCGTCCCCGGACGTCCCGCCTTCTACCCCGGAGTCGCCCGTGCAGGACCCCGCGCAGCCGGTGTCCGGATTTCCGAAGATGTTGCCGCCCGTGCCGGCGTCCGTGATGGCGCCCGAGCCACCGGTCCCGCCCTGGGAACCGGACCCCTGGACGACCTCGGGTTTGCCGCTGCACGCAGCGACGCCGACGAGGACCAGAAAGAACGAGGAAGCGACGATGGTCTTCATGGGTGACGTCCGTGGCACCCCGCTGCCACGGCCTTCGTTTCACATCCTAGCAGGAGCTTCGATCCCGAGCAGCCCGAGCCCTCGCGCCAGAACGTGCGCGGTGAGGTCCGCGAGCGCGAGACGGGACGCGCGCTCCGCTGGGGTCCCGGCCTTCAGCACGGGACAGGCCTCGTAGAACGCGGAAAACTGTGTGGCGAGATCGTACAGGTACGTGCAGAGGACGTGGGGCTCGAGGGCCTCCTCCACGTGGAGCACGGCGCCCGGAAACCGGAGAAGAGCGAGCGCGAGCGCCCTCTCTGCTTTCGCGGCGACGACGATCGCCGCCGGGTCGGACGAAGCGACGTCCGCCTTCCGGAAGATCGAGCGAATCCGCGCGTGCGCGTACTGCAGGTAAGGCGCCGTGTTGCCCTCGAACGCCAGCATGCGCGCGTAGTCGAATACGTAGCCCTTGACGCGGTCGCTCGAGAGATCCGCGTACTTCACGGCGCCGATGCCGACTTGCCGCGCCACTTCCTCGCGCGTTTCGGCGTCGAGCTCCGGGTTCTTCTCGGCGACCACGGCACGGGCGCGCTCCACGGCCTCGTCGATGAGATCCACCAGCCGGACGGAGCCTCCGCTCCGCGTCCGGAACATCTTTCCGTCTTCCCCGAGCATGGCACCGAAGGGCACGTGCTCGGCGCGCTTCGGCGGCGCGAGCCACCCGGCGGCCCTCGCCGTCGCGAACACCATGGCCAGGTGCTGGCTCTGCTCCTGGCCCACGACGACGAGCACCCGATCCCCGCCGAGCGTCTGCAGCCGATACCGTGCGGCCGCGAGATCGGTCGTCGGATAGCCGTAGCCGCCGTCCTGCTTCCGGACGATGAGCGGCACGGGCGCGCCGTCCCGTCCCGTGAATCCCTCCGGGAACACGCAGAGCGCGCCGTCGCTCTCCTTCACGAGCCCCTTCTTCTGGAGCTCCTCGATGACGTCCGCGAGCATCGGGTTGTAGAAGCTCTCGCCGGCGACGTCGTCCTCCGTGAGCGTCACGCCGAGCTTTTCGTACAGGCTCGCGCAGTAACGGAGCGTCGCCGTCACGAGGCGCTTCCAGAGCGCGAGCGTCGGGGCGTCCCCGCCCTGGAGGAGCACGACGCGACGCCGCGAGCGGTCGGCGAACGCCGGGTCCTCGTCGAACTTCTTCCGCGCCGCCTGGTAGAAGTCCTTGAGCTCTCCCATCGAGCGGTCCACGGCGTCCTCCCCGACGTCCAGCAGGTGCTCGATGAGCATGCCGAACGGCGTCCCCCAGTCGCCGAGGTGGTTCTGGCGGATCACTCGATGACCGCGCGCCTCCAGCACGCGGGCGAGCGCGTCTCCGAGGATGGTGCTCCGGAGGTGCCCGACGTGCATCTCCTTCGCGACGTTCGGCGACGAGTAGTCGATGACGACCGTCTCCGCCGGGTCGGCGAGCGGGATCCCGAGCCGCTCGTCGACCGCGACCTCGCGGAGCGCGGCCGCGAGGAACTCGGGGCGGAGCGTCAGGTTGATGAATCCGGGGCCCGCGATCTCGACCTTCTCGAGCACGTCCGGAGCGTCGAGCTTCTGCACGATGGCCTCGGCGATCGCGCGCGGTGGCTTCCCGAGGCGCGCCTTCAGGCTCATCGCGACGTTGACCTGGTAGTCGGCGTGATTGGAGGATCGGATCGCGGGATCCGTGCTCGCGAACTCGGCTCCGAAGGCGTCCTCGAGCGCGCGCCCGACGAGCAAGGAGAGCTTCCGTTCCGGATCGGCCATTTTCGCCCCCTTACCACGGCGGGGGCCGCGCGCGACCAGCCGACCCTCGGACGGCCGCGCCGTCGAGCGGCGCGGACCACCCGTCGAAGACGGCCGTCACCCGTGCGGCTCAGCGACCGAGGAGCACCCGGGCCCGCGCCGCCTGCGGCGCCCGCGGGAAGGACGCGAGCAACTGCTCCGCGGTGCGCCGCGCGCCGGCTCCGTCCCCGAGAGCGCGTTCCGCCTCCATGCGGATGTAGAGCGATTCGGGCTCGAAGCGTCGCTCCGGGAAGTCCCGTGCGTACGAATCGAGCGCGGCGAGCGAGCCGCGTGCGTCGCCCCGCCCGAGAAGCGCGCGCGCGTGGTCCACGGCGGCGACCTCACGCAGCATGCGCTCGGAGGAACCGACCGCCGGCGGCGCCGGCTCGGGCTCCGTCGGAACCGGCGCCTTCGGCGTCTGCGGCACGATCGGTGGCAGGGGTTCGGCGGCGGGGCTCGGCTCCTCGCGAACCTCCACCACGGGAGCGACGGGCGCCGCGACGCGAGGAACCACGGCTCGCTCCGCCGCGGCGCTCGCCGGGACCGGACGCGGCGGCGCTTCGGGCGACACCCGCTCCACGACGACGGTGCCGGCGACGACCGTCGTGACCGCGACGGCGGCGCCCACCGCCCCCCACTTCAGCACGAACAAGAGCGAGCCGGCGCTCGCCGCGCCCTTCGTCGCGGAGCCGATCGCCGCCGACCCGAGCGTCGCGCCCGTCGCGTGAGTCGCGGCGGTGACGGCCGCCGCACCGACGCCGACCGCCGCGAGCGTGCGCCCGACCGACCGCGGGTCGGGCTCCTCGGCCCGCGCCGCCGCGAGGAGCGCGGTGACGTCCTCCGGGCCGCCCTGCTCGAGCCACGGCTTCTCGTCGCTCACGGCGATCCTCCCGGGCCGAGCCGCGGCTCCCGCCGGACGCGAGCGACGAGCTCCGCGCGGGCGCGACGGAGACGCGACGCCACGGTTCCCGGTGGAACGTCCGTCGCTTCGGCGATCTCGCTCATCGTGAGTCCTTCGATCTCGAAGAGCACGATGACCGTCTTGAGCTCGAGCTCCATGTCTTCGAGGATCCGGTCGAGGATCTCTCGCGCGCGGCGCTGCTGTACGAGCTCCTCCGGCCCCGGAGCCCCGTCGGCGCCGTCGCCGCAGTCCTCGTTCGCGTCCTCGGGGCGGCGGCGCCGCGTCCGATGCGCCTTCGCGGCGACGTGCATCGCGGTGCGAAAGAGGAACGCTCGCTCCTTTCCGGGAACGATGTCCGCGAGCCGGGACGAGGCGACGAGGAAGACCTGCTGCGCGGCGTCCTCCGCGTCCGCCGCCGGGAGCCCGAAGCGCCTGAGGATCCGGAACACGAAGGAGTGGGTGTCCTGGACGAGGCGAGTGAGACGGACATTCGGCGGGAGCGCGTCCGGGACGAGGAAGGGCTCTTCGGACGCCACGACGACGGACACGTATCTCCCCAATCCCCGGCGAGCGCCGGTTTGATCACAGACGTAGCCCGACCCCGAGCGATGCGCCAAACGCCACCGGGGGAACGGCGTAGACGTCCACCGGGACCGCTGTTTCGTATCTGAACTTGTGATTTCCAATGGGAAATCTGGCCGCAGCTTCCGCCTCGAAGAACATCGGTCGGAGCTCGAATTCGCCGCGGGCGGACAGGAACGGGGCGAAGAAGGCGGGGGAAGCCGACCCCGGCGCGACCGTCTCGGTGCATCCCGCCGCCGTTCCCACCGTGCAGCCGAGCCCCCGCGCGTGGTGGACCCCGGCCTCGATCCCGACGCAGGGAAGTGCCCGGAAGCCGTCCCGGCCGAACGCGAGCGGGCACCCCGACGCGCGGAGCGCATACAGCACGAACTGGCTCGGATCGGCGGGAACCGAGGACGGCGCCCGGTAGCGCGTCTGGAGAACGTCGAGTCCGAGCCGGAAATCCGGGCCCTCCGGCAGGCCCATCCCGAGGAACGCGCGGTTGCCGAATGCCGGCCCGATCCCGACGCCCGTCGCGAGGGCGGCGCCCGCCCCGACGTCGAGATGGAGCCCCGGGGGAGCTGGTTCCGAGGCGTGGGCCGGCGGAGGAGGCGCGAGGACGGGTGGTGGCGGAAGCGGCGCTGGAATCGGACTCACCGGGGGTGCGGCGGGTTCCGGATGGGCGAGACGCGCGTCGATGGCGAGCGCCGTGACGAGCGCGATGCCGGCGACCACGTCCGTGCACGTCGTCGCGGTCACGGTGCGTGACACGGGCGTCCCCGATTCGTCGGCATAGTCGACGCGCGCGACGCTCGCGGCGGCGTCGGAGGCCACACGAACCTCGAAGGTGCGCGCGAGCACGCCCGGAGGCGCCTCCCAGCCCGTTCCCACGCGAGCGCGTACGAGCGCGAGAAACGCCGCTTCGTCCGGGCAATCGGGTGGCGCCGCGTACGTCACACGCACGGGCTCCGGCGAAGGAGCCTGCACGCCGGCGCTCGTCGGCGCGCCCGGCTCCGGCTCGCCCTCCGCGAGGGATCGGCGCGAAACGTGCAGCAGGGCCACGATCCCGGCGAGCGCGAGCGCGGAGTTCCGACGCGGGCGGCGCATCCCGCCGAGCTTAACGGTTCTTCGGCGACTTTTCGCGCGATCGACGCGGAGCGGCCCGCTCTCCGATCTGGACCTCGGCACGGATGCCGCCGACGTCGACCGGGAAGCGCTCGAGGAGCGACAGATCGGCTCGGTGCATCGCCTGCGCCGTGACGTCGGGGCGCGGCGAGATCCAGACGAGCCTGCCGCCCGGGACGAGCACGCGCGCCGCGTGCTCGACGAACGACGCGAGGAGGCCGGCGACGTCGCCCTCGCCGCGGACCCGACGTCCGAACGGCGGATTCGTGACGACGAGCGACGGCGCCCGTTCCGGGACGTACCGGAGAGCGTCGGCGACGGCGAGCGTCGGAGCCTCGACGCCGGCGGCGGCAAGGTTCTCCCGCGCCACGTCGAGCGCGCGAGCGTCGCGATCGGTGCCCACGACCCGGACGCCGGGAGCGAGGAGCGCGCACTCGCAAAGCTCCATCGCGGAGCCGACGAAGGGATCCCACACGACGTCCCCGGAGTCCGGAGACGCGAGTCGCGCGAGCGCCGCCGCGATCGTCGGATGCGACGACGCGGGCAGCGTCTTCCGCCGGTACGAAAACCGCGGATCGGAAATGCCGCGCGGCCAGAGCTCCACGAAGACCCGGACGCCCGCCCCGTCCGGACGCTCCGTCACCACGGCCTCCCACGGCGCGCGGACCGGGTCGTTCACGAGCCGCGGGTGCGCCGCGCGCAGGCGCTCGGCGACCTCCGCCGTCGCGCGCCGTCGCTTGCCCGCGTCCGCCCACTCGAGCCGGTAGCGGATGGGCCCCGCCGAAGAGAATTGCTCGAGGACGGCGAGAGCGGCCTCCGAACGGAGCGCCTGGACCACCGCGGCGGGCACGTTCCCTTCGCGAGCGCGCGCCTCGGGAAGCGGGAACCCGAGGTGCAGGAACGTGCGAGCGGCGTAGAGGCGAGAGAGGGGCGCCGAGAGGCGGATCGCGACGCGGCCCGTCCCCACGATCTTCGCGGAATGGTCCGGGCCGAGCTCGCTCAGGAGCACCTCTTCGAGCCCGGCCCTGACGTGGAGCAGCACGGGCACCGGAGCCCGCGGCACGGCGTGAACGTCGATCGCGCCCTCGCCTTCGCGAAGCGCGCGGCGCTCGATCTTCCGGTGAGCTTCCGAGAGGACACGGGCGAGCTCCGCGTCGGCGCCCGGCGTGATCGCGCCGAGAGCCCGCTCGGACGCTTCGCCCCCGACGTTTCCGAGCGCGATCACGAGCGCCCGGAGCTCGGGTGGCGCGGGACCCGTCTCGAGCAACGCGAGGAGCGGGGCCTCGAGCTCCGGCGCCGCGTCCTTTCCGAGCGCGGTGACCGCCCGACGCCGGACGAGCGCGTCGACGTCTCGCAGGCGCTCCACGACGAAGGCGCGCGCATCGGAGCTGCCCGGCGTGCCGAGCGTACGGCCGAGAGCCGACACCGCGCGCGCACGCCCTTTCGGCGGAAGCGCCTCGAAGCGAGCGCGGACCTCGTCGAGGAGCGCCGGACCGACGCGGGAGAGCGCGCGCTCGATCCGCTTCGCGCCGTCGTCGTCCACGTCGGCGAGCGCGGTGAGAAGGCGCGGGACGTCGGCGCGGCGTGGCGTGTATCCGGGGGACTCGAGCTCGGCCTCGAGGGGCGTCCGCGTCACGAGGGCGACTCGTTGCTCTCGTCGATCGCTTCGCGAACGAACAGGTTCTCGAGCGTCTCCGTCCGTGGGACCACCTCGGCGAGCACGACGCCGTCCGCCGCCACTTTCCGGACGACGGTCTGCAGCGCTTCGGCGCCCTGGACCTCCACGGAGACCCGCGTGCCGGCGCGACGGAGCGAGTGCCCCTCGCCCTTGCACCACTCCTCGAACGCGGGCGGCGGAGCGACGACCGTCACGTCCGTGCGCTGGACGTCCCGCCGGAGGAGCGCGGCGAGCTCGCCCGTCACGACGACTCGCCCGTTTCTGAGGATCGTCACGTGGTCGCAGATGCGCTCGACGTCGCTCAGGATGTGCGTGGAAAAGAAGATCGTCCGCCCCGCATCCCGCTCGCTCAAGATGAGATCGCGAACCTCTTTGCGCCCGACCGGATCCAGACCGCTCATCGGCTCGTCCAGGATGAGGAGCTCCGGATCGGACACGAGCGCGGCCGCGAGACCGGTCCGCTGGAGCATGCCCTTCGAGAGGCGCCGGACCTGCCGATCGGCGGCGTAGAGGACGCCGGTCTGATCGAGTACCTCCTCCGCGCGCTTGCGGACCTTCGTGCCCGAAAGGCCCGAGAGCCGGCCGCACATCTCGACGAACTCGCGCGGCGTGAGATACGGGTAGACGTAGGGATTTTCGGGCAAAAACCCGACGCGTCGCATCGCGCGGGGGCTCGGGACTCGCTCGCCGAAGATGGATGCTTCCCCGGACGTCGGCCGGATGAGCCCCGTCAGCATCTTGATGGTGGTCGTCTTCCCGGCGCCGTTCGGGCCGAGAAAGCCGTAGATGTGGCCGGCCTGGACCTCGAACGAGACCTCCTTCACCGCTTCCACGCGGCGCATCCAGAAGCCCTGACGGAAGACCTTACCGAGGCGGTCGACTTTGATGAGGACTGGCGACACGGGCGAAGCGGGCGAGACGGCTGGGCGGACCTCGCCGGCAACGTTCTAACGGCGTCCCGGCGGGATCGGTAGTTCTTCCGGCAGCTTCCGGAAGAGTGCTAATACTACCGACGTTCGAGACCACTCACCGGGCGACTGTGAGGGTCGATACAGCGCACGCGACAAACCCGGTGAGCCATCGAGGAACCATGCGTCTTACTACCGGAATCGTCTCGGGGATCTGCCTTCTGTCGTTGTTCTCGACGAAGGAGTCCGGAGCCCAACCGTATCCCCCGCCGGCGCAGGGGGCGCCGCCCGGCTATCCGCAAGCGCCTGGCGGCTACGCGCCGCAACCGCAGTCTCCGCCCGGTTACCCGGCGCCGCAGCCGCAACCGCAGCCAGGCGCGCAGCCCGGTCCGTACGGCCCCGGAGCGCCCGATGCGAGCGCTCCGCAGTACGGCGCGCCGCCCCAGCAGCCACAACCCCCGGGCGCACCCGGGCAGCCCGGCGCACCCGGCGCCGCTCCGGCGGGCGCATACGGCGGCATGGCCGCGTCCGGCGGCTTCGACTTCGGAGAGCGCGGGTCCATCGGAGGCGTCGCCGCGGAGCCCTCGGCCGAGGGCGCGTCCGCGGAGTCGAAACCGAGGGATTCCGACGAGACGGCGTACCGGAAGGAGTACCTCCGCATCCAGAACACGCTGGATGCCGCGACGGGTCTCCTTCGCGTGCAGACGGCGGGCAGCGGTCCGACCGGCACGTTCCGGTTCTCGCTGACGTCGAGCTACTTCAGCGGCTCGGGCTTCCTCTGCCCGTCCTGTCTGGACATGGCCACGGGAACCACGAACAAGTCCGACGACGCGACGCACGTCGCCGGGCACCTCGGCATCAGCGCGACGCCCGTCGATTTCCTCGAGGCGTACCTCGGCATCCACACGACGGCGTCCTCGAACTCCATGGACGCGTCGACGCACCTCCTGCAGGTGCTCGGGGACACGAACTTCGGCCTGAAGGCGTTCATGCCCCGGGAGAAGGATCAGATCTTCACGGCCGGCGGCGGCGTCGACGCCTGGCTGCTGAACGGAGTCGGCTCCGTCGGCATCGACAACGCGAACTTCGCCCTTCGCGGCCTCGCGACCGTCGACCTGAACAATCGCACGTCGGAGGCCGATCGCATCCCCGCGCGCTTCCACTTGAACCTCGGGTACACGTTCGAGAACTCCGGCAAGCTCGTGGACGACTACGAGAAGCAGAACGGCGGCACCCGCATCTCGCGCATCCGGCGCTTCGGCCTCGGCATCAACCGCGTGGACTCGATGCGCCTCGGTCTCGGCGCGGATTTCCCCTTCCCCATCGTGGTTCCGTTCCTCGAGTGGACGGCGGACGTGCCCGTGAACCGCCAGGGCCACGTCTGCGACACGCAGACGCGCTCGATCGGCGACCAGTGCCTCGGGCAGGACGCGAAGTTCTCCGCCGTGCCGTCGCGCCTGTCGCTCGGCGCGCGGCTGTATCCCTGGCTCGACGGCCTCGCGTTCCTCGCGGCGTTCGACATCGGGACCGGCGCGACCTCGAACTTCATCGAAGAGGTGACCCCCGAGGTGCCCTGGAACTTCTTCTTCGGCATCGCCTACGCGGCGGACACGAAGCCCCACGTGGAGGTGAAGGAGGTCATGGCTCCGCAGATCGTCCACGCCGACCTGCCGAAGGCCCCCAAGTACATCCAGGGCACCGTCGTGGAGAAGGGCTCCGGTACCCCCGTGCCGGACGCCCTCGTGCGCTTCGACGGCCGCAGCATGACCGGCATGATCACGATGGCGGACGGCACCTTCCGCACCGGGGATCTCGACGCGGGCACGTACACGTTCGACGTCTCCGCGAACGGCTACCGGGACGGGCAGTGCACCGCGACGATCCCGATCTCGGGCCAGGGCGCGGCCCTGCCGCAGCAGCCCGGCGCTCCGTACGGAATGCCGCCTGGTCAGCCCGGCGTCCCCGGACAGCAGCCGTACGGCTACCCACCGGGCGCGTATCCGGGCGCTCCCGGCCAGCCGCAGCAGCCGGGCGCACCGTACTCGGCGCCAACGCCGTTCGGCGCCGCCGCACCCGTGCCCGGCGCGGGCGGAGGCCCCGCGGCCGTCGTCACCTGCGAGGTCGAATCGCTCCCAAAAGTCGGTAACGTGAACGGCCAGCTCCACGACATCGACACCGGCGCCGCCGTCGGTGCGGCGTCCGTGAAGATCACGGACAAGCTCGGCCGCTCACTGTCCCTCACCTCGGACGGCGCCGGCGCCTTCCGTTTCGAGAACGTGCCGCCGGGACCGGTGACGATCCTCGCGGAAGCGCCCGGCTACCTGAAGAGCGTCATCTCGGTCGAGGTGAAGGCGCACACGGACGTGGAAGCCGAGCTCCAGCTGAACAAGAAGCCCGCGAAGCCGAACGTCGTGGTCACCGCGAAGGAAATCAAGCTGAAGCGGGAGGTGCACTTCCAGCACGACTCCGCCGAGATCCTCCCCGACTCCATGGGCATCCTGGAAGAGACGGCCGACGTGCTCTCGAATCGTCCCGATCTCTCCTCCATCGAGATTCAGGGCCACACGGACGACTCCGGCACGCCGGAGTACAACCAGAAGCTCAGCGCTTCCCGGGCAAACGCGGTCCGGGAAGCCCTCATCCGCCTCGGAGTGGACGGCGCGCGACTCTCGTCACGCGGCTACGGTCAGGAGCGCCCCCTCGTGCCGAACACGAACGAGGCGAACCGGGCGAAGAACCGCCGCGTCCAGCTCATGATCGAGAAGTGACCGGCGGCCTTCCGCGCCGTTTGGCTTCGGACAAAAAGGTTCGGCGCGGCGCGGTTCTCCGAGAACCTCGCCGCGCCGGTGACCTCGCCGCGGTCGGTTACGAGAGACCGCGCTCGAGCGCGTCGTAAGGAGCGGGAAGCTCCACGTCGAGCTCGGACGCCGGCGGAACGTCCGAGTCCGGACGCTTCGCGAAACGCTCGATGCCGCGCTCGAGGACTCCCATGAAGAGCTCGTGCGCCTGCGTCGCGAGCTCGTCGTTGCCTTCGATGAAAGCCTCGAGGGAGAGCCCGGTCAGCGCCGCGGTGACGAGCGTGGAGAGCGGCTCCGTACGCGCGGGATCGTCGATGCCGAGCGATCGCGCGACGCCCGCGGCGATCATCCGATGGTGCTCCCGGCGAAGCGCGACGGCCTGCTCGCGGACGCGCGCGTCGTTCCGGAGCTCGCTCCAGATGCCGAGCTGGAACGAGATGCTCCGCGACTCCGGCACGCGCCAGATCTGCCGGAGGACGTCCACGACGGCCTTGCCGGTGCGCTCGTGTATCGCGGAGAGCGCGTCCTTGATCTTGCCGAGGTGCTCGGCGTACGCGAACCGCTGCGCTTCGCGGACGAGCGTCGTCTTGTCGTCGAAGTAGTGGTAGATGACGCTCTTCGGAATCCCGATGTCGGCGGCAATCTCCGCCGTCGTCGTGTCGAACCCGGACCGCGCGAAGCACCGCACCGCCGCTTTCAGGATCGCGGCGACGCGAGGCTTGGACCAATCCACGTGCCCGGAAGGACCAGAAGCGAGCCCCACGTCGGACGGGGGCGGGGCGGACGACTCACGTTCTTCGGGCGGCGTGTTGGGGTCGTTCATCGGTTTCCTCTCGTCTGAAACCCCCGGGGGTACGCGCCACCACCGGGGGGAATGGCCCCTTGTCAGCAAGAACGGTGCCCGACCTGGCGTGCATCCCGAGACCTGCCGGAAATCCCGCCAGAAGCGACCAATCGGCCGAGCTCGATCGATCCGTCTCTGGAGCAAGAACGCTCCTGCTCCACGGATTGGCGCAATTGTGCTCCTCAGGGCCGCGAGAGCCGGTACGTCCGAATCAATCGTTCGAGCGATTTCCGATGGATGCCCGCGTGACGAGCCGCTGCATCGAGGTCGCGGCCATAGCGTGAAACGAGCTGCCTCAGGTAGTCCCGTTCGACTCCGCGGCGCACCTCCCTGAGTGATTGTTCGGGGGATGCAGGAACGAAGGCGGCCACCGGAAAGGGGCCCGGAGGACGGCTGCTCGGGCGAACGTTGTCCAGCCGCGTGAACGACTCTCGAGTGAGCACAGCGGCATTCGACAGCGCCGCTGCACGGCGCACGATGTTCCGCAGCTCCCGGACGTTGCCCGGCCACGTCTGCTCGAGCAGGTAGGTGACCGCGTCCGGCCCGAGCGTCCGCGTCGGGCCGTCTATCTGGGCGAGGATGCGGTTGGCGAGCAGAGGGATGTCCTCCTGGTGCTCCCGCAGCGGCGGCATGCGCACGACGACCTCCGCGAGGCGGTAGAGGAGGTCCTCGCGGAACGTCCCGTCGTCGACCATCCCCGCCAGGTCCCGATGGGTCGCGGCGAGCACCCGGACGTCGACTTCTATCGGGTCTCCGGCGCCGATGCGCGTCACCTCTCTGCGCTCGAGCACGCGGAGGAGCTTCGGCTGAAGCTCCAGCGGAAGCTCGCCGATCTCGTCGAGGAAGATGGTTCCGCCGTGGGCGCGCTCGAAGGCGCCGGCGCGACTCCGGTCGGCGCCGGTGAAGGCGCCGCGTTCGTGCCCGAAGAGCTCGGCTTCGATGAGGTTCTCGTTCACGGCGCCGCAGTCGAGGATCACGAAGGGACCGTTCGCCCGCGTCGAGAACTGATGAATCGCGCGCGCGGCGATCTCCTTTCCGGTGCCCGTCTCCCCCACCACCAGGCTCGTCAGCGAGACGCTCGACACCTTCTCCAGCAGCGCGAAGACGGCGCGCATCGCCATCGAGGAGCCGTAGAGCTCGCCGAAGTGTTCGGCTTCGGACTGCCCGAGCGGAACCCAGGTGTGCGTGGGCTCGAAGGCGAGCTCCGAGTCCCCGACGGCGACGCGAGCGCCCGGATCGAGCGGGGCCTCGAACACGCGGACCCCGTCCACGAAGGTGCCGTTGGTCGAGCCGAGATCCCGCACGACGTAGCAATCCCCCCGCGCCACGATCTCGCAGTGGTGCCGGCTCACGGCGTCGTCCGTCAGGTTGAGGTCGTTCGTGCCGGCGGTGCCGACGCTCGCCCGCGCGGCGAGCACGTCGCATTCCCGCCCCGCGTCCGGCCCGGACACGACCGACAGGCGGAGGCGATGCTGCGACAGCTGGCCCGGCGCCTCGTCGAACGTCAGGCGCGACTTCAGGGGGCGTCGCTTGGTGAGGACCTCGGGGAGCATCGGAAGTGCGCTGCTAGTTGGGGCTCTGACGTCTCAGACCGAACGGATCCGAAGACCGTTCCGGGCGCGCCTTTCGCGACACGCGGCCTTCGTGTCGCAGCCGCTCGCACGCCGCGATCAGCGACGGATTGTCGGTCGGTCGCAGATACTTCTCCATCTTCTGGAGGTGCGCGTTGAACACGCCGCTGTCCCCTGCGGCGAGCGCTATCCGGGCGCGCGCCTCGTGGACCATTCCGAGCGACAGGCGGCTGCAGGATTCCGTCAGCGCGTCGAGGCAGAGGTCGAGCTCGAGCTCGGCCTCGGCGCGATCGCCGAGCGCGGCGATGGCGAAGGCGTGCTGGATCTTCACGCCCAGGGAAAGTCGGCCGAACCGACGGTCCTCGGTGCTCTGGGACAGCAGAAACGCGCGCGTGCACGCCTCGGCGTGGGAATGTGCACCGAGCGCATTGAACACCTCGGCGGACAGTCCGACGGCCGGGCCGCGGCCGAGGAACGGGCGCGCGTTCGGCCCGACGAGGGAGTGGAGGAGGCCCGCGGCCTCGTCGAGCCGGCCGCGGGCCCGGGTGTGCGCGGCGCGGGCGAGGAGCGCGAAGGGCTCGAGCGACGGGATCTCCCGCGCGAGCCGACCGAGACGCTCGACGTCTCCCCGGAGGCCGAGCACGTCGCCGTCTCGCAGGTGAACGAGGAGCATCGACGGCGCTTCCCACACTTCCGTCTGCCACGCCGAACCGCGGTCGACCACGAGCGTCTCGAGCCGTTCGTGTTCCATCCGAGCGAGCTCGGCGTCTCCCTGGTGCGCGTGGTGCAGCATCCGGAGCTGCGTCGCGACGAGGTCGTACAGCCGAAGATCCAGGCGCTCCAACCGGTCGGCGTAGTCGAGCGCCGCGCCCTCGTCGGAGAGACAGGCCATCGCGCCGAGCGCGAAGATGGTGCCGCCGACGAAGAGCCGCCGCGCGCCCTCCGGGTACGCCGACGGTTGCTCCTGCCCCTCCAGGGCGCGAAGGGTCCGTCCGAGCATCTGCGCCGCTCCACCGACGGCCCCGACGCACATCGCGCGGATGCCCTCGCAGTGCGCCCGCACCCAGGACGCGCCGTGATTGTCGGAAAGGACCGAGAGAGGGCTGAGCGCCGAGAGCACCTCCTCCACACCTTCGGCGTCGAGGCAGACCCCGGCGACGCCCGACAGGGTCATCGAGGTCCGGAGAAGCATCTCGAAGAGCTCGCGGGTCGACGGAGAAGCACCTTCACCGGTGTTCGCGCGGCGCGCCACCGCCGCGGAAGCGACCCCGGCCCCGAGAGACAGGACGCCGCCGAGCTTCGGTCGGAGCTCCTCGGCGTGAGCGAGGCCCGTGGCCTCGCGAAGGAGCGCGAGGGCGCCCGGCCCGTAGCGAGCGGCGAGCTTGCGGTCGACGAAGAACGCCGCCATCGCGAGGGGCCCGATGATGGGCGCGAGCTCGTGCGCGGGTTTCCCGAGCCGCTGGAAGACGACGAGCGCGGCCTCCAGCGCCGGAACGGCCGCGCGGAGATCGTCCGTCTCGAGGAGCAGCTTCTGGCCGGCGCCGGCGAGGAGCTCGGCGCCGCGCTCCTCGGCGCCCCCGCGGAGCAGATGGTGCCCCGCGAGCACGGCGTCGAACGTCGTCCCCCCCTGGATCGTCGCGAGGGCGTTGCCGAGCGAGAGATGGATCTTCGACCTTCGGGCTTCGTCCACCGACTGGGCGAGGGACTCGCGGAGCGGCTCTTCCGCGAACCGGTACCGGCCGCCCGATCCCGCGAGGACGCCCTCGGTGACGAGCTCGTCCAGGAGCCCGAGCGCGCGCGCGGAGTCCGGCTCGCCGTCCGCGGCGGCGAGGGTGAGGCACAGGTGGACGGGCAGCGCCGTCCCCGCAATGCTGAGCGCTTCCGCGAACGCGCGAGCCCGCGGAGCCAGGCCGGCGAGCCGCGCCTTCCTCGCTTCCTCCACGCTCTCCGGGAGCGCGTCGGCCGGGGCCTCTTCGGGAAGCATCCAGATGCCGCCCGCGTAGCGCACCTGCTTCTTCTGGACGAAATGGCGGAGCAGATCCATCACTCCGCGCGGACTCCCCGCGGAGAGCTGGTGAATGCGCCGCGCGAGGCGTCGGGTGTTCGGCGCGCCGCCGAACAGGGACCCGACGAGCGAGACCACGTCCTCGCCCCCGAGCGGCCCCAGGCGAAGTCGGACGCCGAAGGCATTTCCTCCGGGGACGGCATCCTTGTTCTCGGCGGTCGCGAGGACCAGGAGGCGGCTTCCGTTCCACGGCTTCGAGAGCGACGCGACGACCTCCTGAGAGCTCTCGTCCGCATGATCGACGTCGTCGACGACGATGACGAGCGGGCGCCGTGCCGCGAAATCGCAGAACCACGCCCGGAGCGCCGCCACGACCCGGGCCCGGAACTCACCCGGCGCTCGTTCGAGCCCCGAGGGGACGACCTCGCCGAGCCGCGAGACGAGCTCGGGGACCGCGTGGCAGAGGTGGGCGGCGTACGGCTCTGCCGTGGCGACCGCGTCGTCTTGCGAGATCTGGAGGATTCGCGCCGCGATCGCCCGGACCGTCCCGAAGGGTCCGTCCTCGGAGCTTCCCTCGACGACGACCACGGTCGCTCCGCGGGTCTGCGCGGACACGGCAATTTCCCTGCAAAAACGGGTCTTTCCGAACCCGCGTTCCGCGACGACGAGGACGCTGCCGCCTGTCCCCGAGAGCGCACGGTCGAGGTTCCGCTCGACGGAGCCAATCTGTGCGCTCCGTCCGACGGTGCGGGCGGAGAGGAAGTAAGCCTGCGCGATCTCTCCGCGCTCTTCCGGCGGCAAGCGCGCGATCGCGTCGAGTCGCTCGATCACCTCCGCGGCGCTCTTCGGCCTCGCGAGCGGATTCCGGGAGAGCATGGTGAGGACCAGCGAGTCGAGAGCAGGCGGCACGGTCGGCGCGAGCGCGGACGGAGGAACGACCGCACGCTCGAGGAGCGCGGGGAGCTCGTCGAGCCGTCGCGCGGGGAACGCGTCCTTCCCCGTGATGAGCCAGTAGAGCACCGCGCCGAGCGAGTAGAGGTCCGAGCGATCGTCGACCGCCCCGCCGTTCAGACCCTCCGGTGGGACACAGGGCGGTGTGCCCGCGATGTCGGGCGGCACGCCGAACGGAGTGAGAGTCCCGAAATCGAGGAGCTTCGCGCGACCATCTCGGGTGACGCGCACGTTCCTCGGACTCACGTCGCGATGCACGAGACGATGCGCGTGGAGCAGCGCGAGCGACGAAGCCACGTCCCGGACGAACCGACAGGCCTCTCGGTACGGAACCGGCGCGATCTCGCGGAGGTCGCGGCCGTCGAGGAGCTCCATCGTGTAGTAGGGAACGCCGCCGTCGACGCCGTACTCGTACACCTCGATGAGGCTCGGATGCACGAGGCGCGCGAGCATCGTGTATTCGAGCTGAAAGAGGATCGCGGCGTCCCGAACGCCGCCGTCCGATTTCCGGCGAGTGCCCGCGGCGGCGCTGGACCCGAGCCGCTTCAGCGCGACCCGCTGGCCCGTCGATTCGTCTACGGCTGCGTAAACGGTGCCCATTCCCCCGCGCGCGAGCTCGGCCTCGATTCGGTACCGTCCAGCCCTTTGCGGAGTGCGGGGCTCTGCCCCCAGAGGAGTGGGTACGGAACGACGCACCCGGACATCCTACCCTCAACCCGGGCGAGGAGAGCGAGAACGCGCACCCCCCGCTCCCAGGCGATTATCGCCTGTCATTCCTTGGGCTTGGTGTCCGCGCGGATCTCCGCGAGAAGCTCCTCGACGCGGTCGGAGGCGTCCGGCCCGGTGTCGTAGACGAAACGGAGCTCGGGCACCCGCTTCAGCCGGAGCGACGGGCCGAGTCCCCGGCGGATCCGACCGGCGGCGCGCTCCAGGCTCCGGAGCGCCGTCCGCCGCTTCTTCTCGTCTTCACCGCCGACGAGCAGCCGCACCTTCACCCAGACGAGGCCGAGATCGTCGGGCAGCGTGACGTCGGAGACCACGAGCCCGGCGAGCGCGGGATCGGAGACCTCACGAGCGAGCGCCTCCGTGATGCGAGCGCGGACCTGCGCCGCTACGCGGCGCGCCCGAAGTCCGGTCTCATTCGTCATCCAGATCTCCGAGCGACGACTCGATGCCGTGCTTCAGACCCGAACCGCCCGCGCCGAAGGAGAGGACCTCCGACCGCACGTCGGCGAGGAGCGCCTCCGGGAGGGACGCCGCGACGGACCGCGCCTGCGCGAGGACGTCCGCGCACACGCGCGAGTCCGACGACACGACGGCGACGCCGACGGTCGCGACCTGGATCCGCTCCGCGTCCCCCACCTCCGCTGCGGAGATCTTCAGTCGAGCGACGATGCGCTCCTTGAAGCTCCGGACGACCTGTCGTCGATCCTTCAGCGTGCGCGCTCCCGGTATCTGGAGGACGAAGCGCGCGACGCCGACGAACATCTTCCGGGTCGGCGGCCGCCATCAGAGCGACTGCCGCACCTCTTGCATCTCGAAGACCTCGACGACGTCCTTCTCTTTCATCTCGTTCCAGCCTTCGAAGGAGAGGCCGCAGTCGAAGCCCTCCTTGACTTCCTTCACGTCGTCCTTGAAGCGACGGAGCGCCGCGATCTTGCCCGTCCAGACTACATTTCCGTCGCGCTGGATCCGGGCGTGCGCGTTGCGCCGGACCACACCCTGGGTGACCATGCAGCCGGCGACCCAGCCCGCCTTGGACAGCTTGAAGAGCTGACGCACCTCGGCGTGCCCGATGACGTTCTCGACGAGGGTCGGAGCGAGGAGGCCTTCCATCGCCTTCTTCACGTCGTCCACGACGTCGTAGATGATCGAGTACTGGCGGATCTCGACGTTCTCCTTCTGCGCGAGGGAGGACGCCTTGCCGGCGGGCCGGACGTTGAAGCCGACGACGATCGCCTTGGCCGCGACGGCGAGGTTCACGTCACCTTCCGTGATGGCGCCGACGCCCGCGTGGACGATCGTGACCTTCACCTTGTCCGTGCTCAGGCGGAGGAGCGCGTCGCTCACGGCCTCGACGGAGCCCTGGACGTCCGCCTTGACGATGACCTTGAGGTCGAGCTGCGCGGCCTCGGCCATCGCACGCGCGAGCTCCTCGAGCGACACCTTCGTGGCGCTCGGGAGGAGGCTCTTGCGCTGCTTCGACTGACGCCCCTCGGCGATCTCCTGCGCCTTCTTGGCGTCCCGGATCACGTGCACGGGGTCGCCCGCGCTCGGCACCTCGTTCAGGCCGATGATCGACACCGGCGTGGACGGGCCCGCGGCGGCGATGCTCCGGCCCCGGTCGTCGATCATCGCGCGGACCTTGCCCCACGCGCTGCCGGCGAGGATGACGTCCCCGCGCTCGAGCGTGCCGTCCATGATGAGCACGGAGGCGACCGGGCCGCGGCCCCGATCGAGCTCCGCTTCGACGACGAGCCCCTGGGCCGGGTTCTTGGGATTCGCGCGCAGATCCAGGAGCTCGGCCTGGAGAGCGACGCTCTCCAGCAGGTGATCGACGCCGGCGCGTGTCACCGCCGACACCTCGCAGAACAGCGTGTCCCCGCCCCACTCTTCCGGGACGAGACCCACGTCGGCGAGCTCGCGGCGGACGCGATCGGGCTGGGCTTGCGGCTTGTCGATCTTGTTGATGGCGACGACGATGGGCACCTCCGCCGCCTTCGCGTGACTGATGGCTTCCTTCGTCTGCGGCATCACGCCGTCGTCCGCGGCCACGACCAGGATGACGATGTCCGTCGCCTGAGCGCCGCGCGCGCGCATCTGCGTGAAGGCCTCGTGACCGGGCGTGTCGAGGAAGGTGATCTTGCCGCGCGGCGTGTCCACGGAGTACGCGCCGATGTGCTGCGTGATGCCGCCGGCCTCGCCGGCTGCGACGTTCGCCTTCCGGATCTGGTCGAGGAGGCTCGTCTTTCCGTGGTCGACGTGACCCATGACGGTGACGACCGGGGGACGCGGCTCCCTGCCCTCTTCCGCCACGGCCTTCGCGACGCCCTGCGCCTCTTCGAGCGCCTGTTCCTCGCTGACCGCCGTATCCTCGACTTCCCAGCCGAACTCGTTCGCGACGATCTTCGCGGTGTCGGCGTCGAGCGTGCTGTTGATGTTCACGCCGGTCATGCCGAGCTGCATGAGCTTCATCAGCATCTCGGTGGCCTTCACGCCGAGACGCCCGGCGAGCGTCTGGAGGAGGACCGTGCCCTCGATGCGAACGACCTTCTTGTGCGCGGCGCGTTCCTGCGCGGGGATCACCGGGCCCGTCGAACGACGGAGCGGCTGCCCGACGGGGCCGCCGAAGCGTCCGCCTCGCGGACCGCCGGGACCGCGCTGACCGGGTCGGCCGCCGCCCATCATCGGTCCACCGCGACGCTGCGGGCCGCCGCCGGGACCACCGCCCGCTTTCGCGTCGTACTGCACGCGGCGCGGAGGCGGCGCGCCTCGCGGCGCCTGCGGCATCGGCACGCCCGGCCGGCCCTGCCAGACTTCGACGCCCGTCTTCGGCGGCGTCGACGGCATGCGTGGCGCTTCGACGACCGGAGGCGGAGGCGGCGGAGGCGGCGGAGGCTCGGGCGGACGCGCTTCCGACTTCGGCGCCGGCGGAGGTTCGACGACCGGAGCCGGCGGAGGCGGCGCGGCCTCGACGACCGGAGCCGGCGGAGGCGGCGCGGCCTTCGGCTCGGAGCGCGCCTCGACGACGGAAGGCGGGGGCGGAGGAGCGGCCGCCGGCGCCGAGGCCTCGCGGGCGATCACGACGGGCGGAGGCTCGGGCACGGGAGCCGATCGCGGAGACGAAACGGGAGGCGGCGCCGCTGCGGGCGCGCTTCGGAGAGGCGCGGCGACGGGCGAGGACGCGGCTTCGGAGCGGGGCTTCACCGCGCGGCGCTTCACGACGGTCGCGTGGATGCGCTCCTCGACGACGCTCTCGGCGCTCTGCTTCTCCATGTGTCGCTTCACGCGCTCGATCTGCTCCGGTGCCACGGCGCTCATGTGATTGCGCACGTCGGTCACCCCGATGGCTTGGAACAGGGCGACCAGGGCCTTGTTTTCAAGACCCAGATCTCGGGCGACCTCATACACGCGAAGCTTGCTCATCGAACCTCCGAAACGGCGCGCGCAGCGACCGCCCCCTCGAGACCCCCGTCAGGCATCTCGGACAGCGAAACGGCGCGGACGATCGCGTCCGCGAAACCCTTGTCCAACACGGCCACGAGCGCCGTATCCGGGCGCGAGACGGCGCGCCCGAGTTCGTCCTTCGTACCCCAGACCGTGCAGCCGCCGCGCGACGCGAGCCGGCCGACGAAGGCGGCCTGCGCGGACGAACGAGCGTCCGACGCGACGAGAAGGAGCGCGACCTCGCCGCGCTGCTCGGCCGCTTCCGCGGCGTCCGAACCGGGCGCCACCTTGCCGGCGCCGCGCGCCGAGTGGAGGAGCCCTTGGACCCGGCGACTCGCCGCGGCCCGGACCTCCTGGAACAGCTCCGCTTCGGTCGTCGTGACCTTGGCCTTCAGACCGCGCTCGGCGCCGCCGCGGGCCGCGCGAGAGAGGCAGTCCGGGCGCGGGTGCACCCACGCCCCGCGGCCGAATGCGCGGGCGGAGAGGTCCACGCCGAGCGCGCCACCTTCACCGAGGACGAGACGGATCATCGCCCGGGAGTCGTCTTCCTTTCGGCAGCCCACGCAAGTGCGCACGAGTTCACCTTCCGGCGTCAGGAGGCTCCGGCCGTGGCTGTCACGGTGAGGCGCGCGCGAGCGGCCTCGATTTCCTTGAACTCGCCCGCGAGGAAGTCGCGAGCGGCGGCCTGGACGGCGCGCGCCTTCTTGTGGGAAAGCCCGCTCCGGATCGCCAGACGATCCGGATCTTCGCGGACGACGTCGTTCACGCCGCGGTAGCCGCCCTCTTCGAGCAGCTGCTGCGTCCGGACGCCGACGCCCTTCACCAGCCGGAGGTAGTCCCGCTCCGCGGGCGGCTCGGCGCTCGTCTTCGCCGCGACCACGCGTTCGTTCCGGAGGCGCTCCATCGTCTCGGCAGCGCGGTCGCGGAGCTTCTGAGCTTCGTCCGGGCTCCCGATGCCGTCGATGGTGACGAGCTCCTCGATGCTGGCCTCCGCGAGCTCTTCCAGCGCCCGGAAGCCGAGGCGGTACATCGCCCGCGCGAGGTCCTCCTGGATGCCTTCCATCTGGCGGAAGGCGGCGAGCGCTTCTTCCTCCATCTGCTTGAACTTGCTCTCGCTGATGATGTCGAGCTTCCAGCCCGTGAGCTGGGACGCGAGCCGGACGTTCTGACCCTTTCGCCCGATGGCGAGGGAGAGCTTCTCGTCGGGGACGACGAGCTCCATCCGATGATCGGCTTCGTCCACGATGACCTTGTTCACTTCCGCCGGCTGGATGGCCGCGATGATGTACCGCGCCGGATCGGGATCGAACGGGACGATGTCGATCTTCTCCCCGCGGAGCTCCTGGACGACTGCCTGGACGCGGGACCCCTTGATGCCGACGCAGGCGCCGACGGGGTCCACGTCCGGGTCCCGGGTGCTCACGGCGATCTTCGACCGGGAACCGGGTTCGCGGGCGACGCCCACGATCTTCACGATGCCCTCGTAGATCTCGGGGACCTCCGCCTCGAAGAGCTTGTCCACGAGACGCGGATCGCTCCGAGACAGGATGACGAGCGGACCGCGGGCCTCGCGGTCGATGTCCTTCACGTAGGCGACGACGCGGTCGCCCGGACGGTACGTCTCCCGCGGGGTCTGCTCCCGGTGGGAGAGGATGCCCTCCGTCCGGCCGAGGTCCACGATGACGTTGTGGCCCTTCTCGAAGCGGCGAATGATGCCGCGGATGAGCTGGCCTTTCTTGTCCTTGTACTCGTTGTAGATGAGGTCCCGCTCGGCGTCCCGGACGCGCTGGAGCAGCACTTGCTTCGCCGTCTGCGCCGCGATGCGACCAAACGCGCTCCGCGCCTGGCGCATGTCGAGCACCTGGCCGAACTCCTTGTCCTGCTGGCGGGCGCGCTCCGCGTCCTTCGGGTGCCAGAACACCTGGAAGCCGAGCTCTTCACCGAGCTCCGCCTCGAGACCGTGTTTCTGCGCGACGTCGAGAGCGATCTCGCGCTCCGGATCCGCGACGTTCTCCGTCACGGTCATGTACTGGAAGAGGTCGATGGAGCCGGTGTCTTCATTGTACCGGGCCTCGAGCTCGCGGGTCGGCCCGAAAGCCGCCTGGGCGGCCTTCAGGATGGCCGCTTCCATCGTCTCGATGAGGATCTGCCGGTCGATCCCCTTCTCCTGAGCCACCTGGGCGATGATGCTGCCCAGGCTTCCTTCGAACCCCGCTTCGGTTGCTGCTGCCATGACTCACCTGTCACGCGGCGCGGAACGACCCGCGCGCTTCTGCGAACTCCGCCCGTGATCGGGGCGGCCTTTCGCCAAATCGAAATCCAACGTGAGCTTTCCGCTCTCGATGATGGCCGGAGCGAGCCGGTGCTCCTTGCCGTCCGCCGTGAGAAGGACGAAGCCGTCCTCCGACATGCCGTGGAGCGCGCCCCGGAGGACGCGCTGACCGTCCACCGGCTCGCGCAGCTTGAACTTCGCCGTCTTGCCGGCGAAGCGCGCGTAGTCCCGGACGCCGTAGAGCGCGCGATCGATGCCGGGGGAGCCGACCTCCAGGCGATACCGAGCGCCCGGGATGCAATCGGCGACGTCGAGAGCCGCCGAGAGGTCTCGCGAGATCTCCGCGCAGAGGTCCAGGGTGACGCCCGCGGCGGGGTCCGCCGACCCGGGCCGCTCCACCGTCAGGTAGAGGACCCAGCCCTGGGAGTCGGAACGCCAGATGAGCTCGACGGCATCGACCCCGTGGGCGCGCAGAATGGGCTCGACGACCGAGATGACTCGATCGCGATCGAGACCTTTCAGGCTTTCGTGGGCGAGCTGCATGCGCGAGGGGTCGGGGCTCCTCGGGCGTGCCGAACCGGCAGCAGTCCCGTTTGGGAAAAAAAAACGGACCCTCGAATCAGGGGGTCCGCAGGAGCCCACAAGTTTTCGAGCGGCAATCTAGTCGACTCCCCCCCCTCGTGCAAGGGGTGCCGCGGCGCACCAAATACGCCCCGGGAAGCGGCGGGAACCCGTGGGATGTTCCGGGGTTATCGGTCAGTTCGGCGATGGGCCCGCGCTGTCGGCCGGCCCGGACGGCTGGAGCCGAGGGCGGGGGCGGATCGGGTACCGGACGCCCGCGATCTCGATGCACGGCGAGCCGTCCTCCCCCTCACCGATGAAGTCCACCATGGCGGCCTGAGCGCCCTGCGTGAACCGCGCTTCGTAGTCCCCGTGGACCCGGGCATAGAGAACGCCCGCGTCCGAGACCGTGACGTGCTCCGGGTCCAGCGGCTCCTCGGTACCGTCGAAGAGGCTGAGGACGGCGCGCTCGCCGTCCCGACCGACGTGCCGCACGAAGTACGGCGCGTCCTTCACCGTGAAGTAGGTCCAGTCGTAGCCGTTCGTGAGGATGAAGCGGCCGTCGTCGGGATGCCGCGTGATCCAGGATGCGAAGGCGAGCGCCATGCCCTCGTGATCCACGAGCGCGCCGCCGTTCCAGAAACGCCCCGTCTCGTCCAGCACGATGCGACTTTCTCGGCTCCGCCCGGGCGGCGGGGGCAGACGAAAGAAATCGGGGTGGTCGCCGGGCTTCATGGGTGGAGCGTTCGCGGCTAGTGTCCTAGCGCCGGATGGACGCCTCGGGTAGCCACGAATCGAACCGAGCGTACTACGACGCCTTCTCGTCGCGGTACGAGGCGCACCGCGGCGGTCGCGATCCCGGCGGGTACCACGATCTCGTGGACGAGCTCGAGAGCGAGCTCGTGGAGCGATTCGGCCGCGGTAAGGACGTCCTCGAGGTCGGGTGCGGGACGGGGCTCGTGCTGTCCCGGATCGCGCGCTTCGCGAGATCCGCGCGGGGCGTCGACCTGAGCCCGGGAATGCTCGCGCACGCGCAGCGTCGAGGCCTCGACGTGGCGCTCGGCTCGGCGACGGAGCTTCCCTTCCCGGATTCGTCGTTCGACGTCGTGTGCTCGTTCAAGGTGCTCGCCCACGTGAAGGAGATCGATCGCGCCCTGTCCGAGATGGCGCGCGTCACCCGTCCGGGCGGCCACGTGATCGCCGAGTTCTACAACCCGTGGAGCCTTCGAGGGCTCGCGAAGCGGTTCGGTCCCCGCGGCGAGATCGCGGCCGGGGCGCACGAGGGTCACGTCTTCACCCGGTACGACTCGCCGGAGCACGTCCGACGCCTGGCGCCCGTGGGGTGCACGTTCGTGGCCGCGCGGGGCATCCGCATCGTGACCCCGTTCGCGACGGCGATGCGGCTTCCGGTCGTGGGCCCGGCGCTTCGCCGCGCCGAGCGGGCGCTGGCCGACTCGCCGCTGTCGGCGCTCGGCGGCTTCTACGTCGCGGCGTTCCGGAAAGCCGGCTGATGGAGGCCTCGGATCGACCGACTGCGTGGTGGGTGGGCGCTCTCGAACGACGGCTCTCGAACCGGGACGCGGACGAAGACCGGGACCTCCGACTCCCCGTCACGTTCGCGAGCGACGAAGAGAAACGCGCCGCGCTCAAGTTCTTCAACGCGGCGTACCGGGCGGAGGAGTCCGGCCTCGCCCAGGCTCACGTCCTGTCCGCTCTCGTCGAGGCGGCGGACCCCGAGCTCGCACGCGCGCTCCGTCTCTACGGAGACGAGGAAGGGTGGCACCGGCAGCTCCTCGCGGATTTCCTCGAACACCTCGGAGGCTCGGTCCAGCCGATGGGTCGCGTGACGGGGCTCCTCTTTCGCCTCTACGCGCGCGCCCGACGCATGGACACGATCCTGCTCACGAACCTCATGTTCGAGACGATCGGCAGCACCACGTATCGCCTGACGCTCGCGCGCGTGGAAAACCCGGCCGTGAAGCGGATGCTCACCATCCTGACGCGGGACGAGGCGTTCCACGTGCCGCTGAACGTGCATTTCCTGAAGCGGAAGCTCGCGAACGCTTCCGAGCTCGAGGTGCTCCGGCTCCGCGCGATCTTCCACGTGTTCTTCCTCGCGCTCGTGCTGCTTCCGATCGCCAGCCGCCCGAAGTCGAGAGCATTCGACCGCATCGAGACCCTCGAGCTCGCCCGCGCATACGCCCGCGAGCTCTCACGAGTCTTCTCGACGGAGAGCGGCCTTCCCCTCGTCGCGCCCCGACTCTTGCTCGCCCTCCTCGGAGTGGACGGCGCCCGACGCGGCGACGAGCCGCACGCCGCCTCCGTCCTCGCCGCCGAGCGAGCGGAGGACCGCGCGAGCGTCCGTGTCACGGCGCTCAGCGGCTAGTCCAACGAGCCAGCCCAGGCGCGAGAGGCGCACGATGGGCGGCTCACCCAGCCCAGTTCGTATACGAACCCTTCGGGGCGCCGCGTTTCGAACCTCACCGCCGTCCGCTCGCGAATGAAGCCCGCCCGCGAGGGGCTGATGGGGAGCGATCGCGAGGACCGCGCGAGCCACCGGGGGGCGAGACGGCCGTGAGTCGTCCCGCGACGCCCGGGCCGTCAGAACCGCCCGACGATTCCGAGCTCCGCTCCGCCGCGCTCCGCCGTCACTTCGGGAGCGACCGTGAGGCTGCCCGCGGAGGGCAGCGTCACCTTGCGCTGGCGCTTGCCGTCGCGAAACTCGGGAACGTACGAGAGATTCGCCTCCAGGATTCCGCCGGCGAGCACCAGGATGAACGCACCCGTCGCGTAGAGGCTGACGCGATGCGCGGTGAGGATGTTCTGGTTCAGCTGCTCCACCTCCGTGCCCTGATCTCGAAGGCCGGCACCGCCCTTCGCCTGAGCATGCAGCGAGAGCTCGATCGACACCGCGGAGAGCGCGGTCGCGACGAGCAGCGCCTCCGACCCGAGGAAGACGGCGCCGAGCGTGTAGTCGCGGTTCTGGAACTGTCCGACGCCGAACGGCACGCTCGCCATCCACCGACGATTGTGAGTGACGATGGTCTCCTCCGACGCGAGGCGCTCGAGCTCCGCGATGCGACGGCGCTCGGCCTCCGCCCGTTCCCTGGCTCGCTGGGCCGCGAGCCGCTGCCGCTCGGCGCGCTCCTCTTCCGAACGACGGATCTCCTCGAGCATCTCGCTCCGGACGATGATGAACCGCTCGATGACGGGAGGCGGGAACACGATCGCGTTCGGCACCGCCATCTGGGGGCTCTCGCGGATCGCCGCACGGAACTGATCGTCCGCCTCCTCGGTCTTGCCCTGCGCGATGAGACAGGCCGCGTGGTAGACGTGCGCCTGCTCCCGCGAACGGAACGGGAGCTCCCCGGCGAGCACCGGGTCGGAGAACAGCGTGTGGAACGCCGAGACGCACTCGCCGTACTGGCCGGCCTCGTAGAACGCCGTGGCGCGGGAGAACGCGCCCTCGGCCGTGATGGGCGGCGCGGCGTGCTGCTCCGTCGAGGGAGGAGACGAGTCGGCCGCGGCGCCGCCTTTCGCTCGGCCGCCGTCGGGTCCGGCGTTTGCCCGTCGCGCCGGCGCGAGCGCGAGCGCGAGGACCAGGAACGGCGCAAAACGAGGGAGACCCATGCGTGCCGGCCGGGACCGGCTACGGCAAGGATATCTCGGTAGTCTGTCCCGCCGTGAGCGTCACGTCTTTCGTGACCGGAACGGCTGCGCCGCCGCTCGAGTCCGACGCCACATAAGTGCAGTGGCCGGTCACCGTCAGCCGCGACATGGGGACCGCGAGCGTGCCCGGGACCTGGAGGTCCGCGCCGAACAGCGAGCGGCACCGGAGCACGCCCGGAGGCGTACGGTCCACGTGGAGCCTCGCCTCACGGTACGCGACCGAGAGCAGAACGTGGTCCGCGCCTTCCCCCTCCGACACGGTGTGAGTCTGCGGCGGCGACGGCAGACAGCACTCCGACTCCTTCGGGACGAACTCGAACACGTGCGGCCCGACGACGAGCTCGTGGGTCTTCCCGAACCACTCGTCCTCGCGCTCGCCGTCGATCTTGAGGTAGCCGCCCTTCGGCCCGGCGACGTCCACGACGACCGCGCGCGTCGCCGTCGGCTCGACTTTCTTCGGTGGAACCCGCGCCGGGTCTCGAATGATCGGGATGCGTCGGGGCGGCGCCGGTCCCGCCGGCCCCTTCTGCGGCGGAGCCGGAACGGCCGCGCCGGGCCCCGGAGCGACGGTCGCCGACTGCCGTGGCTTCGCGGCGATCGGCACGAGGCTACGGATCGGCGGCACCCCGCGATGGCGCAGGATCATGACGGCACCCGCCACGCCGGAAAAGAGGACGACGGACAGCGCTGCCTTGCGCCCGAGGGCGACGAGACCCGCTCGCCGCGCGAGCGCGCTCACCCGACGAACGAGCTCGGGATCGCCGGGCCGGTAGGCGAGCGCCCGGTTGAACTCGGCCGTCGCGAGCCCGTGGTTCTTTTCCGCGCGAGCCTTCTCGCCGGCCGCCACGAGGCGTTCGACCAGACGCGGAACCAGAGCAGCGGCGTAGCCGTCTTGATCGCCCAGGAAGCGGTCGATCTCGCTTCTCGCGTCCGCGATCCCGACGCGCGCGAGCTCCTCGCGGATCGCGTCGGCGAACGCCTCGACGGACTCGTAGCGATCGGCGGCGTTCCGCTCGAGAGCGCGAGCCAGGATGGCCGCCCAGCGAGCCCCGACGAGCGGCTGCTCGCGATCGGCCGGCGGATACGTGCCGTCCAGCACGCGGCGGAGCACCTGCGCGGGGTTCTTCCCGTCGAACGGAAGTCGCCCGACCATGCACTCGTAGAGCATGACGCCGAGCGCGAATACGTCCGCGCGCGGGCCCACGTCCCCTCCCTCGATCTGCTCGGGTGCCATGTGGGCAGGCGAGCCGAGCACCTGCCCGGTCGACGTGACCCCCTGAGCGTCGAGGAGCTTCGCGATGCCGAAATCCGTGAGCTTCACCTTCGCCGCGATCGGCGGGTTCGACGCGGGGTTCGCGGGCCCCGAGTTCGCGGAAGAGAGATCCACGAGCACGTTCTCGGGCTTCACGTCCCGGTGGATGATGCCCTGGGCATGGGCGTGGGCGAGCGCGCCGGCCACCTCGAGCCCGATGGCTCCCGCGAGCTCGGCCGGCAGGACGCGGTGCTTCGTGAGGAGCGTACGGAGAGTCATCCCCCGGACGAGTTCGACGACGAGGTAGCGCTCCGGCTCGTTTTCGTCGGAGATGTCGAACACCTCCACGATGTTCGGATGACGGAGCCGGGCCACGGCGCGCGCCTCGCTGACGAACCGGGCCGCGACTTCGGGATTCTCCCGGAGGTGGGCGTGGATGAGCTTCACCGCCACCTCGCGCCCGAGACGACGGTCGCGCGCGCGGTACACCGTCGCCATGCCGCCGAGCCCGATTCGCTCGAGCAGCTCGTACTTCTGGAGTTCCGGTGCTCGCTCGAGCGCGTTCATCACGGCCCCGCCTCGCACCCAGTGTTTACGCGACCTAGGAGCGCGGATCCAGCGCCGAAAATGCCGCTTTCCCCGCACGCAGCGCCTGCGTTCGGAGCGCCGTCGCCCGGGCCGCCAAATCCCCGATTGCCGGGGTGCGGCGAACGGGTAAAGAGACGCTCATCATGGGTTTTTCTCGCGACTCGGACGGCCGTGCGACCCTCTCCGGAGCCCGCCTCGAGGGGCTCCTCCAGGAAGCGGCCGTCGAGACCCCCGCGTACTTCTACGACCTCTCTGCGATCGCCGAGGAGGCTCGGGCCATGGTCTCCGCCCTGGGCGGCCCGCCGAACCTCGTCGCCTACGCGATGAAGGCGAACTCGGCCGCGTCGATCCTCCGAACGGTCGTCGCCGAGGGGGGCGGCATCGAGGTCGTCTCGCAGGGCGAGCTCGAGCTCGCGCTCGCCGCGGGGGCCCCGCCCGACCGCGTGGTGACGACCGCGGTCGCGAAGAAGGATCGCGAGCTCGACCGAGCCATCGGCGCGAAGATCCGCTCGATCACGCTGGAAAGCGTGGAGGAACTGCCGCGGGTCGCGGCGCGCGCTCGAGCGCAGGGCGCCGTCGCGAACGTCTCGTTCCGCATCAACCCCGGCGTCGCGATCGACACGCACGCCCACGTCGCGACCGGCCACGAGGGCGCGAAGTTCGGCATTCCCGTGGGAGACCTCGGCGCGGCGTGGGAACGCGCGGACTCCGACCCGGCGCTCCGCGTCGTGGGAGTCGGAGCCCACGTCGGCTCGACGCTGAGAGACGTGGAGTCGTACACGGCGTCGGCCCGCGTCGTCTGCGACGTCGCGAAGAGCCGCCTCGCGACGGGGAGATCGCTCGATTTCGTCGATTTCGGCGGGGGGTTCGGCATCGACTACGTCGGAGACGCACCGCCGCCGCGCCCCGCGGAGTTCCTCGGTGCGGCGCGGGCGCTCCTCGCGGCGGAGGGCCTCGGGGCGCTCGGGCTCGTGGTCGAGCCGGGTCGCTCGATGGTCGCGCCCCACGGCGTCCTCGTCGCGACGGTGGTGCAGGAGAAGCGCACGCGCGCCCGGCGCTGGGCCTTCGTGGATGCAGCGATGAACGACCTCATCCGTCCCGCCCTGTACGGCGCCCATCACCGCATCGAGCCGCTCGAACGTCCGCCGGGCGGCGCGCTCTGGGCGGTCGCGGGCGCCGTCTGCGAGAGCGCGGATCAGTTCGGCGAGTATGCGTTCGGGGAGACGGCTCCCTCGCGGGTCGCCATTCGCGACGCGGGCGCGTACGGATTCGTGATGGCGAGCGAGTACAACGGCCGCCCCCTGCCTGCGGAGGTGTTCGTGGAGAGCGGCCGCGTCACGCACGTGAGCCCGAGCCCGGGCCGGGACGCCTGGGTGAAGAGCCGTCTACGCGCGTGAGCAAGGCTCCCGTCAGCCGTTCCGCTTGATCGCCGCCGGCATCTGCGCGGAGGAAGCCCGCCGAGCGCCGGTGCGAGGGCGAGTGCCGCTCGCGTGACGACTGCCGTGCTCTTCCGCTCCCGGGGCGACGCTGAGACGCCGCGGCGGCGCGGTCGAGCGCGTGCGATACACGCTGCCGTCGACGAGGACCTCGACGCCGAGGGCCCGGCATCGCCGAGCGAGGCGATCCAGATCGACTCCGGCGCCGATGAGGAGACCGCCGGGAGGTGACGGATCCACGAACAGGTCTGCCGTCTGGCGACGGGTGCGGAGGAGCTCCCGCACCTCGGGATCGTCGACCCAGAGGAACCCTTGCGACGTCACGAACTCGGCGCGACCGAGCACCGTGCTCGCCTGCGTGAGGAGGCGAGCGACGGGATCGGGGAGCGGCGCCAGCGCTTCGAGGCGCGCCCGCATGACGTCGGCCTCGAGCCCTCCACCGAGCGCGCGAGCCACGCCCTGTGGCGTCACGAGCAAGTCGAGGTTCGCCGTGACGGCGCCGATCTCCGTGAACGGAGCGAGGGCGAGCACCTCCGCGATCCGAGCCGAAGGCCCGACGCGGAGCGCGTGCGTGTCCAGATATCGGCTGGCCGCGGGGGGCGACTGCGGCGTCGCGTCGGGCGCTCCGAGGAAGGCACGGCCGCGCGGCGTGATGCGGAGCGTGGGGCCGAGCCCGTCGTCTTCGTCGACGTCGCCGAGATCGACGACGCCGAGGATGTGCAGGCTCTCGAATGCGATGCGGTGGGCGATCTCGGCGATGGTCAGCGCCTCGAGGCCGGAGCGTTGCGCCCAGCGTTCGATGAGTCGGTTGATCCCGGAGGCGCGGCTGTCGGTCCGGACGAAGCCGGCGACGGCCTCCCACGGAACCCAGCGCCCCTCTCCGAGCTCCTGAAGCGCCTCGACGACCATCTCCCGGATGACGCCGACCACGCTCGCTTCTCGCGCTTCGGTGCCGACACGGAGCATCTCGCCTTCGGGACGCGCTTCGTCCCACGCGCCGCCGCGGCGCCAGGCGCGGAAGAGCATGTCTCCGAGATCCGCGATGCGTTCGGAGCCTGGAGGCGCGCTCAGGACGGCCGCCGACGAATCCCAGAGGCCCGCGGAGCGCGACAGCGCGGCGATGAGCGCGACGGCCTCCGGATCTCTGCCGAAACGCGCGGCGAACTTGGAGACGAGGGATCTCGGCGTGCCGACGCCCGACCGCACCTCGACCGACGGGTCCCGTACGGCGATCGCCATCGCGAGCGCGAGGATCGAGGGATCTTGCGCGAAGCGTGCGCGCCGCGGCGCGTGGTCCTCGCCGAGGACGAACGTCCGGATCTCGCGACGGCGCGCTTCCCTCTCCTGGTGACGGCGCGCGCTGATGATCGCGGAGACCTCCGACGGGATGACGTGCCGGTTCGGGTGGATGGGGACGAGGAAACCGCGTCTCTCGAGGGCGAACCCGACGCCTCGCCGCGACGGCGTGGCGCCCGTCGCTCCGCGGAGGCGCATCGGCTCCCGCTCGAGATCCAGCAGCTCTTCCGTGTCCACCTCGCCGCCCACGTCCTCCACCGACTGGAGGAGCTTCCGCTCGAGGGGCGCGAGAGCTTCGAGCTCCTCGGCGAGACGCGCCGGATCCGTCAATGCGACCCAGGCAGCCTCGAGCCCGAGGACGACGGGCGGGGTCGCCGGACGGCCGAGGTAGTGCGCGGCGATGGTGCCGGCGACTTCCGTGGAGGTCTGCGCGAGGAGCGCTCGGACGCCGCGCGGGTCTTCCCCGTCCCACGGACGGAGCTGGAGCATGAACGCGATCGGGAGGATGAGCTCGATGCCGCCCGGGGCGCTCCGCGCGTAGACGATGCCGCGCGCGACGAGCTGCTCGACGGCCGGGGGCAGCGCCGGCACGAGCAGCACGCCCTTGGCCTCGGCGATCCGGTGCACGAGCTCCCGCGTCCCGGGCTGGAAATGACCGAGCTCACGGAGCTCGGGCGTGGACACGAGCGCGCGCGCAACCTGGGACGGGACGTCGATGCGCTTCGCCGGGTCGATGTGAATCCCGAGGCGGTCGACCACGGAGCCGAGCTCCCGCTCCGGCAGGATTCTGAGCACGTCGGTCAGGCCGAATGCACACGACCGACTCCCCCTCGGATCCGTGTTCTTGCGTACCTTGGACATGGTGAGAGTCCTCGCTCGGGCGAATGCGCCCGCCTTATTCAGTATCGCGCTCAACCTACACCGTCGGAAGCCCCGCCCGGGACGAATTTCGCTTGATTCTCGCTGTGTAAACTTCGTACACCGCACCGCAGCGCCGCACCGTGAACGACACCAATACTCGGAATTCGAACCTGAACGGCGCGCGATTTCTCAATGAATTCGAGTGCGAGCCGGCAGTGCGCTCGAGTGGACAGTGTCAATCCGGAGCGGCATTCGTGGCCGAAATCCCGCCGTGGTCGCGAAGAACTCAGGGTATTCCTCTACCCAGCACCACGCGGCGTCGCGTACGACGGACCGGAACATCACGATGATCCTTCGCGATCCCGTCCATGGGCTCGTCTCGTTCGAGGCGGACGAGTACTCGATTATTCCCCGTCTCCTCGATACGCGGGAGGTGCAGCGTTTGCGCCGCATCCGACAGCTCGGTCTCACGGCGCTCGCGTACCCCGGAGCCGAGCACACGCGCTTTTCGCACGCGATCGGCGCGGCTCACGTGATGACGCGCTTCATCCGGCGCCTGCAGGAGATCCACGAGGGCCTGCCGTTCTGGCAGCGCGTGACGACCGAGCGCGCGCGTGACGCCGTGGCCGCGGCGCTTCTGCACGACGCCGGGCACGGACCCTTCTCGCACCTGTTCGAGGAGGCCATGCCGGACGCGCCGCGGCACGAAGAGTGGACGTCCCGCATCGTGATGGACCCTTCGACCGAGGTGAATCGAGTCCTCCGGGAGAGCGACCCGGGCCTCCCCGCGCGCGTGAACGAGCTCGTGCACGGGCGGCATCGGCTCTCGTACCTCGCGAGGACCGTCTCCGGGACGTTCGACGTGGACCGCTGCGACTATTTGCTGCGGGACGCTCACTCGACGGGGGTCGAGTACGGCAAGTTCGATCTCGACTGGCTCCTCCGGAGCCTCCGGTTCGGAGAGCAGCCGGACGACGGCGAGGCACCGGTCCTCGCGATCGACGGCGCGAAGGGCCTCCCGGCGATCGAATCGTTCATCCTCGCGCGGCTCTTCATGTTCCAGCACGTGTACTTCCACAAGGCGAGCCGCGCGAGCGAGTGGATGCTCTCGCGCCTCCTCGGGCGCGTGTGCCGTCTGCTGGAGGGAGGGGCGCGCCTTCCGCTGGTGCCGCGCGCGGTCGAAGCCATCGCCCAGACGGGAGACTCGGATCTCTCCGACTACCTGGACCTCGACGACAGCTCCCTCTTCACCGCGATGGCGGCGTGGCAGCACGTCCAGGATCCGATCTTGTCCGATTTTTCGCGACGCCTCTACGGCAGGAAGCTCTTCAAGACGATCGAGCTCTACGGCGAACACCGCGAACCCGCGGCGAGGCACGCCGCGCTCGAGAAGGCCCGGGACATCGCTCGCCGGGCCGGTTTCGACGCGGACGTCTACGTCGGCCTCGACGTCGCGAGCGACGTGCCGTTCGACGATTCGAAGGACTCGCTCCGCGTCGTGTTCCCGAACGGACAATCGAGACGCCCCGCCGAGGTGTCGCTGCTCCTCGGACGCCTCGACGGCGAGCGCATCCAGCGGGTGCGGCTGATCTTCCCGCCGGAGCTCCGCGAGGAGCTGAACCGGGTCTTCGATTCATGACCGCGCGCGCGCGGCTCTTCGGGGCGGCCGTGTCCCTCGCGGCGATCGCCGTGCCGCGAGTCCTGGCGGCGGCGGAGGAGCCGGCGCGATGGGATCCGGGCCGGGAGACGACGAGCCGTCTCCCGGGCGAAGTGAAGGGAGACGACGTGACCGACGACGGCGTCTACGGGCGCTTCGATGGTCTCTTCGATCTCGGCGTGGACGCCGGCGCCGAGATCGCCGACGGCGGGCCGTCCGGGGCCCTCCGCGCTTCGCTCCACTATGCCTTCATGGCTGGAGTCTACGCCGGCTACACGGACTCGTTCGGCGGTTCGTCGAAGTCCGAACGCGCGCTCGCCCTCGGCGTGGATCTTCGACCTGCGTTCATTCCGCGGTGGTCGAAGGGGTGGGAAAACGGTCCCTCCGTCCTGGATCTCGCGGTGGACTCGATCTCGCTCGGGGTCGGCGCTTACTTCCGGGAGCCGCGCGGACAGTCGTTCGGAGATCGACGCGGCTGCGAGCTCTCCCTCGGTTTCGGCGTGCCGCTCACCGGTCGCGCGACTTCGTTCTGGCTCGGCGCCCGTGGGTTCCTCCGCTGGGACGATCCCGGAACGAACACGGCGAGCACGGCAATGCCCGCGGCGTTGTTCACGCTCGCCTATCACGCGGCGCTCTGAGCGAGCCCCCGCGCGCTCAGCCCTGGGTTCGCTTCAGCACGGGGTGGCTCTCGTAGTCCTCGAGGTGCTCGTGGATCGCCTGCCGCTCGCGACCGAGGAAATCTCGCGCTGCCGCGTCCAGCCGGCGATCGGCGAAGTGGTGGAAGCTGTGCGTCGCGGTGGGTTCGAAACCCCGTGGCAGCTTGTGCTCACCGCCCGCGCCCGGCTCGAACACCGACAGGCGTCGCTCGATGCACTCTCGGACGCCCTGGTAGTAGCAGACGTTGAAGTGAAGGAACGGGTGGTCCTCCCGGGCGCCCCAGTAACGACCGTAGAGCGCGGTCTTCCCGAGCAGGTTGAACGCGCCCGCGACGGGCCGGCGCGACGCGGAGTGCCGCGCGAGGACGACCAGGACGGCGTCCGGGATCTTCCGGATGATCTCCTCGAAGAAGCTCCGGTTCAGGTATTGCCGGCCCCAGAAGTACTTCTCGACCGTCGAGACGTAGAGCTCGAACACGACGTCCACGAGCGGAGGATCGAGATCTCTGCCGGAGAGCGTGACGAGCTCGAGCCCTTGCTCCGCAGGGGCCCGGACCTCTCGTTTGATCTGGTTTCGCCGCTTGGAGTTGAAGAGCGCGAGGTAGTCCTCGAAGGACCCGAGCGCATCGTTCTTGAAGTGAAACTGGACGCCCTGCCGATGCGCGAGACCGGTCGTCTCCAGGATCCGCGCCTGGGCCTCGTCGGGGAAGAGCACGTGCGCGCCGGACACGCCGAGCCGCCGGCAGAGCTCGGGGAGAGTGCGCGCAAAGGCCGCCACGAGCTCGGCGACGTTCTCGCCCGCCCGGACGAGCAGGCGCGGCCCCGTCGCCGGCGTGAACGGCGCGGCGACGACGAGCTTCGGGTAGTAGCGGATGCCGAGGCGTCCCTCCGCGAACTGAGCGAAGCCCTGGTCGAAGACGAACTCCCCTTCGCTGTTCCCCTTCACGTACGCGGGCGCGACCGCGACCGCGCGGCCGTCCTTCCGGAACACCAGGTGACAGGGCTGCCAGCCCCGCGCCGGGACGGCGCACCCGGTGTCCTCGAGCGCGCGGAGGAACGCATACGAAAGGAACGGCGGCACGTCCGGCCCGGCCACGGCGGCCCATTCCGCCTCGCCGACGTCGCGCATGGACTCGTGAGTCGAGAGCTCGATCATCGGCAAACGAGTGGCAAGATGGCGCAGGTCCGACGAGTCCGCAATGTCTCGACACTTCCAGCCACCAATGCCCTCGCTTCGTTTCCGTCACGTTCCAGGAGCGCTCCTTCATCTTGGGCGTCTTGCGCGTCCCGCGCGTCTCGCGCGTCTTGCGCGTCTCGCTCGCTTCGGCACGCTCGCGCTCGCCGTGACGAGCGTGGCGCTCGTGGCCGGCTGCGACGGCGAGACGTCCCCCTCGCGCCCACCGGCCGCGTACGGCGGCTACGGCGGGCCGTATCCCTCGCCGTACTCGTCGGCACCGTACGCTTCGGCGCCACCGTACGCGGCGCCCGCGCCGGGACCTGCGCCCGCGCCGTACGGAACGCCGCCCATTGCCGCGCAACCGCCCGCGTCCGCACCGCAGCCCGTGATCGGGCCGGATCCCATCGAGCTCGCCGACCCCGCGACTCTACGCTCGCGCGCCGCGGCTCTGATGACGGAGCTCGAGGGCGTGCTCCCCGACGTCGCTCGGGCACGCGTGACGGGCCTTCCGCTCGTCATCGACGACACTCCGGGTCTCGTGAACGCGTTCGCTTCCTGCACGACCCGCGGCCCCGTCGTCGTGGTGACGGACACGCTGCTCGTGATCTCGGCGCGCCTCGCTCGCGCCCGCGCGGACGACGAGCGACTCGGGACGCACGAGGTCGACGACTACATCGCGTTCGTCGCCCGGAACACGCGGAAGGACGCGCCCATCCCGGAGCCGCCACCCGGACTCTTCGACACGCGACATGGCGGGGACCCCGCGCGCGCCCAGAGGATCCACGACGTGTACGACGAGATCGTCGGGTTCGTGGTGGGGCACGAGCTCGCGCATCATCACCTCGGGCACCTCCCGTGCACCGGCGGGAACGGGCCGTTCGGGACGGGCGAGCTCGTCCGGGGGCTGTCGAGCGCCGTTCCGCTCTTCAATCAGCCGAACGAGCTCGCGGCCGACTCGGCGGGCGTCAACACGGTCCTCGTGGCCGGCGCGCGGCGATCCGGATATCACCTATCGGAGGGCGGGGCCCTCCTCATGATGCAGTTCTTCTCCGGCATCGACCGACTCTCGGCCATCGACGTGCTCTTCGCATTCGAGGCCACTCATCCTCCGCCGCTCGTCCGGATCCCGGTGATCACCGAGAGCGCGAACCTCGTGCGGCTGGGTGGAAGCGCCATCTGGCTCCCGATCCTCCGACTCTGAAACTCCCCGAATGGATCGCACGGTTCCGCCCACTCCCCGCCGCCTGCTCGCCGCCCGACGCGCCGGCGATGGGCCCCTGTCCGCGGCCGCCGTGCGGGTCGCGCCGGTCGCGCTCATCGCGGTCATGGGGCCGTCGCTGGCGGGCGCGCTCACGGACCGGTTTCGCGTCTCGATCCGGGCGGCGTTGAACGACCCTGCCCACGCCTCGCCGCAGGAGGCGCTGAGCGACGTGCTCGTGCTCGCCGCTCCGTTCTGCGTCGCCGCCGCCGCCGCGAGTCTCGCGACGAGCGCGGTCCTGCTCGGCGGCTTCGTCAGCAGGCGGCATGCCGAGACCCCCCGGCCGCCCCGCGGGGCCGGGCTCGGCGCGTACGATTCACTCCGCGGCGCGGCGGCGGTCGTCGTCGGCGGCGTCGCTTCGACGATCGCGCTGGCGTCGTCGGCGCCGGATCTCGCCGACGCCCTCGGCAGCTCGGGGGCGGTCGTTCCTGCAGCCGCCCGGGCGGTCTCCACGGTTCTTCTCGCGGTGCTCGGCGCGCTCGGCGGGATCGCGCTCGTCGACGTCGTCGTGCAGCGTGCGGCGTTTCACGCACGCTGGCGGATGACGCCGCGGGAGGCCGCGCTCGATCGGCGGGAATCCGAGGGCGATCCGGAGATCTCCACCGCGCGGCGACGCATCCACGAAGAGTCCGCGCGGGCCTGACTCCGCGCTCAGTGCTCCGCCGCCGCCGACGACGCCCACGCCTCGGCGACGTCGTGGTGCCCGGCCGTGGCGGCGAGCTGGGAAAGGAACCGAACGCACGCACGCTCTCCGCGAGCGTCGGAGCTTTCTCTCGCGCGCGCCAGGCCGTCGAGGGCCTCGAGGAGCGCCTCGTCGTGGCGTCCGGCCGAGCCGAGCGCGACGGCGAGCGCGAGGGACGCGCGACAGCGATCCCGCGAGCCCTTGCGTCGCGCTTCCTCGGCGGCGTCCCGGAGACGACGGATCGCGTCTCCGGTTTCGCCTCGCGCAAGCTTCGCCATCGCGCTCAGGCGCTCGGCGAGGCCGCTCTTCGATTCTTCTACGGAGACCCGAGCCGCCATCCGCTCGACGGCCTCGACGTCTCCCTTCCGCAACGCCTCGACCGCCTTGCTGGGCGGTTCCGTGGCCTTCGGGGCGAGGCTCGGAGACGCGGGAGGAGCGGAGCCGTCCTCCGGCTTCGACTTCCGCGCCCACGCCGGTTTCGGCGGCGGGAGCGAGCGTCTTCCACCCGGGATCCCCGCGCTCGCGCCCGACGGCACGACCACGGACGCGGTGGGCGGAAGCGACTTCCGGGCCTCGGGCCACACGCTGGGCGCCGCGCGTGCCATCTCGAGCTGGGACGTGAAGAGGTACCGGCTCGCGAGCGCGCTCACGTCGCCGCGCTCGGCGAAGCCGTCGAAGGCGTGCGCCGTCACCTCGAGCCCCATCGCGCGCGTCGCGGCCGCCGCGCGCCGGGCGAGTTCCGCGGCGCGCGTGGAATCGGACGAAAGGATCGCGTGCACCGTCGCAGCCGCCGAGGCGAGCGGACGATCCCGCTCCGCGAACCATTCGCACGCGGCGCCGTGGAACGCCTGGAAATCTCCGTCGGAGAGGGCGGAGAGGACGGCGTCCCGGTGGGTGGCCGTGGGGAGCGCCACGACGTCCGGTTTGCGCCGCGCGATCCAGCCGCCCGCTTCGAGGAACGCGAGCGGCGCGTTCGCTTCGAAGGACGAACCGAGCTTCTTCCGGAGCACGCCGTGGAGGTCTCGCGCCTCCGCGTGCCCGCCGAGGATGGCGAGCGCCTCGAGGACGCGGCGCGCGTCCCCCTCCTGGCGAGTGAGTCGCCGCTTCACCCAGTGCTTCGGCGTGTGGGAGTCGTCGGCGCCCGGGCGAGGCCGGACGACGGCTTCGCCGTCCTCCCAGGCGATCTCACCGGCGTCCATCGACTCCCGGATCGACTCCACCACGCCGAGGGGAAGGGACGCGCCCCGCTTCGCCCACCGGGCGCAGGTCTCGACGTTCAGGTCCCCGTGGGTGCACGCGCTCGCGAGGTGCGCGGCATCGGAGGCCGAGAGCGGGGCGAGCGACACCTCGGCGCGACGAGACAGCTCCGCGAGCGGCGCGGGCACCGGCGCGTCCGCGCCGATCCGGATCACGACGGCGAAGGGCTCGGACGCCGAGTGGGCGGCGCGGCCCACGACCTCGAGCGTATCCAGGTCGATTTCCGAAGCGTCGTCCAGGATGGCCACGCCGCGTGGATCGTTCACGGAGTCCGGAGTGAGCCACGTCGCGAGGAGCTCCACGCTCGAGTCGGGATCGAGCCCCTCGCCCGCGAGGAGCGCGTCGAGCCCCTCGCCGGCCTGGCCCGCGAGGTTCTGCGGTGCCTGGCCCAGGGTGACGGCGCGGAGCAGGGCCCGCCGGAGCGCGCCGAGCGGCTCGCCGAACGGGTGCGGCGAAATCTGGAGGACACGCGCCGGCTCCAGACGCTGCTCGAGCTCCTCCAGGAAACGGCTGCCGCCATGGCCACGCGACGCCCGGACGACGGAGAGAGCGTTCCCCTCGACGGCGAACGAGGCGAGCTCGGGCCGGCCCACGAAGACCGGCCGACCGATCGCCTTCGCGCTCCCCGTCCCGAGAGCCGTCCGGAAGGGGTGCTTCGGGTCGACGACGAGTCCGCGGATCCGCTCCTTGCCGTGCACGCCCACGCGCGACGCGGGCGTGTGGAGGTCCCCTCGCTTCGCCGGCGAAAATGAAGGATCCACGACGACTTCCCCCGGGTGGGCCACGCGGGCGAGCGCGGTGGCGCGGACCAGCGGAGGCCCCCACGCGAGGCCCGCGAGCGGTCCGTCTCCCTCGATGCGCGCGAGCTCCCCCTCGCTCACGGCCACGGCGGGCTCGTCGCCGCCTTCCGCTTCTCGTACCACGGTGAGAGCGAGCTCGACCACGTCCTCGGCGGAGTCCTCGTCGTGCTCGAACGCCATCACCGTGGCGCCGAACGAGAGCAGCCTTCCGCCTCGCGCGGTCGCCCGATCCGCGAGCGCGCGCAGCACGCCGAGGTGGTGCGACGCCTCGACCTCGCGCTCGGGAAACCGGTAGCAGACGACGACGGAGACGCTCATCCGGGGTCGACCCGCACGCGGGCTTTCAGCGCGTTCAGTTCCGCGTCCACGTCTTCGCCCGGCTCCGCGGAAGCCCCGCCGGCCTCGAGGGCCCGGAACTTCGCCTCCAGTTCGTCGCGGGACATGCCGCTCGGACCGCGCGGCGGCGCGAGGGCTTCGCTCACCTCGCGCTCCGCGACGATCGCGGCCTCGACGCCCTCGATCTGCTCCTCCATGCGGCGGAACTCCGCGAAGGCGTCGCTTCCCGGCCTCGCGCCGAGGTGCTCCACGCCGCCGCCGGCACGGGCCTGACCGACCTTCGCGGCGAGAATTCCGCGCTTGGCCTTGACCTCGCCGAGCGTCTTTTCCATCCGCTCGAGGTCGGACTTCAACTCCAGGGCGAGACCGCGTTGTTCGGCGCGGAGCGCCTCGGCGCGGTCGCGATCTTCGCCGAGACGACGCTTGTGGCGGAGCGCTTCCCTCGCGAGCGCGTCGTCGCCGTGACGGACGGCGAGCTCGGCGCGCCGCTCCCACCGGGCCACCTCGGCGTCGAGGTCATCGACCTTCTTCCGGAGCTGCTTCTCCGAGGCGACGCCCGAGACGATTTCCCGGCGCGCGGCGCGGAGCTGCTCCTCCATCTCCGCGATCGTCAGGTCGATTTCCTTCCTGGGATCATCGAGGCGGTCCAGGAGGGCGTTGAAGTTCGCCGACGCGGCGCGACCCATTCGATCGAGGAGCCCCATGACGACCACACTTTGCCACGGGGGCCCCGCGCGGAACAGGTCGGTCGCCCCGCCCGGGGTCTCCTGCCCTCTCGCGCGGCGCCCGGCCCTCGTGGCAGGCTCCCGACTCGTGAATCGCTTCGCGACTCGGGTGTCGGGGTTTCGGGGGTCGTTCGGGGCCGCGGCCCTGCTCGCGGCGGTCGCCTTCGGGTGCACGTCCAGTACGACGAACAACGGACGGCGCGTCGAGTCGCATCCCGGCACGGGGGGCTCCGCGGGCGCGGGCGGCGGCGCGTCGACGGGCGGCAGCGGAGGAAGCACTCCCGTCCCGGACGCCGGAACGGGTGGCAGCTCGGGCGACGGCGGCGACGGCGGCGGCGGCCTCACGGACTCGGGGACGGACGCAGGCGGCCCGGCGACGCTCGCGGGGAACCTCGAGCCGTCGACGCTGCTCTTCGTGGACGGGGACACGGCCGATCCGGGAAGAACCGTGACGGACAACGACGATCAGAGCACGGCGCAACGGATCGCGAGCCCCGGACTCGTCGGCGGATACCTCGGCCCGACTCCCGCAGGGATCGACAAGACGGACGTCTACGTCCTCGAGATGGGAGCCGGCGAGGTCGCGTACCTCTACATCGCCGCGCCGGGCAACGGCGGCCCGCTCCCCGACCTGGACCTCGCGCTCTACGACTCGGGAGGCTCCCTCGTGGACCAGTCCATCGGGACCACGGCCCTCGAACAGGTCACCGCGCCGTCCTCCGGTACGTACTACCTCCTCGCGTATCAGGACGGCACGCAGAGCGGCATCTACACGATGACCATCGCCGCGAAGTCCGCGACGCTCTCGGCGAAGGCCGCGCACGGAAAGTTGAATCCGGCGTGGCCGCTCGTACCCGGCGAGGCGCTGGTGAAGCTGAAGCCGACGGCCGCGGCGAAGACGAACGCGTTTGCGTCGCTCGGCGTCCGTCCCCTGAGCACGGGGACGAACGCGATCGGGTACACCCGCGTCGCCCTCGGCGGGGCGAAGGCGCTCGCGAGCTCGGCTCGGCTCGACGCGAACGCGACGCTCGCGGAGATCAAGCGGCTCCAGCGTTCGCCCGAGGTCCTCTACGCGGAGCCGAACTACGTGCGGCGCGCCACGGCCGCGCCTCCGAACGATCCGCTCTTCAGCTACCAGTGGCACTACCAGGACATCAGCATGCTGGATGCCTGGGACGCCACGAAGGGGTCCGGAGCGATCGTCGCGGTGCTCGACACGGGCGCCAAGAAGTCGCACCCGGATTTCAAGAACGCCGACCAGTCGAGCCAGCTCCTTCCGGGCTACGACATGATCGACGACCCGCGGATCGCCGCCGACGGCGACGGCCGCGACTCGGATTCGGACGATCCGGGCGATCGGGAGCTCGTGACGGATTCGAGCTGGCACGGGACGCACGTCGCCGGAACCGTCGCGGCAGCGACGGACAACGGGGTCGGCTGCGCCGGGATCGCTCCACAGGCGAAGCTCCTCCCCGTCCGGGTGCTCGGAGTCGGAGGCGGAACGATCGACGACATCGTGCAGGGCATCCTCTACGCGGCGGGCCTCCCGAACGACGCCGGCGTTCTTCCGGCCAAGAAGGCGGACGTCATCAACATGAGCCTCGGGGGCCCCGGCCTCAGTCGGGTGACGGCCGACGCGGTCGCCCTCGCGAGGGGGGCCGGAACCGTCGTCGTGGCCGCGGCCGGCAACGACGGCACGGACGCGACGTTCTACAGCCCCGCGGGCGAGGACGGCGTCGTCTGCGTCAGCGCGACGGACTTCGTCGAGGGCCGCGCGTCGTACTCGAACTACGGGAGCGTCATCGCCGTCGCGGCCCCGGGCGGCGACGAATCGGCCGATCGGAACGCGGACGGTCTGCCGGACGGCGTCGTCAGCCTCGTCTGGGCGAACGGCGGGCGGAACCTCTACACCCCGTACGAGGGCACCTCCATGGCGTCACCGCACGTGGCTGCGGTCGTCGCGCTGATGAAGTCGGTCTACCCGGGGCTCACCCCCGCGGAGTTCGACTCGATGCTCGCCAACACCGCCGGGTTCCGCCCCATCACGCAGGATCTCGGGCCCGCGGGCCGAGACGACGACTACGGATACGGCCTCATCAACGCGAACCTCGCCGTCCTCACGGCGCTCGACGCCGCGTCCAAGCCGACGACGAGCACGCCGAAGCTCCAGATCTCGAACGGAACGCTCGACTTCGGGCCCGTGCTGGATTCCCTCACCTTCGAGATCTCGAACGTCGGTCGCGGAACGCTGAGCGTGACCAGCGTGAGCGCGGACCAGCCCTGGATCTCGGTCACCCCGAACGCCGTCGGGACGAACACGGTCACGGTGGACCGCGGCACGCTCGTCGCGGGCGTTTACACCGGGACGATCACGGTCGTCACGAACGGCGGGACGGGAACCGTTTCCGTCCGGATGACGGTTCCCTCCGCGACGGTCGTGACCGGCGGCGACATCGGTAAGGTCTACGTGATTCTCGTCGATCCCGCGACGAACGTCTCCGTGGCGTCGGTCGACGCGACGGACGCGAACGGATACGCTTTTTCGTTCGCCGGGGTCCCCCCGGGCGACTACCTCATCGCGGCAGGCACGGACCTCGACGGCAGCGGCATCATCAACGACGCCGGCGAGGCGTTCGGGATGTACCCGGTCACCAGCGCGCCGCAAACCGTGCACGTCGGCTCGGACCAGGCGGGCCTCGATTTCCCGATTCGCTTCCAGTTCGACGTCCAGGCACAGGGAACCGGGCAGGGGTCCGTGCGGGCGCCGATCCGGATCCCACGCGGAGGTTGAACCCCGCCCCGCGGCGGGGCACGCTGCCGCGAGCACCTTCGGGTGCGAAGGGGCAAGATGAACGCCGAGTCGTTCCGGGTCATCGTCGACAATCTCGTCGACGGCGTGTTGGTCGTGGACGGCCTCGGGACCGTGCTTCACGAAAACCCGGCCGCGAGCGGGCTGCTGGGCATTCCGGCGGCGGGCGCGCCGGTCGCCGCCGTCCGCTCGGCCCTCCGCCACCCCGACGGTTCGCCGCTGTCCTCGGACCTCCTGAGCGCCTCCACGAAGGCACGCTCGTTCGAGGCCGTGGCGTGGCGCACGGGGTTTCGGCTCGTGGTCGGGTGTGGCCCCCTCTCCGGTGTGGGGGACGACGAGGCCCGGTTCCTCTGCGTTCTCCGGGACGTGACCGTGGAACGGCGGAGCCGCGAAGAGCTCGCCCGGACGCAGACGTTCATCGATTCCATCCTCGAGAACATCCCGGACATGATCTTCGTCAAGGATGCCGAGGAGCTCAGGTTCGAGCGCTTCAACCGCGCCGGTGAGGAGCTCCTCGGGATGCCCCGGGCGTCGCTCCTCGGAAAGACGGACTTCGACTTCTTTCCGCCGGAGCAGGCGCTGTTCTTCCAGGAACGAGATCGAGCGACGCTCGCCGGCGGGAAGCTCGTCGACATCGCCGAGGAACCGATAGACACCGCGCGCGGGCGCCGCTGGCTCCACACGAAGAAGATCCCCATCCTGGACGAGCACGGGAGGCCCTCCCACTTGCTCGGGATATCGAGCGACATCACCGAGCGTCGCGCCGCCGAGGAAGCGCTCCGTCAAGCGCACGACGCGCTGGAGCAGCGCGTCCAGGAACGCACCGAAGCACTCCGGAAGACGGAAGAGCAGCTCCTCCACGCGCAGAAGCTGGATGCCGTCGGCCGTCTCGCGGGCGGCGTCGCTCACGACTTCAACAACGTCCTCGCCGTCATCCTGGGCCACGTCGGCCTCCTCCAGAGAGGAGCGACCGCGGAGGAGATGCAGGAAGGGCTCGAGTCGATCCGCATCGCCGCGGACCACGCCGCCGCGCTCACGCGCCAGCTCCTCGCCTTCAGTCGGAAGCAAGCGCAGCAGCCGCGCATCCTGAATCTGAATCGTGTCGTCGACCACGCGCGTGGAATGCTCTCGCGTCTCCTCGGTGAGGACATCCACCTCACGACGAACCTCGCGGAGCGGCTCGGCAACGTCTTCGTGGACCCGGCGCTCATCGAGCAGGTGATCGTCAACCTGGCGGTGAACGCGAGGGACGCCATGCCGCAAGGCGGAGCGCTCACGATCGCGACCGCGCCGATCCGGATCGAGCCCGGTCAGCGGGAGCTCGGCGAGCTCCGGCCGGGCCCGTACGTGTGTCTTCGGGTCTCGGACACGGGGTGCGGGATGGACGAGACCACGAGAGCCCGGATCTTCGAGCCGTTCTTCACCACCAAGGAGCCCGGGAAGGGAACTGGACTCGGCCTGTCGATGGCGTACGGGGTGGTCACGCAGAGCGGCGGGACGATCCGCGTCGTGAGCGAGCGCGGCGCGGGCACGACGTTCTCGGTGTACCTCCCCGTCGCGGTCGGACCGCGAAGCGAGACGCCGCCCCCGGGCGGACGGGTGCGGCTCAAGGGAGGCGGCGAGACGATCCTCCTCGCGGAGGACGAATCGCCGCTACGAAACGTGCTCCGCTCGGTGCTTCGCGAAGCGGGCTATCAGGTGCTCGACGCCGCGGACGGCGTGGACGCCCTCCGCGTCGCCGACGCGCACGCGGGGCCCATTCACCTGCTCCTCTCGGACGTCGTCATGCCGCGGATGACCGGCCCGGAGCTCGCGCGCGCTCTCCGCGAGCGACGTCCGGAGGTGCGGGTGCTGCTCATGTCCGGGTACTCCGACGACCGGCTGGGCGAGGGGGTCCAGGGCTCTTCGGCGGAGCCGCCCCTCGCGAAGCCGTTCACTGCGGACCTCCTGACGGAGCGGGTGCGGCAGGCGCTGGACCGCGCGCGCTGAGTCACCGGTTCACGACGTGGATGGCCTGCCCGAGCGCGGCTGCGCTCGCCTCCATCATCGCTTCGCCGAGCGTGGGATGCGGGTGCATCGTGAGCGCGACGTCCTCGGCCGTCGCGGCCATTTCGAGCGCGAGCGCGGCCTCGCTGACGAGATCACTCGCGTTGGGCCCGACGACGTGGATCCCGAGGATGCGCCCGGGGTTCTCGTCCGTCACGAACTTCACGAAGCCGTCCGTCTCGCGCAGCGTCATGGCGCGGCCGAGCGCCGCGAACGGAGACTTGCCGACCTTCACCGAGAACCCTGCGGCCTTCGCCGCGTCCTCCGTGTACCCGACGCTCGCGATCTCCGGGTCCGTGAAGACGATGTTCGGCACCGTGACCCAGTCTTTCCGCGCGGCGTGACCGGCGATCACCTCGGCGCAGACCTCCCCTTCCTTCATCGCCTTGTGCGCGAGCATGGGCGCGCCGCTCACGTCCCCGATGGCGAACACGCCCGGCACGTTCGTCCGCGTCGACCCGTCCGTCTTCACGAACCCGCGCGGATCGATCTTCACGCCGAGCTCTTCGAGCCCGATGCCGCGAGACCGCGGTCGCATGCCGACGGACACGAGCACGACGTCGCACTCGAGCACCTCGGCGCCGTTCTTGGTCGCGATCTTCACCGCGACGGTCCCGTCGGGGCGCGTCTCGACACCCTCCGCGCGAGTCTCGGTGTGGACGGTCGCGCCGAGCTTCTTGAGCCTCCTCTCGACGACCTTGACGCAGTCGCGGTCGAGCCCGGGCAGGAGGTCCGGCGTGAGCTCCACCACCGTGAGCTCGCTGCCGAGCTTCTGATACACCATGCCGAGCTCGAGCCCGATGACGCCGCCGCCGATGACGACGAGACGCCGCGGCACCTTCCGCAAGGAGACGCCCTCGCGAGCGCCGATCACGCGCTCGCCGTCGAACGGGAAGCCCGGGATCTCGATCGTCGCCGAGCCGGTCGCCACCACGATGCCCTTGCCGGCCTTCAGGCGGACGACGCCGTTCTTCGTGGCGACCTCGACCGTGTCCTTCTCGACGAGCTTGCCCGTGCCCTCCACCATTTCCACGCCGTTCGCCTTGAGGAGTGACCGGACGCCGGAGGTGAGCTTCTTGACGATCTTCCCCTTCCAGTCCTGGAGCTTGTCGGCGTCCACGCGGAGGCCCTCGGCGAGGAGGCCCATCTCGGCGCCCGTCGCCACCTTCTCGTAGAGATGCGCCGCCGTGATGAGCGCCTTGGACGGAATGCATCCCCAGTTCAGGCAGACGCCGCCGTACTCCTCCGCCTCCACGCACACCGTCTTCACGCCGAGCTGGCCGAGCCGGATCGCGCACACGTAGCCGCCGGGACCGCCGCCGAGGACGATCGCGTCGAACGTCTTTTCGCTCATACGGAAGAGTCTACACCGGAGAGTGGATCGGCTCGCCCCGCTTGTTCGACGAGGTTCCACGGGCGCGCCGCGTACACGTCGTCGAACAGCGTCTCGCGGTCCGGCGGCGCGCTCGCCTCCGCGTGCGCGATCGCCGCGTCCACCTCTGCCGTCACCACGGCCACGATCGACGCTTCTGCCTCGGCGTCGAGCGCGCCGATGTACTCCAGGTGCCTCTGGAAGCGACCGATGGGATCTCCCTCGATCTCCGTCGGAGCTGCGGCCGGGTCGGGCTCGGCTCCGGCGGCGACGTACGGGCTCGCGCGACGAGTGACGCATTCCACGAGCGTCGGCCCCGCGCCCGCCACGGCCCGCACGCGCGCCTCGGCGATGGCGCGATGCACCGCGAGGACGTCCGTGCCGTCCACACGGACGCCGGGGACGCCGTAGGCGTGCCCCTTCACGGCAAACGTCGAAGACGCCGTCTGCGCGGCCGTCCCCGTGCTCACCGCGACCTGGTTGTTCTGACAGACGACGATGCACGGGGCGCGGAACACGCCCGCGAAGTTCATCGCGGAGTGGAAATCCGGGGTGCTGGTCCCGCCGTCTCCGACGAAGGCGAGGACGGCGATGCGCGAACCCCGCCGCTTCGCGGCCATCGCGACGCCGACGGCCTGGGGAAGCTGCGTTCCGACGGCGCCCGGCGGCGACGCGACGAGCGCGGAACGGGAACTCCCGTGACCCGGCGTCTGGCGCCCGTGGAGCGGATCTTCACCCGTGCCGAAGGCCTGCGACACCACGCGCGTGACGGACACGCCCCGGCAGAGCAGAGCGGAGGTCTCGCGGTGCGTCGGAAACACCCAGTCGGCGGCGTCGAGCGCGAAGACCGCCCCCACCGCGACGGCTTCCTGCCCGAGCGCGGCGCTCCAGAATCCGATGCGACCCGAGCGCTGGCGTTCGATGAGCGCCGTGTCGAGCGCGCGGGAGCGCCGCATCTCCTTGTACATGGCGAGGAGCGTCTCCGGCGCGAGGAAGGGGTCCGTCGCGGGATCGGTCCGGCCGTCCTCCCGGAGCACGCGGAGGAGCCCGAGGGCGGGGTCGTGGTCGCGGGCGGACGTGCCGGCCATGGGCACCGTCTTCTCTATCACGCCCCGGCGGCGCGGAGCAGACGGAGCGAGCGCTCCACGGCTTCCGGTTCGGCGCGGCTCGGATCGCCTGCCATCGCTTCGATCGCGGGGATGGACTCCGTGAGCAGGGCCTCCCCGGCGGCCACCACGGCGAGCGTCCGGGCGTCCCGGCTCCACGCGCGGAGCCCTCGAGTGATCGCGCGCCGAGCGCGAGGGTCGCCGAGACGCGCGAGGGCGATCCTGGCTTCCCAAGAGAATCGCGGACGGCCGAGGATGCCGCGAAACGCTCGGCGCTCGAGCCCGCGTCGCGCCGCGACGACGCGAAGCTCCCCGGAGAGCACCACGGCGGCCTGTTCGTCTTCCACGTCCACCGTGGACGGGTCCTCGACGGCCTCCGCGAGCGTCCCTTCCCCGGCGCGGTCCCCGCTCCGGGCGAGGAGGATCGCCGCGGCCAGGCGCACCGCGAGAGCGGGATCCCGTAGAAGGGCCTTCGCCGTGGCCATGACCTCGGAAGAAGGCGCGACGCGGCCGTCCTCCGAAGTGGCGCGTTCCTCCATGAGCCGCACGGAGATGTGCCTGATCTTCGGATCCGCGTCTTCCGTCGCGCGCCGGAGCACCGAGTCGACTTCCGGGAGGTTCAGGCGGTGTGCGGCGATGACCGCCTGAAAACGGTGGGACGCGGCGTCGTCCGCGAGCGCGGCGCGCACCAGACCCGTGACGCCGGGGTGTTCGGCCGACCCGAGCTCGCCGAGCGCGAGGAGCGACATCTCGCGGACCTCGCGCTCCGGGTCCTCCGCGCCGCGGAGGAGCGCCGGGACGAAGCTCCGTTGCTCGGTGTCCGCCATCGCCAGCGCCGCGGCGGCGCGCACGGCAGGAGACGCGTCCGAAGCGAGCGCCTCGCGGAGGGCGAGCGACGCGCGCCCGGAGCGGTCGTCCGCGACGTGCCTTCCGAGGTCCGAGACGGCGGAGAGCCGGACGTCGACCCTGGCGTGCGCGGCGTCGCGAACGGACGCCTCGAGCGACCGGGGGAGCGGAGCGGGACCGAACACGCTCACCCTTCCCGCGTCGCCCAGCGACGGAGCCCTTCGCTCGCCGTCTGGAGCGACGCCGAGACGGCGATGACGGCGGCGGCGCCCGCGACGAGTACGTGCGGCGCGCGGATCATCCCCGCGGTCCCCTGCTCGAGGAGGACGCCGAGGCTCACGCCGTCGGCGGGGCCGAGCCCGACGAAGCCGAGCGCCGTCTCGCCGAGGACGACACCCGCCGCGGCCGTGCCGAGCTGGACGGCCACCGGCGCGAGCACGTTCGGGAGCACGTGATCGAAGACGACGCGGGTCTCCGTCGCTCCGAGCGCGCGAGCGGCCTCCACGAACGGCGCGCCCGCGATGGCGCGTGCCTGAACGAGCGAGAGCCGCGCGAACGGCGCCCACGACGAGAGCGCGAACAGACCGGCGAGGTGAACCCGCGTCGGCTGCTTGACCGCGGAGAGCACGGCGAGGGCGAGGAGGAACGTCGGGAAGGCCTGCACGAGATCCGCGGCGCGTAGCGTGAAGCGCTCCACCGCGCCCCCGCGGAGCGCGGCCGAGGTCCCGAGCGGCGTGCCGACGACGAAACCGAACACGGACACGACCGCGGCCAGCCCGAGCGCGGAGAGCGTCGCGTGGCTCACGACGGCGAGCACGTCGATCCCGGCGTCCCCGCTGCCGAACGGACGCGCGGCGGTCGGTGCGGCCCAGGAAAGGCGGAGCGCGAGTCGCGTCGGGGAGCGATCCGAACCGAGCACGGCGCCCGCCGAGAGCAGGAATACCACGGTGAGCGGGACCAGCGCCGCGAGAGCGCGCCGTCGGACCGCCCCCTCGCGGCTCACGGCAGCCCCCGGGGATCGAGGAGCGCCGTCACGACGGAGGCCGCGCCCTGGGCGAGCACGAAGAGTCCGCCGGAGGCGACGACGGCCGCCTCGAGGACGGGCAGATCGCGCGCGGCGTAGGCGTTGAGCATCAAGGAACCGAGGCCGGGCCGCTCGAAGAGCCGCTCGAGCACCACGGCGCCGCCGAGGAGCGCCCCGAGCTGCGTCGCGACCACGACGAAGATCGGACCGGAAGCGACCGGGAGGGCATGGATCACCCAGACGCGGAGCGGCGTCGCGCCTTTCGCCGCCGCGACGTCGAGGAACTTCTGCTTCGCCTGCTCGAGGAGCGCGGCGCGACCGATTCGCCCGACCTGCGCCGCGAGCGGGATCGCGAGCAGACCCGACGCGAAGAGGAGCCCGGAAGGGCCGCTGTCCGGATCCCCCGGCAGCGGGACGAGCCGGAGCCGCACGGCGAGGACGAACGTCACGATCGGCGCGAACGCGACGAGCGGCGTCGCGGCGAGCGCGATCAAGAGCCGATGGATCCACTCGCGCCGCTGTCCGAACCACGGCCCCACGGCGAGGAGCGCGAGCGCGACTCCGAGCACGGCCCCGAGGAGCACCGCGACGCCCGCGAGCTCCGCCGTCGGGCCGAGCGCGCGACGAACTTCGCGGAACGCAGGCACGCCCGGCCGGGTGAGCGAATCCCCGAGGTCGAGCGTCGCGAGGCCGACGACGAAGTGCGCGTACTGAACGGCGAGCGGCCGGTCGAGTCCGAGACGCGCCCGGAGCGCGACACGGTCCGCCTCGCGCGCGCCGTCGCCGAGCACGAGCGTGGACGGATCCCCCGGCAGGATCCGGAGTGAGAAGAACACGAGGCTCGCGAGGACGAGCAGCACGACGAACGCGGAGAGCAGCGGTCCGCCCGCGCTCCTCGTCGCCCCGAGAACGCCCGCGAGACGCCCGGACGAACCGGAGCGCATCGCGGCGGAGCTCACGGCCCGCCCTCGCGCCCGGTGCCCGAGTCGACGCCGGCATCGACGGCGCGAACGGAGCCGTCCCCACCGTCCGGGACCGCGCCCGCGTCGGGCGGAACCCAGCGGCCGAGCTCGGGGAACGTCGCATCGGGTGGATTGCACACCTGACCGCGCGTCCCGGCGTCCCCGTCCGCCGCTTTCGGAAACGCCGGCGCGCAAACGGAGCGGTTCACGTCCCCGCTCTCCAGCACGACGGCGCCGACCGGGTTGTTCCCGTCCGCGCCGACTGGCAGGCACTGGTAGCCGCCCCGGCAATCGCCGGTCGACCCGCAGGTCTTCATGCAGAACGTCCGCTCGAAGCGGCTCTCCGACGGATCTCGGCACTCGGAGAGCGACGCGGGCTCGGTGTAGAACCCGACGCAGACGGCCTCTTCCGGACACGACCCGGGCAGGCAGTTGAAGACGGTGCAGTAACCCCCCGGAAGCGTCGGGTCGCAGATGCGGTCGCCAGTCTGCGAACAGTCCGAGTGGAGCTGACACGAGTCCCCGATGCTCGGCGAACAACCGAACGACGCGAGCGCGAGGAGCGCCGCGCCGGCGAGATGAAAGGAACGGAGGCGCATCGGGCGGCGGGAATGTAGCGACCTTCCCCCTGAAAGGCACCCCGATTCTCGCGGCAGACAGCCCCGCCGGGCTGCGCTAGAACCCCGCCACGATGAACCGGTCGCGGAGGGCGCTGTCGCTGTACGCGGCCCTGTTCGCCGCGTTCGGGACCGGCTGCGGCGGGGGCGGCGCGCTCCTCCACCCCGCTCACGTGCTCCCCGAGGCGAAGCTCTCCGCCGGAGCGGGCGTGAGTGGGCAGTTCACGTTCGGGCGCGGCGCCCGGGCGATCGACGCGGGGCGTGCCGCAGCCGATCCGCGCTCGTCCGGGGATCCGGAGGCCGCGTTCGTGGAAGGGGCGATCTCTTCCTCGTCGCTCGCGCCCGGCGTCGCGCCCTGGGTCGGCGCTCGAGTCGGGCTCGGCGGCAACAACGAGGGAGGGCTCACGTACACCGGACGCACCGCACGGGTGGACGCGAGACACGCCTTCTCGGACGACACCTACGCTCTCAGCATCGGTCTCGGCGCGTCGGGCGTGCTCATGCACCCGCCCGAGCGGGACTCGGTGACGGGCGGGGGCGCGACCGCGGGCCGCTTCAAGGCCGGGGCGGACGCCTTCGACGCCACCGGCTGGGGGCTCGACGTTCCGGTGCTCCTCGGCGTGCGGAGCAGCGCGTCCATCGTCGAGGCGTGGGTGGGCGTTCGCGGCGGAGTCGAGCGGATCACGGGGCACCTCGCGCTCGCCGAGTCGTCGCTCCAGGGCGCGATGGGCGGGGTCATCCAGGTGTCCGAGGGCGACCTGCCCGTCTACGCGGACGCTTCGGCGCTCCGCGCGTACGGAGGCGGGCTCGTCGGCGCCGCGATCGGTCTCTCTCCATTCTCCGTCGCGCTCGAGCTCGACGTCGCCTACCAGTCCGTCTCCGGTCGCGCCGTCATTCCGGATCGAGCCGGGGGCGGCGAATATCGCGCGACGCTCTCCGGCGTCACGGTCTCGCCCGCGGGGGCCATCATCGGTAAGTTCTGATTGAAATCCTGATGGAACTCGGAGAGTTGGAGATGACGGCGAGACGGTGCGCCTTGCCGCTCGGCGGCGCTCCGCCTAGCATGCTCTGGTCCGTCCCATGAACGTCCGTGCCCTGTCCGCCTGGTGCCTCGCCGGAAGCGCCGCCGCGTTTGCCTGCGCGAACGAGCCACCCACGAGCAGCAGCGACGGCGATCCCGCGAAGACGCACGTCGTGGTCTCCGTGGATCGCACCGACTCGAGCTCGGACGCCCCCGGGAGCGCGAGCGCCATGGCGCGGTTCGTGAGCGTGCCCGCGTTCTCGGACGCGAGTCGCGTGCTGACCGCGGCGGGTGCCACGCTCGATCTCCCCGCGGCGGACACGTGTCAGACGAGCGGAGGCCAGGAAGACCTCGAGCCCCCGCTTCCTTCGCAGGGTCCGGTGGAGCTCCTGGAAGCGGGAGACGTCGCGATCACGGCGGGAGATTCCACGACGCCGCTCGTGCCTCACGCATTCCCGACGGTGGGCGGTTTCGCCTCCGGCGTGCTCTACGCGACCAAAGATCGGACGGAAGGCGCGCTCCCGAGCGCGGTTCCGTACGCCATCCAGACGACGGGCTCGGACACGGTCCCCGCGCTTCACCTCGTGGCGGAAGCCCCGCGGACGCCGACGAACGTCTCGATGTCGGGGACGACGCTCCGGGAGACGACGGAGGCGCACACCGCGCGACCGATGGACTTCACCTGGCTGCCCGGAGACGCCGGGGACCTCGTGTACGTCGAGCTCCTCGCCTACGACGGCTCCGCCAGCGTGCTCTGCACGTTCCGGGACGAGGCCGGGACGGGCACCATCCCGGCGAATGCGTTCCAGGGAACCGGCAGCGGCCGGATCGCCGTGCACCGCCAGCGCTCTCGGCACGTGGAGACCGTGACCGGCCAGGCCGCGGAGATCCACTTCGATTTCCAGGTCGGCGTCTCGCTCGACTTCGCGAAATAAGGACAATTGTCGGACGCCCCGCCCGCCCGGGCGGTGCTATGAGACGTTCGTCATGGTCACTTTCATCGACGGCCGCTTCGTCGACGATGCGGACGCCACGATCAACGTTCGCTCGCGGGCGCTCAACTACGGGCTCGGTTGCTTCGGAGGCATCCGCGGGTACCTCGCGGACGACGGCAAGCAGGTCTACGTATTCCGGCTGGACCGCCACACGACGCGGCTCGCGTCCTCCGCGAAGCTCCTGATGATGAAGCTCGGCATGGAGCCCGGGCGTCTCGCCGAGGTCGTGGTGGAGCTGCTCCAGAAGAACCAGGTGCACCACGACGTCTACGTCCGCCCCATGGTCATCAGCGGCTCCGTGGAGCTCTCGCCCGTCCTCAAGGCGGAGGACAGCAGCACCATCGTCTACTGTCTCCCGCTCAAGCGGTACATCGACAAGGACGCCATCAACGTGTGCGTCTCCTCGTGGCGGCGCGTCGCGGACAACGCGATCCCCGCGCGCGCGAAGCCGACGGCCGCGTACCTGAACAGCGCGCTCGCGCGCCGCGAGGCGGTCGACAACGGCTTCGACGAAGCGATTCTCCTCACCGAGCGCGGCACGGTGTCCGAGGGCAGCGCCGAGCACGTGTTCATCGTCCGGGACGGGAAGCTCGTGAGCCCGCCCTCCACGGAAGACAACCTGGACGGCATCACCCGCCGGAGCCTCATCGCGCTCGCGACGGAAGATCTCGGTCTCGGTTTCGAGGAGCGCGTCATCGGACGGACCGAGCTCTACACGGTGGACGAGATGTTCCTCTGCGGCACCGGGGCCGAGGTGACGCCCGTCGCGAGCGTCGATCGCCGAGTCATCGGGAGCGGCAAGGCCGGCCCGATCACCGCGCGGATCAAGCAGCACTTCGGGGACGTCGTCCGCGGCCGCGTGGAGTCCCGGAAGAGCTGGCTCACGCCCGTCTGGGGATGAAGGGCGCTCAGCGCTCGCAGTCCGTGAAGAAGAACGCGCCGGCCGCCGTACACGACTCGCCGCCGGCTGCGTTCGGGTCGGCGAAACGATCGCAGGCGAACCGGGCCCAGATGCTTCCGGGTTCGATGTGACCGAGATTCGGCTTGATGTCGACCTGACAGGTGCCTAGTAGGGCGCTACCCGGGAGGTTCGCACCGGACTGGGAGAGCTGGAGGGTGCCCATCCCGGACACGCCGTCCGGCACCATGGTGACCGTGCCGGAAGCGCGGAACGACATCCGCGGGCTCGAGACGAGCGCGACCGAGACGTCGTAAGACCCGCCCCCACCCGAGACGGTGCAGGCGACGGCGGCGCCGTCGCTACCGTCCTCGACGAGGTAGGCTTGGGGGTCGCAGGTGCTACTCGAAAGGTTGCACGTGAGGGCATCGGCGACCGCTCCGGGCGCACCGGCAGGCCCCGGAGGCGCCGACAGGGGCTCACCCGCCTGCGGGCAGGCATTCGCGCCGGCGGAGACCTGGATGGTCGCCGCGCCGCGAGCCACTCGAATCCCCGAATCTTCCGTCGCCTGCGCGCCGCCCGAGCCTCGGCCGGCACCGGGGCCCGGCTGCCCCGTCCCGGAGGAGCTGCTTCCACCGCACCCGACCACCACGAGACACGCACCGAGAACGCCGAACCCCGTTCGACCCACCATTTTTCGATCATCGCGTTCCGCGAAGGACGCGTCAACGCGGATTGCGAAGGCCCCGCCCGAGATCGGTTCGCGAACGAGGGCGCTCAGCCCGTCTTCTCGGACGCCGGCTTCGCCGTCTCGGAACCGGGCACCGGCGCCGCGGCGGGCGCGGGCGCCTTCTGGGGCTCGGCCTTCGGCTTCGCGTCCCGATCCACGATGGCGTACACGAGCTCGCGCTTCGCGCCCGCGCGGAGGAAACTGATCCGGATCTCCGGGGCGCCGCGGAGCGCCTGGAACGCCTGGTACGCGTCGATGTCGCGCTCGATGGGCATTCCGTTCACCTGCTGGATGACGTCGCCGGGGTGGAGGTCCACTCCCGCCCAGTACTCCGCCGGGCGAAGCTCCACGATGCGAAAGCCCTGGAACTTCCCGTCCACGATGCTCGGATCCACGCTGACGCGCTGGAGGAAATAGCCGAGCCCCTCGTCGACCGTGGACGCGACGTCCTGCCGGAACACCGCTCCCGGCGGGGGCCCCGCCTTCTTCGCGGCCGCGGACGGCGCAGCCACTGGAGCCTCGGGTTCGACCCGGAGCGGCTCGTCCATGAGGCTTCCGCCACAACCGGTGAGGAGGACCGAGACGGCGAGGAGGCGTCGCATGCCCGGGACTATGGGAGCGGCCCCCGGACGGGGCAAGTTTTCAGCCCGACTCCACCGCGGCGAGGACGCGGGCCGTGACGTCGTCGAGGGAACCGTCCGCGACGTGCACGACACGTTCGCCGGGAAGGAGCTCCGCCGCGCGCGCGTACATCCCGACGAGCTTCCGCTGGATCTCCCGGACCTCGAAGAGCTCGGGCGGTCCCCCGCGCGCGGCGCGCCGCGCGGCCGCGACGTCGTCGTCGACGTCGATGACGATCGTGAGGTCGGCGGGGAGCCTCCGCGCATTGATCTCGCGGATCCAGGGGATGGCGCCCTCCCCCTCCGGCGACGTGACGGACTGGTACGCGAGGGACGAGAGCACGTAACGATCGCTCACGACCGTCTTCCCGGCGTCTAGGGCGGGCCGGACGAGCGTCTCGACGTGGTCCACGCGATCGGCGGCGAAAAGGAGCGCCATCGCCGACCAGGACAGCGCGTACGGCGAGGTTCCGTCGGGGCCGACGAGCTTCCTCTGAAGCGCCTGACGGATGAGCCTTCCGGCGGGACCGGGCGTCGGCTCGCACGTCGTGACGACGTCCACGCCGCGCGCGGCGAGCGCCGCTTCGAGGCACTTCGCCTGCGTCGTGGTCCCGGAGCCGTCGATGCCCTCGAGGACGATGAAGCGGCCTCGCGTCATGAAGAGACCCGCGGCGCGTCGTCCTCCCCGAGGACCACGTTGTCGATGAGGCGCGTCGTGCCGCAGAACGCCGCGAGGGCGAGGAGGGCGCGATCCCCGGACGCGCCCTCGTCCGAGAGCGGGACCAGGTCGTCCGC
>DASZXK010000111.1:0-28583 GCA_035545855.1 Polyangiaceae bacterium
GGCTCCAGTCCCCGGTCCGTGTTCGGGGCGGGCAGGCGGCGGCGCGGGGCCTGACGGCGGCCGCTGTGGCGCCGCTTCGTGTTGCGATTTCCTTCCCGGGCGAGCCAGCGCTAGAAGCAACGGCGTGCCGCTCCGGGAGTATCTCACCGACGAGCTTCGACGCCTCGAATCCGAGGGGCTCCTCCGGTCCCCCTCCGACCCGGGCGTTCCGGCGGGCGCGCTCGACGTCTGCTCGAACGACTACCTCGGATACGCCCGAGCCACTGTTTCACGTGAAACAGACGCCCAGTGGGGCGCCGGGGCGTCGAGACTGATCTACGGGACCTCCGAGGCGCACCGAGCCCTGGAGCGGGAGGTCGCGGACTGGGTCGGAACCGAAGACGCCCTCCTCTTTTCGAGCGGCTATGCCGCAAACGTCGGACTGCTCTCCGCGCTACTCCAGCCGGGAGACACCGTGGTGTCCGACCGCCTGAACCACGCTTCGATCGTGGATGGTTGCCGACTGGGGCGAGCCACGGTCCGCGTCGTTCCGCACCTGGACTCCGATGCGGTCGCGGGGGCCCTCCGAGGGGCCGCGTCAGGGCGCCGCTACGTCGTCACGGAGAGCTACTTCTCGATGGACGGCGACTCACCCGACCTCCGCGCTCTTCGCGGGCTCTGCGACAGCCGGGACGCCGCCCTCCTCGTCGACGAGGCCCATGCGCTGGGCGTCCTGGGCCCCGCTGGAAGCGGGCTCTGCCGGGACTCTGGCGTCGTTCCGGACGGGGTTCTCGTCGGGCTCGGGAAGGCCATCGGAGTCCAGGGTGCGCTGGTGGCGGGCTCGTCCCTCCTGATTCGTTTCCTGTGGAACCGGGCCCGGAGCTTCGTCTTCACGACTGCACCGAGCCCGGTCCTCGCGGAGGTCGCCCTCGATCGGGTGCGCACCGCCCGCGCGAACGACGCGGCGAGGGCCAGGCTCGCAGCGCTCGGCGCCCGGCTGGAGACGGCGTTGGGCCCTCTTCGCGCCCGGCTCCCGCCGAAGCGGCACGGCCCGATCTTTCCCGTCGTCCTCGGAAGCCCCGAGCGAGCGGGCCAGGCGGCCGCCGCGCTTCGCTCCCACGGCTTCCTGGCCCAGGCCATCCGTCCCCCCACGGTCCCCGACGGGGAATCGCGTCTCCGGATCGCGCTCCGGGCGACCCTCTCGGACGACGACGTGGACCGCCTCGCGAGCGCCCTCAGAGCGGCATGCGGCGAATCGTAGTCCTCGGAACTGGGACCGGCGTGGGGAAGACCCACGTGACGGAAGCCCTGGCGCGGGCGCTCCAGGTTGCCGGCGTCCACGTCCAGGCGTCGAAGCCCGTCGAGACCGGGATCCGCCCGAGGAGCTCCGCGCCTCCTCCCGGCAGCGACGCCGAGCGGCTCGAGCGAGCGTCGAGCATCCGACCGCTGCGGCCGCACCCGAGGTACGCCTTCCCGCGGCCGGTGTCGCCCCACCTGGAAGCGGCGCGACTCCGGAAGCCCATCCGCATCGCGGCCATCCGGGCCTGGGTCGGCCAGGCACTGCATGACACTACACTACCTATGTGGCAGCTCATCGAGACGGCCGGCGGCGTCTTCTCACCGCTCTCGCCGCGCCTCACCAACTTCGACCTCGCCGCCGCGCTCGACCCCGCCGTCTGGATCCTCGTCGCACCGGACGCGCTCGGCGTGCTCCACGACGTCCGCGCGACGCTGCTCGCGATGAGGACCCGTGGGCGGACGCCGGATCACCTCGTGCTCACGGCGTCTCGACCACGAGACGCGTCCACGGGCCAGAATGCCGCCGAGCTCTTCCGCGTGGGACTTCCCCGGCCGAGCGCGGTGCTCTCCCGTTCGGCGCGGACGAACGCGGCGCTCTCTCCGCTGGTCCGCGCGCTTCTCGCCGCTCGACGCCCGTGACGCGCGCCTCGACCGGCGGTCACGCTTCCACGATGCGGCCCTTCTCGAGACGGATGCGCGCTCCCTGAACCCGCTCGGGGAAGCCTTCCACGTGGCTCACGATCACGACGATCGCGCCCCGCGTCCGCTCCGAGACGAAGAGCTCGGCGCAGCGCCGCACGCTCTCGACGTCGAGTCCCGTGAGCGGCTCGTCCAGGAGCAACACCGAGGGCTCGTGGACGAGCACACGAGCGAGAGCCACGCGCTGCTTCTGACCCCGGGACAGCGTTCCCACGGATTGCCCCGCGAACGCGTCGAGCGCGAGCACGGCGGACACGCGGGCGAACGCTGCTTCCGGGTCCACGCCCCGCAAGCGTGCCGCGAGGACGACGTTCTCTCGCGCCGTGAGATCCCGGTACGTGCGAGGCTCGTGCGTCAGCCAGCCGACCTCCCGCCGGAACGCCGACGGCGACGCGCCGAGCGGCGAAAAGGTCACGGAGCCGCTGCTCGGAGCGAGACCGGCGGCGAGTATCGCGAGGAGCGTCGACTTCCCCGCGCCGTTCGGTCCCTCGACGAACGTGACCGTGCCTCGCTCGAATCGCGTGGACACGTTCCGCAGCACGGGGCGCCCGCGAAAAACGCGGCTCACCCCCCGCACTTCGATGGCGTCGACACGGGCCACGCCCGGCCCTCTTACCGCGGCCCGGCGCGGGTGACCAAGAACCCCCAAGCACCCGCCCCACGCGCCCGACCAAAGGACCCCACGCACCCGGCGAAAAACGCCAGGCAACCGAGAACACGGCCGCCGGACCAGCCGCTGCGGCGGACTCCCGTGCCGAGGGCGGGCCGTTTCTCGGCCACCCGAGACCCCGGTCTCACCATGCTAGGCTCTGGCCGATGTCCGCGTCGGCGGTGGCCCTCGATTCCGGTCGACTGGAGAAGCTGACCGAGCTTCGGCGTGCGACGGAGCTCGCGCTGGAAGGGAAGCCCGAGGCCGTCGAGCTCGCGCTGGTCGCGCTGCTCGCGCGGGGCCACGTGCTCATCGAGGACGTGCCCGGCGTCGGCAAGACGACGCTCGCGCGGGCCCTCGCGAAGGCCCTCGGTGGCCAGATGCGCCGCGTCCAGTTCACGAGCGACCTCCTCCCGAGCGACGTCCTCGGCGTGTCGGTCTACGACCAGCGCCTCACGGACTTCGTCCTCCGGAAGGGGCCGATCTTCAGCAACGTGCTCCTCGCCGACGAGATCAACCGCGCGAGCCCGAGGACGCAGTCCGCCCTCCTCGAGGCAATGAACGACGGTCAGGTCTCCCTGGACGGAAAGACGCTCCCGCTCCCGGACCCCTTCTTCGTCATCGCGACCCAGAACCCGCAGGACTTCGCGGGCACGTTCCCGCTCCCCGAGTCGCAGCTCGACCGGTTCATGGTGCGCATCAGCATCGGCTACCCGCCGACGCACGTGGAGACGCGCCTCCTCCTCGGCACGGAGTCGGACCGCGTGCAGCGGGTCCCCGCCGTCCTCACGCCCGAGCTCCTCCTCGACCTCCAGAGCGACGTGGACCGCGTCGCGTTCGATCCCGCCCTGGCGGGCTATCTCCACGCCATCATCGTCGCGACCCGTTCGACGCCGACGCTCGCCCTCGGCGCGTCCACTCGCGCGGGGATGAATCTGTCCCGAGCGGCGCGCGCCCGCGCGCTACTGCGCGGGCGCAACTACGCCATCGCCGACGACGTTCATTCCCTGGCGGTTCCGCTCCTCGCTCACCGGGTGCGCCTCGCCGCCCACGCCGAGGGATACGTCCCGAGCCGCGAGGAGTCCGAGGCGGCCGTCCGCGACGCCGTCGCGCGCGTGCCCGTGCCGATCTGAGCCGCACATGGCCGCCAACGGCGACGCGCCGAAGCTCCTGACCTCGTCCGTCGAGGAGCCCCTTCCCGAGCCGTTTTTCGCCCGACTCCGGCGCTGGTTCAAGCCGCCGCGGAAGCTGAAGATCACCCGCGAGGGGAAATTCTTCATCCTGCTCACGCTCTCCGTCGGCCTCGCCGCGATCAACACGGGGAACAACCTCCTCTACCTCCTCCTCGGGATGCTGCTCGCCCTCATCGTGGTGTCGAGCATCATGAGCGAGCTCAGCCTCCGGAACCTCACGGTCGTGCGGAGGCTGCCGGCGCGCGCTCAGGTCGGCAGGCCGCACCTCGTCGAGATCGAGGTGCACAATCACAAGAAGCGCGTCCCGAGCTACGCGATAGAGATCGAGGATCTTCGCGCCGGCCAGCCCGCGGACAAGCGCTGCTTCTTCCTCAAGATCAGCCCCGACTCGGCGCAGGTCGCTGCCTACCGGAGGACGCCGGCGAGGCGCGGCCGGGACCGCCACGTCGGGTTCCGGGTCGCGACGCGGTTTCCCTTCGGCCTGTTCGAGAAGTCGCGCGAGCTCCGGTCCGAGGGTGAGCTCATCATCTATCCCGCGATCGACCCGGTGAAGCTTCCGCCGGAGCAACCCGGGCAGCGCTCGGGGCACCAGGGCGCCCCGGGACGCGGCATCGGCGACGAGATCCTCGGGCTGCGGCCGATGCGCGACGGGGACGACCCGCGCGACGTCTACTGGCGGAAGAGCACGCTCGCCGGGCAGCTCGTCCTTCGCGAGCGCGCACACGAGACGCAGCGCCAGGTGACCATCGTGCTCGAGTCCACGTACACGGGCAGCGCCGACGAGCCCTGGACGACGCGCTTCGAGCGGAAAATCAGGGACGCCGCGTCGCGGGCCGTCGCGCACCTCCGCCGAGGGGACGGCGTGACGCTCCTCACGACCGCCGGCGACAGTGTCCGCGCCGACAAGTCCGTCGGTGCCGATCCAATCTTGCGTCTCCTCGCGCTTCTCCAGCCGACACCGGCGCTGCCGCGCACGGAGGGCAAGCCGCTCCACGGACGCCGCATCCCGAAGCCGGACCCGATCACGGTTCCGGAGGCGGGCGCGTGAAGTTCGGCGTCGTCCATCGGATCATGACCGACGCCCTCGCGGCGCTCGGCCTTCTCTCCCTGGTCACGAGCGGCGAGCTCGACCCGTGGATGACGGCCGCGATCGTGCTCGGCCTGGTGACGGCCGTGCTCATCCCGGAGCGCTTCCAGGACCATCCGCGCGCGGGCACCCTCGGTGCCGGCCTGTCCGTCGTGCTCCTCGTGGCGCAGGTGACCCGTCTTTTCCTCGGCGGCGACGTGCTCCAGCTCGCGGTCGAGTTCGCGGCCGCCCTCCAGGTGATCCGCCTCGGCACGCGCCGCGGCGCCGCTCACGACCAGCAGATCATCCTGCTCGCGCTGGTCCATCTGGTCGCCGGCACCGTCCTCGGCGGCGGGCTCGCCTACGGGCTCTGCTTCTTCGGCTTCCTCGTCGTCGCGCCGGGCGCGCTCGTCCTGTCCCACCTCCGTCGCGAGGTCGAGGGCAACTACCGGCAGGGCGCGCGCGATCGCACCGGGCTTCCCGTGGACGTCCCCCGCATCCTCCGGAGCCGGCGCGTCATCAGCCGCCGGTTCCTGCTGATGACGTGCTCGCTCTCGCTCCCGATCTTCCTGTTCACGGCGCTCCTCTTCGTCCTGTTCCCCCGGGTCGGCCTCTCGCTCCTGCTGCTCGGCCACTCGAGGTCGACCCGGATGATCGGGTTCTCGGACCGCGTGGATCTCGGCGGCGTGGGGAAGCTCCGCACGGACCCGACGATCGCGATGCGGGTGACGCCGAGCCGAATGCCGGCGAACCCCCCACCGCGCCTAGCGCTCTACCTCCGGGGCACCGCCTTCGATCGCTACGACGGCACCACGTGGTCGCGGACCCGGTCCGGGCGCTTCCCCGCCGACCAGCAAGGCGCCCTCGTCACCATCCGACCGTTCTCCCAGCTCGCCGAAGACACCCTCCAGATCGACCTCGAGCCGATCTCGCCGCCGGTGATCCTCCTGCCGCCCGACGCCGCCGCGTTTCGCCTCGTCGCACGCGGAGAGCCCGTGCTCGGCCGCCCGACGCCCGTCTTCGTCGGACCGGAAGACGAGTACAAGTACGCGGGCGACGATCGCGGCCTTCGCTACGAGGTGCTGTTCCGCGCGACCCCGGGGCAGCCCGAGCCGCTCGACCCGTCGGAGCGCCCACGCTACCTCGAGCTCCCGAAGAAGCTCCCGGACCGGGTCGTGGAGCTCGGCCGCGAGTGGGCCCGCGGCGCGCACGGGTCGCGCGAGATCGCCGAGCGCATCCAGCGGCACCTCCGGTCCGAGTATACGTACGACCTCGACTCACCCTCCGGCGGCGCGAAGAACCCCCTCGATCACTTCCTGTTCGAGTCCCACCGGGGGCACTGCGAGTTCTACTCGACCGCGATGGCCGTCCTGCTCCGCGGCGTGGGCGTTCCGACGCGAAACGTCACGGGCTTCGTCGGCGGCACGTACAATCGCTTCGGCCGCTTCTACGCCGTGCGGCAAGGGGATGCCCACTCGTGGATCGAGGTGTACCTCGACGGCACGGGGTGGACGCTCTTCGATCCGACGCCCCCGGCGAGCGCCGTCCCCCAGGTCGAGACGGCGGGGCTGCTCGCCATGCTCCGGGACATCGCCGAGGCCGCCGCGCAGCGGTGGAGCCGCTACGTGGTGGGCTACGATCTCGAGCAGCAACTGAAGCTCCTCCGGTGGCTCGCGCACCGATACGCCGGGACCACGACGAAGGTCGGCCTCTCTGCGACGCGTTCGCACGGGCGCGCGCTCGCCGCGCTCGTGTTCGTGGGCGTCGCCGCGTTCCTCGCTTACCGCCTGTATCGTCGGCGACGGAGCCCGCCGCAGAACGAGGGCATCGAACGGCCGGAGCGCCTCGCGAGTCTCCAGATCGTCGCGGTCTACCGGCAGCTCGAGAGCGCCATGGCGGTGCGAGGCGTGCCCCGCCCGCCGAGTACCCCGCCCCTGGCGCACGCCGAGGCCCTGATCGCCCTGTCGCACCCGATCGGGCCGGAGGTGATGGACCTCACGCAGCGCTACCTCGAGGTACGGTTCGCAGGGAAGACGCTGACGGAGGCCGAGCGAAAGGACTACCTCAGACGCATCCGGGAAATTCGGCAGGGAGAGACCGGCCGCGTCGCGGCCTGACTGACGCCGGGTCGGCCCAAGGGCGGCCGGACTGACACGGTGGCACTGACACCGCCGTCACACCGTGACGCTCGAGAGCCGCTGTGACGCAGCGGCACGCGAGCACCGCGTTCAGCTCCGCGCGAGGCGGAGCTCGACGTTGCCGTCCCCGTGCCTTGCGATTCCGTAGAAGGCGCCCGCACGAGGCCGGGCCTCGAGCGCGTCGTAGTCCAGGTTCGGAGCGCCGCGCTCGACCCACGCGACGACGATCGAGTCACTGTCGACCCCCTCGGCGGGAAGCTGCAGGAGGCTCACGTCCACGCCGTTCCTGAGCTCTTCCGAGGTGATGGCCCGCTGCACGGAGCCGAGCGGCTTCGCCGTGTCCTGCGGACGCCCTCCGGCTTCCAGGGTGTCCTTGCCGTAGGACTGCACGATCAGCCGGAGATCTCCGTCCGATTCCAGGTCTTCCGTCGCGGAAATCCGGGCGCGGACGTGGTCGAGACCGCCCAGCCCGAGCGTCGTGGCCGCGACGAGGGACATCCACGAAACACGGCGCGCGGCGCTCGCCGTGACCGTCTCTCTCCTGGGTGTCTTCCGGGCTGCCATGGGGAACGGGATCTCTTTTAAGCACGACCCGTGCCAGGCGAAAGGCTCGACCCGATTCGACTCCGCTAGAGCGGCTCGACGCGGAATGTCACCAGTTCCCGCCAACTTGTGCGAACTACCGTCCGGAACCGTACGCGGGGTCAGTCGAGACCCATGGGTCAGAGGACGCTTGTCCGCGGTCACGAGTCCACATCGGACGCCCGAAGCCGGCGATTGCTCGCAGAATCCGTCAGCGGGCGGGTTCCGCCTGGAAGATCTGCCGCGTCCAGTCGGCGGCGTCGGCGCAGGTCGCTGCCGACCGGGCGCCCCCCGAGCTCCGCCGGTACGGCCCCGCGACCACGACGATGTCCCGCTTCCGGCGCTCGACGCGAAGCGGACCACGGTCGGAGCGCTCCGCACAGGCAGCCGCGCCCTGGCGCGTGCCACCCTGAGCCACGACGCCGCGCGTGAACGCGTCCGTCTGTCGATCCGCGGAGGCGGCGTCATCGGCGCGGAAGTGCCAGGCGAGCGCGAAGCGATCGTCGTCGTGGAAGATCGCGCCGCGATCGCCCCCCCACCCCGCCGCGTTCGCCTCGGCGACCTGCTCGGGCAACCACTCCTCGAAGAGCAGCCGGAGACCCTGCTCGCCGAACACGTCCGACAGGATCCGCGTCGCCGGACCACCGGCGGCTGGAGGCGGGATGGAGAGCACGAGTGCCCGCTCGTGCGTGCGGAGCTTCTCCTCGTGGAGAAGCTGTTCCGTCGTCGTCGGTGGATTCTTCCACACGTCGTCGACCGCGGCCCAGCCTCCCTGCCGCCGGAGGACGTTCACGAGCCGCGTGCCGTCGATGTACGGCGCGACGAGCGACCGCTTGAGGACGTCTGGCACCGACGGCGCCTTCATGGAAATCGCCGTCGCGAACCGGATCTGCGCGCCGAGGAGAGCGTCCGAGAGATCCGTCGCACGGATGCCGCGCTCGGCGAGCATGCTGTCGAGCATGGCGCTCGTCGCATCCCCTTCGGCGAGCGAGTGCGCCGCGGAGAGCGCGTCCGATTCGTCCGGACGAAAATCCAGGAGGTGCGACAGATCGAAGTACTGATCCTGCAGGGCGTGGACGAGCTCGTGAGACAGCGTCGCGGCCCTCGCGGCCGCGTCGAGATCCGCGGCGAGATACATCGTCTTGTCACGCGGCTCGTAGTACCCGGCGAGCTCCTCCGCCATCAGCGTCACGACGGCTCCGCGGTAGTCGAAGTCGGCTGGCACCACGCCGAGGAGCACGAGCATCTCGCCCTCGGCCCGCAGAAGATCGGGGGGAAGCTCCCGATCCACGGCCTCCGCGACCTGCACGGCGAGCCGCGCGCGCGTCAGCGTGACGCCCCGGACGGGCCCCTTGGCGCGGAGCTCTCGCACCGCGCTCGCCTTCTCGAGCGCCTCTGCGACGATCGCGTCCGCATCGACGTGGCTCTCCGGGGTGGCCGTCGGAGCCGGCGACGACGGGGGGCGCTCGACCGAAGCCGCCGTGGCAGGCGCGGGCGACGCGTTGCCCGGAGCCGCCGCGGGACCCGACGGCCGCCCCGCGCACGCGACCGCGAACGCGGCCGTCGCGAGCCCCAAGCGCGCGGAGCTCACCGTGCTCATCCGGCGATGGCGCGGCGAATGTCTTCGATCGCCTTCTTGCGATCGGGCTTGCCGAACACGGCGTTTCCGGCGACGAGCACGTCGGCGCCGGCGTCGACGACGCGCCTGGCCGTGTCGGGACCGACGCCGCCGTCCACCTCGAGGTCGATTCGGTACCCGCCGCGGTCGATCATCCTCCGCACGGCCTCCACCTTCTTCAGCACGGGCGCGAGGAACGACTGTCCGCCGAAGCCGGGGTTCACCGTCATGAGCAGGATGAGGTCGAGGTCCGGGAGGACGTATTCGAGCGTCGTCTCGGGCGTGTGCGGATTCAGGACCACCCCGGCGCGCTTTCCGAGCGCGCGGATGCGCGCGAGCGTCCGCTGAAGGTGGATCGACGCTTCCTCGTGAACGCTGATGACGTCGGCGCCTGCTTCGGCGAACGCATCCACGTAGCGCTCGGGCTCGACGATCATCAGGTGGACGTCGACGGGCAGGCGGGTCGCGCGCCGCACCGCGGCGCAGACGATCGGTCCGAGCGTGATGTTCGGAACGAAACGCCCGTCCATCACGTCGACGTGAATCCAGTCGGCCCCTCCGGCCTCCGCGTCAGCCACCTCGGCGCCGAGCTTTCCGAGGTCCGCGCTCAGGATCGACGGCGCGATGCGCACTCTGTCGCTCATGCGCCCCGGATACACGACTCCCGGGGGTGGGAGAAGGGGACGACGGCGATCCCGGAAATGAAAAAGCGAACGCCGGACTGAGCACGCCGAGCTCACGAGGCGCCAGCAGGCCAGCAGCCAGCAGCCAGCAGCCAGCAGGGAGACGACGAGAAGGAGAGGCGCCGCGACGAGGCGCGCGTGCTACGATTGAGGACTTCAGAGGGCCCCGCACCGAAGCTCATGATCACGAGACCTCTCGGGAAGCAGGACTACGACCACATCGTGCAGGTCATCGACCGCTGGTGGGGCGGGCCGACGAGCGCACTCGCGCATCCCCTGTTCTTCTACGAGCTCGGGGCGCTCGCACGGGTCGTCGAGCACGACGGCATCCTCGTGGGGTTCCTGTTCGGGTTCATCGCGCCCGGCCCCCCGAAGACCGGCTACGTCCACCTGGTGGGGATCCACCCCGACTACCGCCGCCGCGGGGTCGGGAAGGTGCTCTACCAGACGTTCGAGGAAGATTGCCGCGGGCAGGGGTGCCGGCGCCTGAAGGCGATCACGACGATCGGAAACGACGGTTCCATGGCCTTCCACAAGGCGACGGGCTGGAACGTGACGCTGGTGGAGGACTACGCGGGCCCCGCCCGTCCGAGAATCGTCTTCGACAAGACGCTCGAACCCGACTAAACGGGGGCGAGAACCTTCCTTCTCCAGCCCCGGAGCGAGCCATGGGTGACAGCCCTCCCAACATCGACGACCTCAGGCGCGTCGGGCTCTTCGGGGCCGTGAGTGACGACGTCCTCGACTTCCTCGCGAAGAAGCTCGTCGTGATTCGCCCCGTGGCAGGCGAAGCCGTGTTTCGCGAAGGCGACCCGGCGCGGGATCTCTTCGTGGTGATGCGCGGAGAAATGGAAGTCCTGAAGCGAAGTCAGTCGGGGGTGGACGCGCGCGTCGCGCTCCTCGGTCCGGGCGACTGGTTCGGGGAGATGAGCATCCTCGACGTGCAGCCGCGTTCGGCCACGGTCCGCGTTCTCGCGCCGAGCGAGCTCCTGAAGATCAGCGCGTCGGCTCTCGACGCGCTCTACCGTCACGACACGAAGGCCTACGCCATCATCGTGCTGAACATCGCGCGGGAGCTGAGCCGCCGACTCCGGGTCGCGGATGGCCTGCTCGCGGATTTCGTCATCAACGTGATGGGCCACTACATCGAGCGTCACCGACCGCCGGCGAGCTGACCCCGCGCACGGTTCCACCGCGGCGTTCAGTCGCGCGTGGCGCCGCCCGAGTCCGTTCCACGGCGGCGTTCAGTCGCGCGTGGCGCCGCCCGAGTCCGTCGCCCCTCCGTCCTCAGCGCTCGCCGATCCGCCGCTGCCCGAATCCTCGGCGCCCGCGTCGTGTCCCGCGTCTTCGGGTTCACCGCCGGCGTCCGAGATTGAACCGCCCCCACCCGCGGCAGGCGCCCCGCCGGTGCCGCTCGCCCCGCCGGTGCCGCCCGAGCTCGAACCGCCCGCGCCGCTGCCGGCGTCCGTCTCCGAACCTGTGCCCCCGGCGGCAGACGCGCCGCCGGAACCGCTCGCCCCGCCGACGCCGGCGGTGCCGCCCGAGCCCGGAGGAATGCCGTCGGTACCGCCCCCGCCGTTCCCGAAGCCGCCACTTCCGAACTCGCCACCGCCCGGACCGCCGCGACTGTCGAAGCCCGGATCGTCCGGGCGTGGATTCAAGGAGCAGCCGGTCACGACGGCGCCGACCGACAGGGCACCGCAGAGCCAGGCGAAAGTCCGGAGCTCAGCCACCGTCCGTGCCACCGTCGTGAGTCGCCGTACCCGCGTCCGATGCTGAGGCGTCGATCGCGATGCCGCCGTCCGCCGGATGATCGGGGCCCCCGCCCGTCGCGGACAGGCCGCCTGCTCCCTGCGCCGCCCCGCCCGTTGCCGCGCCGCCGGCGTTCCCGGCTCCGCCGGATCCCGCGAAGAATCCGCCGCCCCCGGTCGAGCTGCCCCCGTCCGCGGCGCTGGTGGAGGGATTCGCGCTCGGATCCTCCGGTCTCGGGTTCAGGTTGCAGGCACCCGGAGCGAAGGCGATCCAGCCGAGTAGAACGGCGGCGAGTACCCCGCGACTCCGAGCCATTTGTGCCGTCATAGCACGGATCGGTCCATCAGCCGCAGCATGTTTCCCGTGTGATCCAGCAGCGGCGGCACGAAATGGCACAGCTGGCACACCGTTTCGCGACTCCGCTGTCGGCAGCGGTCGGAGCCCGGGCGACTCAGCCCTTCGGGAGACGGAGCGCCCTCGCGCGCTCGAGGAGCCGGAGCGCAGGACCGAGGTCCGGCGGCGTCCGCTTCAAGCCTCGCGCGACGAGGGACAGCTCGTCGCCGAGGGCGTCGAGCGTCACGCTGATCTCGTCGGCGTTGGACGCGAGGATGTCTCGCCACATGGCTTCACCGCCGCCGGCCACTCGCGTCGCGCTCTCGAATCCGGGCCCGGCAGCGACGCCGGCGTGCCGGCTCTCCGCGAGCACCGCGAGCGCGCTCGCGAGCACCTGCGGCACGTGGCTCGTCAACGCGACCGCGCGATCGTGTTCCTCGGCGGTGAGTCGGACGGGCTCCGCTCCGACGCCCCGCACGAGGCGCTCGACGAGCTCCGTCGCGTCGGGGTCGCTGTGCTCGGCGCAGAGCAGCCAGGGACGCCCCTCGAAGAGATCGGCGCGCGCCCGGCGAATTCCGCCTTCCGGCAGTCCCGCCATCGGGTGTCCGGGGACGAAACGCCCACGCTTCGGCGAGGTGCGCGCGGAAGCGACGATGGCGCGCTTCGTCGAGCCGCAGTCCGTCACCGTGCGCGAGGCGTCCAGGATCGCGCCGATGCTCGCCTCGATCGCGCCGACGGGCGTCGCGACCACGACCAGGTCCGCGTCACCGAGCGCGCCGCGCACGCGAGGAAGATCCGCGGCGTCGACGAGCTCGTCGGCTGCTCGTCGCGCCTCGGGGAGGTCCACGACGTCGGCGCGGTCGACTCCGACCACGTGCGACGCCAGCGCCCGGCCGCGCGCGGCGAGCGCCACGGAGCCGCCAATCAGTCCGAAGCCGACGAGGGCGAGTCGCACGACGACTCGATTTTGCCACCGTCAGGCCCGAAGGGCTTGCCCGATCGAAACGACCCGCTCCGCCACCTCGCGGGCTGCGTCCCACGGGAGCGTGGCGGGGGACCGGGGGGCCTCGTCCGGGCTCCCGCCCCAGACGCGCAGGATGACGCCGGCCGCCCCTGCCGCGACGGCCGCACAGGCAATCGCCGGGACCTCCTTCCGGTTCCGCGCGATCCGGGGCACGTCCACCACCACCGGAAGGTGCGTGACGCCCGTCACCCGGGCCAGGGCAGCGACGTCCAGGGTGCGTGTTCCGTCCGGATAAGAGCCCCCGGCCTCGAGGAGGACGACCCGATCCACCCCGCGGAGGAGCTCTTGCTCGGCGGCGGAGAGCCATTCATCCGAGCTCGCGCTCGGATCGCGGGTCACGAACTGCACGGGCCACTTCGACGAGATCGGACGCGGATGCACCGAGAGGCACGAGAGCGCGCCGAGCTCGTCGGGACCGTCGGCGCCGCGCGTGACGGCTGCGTCGAAAGGCCCCCCTGCGGCGACCGCGTACGGGAGCGACGCCGGAGGCTCGTCCTTCTGCGCACCGACGACGCCGGCGACCTCGACGGCGATCCACGGCCGATCGGCGCCGATCGCCCCCCACGGGCCCTCGACCACCGACGACTCCCGGCGGAACCGGCGCGAGGCGAGACGGAACGGCTCGCTCGCGCGAACCACCTTGGCCACGCCCGGCATCTCGCCCACGACGGCCGCGTCTGCGTCCGACATCGACCCGACGACGCCGAGCAGCGTGAGCGTCTGTCCGCTGGAACGATGCACGTCGCACCCGACGCGCACGAGCTGGGCGACGACGGCTTCGATCGCGCCCTCCGGCGCGTCCGTCTCCATGACGACGACCATGGGGCGAGCGAGAGTAGTGTCCCGTCTCCAAAGTCGCAATCGCCGCCTCGACCCTCTGCGGGCCGCCGCGAAACCACCGAACTTCACCGACAGGGCGGAAGAAGCGGAAAAGAAGGAAGAAGGGGAAGGGCGGGAGGGGTTCTCGCTGGCGGCGAGCGGCGCGGGGCGGTATTTTGGAGAGCCCCTGTTCTCGACTTTCGCCCGGCATGTCGGACCCGCACGCTGACCCCCTCATCGGCGCACTCGTCGCCGGTCGCTATCGCGTCATCAAGCCCCTCGGGGAAGGAGGCATGGGTCAGGTGTACCTGGCCGAACACGAGGCGATCGAGAAGAAGGTCGCGCTCAAGGTCCTGAAGAGCGAGTACAGCCGGAAGGCCGACATCGTCACCCGCTTCCAGCAGGAAGCGATCAGCGCGTCGCGCATCAAGCACCCGAACGTCCTCGACGTGTTCGATTTCGGGAAGCTGGACACGGGCGAGGCCTTCCTCGCGATGGAATTCCTCGAGGGGCACGACCTCTCGGACGACCTCGCCAAGAAGGGCGTGCTCGATCCGCTCCGCGGCATCCACATCGCGCTCCAGATCTGCCGCGCGCTCGGAGCCGCACACGCCCGCGGCGTCGTGCATCGCGACATGAAGCCCGACAACGTGTTCCTCCAGCGCACGGGCGACGGCGAGGAGCTCGTGAAGATCGTCGACTTCGGCATCGCGCAGCTCCGCGGGACGAACGAGGAAGCCGCGAAGAGCCAGCCGACGCGTCGCCGCCTGACGAAGACCGGCATGATCTTCGGAACGCCGGAGTACATGGCGCCCGAGCAGGCCGCGGGCCGCCCCGCCGATCTCCGCGTGGACGTCTACGCCGTCGGGGTGATCCTCTACGAGATGTTCACCGGGGCCGTGCCCTTCACGGGGGACTCGTTCATGGCCGTGCTCGCGAAGACCTTGAACGACCCGCCGCCGGGGATGACGCAGATGAACCCGGACCTCCGCATCGGGCAGGAGCTGCAGGCGGTGATCATGCGGGCGCTCGCGAAGTCTCCCGACCAGCGCTACTCGTCGATGAGCGAGTTCTCGAACGCCCTCCTCGGAACGCCCGAGGGCGCCGGCTTCGGCCGCACGACGCAAGCCTCGTTCGGGGACGCTCGCGCGAGCGCGTACCCGCCGGCGCCCGGAGCGGCGACCGCCGGTCAGTTCGGGACTCCCCAGAACGCGATCGGCACTCTGGCGTCGCCGGCGCAGACCGCCCCGGGCACGACGGGCCCGCAAGGCGGCACCATCGGTCGCACCGCGACACCGATCGGGCAGTCGGCGACGGTCGGCCCCGCCCAGCACGGGCCGGGCACCGGCCTCGTCCTCGGTTCCCTCGGCCTGGTGGCCGTTCTCGGCGTCGGCGGCGTGTTCGGGTACATGCACCTCCGGGCGCAGCCCGCTCCGACGACGGACGTCGCACCCCCTGTGCCGACCGCGACGGCGACCGCCGTGCCGGACCCCAGGCCCACGCCGACGATCGCCGCCGCTGCGGCCGCCCCCGCGGGCAGCGTGGGGACGACCGAGGTCGCCCCGGTGACCGGCGCGACCTCGAACGAGGTGCGCCTCCACATCGTGACGGAGCCGCCGGGCGCGACCGTCACGAAGGCCGGGTTCCAGGTGTGCGAATCCACCCCGTGCGACTTCACGGCGAATCGAAACGAGGGCCTCGATCTGGTGGCGCAGAAGGGCGCGCTCCGCGGCTCCGCGAAGATCCTGCCGCAGCACGATCAGACGGTGACGATTGCCCTCGCGGCGCCCGCGCCGCGTCCGAAGCCGACCGAACGGATGTGCGAGGTCGAGATCAGCGGCATCAAGGTCATCCGTCCGTGTCCGAAGTGAGCGCCGCGGCGGCGTCTCCGCGCGCTCGTTTCACGTTTCACGGAAATGCGAGGACCAGCCGGCACGGCTGGCTCCGGCTGACACCGGCGTATTCCGTTCATTTCGTCCGCGAGCTCCTCGAGGAGCACGACGGCCACGAACCCGTCCTCGATCCGTTCTGCGGCACCGGGACGACGCTCCTCGCTTGCGCCGAGCGCGGCATTCCGGGAGCCACGGTCGATCTGAACCCGTTCCTCGTCTGGCTCGCGCGCGCGAAGACGGCCGCGTACTCGGAGGCGATCCTCGACGAATCTCGCGCGCTCGTCCGCCGCATGAAGGCTCGCGCCGCGGCGCGGACGGGCGCGACCGTCGTGCCGGGCATCCACAAGATCGAGCGCTGGTGGGACGCGGACGCCCTCGGTGCGCTCGGCCGCGCCGCCCACACGCTTCGAGAGTCCGCTGTGGGGGCCGGCGCGCGGGATCTCGCGGCGATCGCGTTCTGCCGGGCGCTCATCGAGACCGCCAACGTGAGCTTCGGGCACCAGTCGATGTCGTTCAGGAAGCGCACGGACGCGGGCGCCCCGGCGGCGCGACGAACCGTCGGTGATTCGCTCGCCGAGGCGTTCGAGAACATCGAGGAGGGCGCCCGGGATCCGCTCGCGCGACGAGAGCTCCGCGTCTTCCAGGGGGATTCGCGCGCCGTCGACGGCGTGGTCGGGGGGGCCCGATTCGGCGCGGTCGTCACGTCCCCGCCTTACTCGAACCGGATGAGCTACATCCGGGAACTCCGACCGTACATGTACTGGCTCGGGCACCTCGTCGATCGGCGCGACGCGGGCGAGCTCGACTGGCGCGCGATCGGAGGCACCTGGGGCTCGGCGACGAGCCGGCTCGCGACGTGGAAGCCGGACGCGGCGCGGAAGATCCCGTATCCCGGCTTCTTGCGAATCGTCTCCAGCATCTCGGAGACCGAACCTCTCCTCGGCAGCTACGTGCACCGGTACTTCGAGGACATGGGAAAGCACGTCGCGAGCGTCTCGCGCGTCCTCGTGCCGGGCGCGAAGCTCCGATACGTCGTCGGAAACTCCAAGTTTTACGACGTGCTTCTCCCCGCGGAGGAAATCTTCCAGGCGCTCTTCGAAGCGGAAGGGCTCGAGGCGTGCGCGATCCGCAAGGTCCGGAAGCGGACGAGCAAGCGCGAGCTCTACGAGTATCTCGTCGAGGGACGGGTGCCGCTCGAACCGCGACCGGCCCGGAAGCGGCGACGGGGCGGGCCCGCGGCGAACTGACCGTCAGGCGGCGCGCAGCATTCCGAAAGCGGCGACGCCACGGCGGCGGAGCTCGCGCCGGACGTCCACGCGCCCTTCGCGCCCGACGCCGAACGCGCGCAGGAGATCGGAGGCCCAGCCGTCGAGCGTGCTCGTGCCGCAGGCGCCGAGGTCCTGGGTCGTGCCGCGGAGGACGTCCCGCCACGCTCGAGCGGTGAGCTGGAACTCGTCCCGGAGACGGACGGCGCCGCCGTGAGATTCAGCGATCTTCGCGAGGGCGAGGCTCTGCACGGTGGCGTCGTCGAGCAGGCCGGCGTCGACTCCGCCGCTCTCGAGGAGCGACGGGAGCACGGCGCCGGCGCGCGTCGCACCGTGCGCGAGGAGGACCTCGACCAGGGCACCGACGAAGGCCGCGTAGTCGTCGTCGGGGGTGGCAGGCGCCTCGGGCGCGGCCGGCTCGGTCGGGGAGACGGCAGAAAGAACAGCAGTGTCCGAAGCTTCTGGAACGCAGGCCTCGGCGATGACCGGTTCCGCGACCGCCGCTTCCGGGACGACCGGCTCCGCGGCGTCGCTCTCCGGCGCGCGGCCCTGGGCCTCTCGAAGCTCGGCGACGACGTCGGCGTACGTCGCGGTCTCGGGGAGCGGCGTGTGCTCGAGGTCGGACGCGTCGATGTCGAGGACGTCGTCGACCGGCGCGGGGGGCGTCAGGTCGAGATCGAGCTTCTCGAGGAGCACCGCGAGCACGCTCTCCGGGAGCGGTTCGACCGTGCTTTCCGGGGCAATCTCCGGCGGCGTGGCGACGGACGGCACGTCCGCTTCGACGTCGGCTCGTCGCTCGACGAGGGTCTCCGGAGCGACGGCGTGCGCGCGCGCCGTCATCGCGGGAACGAGCGACGCGACGGATGCGAGCGGCCGCGACGCCGAGCCGGGACGGCGCACGGGCTTCGCGGGCCCGAGCACGGAGAGGCACACCCAGCTCACGCCCTCGTGGAGCGCGGGGTTGTCGTTCGGGAACTCGGCGGCCCAGGCGGGGAGCGCGTCCGGCATGGCGCACGATTGGTACGAAACTGACCGCGGATCGGCCAAGAAAGCCGGCGTTTTCTGCGTCGATTCGTCGGTGGGTTGTCGGCGGGGCGGGACGTTTCATTATCCTCTTCGGATGCGTTCCCTCCTTCCGTTCGTCGCGCTCCTCTCGTCGCTCGGGTGCTCGAACCCGCCGCCCGCGGCCTGGGCGAGCGGCGGAGCGCACCTCGTGCTCGGCGACGCGCGGTGGGAGATCGGCGAGGACGGCGTTTCGATGTCGAAGAACGGGATGGTGAGCGCCACCGGCACCGATGCGTTCTCCATAGACGTCGCGGGACGCGTCTACGACGAGGATCGTGATCCCGTCGCCGTGCTGCTCCCGGACGGAGTCGTGCAGGGCTCCGACGACGCGATGCTCGGGCGCGTGGGCGTCACCAACGCGTCTCCGCCGAACGGGGAAACCGCCTGGCTTCAGGTCGCGCCCGACGGCACGGTCACGTTCTTCGACGAGGACGGCGAACGGCGCGCGGGCGGCCGCTGGACGGGCTGCGACGGGCCCGTGCTCCGGACGTGCACGTTCGTGACTCACCTCGTCGCGCTCGCTCGCGCGGCGCGCGCCCAGCGATCTTCGGTGATGTTCGGCGTGGGCGTCGGCGTGTATCGCTGACCTTCACGGGGTGGTAAAAGCGCCGCCATGCTGGATGCGCGCTGGGTCGCCGATCACCTGACGGAAGTGCGCGCGGCGCTCGCGCGCCGCTCGGAGGAAGCAGCGCGCGGCGTGGACGGGCTCGCCGAGCTCTCCGCGAAGCGCCGCGCCCTCATCGTGGACGTGGAGTCCAGGCAGGCGCTCCGGAACGCCGCGAACCAGGAGATGGCGAAGCTCGCGAAGACGGATCGCTCCGCCTTCGAAGCGAAGCGCGAGGAGCTCAAGGCCATCTCCGATTCCATCACCGCGCTCGAAGGCCAGCGCGGCGCGGTGGAGCGCCAGATGGAAGGGATCCTGCTCGCCGTCCCGAACCTTCCGCACGCGTCGGTGCCGGACGGAAAGAGCGAAACGGACAACCGCGTCGTCCGCACCTGGGGCACGGCCCCGGAGTTCTCCTTCACGCCGAAGGCGCACTTCGAGATCGGAGAAGCGCTCGGCATCCTCGACTTCGAGCGGGCGAGCAAGCTCTCGGGAGCGCGCTTCGCCGTCCTCTGGCGGGACGGCGCACGGCTCTCGCGGGCGCTCATCGCATTCATGCTGGACCTCCACACGCGAGAGCACGGCTACGCGGAGGTCGCGACGCCGTATCTCGTCCGCGGCTCCGCGCTGCAGGGCACCGGCCAGCTCCCGAAGTTCGAGGCGGACCTCTTCAAGACGCACCGCGCGGATCCCGACGACGGCGGCGCGCTCTATCTCATTCCGACCGCGGAGGTGACCATCACGAACCTCCACGCGGGCGAGATCCTCGAAGGCCCCCTCCCGATCGCGTACACGGCTCACACGCCCTGCTTCCGCAGCGAGGCCGGCTCCTACGGGAAGGACGTGCGCGGCCTCATCCGGCAGCACCAGTTCGACAAGGTGGAAGTGGTCCGCTTCGTCGAGCCGGAGCGCGGGCCGGAGGAGCTCGAGATCCTGACGAGTCACGCGGAAGCCGTGCTGCAGAAGCTCGGACTCCACTACCGGGTCGTCGAGCTCTGCGCGGGGGACCTCGGGTTCGGCTCCCAGAAGACGTACGACCTCGAGGTGTGGCTCCCCGGGCAATCGGCGTATCGGGAGATCTCGAGCTGCTCCTGGTTCGGAGAGTACCAGGCACGCCGCGCCGACATCCGCCACCGGGCCGCGCCGAAGGCGAAGCCGCGGTTCGTGCACACGCTGAACGGCTCCGGACTCGCCGTCGGGCGGACGCTGGTCGCCATCCTGGAGCAGTTCCAGGAGGCGGACGGCAGCGTCCGCGTGCCCGAGCCGCTCAGGCCGTTCCTCGGGACGGACCGGCTCTCGAAGCGCTGAGCGCCGGCGGCGCGCCGATCAGCGGCGCTTTCCGCGACCGCCGCGCTCGTTCCGGCTACCGCCGCGATCTCCGCGAGGCGCCCCTTCGAAACGGCCCGGCTTCCCGCCGCGTGGTGCGAATCGACCACCGAGCTTGTCGTTTCCCGGGCGCCCCTTCGGCGCAGCTCCGCGCTCGCCGCGCTTCCCTTTCCCCTCGTTCCGCTCGAGGTCCTGGAGGACTTGCTCCGGGACGACCCGGGCCGCGAACACGGAGCGGCGGAGGATCGCGACGTCCTCGATCGTCACGGTCATTCGGTCGCCGAGGCCGACGCTGTCTCCCGACCGACGCCCCACGACGCTGATCTCGTCGTCGTCGATCTCGTAGTGGTCCGGGCCGAGCGACTCGAAGCGGACGAGGACGTCCACGAACGGCTCGTCGAGCGACACGTAGAGACCGCCGCCGGTGATCGCCGTCACCGTGCCCTCGAGGACGTCCCCGACGCGATCGCGCATGTGGAGCGCGCGATACAGGTCCACGACCTCCCGCTCGACGTCCATCGCGGCGCGCTCGCGCGTGCTGGAAGACGTCGCGCTCTCCACGAGGAGCGACATCGCCTGCGGCGACGCGTCCGGCCGTTCCCCGGCGAGGAGTCGCTTCACGGCGCGGTGCACCTCGACGTCCGGATATCGCCGGATGGGCGACGTGAAATGCACGTAGGCGCGCGACGCGAGCCCGAAATGCCCGATGTTCGTGACGTCGTAGACGGCCTGCTTCATGGATCGGAGGAGCAGGGACTCGAGCACGGCGCGCTTCGGGTGCTTTTCGATCTTCTTCAGGAACCGCGAGACGCCCTCCGGCTTCTCGATGTCGTCCATGTCGAAGGCCGCGCCGAGGCGCTCGCAGACGTTCCCGAGGCGCTCGAGCTTCTTTGCGTCCGGTTTGCCGTGCACGCGATACACGGCGGGCGAGCGGCGCTTGCCGAGCCACTCCGCCACGAGCTCGTTGGCGAGGATCATGAGCTCCTCGATGAGCTGATACGCGCGCTTCACGCCCGGGTCCTGGGCGCGCCGCGTGACGCCGATGGGCTTCCCCGTCTTCGGATCCAGCGTGATCTTCGGCTCCGGAAGGTCGAAGTCGAGGGCGCCGCGCTTCATCCGGTTCTTCCGGAGGCGGCGCGCCACGTCGTCGAGGGCCTTCAGGTCCTTCTTGAACGCCTCGGCCTGCGGGCTCCGGGGCGGCTTCTCCGTGAAGCCGAGCGTGCGCGCGACGCTGCCGTACGTGAGCATCGCCGCAGCGCGCATCCTCCCCTCGAAGACGTCGGAGCCGGTGACCCGGCCTTCGTCGTCGATCTCCGCGGTCACGCAGAGACAGAGGCGCTCTCGCTCCGGCAGGAGCGAGCACACGTCCGCGGCGAGGGCCGCGGGGAGCATGGGGAGAGCGCGGTCCGGCAGGTAGATCGTGCAGCCCCGGGGCCGCGCAGCCCGATCCAGCGCCGTCCCGGGCTTCACGTATTCGCTCACGTCCGCGATGGCGACCCACACCTTGAACCCCTCGCCGACGCGCGCCGCGAAGACGGAGTCGTCGTGGTCGCGCGCATCGTCGGGGTCGATGGTGAGGAACGGCACGTCCCGGATGTCTCGCCGGTTCGCGGCGTCCGCCTGCGTCAGGCGCGCGGCCATGGCTTCCGCCTCGGCGAGCGCCTCCGCGTCGTGCTGCTCCTCTATCTGCTCACGGACGAGGATCTTCTGGACCTCCACGTTCGGGTCCCCCGGCGTGCCGAGGACCATGACGAGCTCGCCCTGGGGGTTTTCGTTCGGGTGGTCGGGAAAGCGCGTGATCGTCGCGACGGCGGCGTCGCCGTCCTTTCCCTCTTTCGGCGAGGCGCCGAGCACGATCGGGCCGCGGATGCGCGAGTCGTCCGGCTCGAGCCAGGCGCTCGCCCGGCGCTTCCGGAGCACCCCCGCGACGCGGGGCGACCGGCGCGTGACCACCGCCACGATGCGACCCTCCGGGCCGCGCGCCGAGCGCGAGACGACGCTCACCCGGACCCTGTCTCCGTGCATCGCGCCGCCGATGGCCTCGGGAGGGACGTAGACGTCCTCCTGGCCCGCGGACGCGACGAATCCAAAACCGCGGGGGTGCATGCCGAGCACGCCCTCCCACGAATCCCCGGACGCCGTGTACGACGGGCCGGGCTTGTCGGCGCGCGCCGAACCCGGGCGCGCAGAAGACCTGATTTTCATTTCCAACTTCCTCATATCATCTTTCTCGAAACGGTCGGCTCTCGCCGCCGGCCGGGGTCCGCGCTGTACTACCGAGCAACGGAGCGTCCGGCTTCATGAACGAATCCAACGAAGGAACGCCCGCCACCACGGCGAACGGCGCGGGAGCGCGGGGAACGTTCACGTTCGCCGCCCTCGCTCGCGCGTGCGTCCTCACCGCGATCGCGGCAAGCACGGCGCTGTTCCTCCAGTATCTGAACCCGGCGTCCGCCGCGTTCTGCGGCCTCGAATCCGGGTGCGAAGTCGTGCGACATGCACGCTTCTCTTATTTCTTCGGTGTTCCCTTTCTCAACGTTCCGCTCGTCGGGCTCTTCGCCTACGGCGCGGTCTACGTCACATTTCTCGCCGTGCCCGGGACGGCGCTGCCGCTCGTGCTCACGGCCGCCGGCGCCCTCGGCGCCCTCGTTCTGCTGTCGGTCCAGGCGTTCGTTCTCCAGGCGTTCTGCTGGCTCTGCGTCTCGGTGGACGTCGCGGGGATCTTCGCAGCCGCCTTCGCCTGGCTCGACTTTCGCGGCCGGCAGACCGGCCCGGCGGCGGATCCCCTCCGGCGCTGGGCCTGGATTGCGCTCGCCGGCGTCGCGGTATCCGCTCCCGCCGTGTGGACGCAGGTGAAGCCTGCGCCGAAGATCCCCGACGTCATCCTCCGCGAGTACGTTCCCGGCAAGGTGAACGTCATCGAGTTCGCCGACTTCGAGTGCCCGTACTGCCGGCGCTTCCACCCGGTGCTGCAAGGCGCGCTCAGAGACTACCCCGCCGACAGGATCCGTTTCGTCCGGAAGAACGTTCCCCTGCCGAGCCACGAGGACGCCCTTCCCGCCGCGCGGGCCGACGTGTGCGCCGAACAGCAAGGCCTGGGCGAGAAGCTCGCGGACAGGCTCGTCTCGATCGAGCTCTCCGCTTCGGCGGATCGTCGCGCGGCGCTCGAGGTCGGCGTGGACGCGGCGCGCTTCGACCAGTGCATGGCCTCCGACGTCCCGGACCGTCGCATCGACGCCGACTCGCGTCTCCTCGAAGCCGCCGGCATGGCGGGGCTCCCGACCACTTACATACAGGGGAAGCGTCTCCTCGGCACGGTGTCGGACGAAGCCGTGCGAGACGCGCTGGACCGCGCGATCCGTGGAGAAGAAGACCGCGGAATTCCCGCGCCCGTGTTCGTCCCGCTCTCGCTCCTCGCGCTCGCGGCGGTCGCGTGGCTCGGTCGGGATCGGCGTGGTACGGTTCTTCATGAACGACCGATCTGACGAAGCCGCGGACGCGACGCCCCAGAAGGTCCCCTTCGAGGTCTTCCACGAGCTACCCAAGGCGGACCTCCACGTCCACCTGGACGGCTCCCTCCGCATCGAGACGATCCTCGCTCTCGCGGAGAAAGAAGGCATCCGCCTCCCCGCGAGCGACCCGGAGGGCCTCCGGAGCGCCATCGGCTGCGGGCGCCACTTCGGTTCGCTCGTCGACTATCTGAAGGGTTTCGCGATCACCCTCGAGGTGATGCAGACGGAGGATTCCCTCGAGCGCATCGCCTTCGAGCTCGCGGAGGACGCGCACCTCGAGAACGTCCGCTACATGGAGGTCCGTTACTCGCCGATGCTCCACACGCGCCGCGGGCTGAAGCTCACGACCGTGGTGGAGGCCGTGCTCGAAGGCCTCGATCGCGCCGCGAAGACGTACGGCATCCAGAGCAACGTCATTCTCTGCGGCATCCGGAACATCTCCCCGGAGCACTCCTACAAGATGGCCGAGCTCGCCGTCGCGTACAAAGGTCGCGGCGTCGTCGGGTTCGATCTCGCAGGCGCCGAGGCGGACAACCCCGCGAAGGATCACCGGGATGCCTTCCAGCTCGTCCGGGACAACAACATCAACTGCACGATCCACGCGGGGGAGGCGTACGGGCCCGCGTCCATCGCGCAGGCGATCCACGTCTGCGGCGCGCACCGGATCGGCCACGGCTGCCGCCTCATCGAAAATGGGGACCTCCTGCACTACGTGAACGACCATCGGATCCCCCTCGAGTGCTGCCCCTCCAGCAACGTGCAGACGGGAGCCGTCCGTAACCTCGCGAACCACCCGCTCAAGCTCTACTTCGACCTCGGGATTCGCGTCACCATCAACACGGACAACCGCCTCATCACCGACACGAGCGTCTCCAAGGAGCTCTGGCTCGTGCACTCGCAGATGGGCGTCCCGTTCCACGATTTGAAGCGCATGATTCTCTCGGGCTTCAAGTCGAGCTTCCTCCCGTTCCACGAGAAGCAGGCGTATCTCCGGCGCGCGGCGTCCGAGCTCGCTCGCTACGACGCGAACGGCGTCCGACGAGATGCGCCGACCCCGTCTCGCGCCCCCGTCGGAGACGCCAACCGTCGCTGAAACGCTCCGACGTCAGAACGAGATCCCGCCACGAACGTCGGACTTCGTGGCCTTTTCCAGGACGGCGACGGCGTCCTCTATCGCGCGGGACTCGTCCTCCGGGATCTTCACGAGGAACCGGACGAAGAGGTCGCCGACCTGATCCTTCCGGCGAACGCCGCGCTCCTTCAGGCGAACGACCTGGCCGCTCTGGGCGTGCTTCGGCACCTTGAGCGTCACGTCCCCTTCGGGCGTCGGCACGCTGACCTTCGCGCCGCGGAATGCCTCTCCGATCGTGATCGGGAGGTCCAGGTGGAGGTCCAGCTCCTTCCGCTCGAAGTAGGCGTGCGGCTTCACGCGGATGGTGAGGAGCAGATCCCCGGGGGGCCCGCCGCCCATCCCGGGCGCGCCGTGGCCCGCGACGCGCACGCGGTCCCCGTCGCCCGCGCCGGGAGGGATCCGCACGGTGACCGGCTCTGCGTTCGGCTGCACCCGGAGCTGCACCGTGGTGCCGCGGATCGCTTCCGTGAACTCGACGACGATCTCGCTCGCGACGTCTCCGCCGCGGAGAGTCCCGCGTCGGCGCGCGTTCCGTCCGCCGCCGAAGAGCTCTCCCATGAGGTCCCCGAAGCCGCCTGGACCGGCACCCGCCGCGCCGCCGAAGAGATCTTCGAGGTTCGTGAACCCGCCGCCCATCCCCGAGGGCGAGCTCCGCGCTCGCGCGTACGCCCGCGCGGCCTCGGGCTGGAACCCCTCGCGGAGCCCCTCCTCGCCGAACTCGTCGTAGAGCGAGCGCTTCTTCTTGTCCGAGAGCACCTGGTGGGCGCGATTCACTGCCTTGAACCGAGCTTCTGCCTGCGCATTTCCCGGGTTCTTGTCGGGGTGGAGCTCGGCCGCGAGCTTCCGGTACGCCTTCTTGATCTGGTCGGCGCTCGCGTCCCGGGAGACCCCGAGTTCCTTGTAGTAATCACCCGCCATCTTCCGCGATCGATCCTAATAAGCCTTGTTCTTCGGTCGCGCCATGGGGGGCCGCTTCTTCGATTTTCCCGGGTTTTCCCCGGTCACCTTCGCGCCGCGAACCGAGGCGTGGACCACCAGCGAGTCCACTTCCCAGTCGGGCGGACCGTCCGTGAAGTCCCCGAACCACTCGAGGTCGGCGAAACCGTTGTAGTGGAGGAGTGCCTCGATCTCCCGGGGGAAGAACTGGCGATGCGTGAGCGGCACCGTCCACGGGGCCGTGCCGTCCGCCGGTGAAAAACGCATCTCCGTGAGGAGCACCTGGGCGAGGGGGTCGTATTCGAACCGCTCGTCGTACTTCACGAGCCCGCGCGCGGGGTGGCGGAACCGCGGCGCACCGAATCGCTTCGCGGGATCGGCGCCGAGATAGTCCGCGTGCGGCACGGAGACGTCGAACACGAACCGCCCACCGGGCGCGAGGTGCGCGCGGACGGACGCGAGGAAGCGCTCGACGTCCTCTCGCGTGTAGAGGTGGAGCAACGTGTTGAACGCCGCGATGACGAGCGGAAAACGGCCGCGGACCCGGGCGTCCCGCATGTCCCCGTGCACCGCCCTCACCCGGCCCCGGACGTCGGGCGCTTCCTTCGAGAGCGCCGCCGCGAGCCGCTCCAGCATCGGCTTCGATTGATCGACCCCGGTCACCGCGATGCCGGCGCGCGCGAGCGGGAGCGCGATGCGCCCCGTACCGACGCCGTATTCGAGGACGGGGCCGCCCGAGAGACGGCCGAGGCGCACGTAGTACGCGACGTCGTCGCGACGCGAAGCGTACGCTTTGTCGTAGTAGACCGGGTCGTCGTAGTGCGCTCTCGACCCGGCGTGGGTCACGTCGAGCTTCAGCTCGGGTTCGCGGCTTCGAACTCGTTCAGCCACTCCTGCACGACCTCTTGGGTGTCTCGGTGCCAGCGCACGCGACCCACGCCAATCTCGCGCAGAGCCACCACGGCAGCCTTGTTATCCGACCGAACCAGCGCGGGCGCGCCCTTCATGAGCTGCCGGGCGCGCAGAGCCGCCAGGACGACGAGGGCAAAACGGTTCTCTTCGTGGTCCAGGCAGTCTTCGACGGTTACGCGAGCCATTGGTGTTCGCGGCGATTACTAGCCTCCGCCTGCTCCCCATGCAAGCCCCGGGCGCGAACCGCTGAACGGCTTTCCAGCGGTTTTCCAGCGGGATCCTCGCGAGTTCCACGGCGGGCTCCACCGCGCGAGGGTTCCCGCGAGCCCGCCCGCGGAAATCCGCGATGTCAGCCCGCTGACGGTGCCGCGATCCCGTGAAAATCCGGGGGGATCCGCGCACGAGGGGCCGGGCTCGAGCGTGGCACGCGCGCTGCTACGGGGCGCACCCAGGAGAAGATGCCCGTGCCTCAGCCAGCCGCTCGTACCCCGTGTGCTCGCCTCGGGCCGCGCCCGCCCTCGGAAGAGGGGGATACGCTCCCGCCGACGCTGCCCGCGCCGCCTCCGCTCGGGGGCGGGACCGCCGCCCCTCGCCTTCCGAACCTCGCCGTGCGGCCCCCGCCGCACCTCTACGCCGAGGCGATCGCCGCCGCCCGGGAGCTCGCGACCCCGTCGTCGCGCGGGACCCTGGAGAGCCTGCCGCCGTCGAGCGCGCCGCTCCGCGTCGCTCCCTCGTTCACCGTCGCGGTGCTCGAAATGGAGCGGGACGCGCGCCGCGCCGAGCTCGCGCTCCGGAGCGTGCTCTCGCGAGAGCCGGACCTCGCCGAGGCCCACTATCACCTCGCGGTCCTCCGCCTCCGGCGGGGAGACGTCATCACCGCGCGCCGCCACCTGAACCACGCGAAGGACGCGCTCTCCCGGAGGCCCGGTCCGCCGCCGCGCTGGGCGGGGTCGCTCGGTGCGCTGCTCTCCGAGCTCGGGTGAACCGGTCCGGGAAGCTACAGGAGGTCCTCGAGTCGCTCGACGACGGGCGAGCCGAGGGCTTCCAGCCGCTCGCGCGACTGGTGCCCCGCGGCGACCAGCACGACGCGAACGCCGAGCGCCGTCGCGACCTCGTGATCGTGAGCCGTGTCACCCACGAGGAGGAGCGCGGCGCGATCGTGACCGTGCTCGGCGAGCCACGCGAGGCCGCGTTCCACCTTGCTCGCGGCGTAGTGATCGTCGAGCCCCGCGACCGCCGTGAAGTGATCCGCGATGCCGTGGTGGTCGAGGAGGGGGTGGATGGATGCCGTCCTCGCAGCGGAGAGGATGGATGACGTCGCGCCGCGCGCCGAGAGGCGCTCCAGCACGGGCACCGCGCCGGCGTGGAGCCGGCACTCCGTCGCGCCGCGGTCGTACGCGGCGATGAAGCGGTGCGCGAGCCGGACGAACCGGTCCCCGGAGAGGTCGAACCCGAGGCGCTCGTAGTAGCCGCGGACGGGAAAATCGAAGACGGCGCGGTACTCCTCGGCGGAAATCTCCTGGAGCCCGTCTTCCCGGAGCATGCCGTTCACGACGCGCACGCAGTGGTCGACGTCGTCGAGGAGCGTCCCGTTCCAGTCCCAGACGACGTGCTTCACGCCGTCCCAGAGATCTCGAAGGCCCGCCATGCGCCAGGACTACCGCGGCTTGGCCGTGACGCCCGTGCACGTCGGCCCGACGGCGTCGCACGCCGCGATGCCGACCGTCGGCGAGTCGCCGTGCTCGGCGCGGTGCCCGCACGCGAAGTCCGTCCCGACGTTCACCTCGACCTCTGCGAGTGCGTTCACGCACCCCTCGTAGTCCGCGACGGTGCCGTTGCACTGACCCTGGTCCGCGATGATGCACTGGGGCGGCGGCACGTTCGGATCCGTGACGGTCACGTCGAGCTGGATGGAGAACGCGCTCACGCACTGCTCGAGCGCCGTCTCGCACGAAGCGTCGTCGGCTGCGCCGAACACGGCGGGCGTGAACGCGCACCAGAACCGCGTGAGGGACGTCGTGTCGACGCGAGCGTGGACGAACGCCGCCTGGCTCGTGCAGATCTGCGTCTTCTCCGCCGGGGTCAGGTTCGTGAGCTGCGTGTTC
>DASZXK010000112.1:0-20249 GCA_035545855.1 Polyangiaceae bacterium
TCATGAAGAGACCCGCGGCGCGTCGTCCTCCCCGAGGACCACGTTGTCGATGAGGCGCGTCGTGCCGCAGAACGCCGCGAGGGCGAGGAGGGCGCGATCCCCGGACGCGCCCTCGTCCGAGAGCGGGACCAGGTCGTCCGCATCCGCCAGCGTGACGTAGTCCACCCGGAGACCGGCCGCGGCGATGGCCTCTTCCACGGGCGCGCGGAGCGCCCTGGCCGAACGCTCGCCCTCGGCGAACCGGGTCACCGCGGTAGCCAGTGCTCGAGGGATCGCGAGCGCCGCCTTTCGCTCCTCCGGAGAGAGGTATCGGTTCCGCGACGAGAGCGCGAGGCCGTCCCCTTCCCTCACCGTCGGGTACCCCACGACCTCCACCGGAAGGAGCAGGTCTCGCGTCATCCGCCGGATGACCTGGAGCTGTTGATAGTCCTTCCTTCCGAACACCGCGACGCAGGGCCCCACGGCCGCGAACAGCTTCGTGACGATGGTGGCGACGCCGTCGAAGTGTCCGGGGCGCGACGCGCCGCAGAGGTATTTCGTGAGCTCCGAGACGGACACGCGCGTCCGTTCGCCGGGCGGGTACATCTCGTGTACCTCCGGAGCGAAGACGATCGAGACGCCTTCCTTCGCGCACTTCGCGAGGTCTCCGTCGAGGTCCCGCGGGTACTTCGCGAGGTCCTCGTTCGGACCGAACTGAGTCGGGTTCACGAAGATGGTGACCGCGACGGCGTCCGCGCGGCGTCTCGCTTCGCGCATGAGCGTCTGGTGGCCCTCGTGCAGGGCCCCCATCGTCGGCACCACGCCGAGGCGTCCTCCGTTTCGGCGGACGCGGTCCGTCTCTTCACGGAGCTCGGAGACCGTCCGGACGACCTTCGGCGTGGTCCCGCTCACGGTGCCGTCGCCTTCACCCGGAGAGCTTCGCGAGCGAGGCGCGCGCGACGCAGAGGGCGACGACTTCCATCGCGACCTCGATCTCGGGGAGCTTCGGGAGCGATGGCGCGATGCGGATGTTCCGATCCCGCGGATCCTTGCCGTAGGGGTGCGTGCCGCCCGCCTCGGTGAGCTTCACGCCCACGTCCGCGGCCATCTTGACCACGGCCTTCGCACAGCCGTCCAGCGTGTCCAGACTGATGAAGTAGCCGCCGAGGGGCTTCGTCCAGGTGGCGATGCCCTTTCCGCCCATCTCCCGCTCGAAGATCTCGATGACCTTGTCGAACTTGGGCTTGAGGATGTCCTGGTGCTTCTTCATGTGGGCGCGGACGCCGTCCATGTCCTTGAAGAACTTCACGTGCCGGAGCTGGCTCACCTTGTCCGGCCCGATCGTGGCCTTGCCCCGGTGCCCGCGGAGCCAGCCGACGTTCTTCTCCGTCGCGCCGACCATCGCGACGCCCGAGCCCGCCCAGGACACCTTGGAGGTGGATCCGAAGACGAGCACGCGATCGCCGTTCCCCTCCGCCTTCGCGGCAGAGAGCAGGTTCTCGAGGCGCGGCGGCGAATCCGTCAGGTGGTGATGCGCGTAGGCGTTGTCCCAGAAGATGCGGAAATCCGGCGCCTTCGTCTTCATCTTGGACAGGCGACCGACCGTCCGCGGCGAGCAGGTGATGCCCGTCGGGTTCTGGTACTTGGGCACGATCCAGATGCCCTTGATGCTGGCATCCTCGGCGACGAGCGCCTCCACCTTGTCCATGTCCGGGCCGTCCGGCGTCATGTCGACCGAGATCATCTCGATGCCGAAATGCTCGCAGATCGCGAAGTGCCGGTCGTAGCCGGGCGCGGGGCAGAGGAACTTCGGCTTCTCCCTGGACCAGGGGCCGGCGCCTCCGGGGACGCCGTGCGAGAGCCCGAGCGCGACGCACTCGTACATGAGCGCGAGGCTCGAGTTGTCTCCGATGAGGATCTCGCTCGGGGCGACCTCGAGGAACTCCGAGAAGAGACGCTTCGCCTCCGGGAGCCCGTCGACCCCGCCGTAGTTCCGGCAGTCCGTACCGTCCTCCGCCTTGTACTCGTTCGGGCCCAGGTTCGAGATGAGCCCGTTCGCGAGATCGAGCTGCTCGCTGCACGGCTTGCCGCGCGTCATGTCGAGGTTGAGCTTCTTCTCCTTCACCGCCTGGTAGCGGCGATCGAGCTCGGGACCTTGGGCTTTCAGCGCTTCGAGGATCTTCTGGGACATGTCTCGTTTCTCTTCTTCTGCCGGCGCGCGCGAGGGCGCGGGAGGGCTTTGAAACTTCCGCTAACAGAGGAGTATCGGGGCGGAAAGGCTCCCGCCCCCCCGGAGACCCGCGAACGAGCCGCCTCGGCGCGAAATCCGCCGGATCCGCGCGCGAGCGCTCGGTCTCAGGGTTCGTCCGCCGGACCGTAGACGGGGCGCGCGCCTTCGAGGACCGGACGGGCGCCCGTGGGTTCGCCTGCCGCCTTCACGGGCGTCATGCCGAAGCTGTGCTTCGGCTCCGGGAACGCGCCCGACTGGACGTCCGCGACGTAGGCGGCGGTCGCGCGGGAGATCGCGTCCCCGATTTCCGCGTACCGCTTCACGAACTTCGGCTGCACGTCCTGGAACATGCCGAGGAAGTCGTAGCAGACGAGGACCTGCCCGTCGCAGTGGACGCCCGCCCCGATGCCGATCGTCGGGATGCGCACCATCTCGGTGATTCGCTTCGCGAGATCGGCGGGCATGGCCTCGAGCACGATGGCGTACGCGCCCGCTTCCTCGATGGCCTTCGCGTCCTCCACCACGCGGCGAGCGGCTTCCTCGCCCTTCCCTTGCACGCGGAAACCGCCGAGCTGATGGATCGATTGCGGCGTGAGCCCGATGTGACCGCACACGGGGATGCCGGCGGTCACGATGCGCCGGACGGTCTCCGCGATCGAGACGCCGCCCTCGAGCTTCACGGCCTCGGCCGAGCCTTCCTTCACGAGCCGTCCGGCCGCCTCGAGCGCGCGTTCGCTCGAGAGCTGGAAGCTCATGAACGGCATGTCGCAGACGACGTGCGCGCGCCGCGCGCCGCGAGACACCATGCGACAGTGGTAGGCCATCTCCTCCACGGTGACGGCGAGGGTGTTCGGCTGGCCCTGGACGACCATGCCGACGGAATCGCCCACGAGGATGATGTCCACGCCGCCCTCGTCGAGGAGGCGGGCCATCGTCGCGTCGTAGGCGGTGAGGACCGAGAGCTTCGGTCCCTTCTGTTTTCTTTCTCGAATCTGAACGGTCGTGATCTTGGTGGTATTGCCCATGGCTTGACCCCAGTCCGGACAGCCTAGCGCCCGGACGCCGTCATTTCGAGCCCGCCCCGCCGCCGAGCCGTGAAGTGGCCGTTGCGGCGCGCGCCGGCTCTCGGGATATTCCCCGCCGTGACTCCCGCCCAGGAAGAGGCGCTCCGAGCCGAGGCGCTCCGCGTCTATCGCCGCTATCAGCGGGAAATCGTGGAAGGGCTGAACCTCTGCCCGTGGGCCGCGCAAGCACGACGCGCCGGGAACGTCAGGGAAGTCGTGCTCCTCGGCGACTCGCTCGATACGGCGGCACCGCTCGCCGCGCTCTCCGACCTCGCGGGCGACGCCTCGGTGGAGATCGGGCTCTTGCTCTTCCCGCGCGTCGCCGCGAGCGCGCCCGAGTTCGAGCGGTACGTGTCCGCGCTCTCCCGCACCGACCAGGAGCGCCGGCCCCTCGGTACGGCTCCCTTCGCCCTCGCCGCGTTCCACCCCGAGTCGCCCGCGGACCCGTCCGACCCGGAGCGCCTCATCCCGTTCCTCAGACGGTCGCCGGATCCGACGATCCAGGTCGTCCGGCTCGCGGCGCTCGATCGGGTGCGCGAGGGGTTCAACGAGGGCACCGCGTTCGTGGACGTGACGCAGCTCATGGCCCGCGGCCTCACCGCCGACGACACGCTCTCCCTGCGCGAACGCATCGCGCGCGCGAACGCGAAGACGGTCTCGGAGCTGGGCGTCCCGCACGTGACGACGCTCCTCGACGCGATCCGGAGGGACCGGGACGCCGCGTATGCCCGGATCCTCGGCGCAACGTGATACCGTGCCGCGCGCCCCATGGCGGAGCCGCTCCTCAGCGTCCAGGGACTCACGACGCGGTTCGACTCGGACCGGGGTCCGGTGCGCGCACTCGCCGACGTCTCCTTCGACGTGTCGCCCGGTGAGACGGTCGCCCTCGTCGGAGAGAGCGGCTCCGGCAAGAGCGTGACGGCGCTCTCGATCCTCGGGCTCGTCGTGAAGCCCGGCATGGTGGAGTCCGGGCGCATCCTGTTCCGGGGACGCGATCTACGCTCCCTCCCCGAGTCCGAGCTCCGGAAGGTCCGCGGCAAGGAGATCTCGATGATCTTCCAGGAGCCGATGACCTCCCTGAACCCGGTGTACACGGTCGGCTCGCAGATCGTGGAAGTGATCCGCCTGCACGAGCAGGTGCCGCGGAGGGCCGCGAAGGAGCGCGCCGTCGAGCTCCTCCAGAAAGTCGGGATCGCGGGGCCCCGCGAGCGCGCCGACCTCTACCCGCACCAGCTCTCGGGGGGCATGCGCCAGCGAGTCATGATCGCGATGGCGCTCGCGTGCGGACCAGCCCTGCTCATCGCCGACGAACCGACGACGGCCCTCGACGTCTCAGTCCAGGCGGACGTGCTCGAGCTCCTCCGCCGTCTCCAGGGCGAGCTCGGGATGAGCGTGCTCTTCATCACGCACGACCTCGGCGTGGTCGCGGAGATGGCGTCGCGCGTCGTCGTCCTCTACGCGGGACGGGTGATGGAAACGGGGACGGTCGCGGCGCTCCTGTCCCGGCCACGGCACCCGTACACGACGGGGCTCCTCGGCAGCGTTCCGCCGGAGGGCTCCTCGCGCATGGGCGACCGTCCCCGGCGCCTCACGGCGATCCCCGGCATCGTGCCGGATCTCGCGGCGCTGCCTGCCGGCTGTCGCTTCGCGCCGCGCTGCGCTCTCCGACTCTCGGGGCCTCCGGGCAGTGAACGGTGCACGACGGCCGAGCCCGGCCTCGTGAACCTCGGTCCGGGCGCGTCGTCCCGGTGTCACTTCGCGGAGGGGGCCCCGTGAGCATCAGCTCGATTCCGCCGCCCCGCGCGCCCGGCGGCGTCGAGGACGACGCGCCGGGGGCCCGCGTCGCGCCGATCCTCCGCGTCGAGCGCCTGACGAAGGCCTACTCCGTGAAGTCGGGTTGGTTCGGGAAGGGCCGGGTCCTCCGCGCGGTCGACGACGTGTCGCTCTACGTCCGTCCGGGCGAAACCCTCGGGCTCGTCGGAGAGAGCGGTTCGGGGAAGACGACTCTCGGCCGCACGATCCTCCGGCTCGTGACGCCGACCGTCGGACGCATCGTCTTCGACGGCGCGGAGATCACGAACCTGTCCCGAGGCGCGCTGCGGCCGCACCGGAAGAAGATGCAGATCGTCTTCCAGGATCCGTACGCCTCCCTCGATCCGCGACTCACGATCCGGGAGACGCTCGCGGAGCCGTTCCTCATTCACCGCATGGCGCACCGCTCGGAGATCGACGGCCGCGTCGCGCGTCTCCTCGAGCGCGTCGGACTCCCCCCCGAGGCCATGCACCGGCTTCCGCGCGAGTTCAGCGGCGGCCAGCGACAGCGCATCGGCATCGCGCGCGCCCTCGCGACGGAGCCCAAGTTCGTCGTGTGCGACGAACCGGTGAGCGCGCTCGACATGTCGATCCAGGCGCAGATCGTGAACCTCCTCCTGGATCTGCAGGAGGAGCAGAAGCTCGCCTATCTCTTCGTGTCTCACGATCTCAAGATCGTCGAGTACCTGAGCCATCGCGTCGCGGTGATGTACCTCGGGCGCATCGTGGAGGTGGGCCCCACGGCGTCCCTCTTCGAGCGACGGCTCCACCCCTACACACGCGCGCTCGCGAGCGCCGTTCCGTCGCCCGATCCGGGGAAGAGACGGCTCCGCATCGTGCTGGAGGGCGAGCCTGCGAACCCCCTCTCTCCGCCTTCGGGGTGCGCGTTCCATCCGCGCTGCGTTCGCGCGATCCCGGGCAAGTGCGACGTCGAAACGCCGCAGCTCCGCGAGCTCGCGCCGCGGAGCGGCCATCGGGTCGCCTGCTTCGCGCCGCACGTCTGAAGCGCCGCCACCGGCGTCCGCGAAACCGTCGTCGCGCACGTCGTGAGTCGTCTTCGACGCTCGCGAAACGCGTCGTGACGCCCGGAGACGTCTCACCGCTGCGCACATTTCCGAACACGAAAGCGACGCGCGACGGACGTTGTGGGACGTGTGGGTTTTCCTCTCATGATCGGCGCTCACACGATCGCGAATCGAGCATGATTTCCGCTTGATTCCGTACACCCACACGCACTCTCGCTGCAGCGTGATTGAACGACCTTAACGAACTCGATTCTGCTCGAAGAAACCGCTTCCATATTTTCCTCTCATCGTGGAGTTTAAACGTTGGCCGAGAACTGCTCGCGGCCAGATCAACGGAGGAAACACATGGTGAGGTACACGGGTCTCTTTGCTCTCTTGCTTTCGACGGCGTGTGGGGCGCAGGGTGGCGGCACGGGGACGGACCCGAACGGGGCTCCCGAGGCGACCGAGGCGGTCGGAAAGACCGAGCAAAAGGCTCAGTTCGCGGACAACACGGTGGTAAACCTCGTGGATCCGCTCTCGGCGACGCTCTCGGTGACGGCCGACATCAACCCGGTCGACGTCAACGTCTTCTACGTCTCCGACAAGACGACCAACAGCGGGCACCAGGTCGGCACGGTGACCCTGGTGGACACGCTCTCGCTCGCCGCGAACCAGACGAAGGTCCACAACGTGAACCTCCAGAACGCCGCGTTCAACGGCGGGTACGGCGCCCTCTTCCTCGACTCCATCGGCAGCAGCCCGGACGACGTCTTCCAGACGTACGTGGAGTACGGCGGCTCGATGTTCTCCGTCGGCGGCAGCGTGTTCACCGGCGGTTCCTACCGGATTCCGTACCGGAGCGGCACCATCCGCACGGTGCTCGTCCTCACGAACCAGAGCGACTTCGACTTCGATCTCACGATCGAGAACGTCGGCGGAACGCAGTTCAAGACGATCACCCTGCCGGTGCTCTCCACCTACAAGTTCGACACGCTGGCGAACGGCTGGTTCCTCTCGGGCACGAGCTCGATCCAGATCACCACGACGAACGGCGGCGTCATCGCCCTCTCGGGGTACACGGATCGGCTCCTGAACCGCGTGCGCATCACGCCGGTCAAGGCCGCGCCCTTCTTCCAGCTCTGAGCAGACGCGCGCACACCGCGCGCGCACCACGTAGAGGAGACCGCGGTTCCTCCCCCGCGGTCCTTCGCGCCGCCCTCCGGACTCGACGGTCCGGGGAGGCGGCGCGGTGCTTTTGTGGCAAGGTCTCACATCGGAGTAGTCTCGCCCCCGTGCGCACCAGCTCTCGCACCGTAGCGGTGGTTCTCTTCGACGAGGTCGAGCTCCTCGACGTCGCCGCGGTCGCGTCCGTCCTGTCGACGGCTGGACGGCAGTGGAACTTCCGTCCCTTCAAGATCGTTCCGGTCGGAGCGAGCGGGAGCAGCGTCCAGACCCGGAGCCAGATCGGACTCTCCGCGCCGGTGCCGTTCTCCGCCTGCGCGGCGCCCGAGCTCCTCGTGGTCCCCGGCGGCTACGGCGCGAGGCGTGCCGCCCAGAACGCCGAGGTCCTTTCGTACCTGAAGAGCGCGGGGCCCGGCGCGACGCATCTGTTCGCGGTCGGCAACGGCGCGCTCGCGCTCGCCGCCGCGGGCCTCCTGGAAGACGTCGACGTCGCGGTGCCGACGGACGCGGCCGAGTCGCTCGCCGAGTATTCGACGTCCGCTCGCGCGGACACGGCCGCCCGGTTCCGGATCTCGGGGCGCGTCTCGACCGCCGCCACTGCGGGCGCGGCGCTCGAGGCGGCCCTCCAGCTCGTCGCCACGGTCCTCGGGAAGAAGCAGGCAGAGGCGGTGTCTCGCGCGCTCGGCATACCGTGGGTCGCGAGCGATCCGGGGACGGTGCGGATCGTCGAAACCGATTCGTGAGCGGTCGACGGCGCTAAGGCGACGCGGAAGAAGCCGCGGGAGCGTCCGCCCTGCCCGGATCGCACGCGAAGACCAGCGCCTCCACGCCCTTGCCGTGCGGCCGGGTCGCGAGCAGACGCCCTCCGCGAGCGGCGAGGAGCGTCGCCGTACCGATGGCCGTCTCCGGGCCGAGCGTGTCCCGGTTCCGTCCCTCGGCGTCGAGCGCGAGGAAACGCGCCACGCCGCCGTCGCTCGGGAAAGCGAGCCACGTCGGACGAGAGGGCTCCGTGTCCGCGAGCAGCGTGGGGACGCCGGGGCCGAGGTCCTCGTCGGCGACGGTGCGCACGTCCGTCGAGCCGCTCGAATGCACCGTGACGAGGCGCACGACTCCGCCGGAGGTCCCGGGGACGCTGCGGTCGTCTCGATAGGCGACGAGGGCGTCTCCGTTCGGGAGAGGCGCGAGATCGAAGCTCTGCGCGTGGCCTTCCTTCGGCGTCACGCGGCGCGGAGCCCCCGCGGGCTTCCCCGCGTCGTCGAGCGGAAGCACGTCGACCCACGTCGGCAAGGTCTCACCCGGATCGCCGGGGTCCCCGGACGGCGCGGGCGCGACCGCGGCGTGGTCCCCCGCCGCCCTCGCGTCTCGTCCGAGAAACGCGGCCCAGAAGCCGCCCGCGCGCCGCACGACCGCGGGCGCCTCGGCGTCGTCCTCGGTCTGCACGGTGAGCGGCGGCGCGGCGTGCTTCGGGTCCCCCGGAGCCATCGAGACGATTCGGATGACGCCCCGTTCGCCCTTCGCGTCGAACTCGTCCCACGCGAGGACCACGGCGGACGGTCCCGCCTCCAGCGCGAGCGCCTCCGAGTCGTCGCTCGCCTGCGGCACCTCCGCACCCCAGCTCACGCGCGGGGCATTCTGCGCGTCCTCGATGCGCGCCAGGCGGGCGAGGCTTCCGTGCGGGGCGCCGTCCGAAACGACCGCGAAGAGGACCTCACCGGCCGCCGCGAGGCGCGGCGGCGGCACGTCGCCGTGGACCTTGCCGAGATCGATCGTCCGGCTCGCCGAGGCGCCCGGCGACAGGACCACCGCCGCGGCCGTCGCGCCCTTCTTGTCCGGCAAAGTCGCCGCGACGACGAACGCGGAACCCAGGGCGACGCCGCCGCCGATCTCCGGAGAAAACGGGAGCGCGACTTCTTCGTCGGCGCCGCCGTCCCCGGTGTCGGGCGTCGTGCGGTCCCCGAGAGTCGCCGAGAAGCCGTGGTCGGCGAGCGCGCGGCAGCGCGGCCTGGGCGTGGACGGAACCGACGCGGCGGCAGGGGCCGGGGCCGAAGCGCTCGGAGGCGCATCGGCCGAGGGCGAGCGCTTGCACGCCGTGAAAACCACGAGCGCGCCCGCGAGAGCCCAGGACAGTTCGCGAGTGGATCCGACTGTGCTCACGGGGCTCGTCTGGTAAGGTCTGGTTTGGCCGGAATGGGAGAGCGCCCTATCACCAAGACTTACGAGCCGAACGTTGCACTTCAGGCCCTCTACAGCAAGTTCTTCGACGGCATCGTCGTCGAAGAAGCGTGGATTCATTCGGTCCGAAAGCTCGCGTCTCAGGGCACCGTCGTCTACGTCCTCCGGAACCTCAATTTCGTCGACTACCTGGCGCTCGATCATCTGACGAAGCGCTTCGGCCTCCCGCAGATCCGGTTCGCGAACGATCTCGGCCTCTGGATCCTGAACCCCGCGACGAGCGCCGGCTTCGTGAAGGCGCTCGTCCCGGGCGCGTCGAAGTCGCCGTCCGCGGAGCTCGAGGCCGCGATCCGTGAAGGGGGCTCGGCCGCGCTGTTCCTGAAGCGGCCTCCGGGCGTCCTGGACGTGGCCACCGGCGCCACCGGCGGACGCGGCCTCAAGGAGGGCGACGAGCTCGTGCGCACGCTGCTCGAGGTGCAGCGTCGCTCGGATCGCCCGATCCTCCTCGTGCCCCAGGTCTTCGTCTGGACGAAGAGGCCCGACACGCGCGGCACACGCGCTCTCGATTTCCTGCTCGGCCCGCGCGAGTGGCCGAGCGCGGTCCGCACCGTCGGGCAGTTCCTCGCGAACTACCGGCACGTCGAGCTGAAGGCCGGCGAACCGCTCGACCTCCGGCAATATCTCGCGACGGCGGCGCCCGGCACGGACGACGGTCACGTGCGCCGGATCGTGTATGCGGTGCTCAGGCGGCTCGAACGCGAGCGACGAAGCGTGACGGGCCCCGCCGAGAAGCCGCCCGATCGCGTCCGCGACGAGCTCATCCGGAGCCCGAAGCTCCAGTCGACCATCAAGCAACTCTCGGAGACGAAGAGCGAGGAGCGGCGGGACCTCACGGAAAAGGCCGTGAGCATGCTGAAGAAGCTGCAAGCGGCGCCCGACGGCGCGACGATCTCCGCGCTCGCGATGCTCCTGGATCGCGTCTTCCACCGCATCTACGCAGGGATAGACGTGGACCGGGAGGGCCTCGAACGCGTGCGGGAGGCGAGCAAGGAAGGGTGCGTCGTCCTCCTTCCGAGTCACAAGAGCCACATCGACTACCTCGTGCTCTCGTACGTCTTCAACGACGAGAACATCCAGCTTCCGCTCATCGCCGCCGGGGACAACCTCTCCTTCTTCCCGCTCGGTCCCGTATTCCGGCGCGCGGGTGCGTTCTTCATCCGCCGGTCCTTCAAGGGGGACCGCCTGTATTCGTCCGTCGTGGACACGTACATCCGGCGCCTCATCCGGGACGGCTTCCCGCTCGAGCTCTTCGTGGAGGGCGGCAGGAGCCGCACGGGGAAGCTCCTGCCTCCGAAGTTCGGCCTCCTCGGCATGATCGTGGACGCGGCGATCTCCGTTCCGGCGCGCCAGGTCTACTACGTGCCAATCAGCATCGGTTACGAGCGGATCGTGGAGACGGGAGCGTACGAGCGGGAGCTCTCCGGCGGAGAGAAGGTGAAGGAAGACGCCTCGGGCCTCCTCCGCACGACGGACGTGCTCCGTCACCGCTACGGACGCATCAATCTCCAGTTCGGGTCGAGCCTCACCCTGGACGACATCAAGGAAGACCTCGGCATCTCGAAGGACGACGACCTCCGCCCCACGCAGCGGCGCGCGGTCGTCACGCGCCTCGGAAACCGCGTGATGGACGAGATCAACCGGGTCACGGCGGTGACGCCGGGGTCCTTGACGGCGATCGCGCTCTTGTCGCACGCGCACCGCGGTCTGCCGCACGACGAGCTCGTGGAGCGCGCGTCGCGACTCCTCGTCGTGCTTCAGGAGATGGGCGCGCGCGTGACGCCGAGCTGCGCCACCCCGTCGGGCACCCTCCGACCGGAGGCGATCCGGGAAGCCGCCCAGCTCTTCACGGACGCCGACCTGATCGAAGCGCACGAACCCGCAGAGGTGGACGCGACGTTCCGCCTGGACGACGGGCGCGTCGGTTCCGGCACGATCTACACCATCCCCGACGCGAAGCGGATGGAGCTCGATACGTCGAAGAACATGATCGTGCACTTCTTCGTGGAGCGGAGCCTCGTCTCCGTGGCGATGCTCACCGGGCAAGGCACGCCCGTCGAGAAGAGCGCGCTCCGCGATCGCGTGCAGCGGCTCTCCCGAATCTTCAAGCACGAGTTCCGGTTTCGCGCGGACGCGCCGTTCTCGGAGATCTTCGACGAGACGCTCCTCCGCATGCAGACGGCCGGCGAGATCCGCGTGGACGGGGACGGCCGCATCGACGCGGGCGCCGGGCGCCTCGGCTGGAGCGGGCGGGAATGGCTCCTCACGTACGCCGCGTTCCTCCGGAACTTCCTCGAGGCCTATCGCATCGCCGCGCGCGGCATGTCCGCGCTCCTGAAGGGCCCGCTCGCGGAGAAGGAGCTCACCAAGAAGGCGCTCGCGACGGGCAAGCGCATGTTCTTCACCGGAGAGCTGGAGCGCCCCGAGGCGGTGAGCCAGCCGATCTTGAAGAACGGGTTTCTCGCGCTCGTCGACCACGGGTTCCTCCGCACGTCGGAGGGCAAGCTCTCGCTCGTGACGGAAACGCCGGAGAGCTGCCGCGCCGCGGAGACGATGATCGCCGCGTACCTGGACCGGGAGGTCCCCGAGTGAAGCTCGCGGCGCTGTCCGTGTGCTTGCTCGCCACGGGCTGCTTCGGAACGCCGACTCCCCTCGCTCCGGGGATCCAGGGCTCGGTGGGGGCGCCGCATCATGGCGTCCTCACGACGGCGAAGGAACTCCCCGAGCAGGGCGAAGGCTTCGTACGCTACCGCCGGAACGGTCCGAACCACTGGGGCAATCCGCGCCTCGTGGACGCGTTGATGAGCGCCGCCAGGCGCGTCGCGAAGGACGTGCCCGGCGGCGCGCCCCTCGTCATCGGGGACCTTTCCGCGAAGGACGGCGGGAAGATCCCGAGGCATCAGTCGCACCGGAGCGGGAGGGACGTGGACTTGCCCTGGTACGTGACGACGCCCGCGAGCGTCCCCGTCCAGAACCCCGGTTTCGTCGCGATGGGCGCGGACGGCCTCGCGAAGCTCGAGAACGGCGGGGGCTACGTCCGCCTCGACCTGCCCCGCGAGTGGCTCCTCGTGAAGACGCTGCTCGAGGCCACGGACGTGGACGTCGAGTGGATGTTCTGCTCGCGCGAGGTGGAAGCGCTCCTCGTCGACTACGCGCGCGCGCGCGGAGAACCGGACGAGCTCGTGTTCCGCGCAGAGACCGTGCTCTGGCAGCCCGGAGACAGCCTGACCCACGACGACCACATCCACCTCCGGATCGCCTGCTCCGCCGAGGAAGCCGTGTTCGGGTGCGAGGGCGGCGGACCGCGGTGGGAGTGGCTCCGCCCGTTCCCCGAGCTCGCCGCCGCGGAGGAGCGCGCGCTCGTGGAGAGCCTCGGCGACGGTCCGGCCCCCCTCGTCGAGGAGCCCGAGGTTGCCCCGGGCGGCTGAGCGCTGGGTCGTCCTAGAAGGGGACTGCAGTGCGCTGCTCCCGGAAGCGGTGAAGCGCGCCGGTGGCCGTTTCGACCTCGTCTACGTCGATCCGCCGTTCAACGCCGGGGGGTCCCGCGGCGCGCGCGTCGGGCGCGGCGAGCGCGCGACGGGAAGGACCGCGTACGTCGACCGGTGGGGCGGCCTGGAAGGGTTCCTCGCCATGCTGGAACCGCGCCTCGCCGCGCTCCGCGACGTCCTCGCCGAGTCGGGGACTCTCTTCGTGCACCTCGACTGGCGCGCCGTGCACGACACGAAAGTGCTGCTCGACCGTCTGTTCGGGCGCGCCGCCTTCCGCGGGGAGATAGTCTGGGTGCCCGGCAACGGCGCGCGCGGGACGAAAGGGCCGTCCGTCACTCACCAGACGATCCTCGTCTACGCGAGCGGCAAGCACCCGATCTGGAACACGAAGGATCCCGCGCTCCGGGAACCCTTCGCGGAGACGAGCCGCTCGATGCACTTCCAGAACGTCGACGAGAGCGGACGCCACTACCGGGAGCGCGTCGTTTCCGGGAAGAAGTACCGGTACTACGAGGACGAGGGCCGGAAGCTCGGCAGCGTCTGGGCGGACTGCCCCGCCATGAACGCGAACACCCCGCTCCAGCGCGAGACGACGGGCTACCCGACGCAGAAGCCGCTCAAGCTCCTCGATCGCATCGTGCGCGCCGCCTCGACGCCGACGAGTCGCGTCCTGGATCCGATGTGCGGCTCCGGCACGACGCTCGTCGCCGCGAAGGCAGCCGGGCGCGCGGCCGTCGGCATCGACCTCAGCCCGCTCGCCTGCGAGATCGCGCGGAAGCGCCTCGAACAGACGAAGGCGGGCTGAGTCAGCTCGCGGAGGGAGCGGCGCGAAGCACGTCCTCGACGGCGCCCGGATTCGCGAGCGTCCCCGCGTTCACGGCGCGCTCCCGCGGCATGCCCATGAGCACGCGCTTGATCGGCACCTCGACCTTCTTCCCGTTCAAGGTGCGCGGCACCTCCCGGATCTCGAGGATCTCGTCGGGGACGTGCCTCGGTGACACCCGGGACCGAAGCTCGGTGCGGATCTTCTTCCGGTCCGCCTCCGTCAGCGGCGGAGACGCCGGGACGACGAACAGATAGAGCTTCCCCTCGTCCGAGAGCGAACCGGTGTCGACGACGAGGCTGTCCGACACCTCGGGGAGCGCCTCCACGACGCGATAGAACTCGCTCGTCCCCATGCGGACGCCGCCGCGGTTCAGCGTGGAGTCCGAGCGACCGTAGATGATGCTCCCGCCGCGCGGCGTGATCTTGATCCAGTCCCCGTGACGCCACACTCCGGGAAAATCGGCGAAGTAGCTCTCGCGAAGCCGCTTTCCGTCCGGGTCGTTCAAGAAATGGAGCGGCATGGACGGCATGGGGAGCGTGATCACGAGCTCGCCGAGCTCGCCCACGACGGCCTTCCCCGTGGCGTCGAACGCCTCCACGGCGGCTCCGAGGGCGTGACACTGGAGCTCGCCGGCGTGGACCGGGAGCCACGGGCAGGACGTCTCGAACGCCGTGCAGACGTCCGTCCCGCCCGCGACGGACGCGAGGAGCACGTCCTCCTTCACGGCCTCGTAGACCCACGCGAAGCCCTCCACGGGGAGGGGGGCGCCGGTCGAGCCGATGGTGCGGACCGAGGAGAGATCCGCCGTCGCCTTCGGCAGCAGACCCGCCTTCTGGCAGGCGAGGAGGAACGGCGCGCTCGTTCCGAAGTACGTGACGCGTTCCCGCTCGGCCATCTTCCAGAGCACGCCGAGATCGGGATGCCCGGGGTTTCCTTCGAAGAGCACGATGGCGGAGCCGACGGCGAGCCCGCTCACGAGGTAGTTCCACATCATCCAGCCGGTGGTGGAAAACCAGAAGAAGCGATCCCCCTCGCCGAGATCCGAATGAAGCCCGAGCGACTTCAGGTGCTCGAGGAGGATCCCGCCGTGGCCCTGGACGATGGGTTTCGGCAGGCCCGTGGTTCCGGACGAGTAGAGGATCCAGAGCGGATGCTCGAACGGCACGGCGTCGAAGACGAGCGGCGCCGGCTCGGCGAGCAGCGCCGACCAGGAGAGCGCGCCTTCGGGAAGCGGGCCGCCGAGGCGCGGGACGACGACCGTCCCGGAGAGCCCCGGGAGACGCGACCGGATCGCGGCGATCTCCGCGGCGCGGTCGAAGCGTTTCCCGCCGTACACGTAGCCATCGACGACGAGGAGCACCTTCGGATCGATCTGCCCGAACCGATCGAGCACGCTCTCCACGCCGAACTCGGGCGAACAGGACGACCACGTCGCGCCGAGGCTCGCGGCGGCGAGGAACGCGACGAGCGCCTCGGCGGAGTTCGGGAGATAGGCCGCGACGCGATCGCCGCATCGGACGCCCAGGCGCCGGAGGCCGGCGCGAGCACGGGCCACCTGGTCTCGGAGCTCGTCCCAGGAAAGGACCTCCCGAGGCCCGCCCTCTCGATGCGAGATGACGGCGATCTCCCAGCCCGTCCTCCGGAGCGCGGTCTCCGCGTAGTTCAACTTCGCCCCGGGGAACCAGCGGCACCCCGGCATGTCGCGCGACGTGAGCACCGCCGCGTAGTCGCCGAGCTTCACGTCGAAGAAGCGCGCGACGTCCTCCCAGAACGTCTCGAGCTCCGTCACGCTCCAGCGATGCAGATCCACGTACGTGGGGAGCGAGAGGCCGTGGCGCTCTTCCACCCAGCGCGCGAACTTCCGCATCCGGCTCCGCTCCGCGGCTTCCGGGCTCGGCGTGAAGAGGCGCGTCCCTTCCGCCACGGTGGGCACGTTCGGCATGACGGGGCCGATGGTATCGCGGAATGGGGGGATCGACGCGGGGGCGGACTCAGAACGCGCCGCGAACCGTGACCTCGGAGCCGGAGGGCGAGAAAGAGACGTCGACCGGCAGGCGGAGGGCCGTCGACGGGGGCTTCTCCTTGCCGCTGCCGCTGACGAAGAGGTACGTGGCGACGCCGACGCCGACCACGCCGACGCCGAGCGAGACGACCGACAGCGTGGAGTAGAGCTTGCCCTTGTCCTCGGTGCCCTTCAGTGACTCCGGACAGACGTTCCCTCGACACTTGTCGTCGAGGTCGCTCTTCGCGCCGGCGCGGAGCCCGTAGAACACACCCGCGCCGATGAGACCCGCGACGCCGACCCCGCCGACGACCCACGGCAGCACGGACGCCTTCGGCGCGTTCGCTCCGGTGTCCACGACGGCGGAGCCTCCGCCGGGGCCCGGCGCGGGACCGGTCGGCTCGGCGGCACCTTCGGCGGGCGCGACGAGCGTGACCTCGGCGGTGTCGGCTTCCTTGACGAGCGCGCTCTGGGTGAACTGCTTGTCCCCACCGAGCTTCACGACGATCGCGTGAGGGCCGGGATCGACGGCCAGCGGCTGACCGATCTGGGCTTCCCCGAGCTCGACGCCGTCGAGCTCGACGTGCGCCGTCTCGGTGCCCTGACCGCGCCGGATCACGAGCTTCGGGATCCGGGCTTCGAGCGCCTGACGCGCCTGCGTGATCGCCGCGAGATCCGGGAGGCCCTGTTGCCCCGCCTCGTACTCGGCGAGGCGATAGTCGCCGAGCGCCTCGTTCAACCGACCGAGCTGCTCGTTGCACCGGCCCGTGTGAAACCTCACCTGAGGCGTCAGCTTCACCTTGCCGACCTCCTCGAATTTCGCGAGGGCGGCGGCCCAGTTCCCGGCCGCCTCGAGGCTCAGGCCCTGACGGAAGAGCGAGCGAGCGCGCTCGAGCTCTTCCTGGGATTGCTTGGCGGCCGGGTCGGCGGCGAGTGCCGGAGCCGAGCCACCGAGCACGGCGGTCGCGACGGCCACCCGGGTGAACGTCGATGCGCGAAGGAAGGAACGGACGGACATGACGGATCCTGCCATGTTACCCGCTCCCGCCTCGCACCGCTACGACGGCCGCTTCGCTCGATTCCGGCCGGAAAACCGGCGCGTTCGTCCCGGTGGGCGAAGGCCTGCCGTCACGCCCTGCCGCGGGAACGGCGGAGGCGCCGCCGCGCGAGGAGCCCCGCCATCGCCACGCCGAGACCGAAGGCGCCGAAGTCCCGTGGGGACGAGCCCGCGCCGCCGACGCGGCAGCCGCAGCCCGAGTCGTCCTTGGCGGGGGCCGCAGCGGCGCCGGCGGAGCCGCCCGCGTTGCCTCCACCCCCGGAGCCCTTTGCGCCGCCGGACCCGTTCGGGCGAGAGCCCGAGTCGACCTGCGACGCGCAGGTGAAGTGCTGGACGCCGGGTCCGGAGAGCACGCATTCACCCGCTCGGCCGAGCCCCGAATTCGGAGAGAGCGTCGTGCAGACGAACGCGGGGTTGTCGCAATCGGAGTCGCAGTCGCAGAGCTGGACGCACGCGCCGATGTCGCCCGTGCCCTCGATAGCAGGGAAGAGCGCCTCGCACGCGGCCTGCGCGCGACGCTGCGAGGACGGATCCTCGCCGCACGCGCCGGTGACCCCGACGGAGCACACGGCAGTGCAGGCCGAGTTGTCCCTCGACGGCGGGCTTCCGACCGTGAGGCAGGCGCCCATGCAGCGCTGGGCGTTCGGCGGAAGCGTCCCGGCCTCCCCCACCGGTGGATCGCAGGCGGCGCCGACCGTGAGCGTCCCCTCGACGGAGTCCACGCAGAGCCCGGTGAGCGGATTGCAGCGACGCCCTTCGCAGTCGAAGTCCCCTCGGCACGTCGGCGCGCAGTATCCTTCCGTCTGGCGCGAAGGGTTCGGCGCGCAGGCCATGTCGGGCCGCTTGTGACACTTGGGCGCGTCCTGCCCGTTCCCGGGGGTGCAGCGCTCGTAGCAGTACGCGACCTTGCCGGTCTCGTCGAACGGCCGGCACACCGACCCCCGATCGACGGCATCGCACGCGGCCTGGCCCCCCGTGGCGCAGTCCTTCGTGCAGAGGCCCTTCGCGGGCGCGCCGCCGCCGAGGGTCTTGCTCGCGCCGGTGAGGCACGTGAGGCCCGTCGCGCAATCCCCGTCCTGGGTGCACGAGCGACCGACGAGGTGGGACGGGCCCTCGGGGGCGGCGTCGCTCGCGTCCGTCGTCGAGGAAGCGTCCCGAACCGAAGCGTCCGCGGTCGGCGAAGACGCGTCCGCACGGGGAACGGAAGCGTCCGCACGGGACGTCGAGGCGTCGGTGCGAGCGCCCGCGTCCGCGGGAGGCGCGGAGGCGTCCACGGCGAACGCCGCCGCGGGCGCGCCGACGAGGAACGACAGGACCGGAAGGAAGACTCGAATTTTCACGCAGGATTCCTCTCTCACTCGAGCGCGATCACCACCCGACGAGGCGCTCATCGTCGCCTCGCCGGGGCACCGATTTCAAGCCGATTTTCCGGGCGCCTCGCGCGAAAACCAACGCTTCAGGTCGTCGAAGTCGCCCGCCTCCAGGTACGCCGGATAGAGCGACAGGATCGTGAGCGAGAAGAGCGCAATCCTCGACGTGGCGGCGATGCCGACGTGGAGGAGCACGCCCAGGAACACACCGAGGAACCTCGTACGGCGCATCCAGAGCAGGAACGGCACGCTGGCCTCGATGAACAGGGTCCCGTAGTCGAAGAGCCCGGCGAGGGGCCCCAGGTGCGCCGCCGCCGCCGTGGGGAACCGCGCGAACATGGACATGAGGAAGTACGTCACTGCGTCCCCGTTTCGCCAGAACGGGTCGGGCGCCTTCAGCCACACCGTCGCGAGGTAGACGAGCATGAGCTGCCACTGGACGAACCGCAGGCCGTACGCCGGCGGAGCCGCCTCCGCGGAGGGCGCACCGAACGCCCGAAACGAGCCGTGGGAAGGGACGATCACCATCACGAATCCCACGACGCGGAGGATGGTGTCGAACCCGCTCTGCGAAGCCGGCGCGGTCGCGTAGTAGGAGAGCGTCCAGAGGTAGGTGAACGCGGCGGCGAGGCGCGGAACGATCCCGAGCGCGAGGCAGGCGATCGCCGCTCCGAAGAACAGTAGCGTGAACGTCACGGCGCTCTCGCCGTGAACGAAGCGGAACACGTTCAACGGAAAGAGGGGGCCGCCCGGCTCTGCGCCGCCGAAGAGCCCCGTGTCGGCGAAGAGCAGGTGCCGGCTCGGGAAGACGTCCACCAGCACGCACAGGGCCGAGACGGCGTAGCCGATGCGGAGGACCCCGTAGGCCCGCGGATCGGCCGGACCGAGGAACCACTCCTCCACCGAGGCGAGCGCGCGCCGCGGCACCGCCGCGAGCTCCTTCAGCGCGCGCATCTCGCAGGACCGAAGGTGAAGGTCTTGGGCTCGGCGATCCGACCGTCCCGCTTCACGTCCGAAAGGGCGCGGAGCTGGAGCACGTCGAGCTCGAACCCGACCTGGTCGGGGCGGGCCTTGCCGCTCTCGGCGAGCGCACGGCAGACGGAAGCGAGGTAGCGGTCGGCGTAGCCCGGATACGCGGGACCGGAGAACGCGAGCCGCATGAACGTCACGTGGATGCGCGGGTCGTTCCCGTACGGACGCAGGCCAGGAAGGAGCGGTCCATCCCGGCGCTCGTGCCCGTCGACGTCGCGGCTCACCAGTTCGCCTCGCATCGCGAGGAAGTGCGGGATCGTGGTGAACATGTCCCACGTCTGCCGGAGCGCGAACACGCTCAGGTACGGCGAGAACGGACCGTGCAACGACGAACCGAGCGCGGTCGTTTCCGGGAGGTTCGCGATGCAGAGCGCCGCGACGTGATAGACGCAGAACCCGAGCAGCAGGACGCGCCGGATCGGCTGCGACCGGGCGCGCTTCGACTCCACGGAGAGGATGCTACTCCGCGCCTCGTCGGCGCTCACGCCGCGAACGGCGCGTCGTCAGCCGGCGTTGCCGCCGGGGTTACCGCCGCCCGTGGTGCCGCCGCCCGTGGTGCCGCCGCCGGTGGTTCCGCCACCCGTCGTGCCGCCGCCGAAGAAGCCGCCGCCCGCATTGCCGCCGCCGAAGAAGCCGCCGCCCGCGTTGCCACCGCCGAAGAAGCCGCCGCCCGCATTGCCGCCGCCCTGGGCGCCGCCGCCGAACAGGCCGCCACCCTGGCCGCCGCCGAACAGACCGCCGCCCTGGCCGCCACCGCCGCCGAACAGTCCACCACCCTGGCCGCCGCCGCCACCGAAGAGACCGCCACCTTGGCCGCCGCCGAAGAGACCGCCACCCTGCTGGCCACCACCGAAGAGACCGCCGCCCTGTTGACCGCCGCCGAACAGGCCGCCGCCTTGCTGGCCGCCGCCGAAGAGACCGCCGCCCTGCTGGCCGCCGCCGAAGAGACCGCCACCCTGCTGGCCGCCGCC
>DASZXK010000113.1:0-19539 GCA_035545855.1 Polyangiaceae bacterium
ACCTCGAATCCGGCGGCGCGAACCCGACGCTCTCCGTGCTCCTCAAAGTGGCGGACTCGCTCGGAGTCACCATCGAAGAGCTCGTCAGCGGCGCGGGCCCGACCTTCACCGTCCACCGCGCGAAATCCCTCCCCGAGCGAAAGAAGGGCGGCGCCGCCGTGAGACGGCTCATCCCCGACGGCTTCCGCCCCGCCGACTTCGAGCGCGTCGAGCTCGCCCCCGGAGGCCGCTTCGGCGCGCGCGCCGAGAGCACAGGAGCGCGCGAAGTGTTCGCGTGCGAGTCGGGGGAAATCGAGCTAGTCGCCGCCGGAGAATCGTTGATGCTCGCCGCTGGAGACGTCGCGGCGCTCGGGGCGGACCAGCCGCGGGACTACGCGAACCGCGGGAGGAAGAAGGCCGTGGGGTATCGGATCGTGGCGGCGGTGACGGCGGGGTGAAGGCGCGGCGCCGGAGCCAATCACGGCGGCTCTAGCTTCGCTTCATGCCCCTTGCAGCGTCGGGCTGGCGCCTGCGGGCAGAAGCTCTGCGCAACGCGGTCGCTGCAAAGGCACCCGAAAACGCGATACTCCAACCAACATCAATGAGCAGCGCCCGCGAGTACAGTTCCGGGCGTCCAGAGAACAGCAGATCGTCCAGGGCGGGTGGGGCGATCCACCACCGAATCGAGCTCGCGTCTACCGCTCCGAGCAGGCTCATGGCGAGGAGTGTGATGGCCCCTCCAAGAAAACAGATCCAGCCGCGTTTCGCGAAGCTTGAAACGAGTAGAGAGGCCGACAGTAGTGGGAATCCTCTCACGACGAGCAGTGGTCCCAGGCGGCCCGCCCAAGGCCAGACGGCGTGGCCATTCGAAGACAGTCCCGCCGACAGCGAAACAATTACGAGACCTGCCAAGAGAATCGCCACGTAGGTCCCCAAGAGCATTCCCCCTTGAATCCACCACGGTGCCGGGGTCGACGCTCGAGACGCCCAGACCCATGACGCGCCAAGAAGCATCACGACGCTGCCTCCCAAAGTAGTAGTCAGCAGCACATACGCGATCAACCGGGTCGGACATCCGGAGAGATACGGGACTGTATCTGCGCCCAGAACCCCCCCCACAGTCCGAGCGGCGCCCCGACTAAACTCAGCATTGGTCACGAGCAGCGACGGCCCGACGACCAGGGCGACCCACAGAATGGCGACCAGTCCGACACGAAGGAAACGGCTATCACTCTTGAACCGCGAGACCATTTGTGACTCGTCAGTAGTAATAGTGCCAATAACAGCCCGTCACCGAATTACAGGTATCTTCACTCAAACTCCGACAGGACACTGCAACCTTGCCCCCGCAAACCGTCAGCCAAGAACAACCGTTTACGCTGGAGCAATTCGGAGCGTCCAAAGGCGAACAATCCGGAAGCTCGCTCGCGGTGATACAGCCTGACTCTCCCCAAAAGCAGTGTTTGTTGTTCTCACAACTTCCTTGACTGCCCTGCGCCTCGCAGTCAACCGGAGCGCACTGAGGACCATAGTGACACCCTATACGCGATGCGCACTCATCGCTTCCCCGCTGCCTGCAAGGAATTGCGGTACCCATGCAGGTCCATGTGCGCGGTTCACCGCATCCTTGTTGCAGAAGAACCGCACTGCCCGTCGCTAGAGCGAACATCGCGCGCACCCCAGCAACGATTATGCGGACGTTCATCGACCGGCTCGTACGACGGAGCCTGCCTCGAAGTTACACCAGTAGATCCAGGCCGGATCTAGGACGGCGTCCTCTGGGGTGACCTGCCCGAGCGCGATCTCCACGGCTTGTGATCCGTCGGCACGCGCCTCCCAAACGGACGAGCCAGCGGTCCAGGCAATCCCACGAGCGTCAACCGCGACGCTCGTGGCCTTGATTGCCTGCGCGAGCGGCTGGACAGACCCGCCGTCACGAGGAACGCGAAAGATCCCTCCCGCGTCGTAGGTGGCCCAGTAGACGTATGATCCGTCTGCCGCGACCGAAATCGGTTGAGCTTGTCCGTCCGCGAGCGTGAGCAGAGTGCCATTCGACGGGTCCATCCGAACGACTGTACCGCCGGTCTTTCGGGTAACCCAGTACAGGAAGCGGTCGTCCGCAGCGATGGCAACGGCGCTGGTCTGCCCGGTCGCGATGGTCTCCGGAGTTCCACCTGACTTCAGAACACGGACTACCGTCCCGTCGTTGAGGGAAGGGGCGTACAACGTGTCTCCAAGGAGCACGAGGTCGGCGAGATCGAGAGCGGTCGTCCCAATCGTTCGTGCGACCTTCGTCGTGACGTCAGCAGCCCGGATGTCGCCGCGAAAGTGATTCACCCAGTAGATGCTTCCTTCTGAGTAGACGAGGCCGACGGCGCGGTCTCCATCTGCCGCTATCGTTTCGGAGGTGCCTCCGATCTGGGGCACTCGGTGCACCTCCCCGGAGGCGTTGATCCAATAGACCCACCCGTCACCGAGAGCTGTCTGGCCTGAGTTCTCGGGAACCGGTGAGATGTACAATGTTTCGATCGGGCACCGGGGTGCAGGGGACGACCCGCAAGTTCCACCGGCTCCTCTGCCCGAGCCTCCCGCGTCCCGCCCCCCGCCGCCGGCCGCACCACCGGCGCCGATGCCCCGGTCACCCGAATCATCCGGAGAAGCGAGCGTAGCGACGGAGGAGTCGCTATGACTGCACCCCCATTCGAGCGGGGCAGCGAAAGCAACGACCAGGGTCGCGACGCTCACCGCAGGTTTACACAGCAGCCGGACACGCATCGATCTGAACTCACCGGACAGTCTAGAGGGATCGTGCACGAGACGCCACTACGACACACCCCCGCGTCGTGGCTGGGAGCGTCGCTACCACCACAGGCGGTCGAACCCAGGCAGAACAGTCCTCCACCGTCGGCGATCACTCCGCCCGTTCCCGGTTCCGTGCAGTGCCCGTCTTCTACGCTCGGAAACTGGCCAGCGGGACAGGTCGGACCGAAGACACAGGTTGCTTGGTCCCAGTTGTAGTGCCAGCCCGGCGGGCACTTGATCGCAGGGCTAAGCCCGGGATCGACCGCTCGCTCCGCAGCACGCGCTAGAAAGGCCACCGTCGCGGCCGTCGCGCGGACGAGAAGAGAGCGCATGAACGGTCGCATCCCTTCGTACTTGGCGGCCGCCGTCCCGTGATCGCCGCTGCGGTACTCAGACGATGGAGCGTCCTTATATACCGTGTCATCGCCGAATCCGGTGACATCGTCACGTGTCTGCTGGGCGATTCCTCGAATGTAACCGGCAACGTCCCCATCCCAGTGATCGTAGTAGACTTGAGAGAATGTTAGGACAGAGTCCAAGACACCATCGTCATCGATGTTTAGTATCGGGTCCTTTTCGTTCGGATCACTCGCATTGAGATGAGCGTCCACAAACCACTCATATGGCCTGTGGCCCCAGGCAGTGGTTCCGACGATGTGGTGTGGCTCGCAAGCATCTCCAATAGCGTGAAGCGGCCAGGCGAGTGCGCTGGAATCCGAGGAATCTGCGAGGAAGGCGTCCCAGCCGAAATGCGCGAGATTGTCGAGTGACGAGAATTCGGTATCCAACAGAGTCGTGTCCATCCAGAACGCGTTGTTCCGAAAGTGCTGGTCATACTTCCCGTAGAACTTTACGCCATCCGCCGCGTAGGGGTTAACGGAAATCCCGGCGAGTTGCGAGCCGGCACCAATCAAAAGATCAACTTCGCCGGGATTTAACCCCCCTGGCCCAGCATCCCAATAGAGCATCCCGCGAGGATCATTGAACTGGTTGATATTCGCGTCGAGATCGATGAAATGCCATAGACCGGTGTAGTCCCCTCCCTTAATCGTACCCCATCCAGGTATCAGACTTTCCACATACCGTACTGGGTTAACTGCGATACCAGCACTGTTGATGTCGCCAACGTCACATGAGTCACCGGTGAGCCATTTCAATCCACAAACGAAAGGAGCAAGAAGCGCGCCCAAGCCTATGTCGATGATCCTATTCATCGCATCCTTGTACGCACCCCACCACCCGGCGTTGATCGGTCGGTACCACAAGATGCTGTCATTGAAGTGGTCATCGATCGACTGTGCATGAAACCCAAACACTGCCCCCACCACGTCATTCGGATGGACATCTGGAACGAGACCGCAAGGAACGGACGTCTCCTGCGGATCGTATCGAAAGTCCTTGATCCGGTACTTATCGAGCAGGTTCAAGTTGTCATCCGGGAATGTAGGGCATGTCGCAGGCTTGGGGCGCGGAAACGGGTACGGTTCGTCGTCCGCCGGAATCGGGTCTGGCAGGGTATTTCCGATTAGACCCTTTCCGCCGGGCTGACTGCTCGGCAACCCCACCTTGAGGACGCTCAACTTGTCCGGCACGGCGCTGAGCGTTCGCAAGTAGGTCGCGAATTCAGGAGGGTGCCCGTTGGCGGTGCGAGGGAGACTCGCTTTGACCATGGCATTCACGGCGGCTTGTGCAATCCACCGATGCGTGCCGTTGCTATACGCTGACGCCGAGGGCGCAACGAGCGTGGAGCCGCCGACCAGCAGTGACAGCAGTATCCCTTTCATGGACGTCTTGCTCCTAGTCATCTGCAGAATACCCCGAGCTGCTTGCAAGAGTTAGGATCGGGCAAGATCCAGTCGCTCCAGTTGCTGTATAGGCCATTGCCATTCATCAGTTTCATGCGTAGTCGCACCGGAGACCCGCCACCCGCGTTGCGCGGAACCTTGGCGAGTGCGCCTCGACCACCAGGGTCCTGCGGCGTCACTCTGAACTGGATGAACTGCGGTGGCACTGGTTCGGACAGGCCCGCGACACCCGGAACCTCTTCCTCCTGTGAAAACGCCAGGGTGTATTCATTCCCAGTGTACCGCTCCTCAACCTCGACGAAGTACCAAACCGGGCACCCCGCCGGCTGATTCGTAATTCGGGTCGCGATCAGATAGCGTGAATCATCGGCGGACTCATACACGGCATCTGGCCCGGCCATGAGCAACGTAATCAACGGGGGTTTGGAAAGAAGACTAGCCCCGGCACACTTCGGATTCACCAGCCAGCCCCCGGTACTGGCCAGATCCGCGAATGACTCCGGTGACGGAGCATGAGGAGGAAGCCATGGATCAGTGCAGCCATTCGCATCGGTCGGCGTGAGAGGCGGCGTCGAAGGGCACTGGTCCTTGCCATCGACCACGAAGTCTCCGTCTCCGTCTGGGTTCGTACAAAGCGACGTCGCCACGGCTTCGTCCGATTGAGCGGCGCGCTTCTTCAAAGCTCGATCTCGGATGAATGCGATGTACTGGGCAGGCGTCTTTGTTTGCGCAATCAACGCCGCCGATGCCGCCGTGTAGTCAGCGTTTATTCGAGCAGCTATGTCTGCGTAGCAGGCCGAAGCACCAACCATGGCACAGTAGCGATTGATCTCGGCCGCTTGAACCAAGGCTTGTTGTGTACGAGGTAGATCCAGTTGCGGGCGAATAGCTTCAGCGCATGCCTGAAGCCCGTCAGCTGCACCGCTAGGTGGGAAGATCAGCGGCGCCAAGACGTTCGCCGGTCGGTAGTTGACGCGGACGCCTCCTTCCACATCGATACTCTTGGCGAAGAACGCACCTTCGTACGGGTTGCCTTGTCCAAACAGCGACAGCTTCGCCGTCGTCGCAACGACGACGCCGCTGAAGCCCTCCATCGAAACGACGTCCGAAGTCCCGACATGCACGAAGACCGGAGGGCTCGGAGGCAGGATTCCGGGCTGCCCCGGGGTCTGAATTGACCCGAGGAGGCTCAAGCCCTGCCGGGTGTAGACGACGACGGGACCATGAGACTGGTCGAAGCTGATTGTCGACCCTGAGAGAGCTGACAGCGTGTCGAAGTAGTACTCGCCGGAGCGCAGGCGGAGCTCCCCCCAGAGGCGGACTGTTGCGTCATCGTACCTGCCTGGATCGAGAACCCGTGTACCAAATGGGTAGACGTCGACATCGTCCCCCGGGCCAGGCGGGAAGGTCACCGTGAAGCTTTGCCTCACGCGAGGTTCGAGCGCTGGTGCACGATTGGTCGTTCCAACAACGGTCGCTCCCGGAAGCAACGTGATATTCGGCGCCAGCGCATCGCCAGCCAGCTGCGCTCCTGACTGCAGAAGAATGCTTGACGCGCCGTACGCTGTCCCCGCCGTGGCGAGCGGCCACAGGTTGATGCCCGAACCAGACGAGCCCGCCGGCATGTCCGTCACGACCGCAGGTTTCGACTGTCCCGTCACAGCCGACGCCAACTCGACGCTGAGGCCTTCGGTGGTCGCGAGGGCCACGTCCTGAAAGGAAAGTCCTTTGGGAAAGACCAGCGCAATCTCGGTACAAGCTGTGCCGTCGCCATCGTCAGGGCACGCCCCACTCGAGCCTGAGCAAACTTCGGCGGCGTCGCATTTCCCGGTCGAAGGCCTGCACGCCTTTCCGTGGGCTACGAACATGTCGGGCGGACAAGTCGCGTCCGAGCCGGTACAAACCTCACCCGTATCGCACGCTCCAGCGGGCGGCCGGCAAATTGCGCCCGGATTTCCTGCGGCGTGCAGACACGCGCCGGATCCGTCACAGAGGTCGGTAGTGCAAGGATTCCCGTCGTCCGCGCAGGCCGCACCCGAACCTTTCGGGGAGTATGAACAGGTGCCCGCCGAACACGACCCTACTGCGGCGTAGCAGTCACCGGGCGGCGTGTTGCAGGCCATCGGCGCTCCGGAACAGCCTCCACCGGTCGTGCATGCATCGGCGACGGTGCACGGATTCCCGTCGTCGCAACTCGCACCGGTCGCGGGCGCGTGCTGGCAAGTGACACTCGTCCCGTCACATTGGTCGGCAGTGCATTGGTCCCCGTCGGGCGCGCACGCCGATCCTACGGGCTGCCGCGCGTCCGGCGGGCAGGCTCCGCTCGACCCGGAGCAGCTCTCGGGTCTGTCGCACTCGCCCGCGGCGGAGCGACAGACCGTACCACCCGGCTTTACGGAGTCCGTCGGACAAACGGCACTCGTGCCGCTGCACGCTTCAGCTACGTCGCACACCCCCGTGGCCGCGCGACACTGAGTACCCGCGTTGGCCAGCGAATCCGCAGGGCAAGTTGCCGCGGCCCCTGAGCACGTCTCAGCAACGTCACAAGCTCCGGCCGCGGCCCGACAGATGACACCGGAGTTGCCCGGGGAGTGCGCACACACTCCGGCCGAACAGGAGTCGGTCGTGCACGGGTTACCGTCCGGGTTGCACGCGGAGGCGTTCGCGAGGTTTGAAGTCCCCGCACAAGCGTGGGGAACGACGAGCGCGTTCACTACCCCGCCCTTGTGGCAGGGGTTTCCGTCGTCACACGCGCTACCCCCGAGGCACAGTCTGTCGCCCGTCGCGTACCCGTGACAGACGCCTAGCAAGTCACAGCATCCGTTGATGCACTGGCGCGCGACGCTGCAGCCAGGACCGCTACACTGGCTCGACGCCCAGCATGTCAGCCCGTCCGCGCGGCGCGGAGTGCAAGTCCCGGAATTGCTGCAGAACTGCCCACCGGGTGTTCCGACCGACCCTTGCGCGCAGTTGCCGTCGCTCGTGCACGCGCCGCAATGCCCGCCGTTGTCGCAAAAGCCCGAGGTGCAATCGGTCCCCATGCGGCAAGCCGCACCGTTGGCGGACGCGGCCTGCGCAACCGAGGCCACCGACTCGCCGGCAGCTGGTGCAGAGGAATCGCGCGACCCGCAGGCGGAGACGCCGACCGCGACGACCGCACACAGCGCGGTGACCCAAACGCGCAAGACATCCGTCGGAGGCACCGAACGGACGTGACAGATCTGACGTCGCGACATTCGCACGTGTCCTTCCTACTCCTCCGAAACCGGGGCACAGGATCGCAGGCGGCGCGGGCCTGATCAGCCTCTCAAATTGTTTGGTGTCCGGGGACCGCCCGCCGTCGGTGCGCCGGCACCCGGCCGGTCTAGCCGGCCCCCGTGCGCCCAAGGAGGAGAAGAAGCTCGCGCTGGTTGCTGACTCCGCAGCGCCGGTACAGGGCAGCCGCGTGAAAACGTACGGTGGACTCAGAAACTTGCATGGCTGTGGAGATCTCCTTCTGGGACGAGCCGCCGAGGAGGAGCTTCACGTACTCGCGCTGCCGGCGGGACAATCTCAAGTCCGCGATTCGTCGGGATGAAGACGACTCCCTCACGGGGAGTGGAGCTCGCACAAGCCCGAGCGCGACGCGCGCAGCGTCGACCACGACGTCCGACAGGTCGTTCGCGGCGACGAGTACGATGGCCATGCACGCGGGTGGGTGACCACCGAACACTCCAATGCCGTCTAGTCCGGTCACGAAACCTCGCCGGATCCCTTGTGCTGCTTCCTCGAGCAATCGCGGGTCGAGGTCCTCGATGTGGTCGACGATCACGATGTCCCAACGGTCCGTTCGCAACGCGTCGTACGCGTGAGCAGAACCCCTGACCCATGTCACCTCGGCGCCGGCCGAGAGAAGAGCCCGCTCCTCCTGCCGCCCCACCTGCTCGCGATCCTCCGCAAGCAGACACCGGACACCTTCCAAAGTCCCAATCGAACCCCGCTGCACCCCAACCACCATGACGAACGGACGATTGCTCTTCTCGGCCGGCGGGTCAACCCCGTAAAGATGTGCCGCTTTCGAGTTGATTCCCGTTACTTTTGACCGCAGCAGGGTGTCGACCAGCTCACCTCAACGCTTCACATGGTTCCGTCCTCGGTACCGACGTCGGATCGCTACGCAGGACCAGGGCGACGTGAGGCGACCGTCAATCACGACGCGGGCGTACCGCACCGACATTGACGCGACGGATTCTTGACGCTCGCCGTGCGCGATTGGCGGAAAATGCCGACGTTCTGCGCGGCACGGTGCGTGCTTACTCGAGTCGGGTCGTTCCATGGTCACGCGCGCGCAAGGATTCGGTCGGTGGCGTCGCGGGCTCGGGATCTCGTCGCTCCTCGCCGCCGGGTGCGGAGGCGTCACGGCGGAGCGCGGGACCTCCGGGGATCGGGAGGATGCGTCCACGCCGGTGGTCACGACGCTCCCGCCCGGGTCGTCTCACGCCATGAACGCGCCAGGCGACGCGGGCGCGCCCGTTCCGGCGCCTTCTTTTCCGAGTGCGCCGATGTACGAGTCCCACTCGAACGGCGCCGTAGTCGCGGAAGATCCTTCGCCAGCACGGCCTTCGCCGCCGGACTGCCTGGGTCCCCGTGCGACCACCCATGTCTTCATCGGCATGCAGCTCCAGAGCGACACGTTCATCCCGGACGAGTGGGACATGCAGCACTACTGGACGTGCTGGAACTTCGAGACGGACGTGACGGTGTTCACCGCCTCGGGGGACAGCCGCCGACTCGAGCTGTACTTCCGCCACGCTTCCGACGCCATGTACGAGTATCACCTGCTCCTCGACGGACCGCACTACGCGCCCCGGGACGGCGGCTCTCCGCTCGAAATCGGAAGCGGACGACTGGCCTTCGCTCCGGACGGCGCGCTCGCCGCGGAGTTCGTGGACACTCGGGCGGCTCTGCCGCAGCCCGGCCGTCCTGACGATCAGTTCCTCGACCTGGATTTCGGGAAGTCGATCGCGGAGGGCGGAGATGGACGAGACGGGACTGTCTCTTCTCCCGCGTTCAGCGCCGCGTTTTCGCAGGAGATCGACGGCCGCGGAATGCCGGCCGGAGACGCCGGCTGCCACTGACGTAGTCGCGAGCCCGCTCCACTTCCGCGGTTTTCCGGCAGTGCCCTGACATCCCGCCGCGGGCATGACACCTTTTGCGAGGATGGAGGTTCTCTCCCGCGGCGCGAACTTCGAGATCACGGCGGACGGCGATCTCTGTCGCTGCACGGTGGTCAACTCCGCCGGCGTGGACAAGGAAGAGGGCGCTCGCTGCGCCCAGCAGATGCGAGAGACGCTGCTCTTCCGCGTGCTGACGCCGCTCTCCCTCTATCGCGCCCTCGTCTTCGACGTCACGCGCGGGCCCGAGGTCTTCGGCCCCGTGACGCGCGAGATGCTCGAAGGCATCTTCCGCGCTGCGGAGCACAGCAAGCGGCGCCTCGCCGTGCGCATCAGCGGCGCCGCCATGCAACGCCTCCAGTTCTCGAGCCTCTGCCGCGACTCTGCGCCGACCCAGGGCAAGGTCGTCGAGTCGGACGATCAGGAGAAGGATTGGGCGCGGAATCGGCCGAGCGGCGCGCCGTAGCGCGTCTCACATCGGACGCTTCCAGATCGCGCCGAGGCCTGTGGAGTCGAGAGATTCCGCCGGCGCCGTGGCCCAGTAGACGCTGCCGTCGTGGATTGCGACGCTCGACACGTGGGGTTGATCCACGGCGAACTCCACCGGAGTGCCGCCCGAGACGGGTACGCGGAAGACCGAGCCGCAGTCGCCCTGCTCCGTGACGAAGGCGTCCGCGCCGTCGACGGCGAAGGCCGGGCCGAGCGTCGGCCGCTCGACGATCACCGTCACGGCGCCAGTCGACGGATCGATCCGGAGCAGCCGCGGATGACGGCTGCCCGCGTCGCTTCCGTCTCCAGATCCGGCATCGACGGGGCCGGCGCCGAGGGAACCCGCGTCCCGGTAGTAGCCGGCGTCCATCCAGTACCCCGGAGTTTCCTCGAGGTTCGTCGCGCCGGGAGCGTCCTCCGTCACGTAGAGGGCTCCGCCGACGAGGACGAGATTCGCATCGAAGTGACCCTGGAGGAGCTTCGTCGGAGGGCCGCCCGCCTTCGGCATGGACCAGAGCGAGTCGTGGTCGACGATGAAGAGCCGCGTCTCGTCCACGGCGAGGGCGCGCGCGCCGGCGCTCGGGAACAGGTGCTCCTGCGTCGCGGCGTCCGTGAACGTGTCGCGTGCGACACGGGCAACCCAACCGTCCGTCGTCCAGCGATTGCACTCGGTCTTCGTGAACCAGGAGCCGACCGGAATGATGACGGGCTCCGCACAACCCATGTTGCCTTGCACGAAGTAGACGTGCGTGGCGTCGAGCGCGATCGGGGCGAGCGCTCCTTCTGCGAGCGGGTAGTACCAGGTCAGGTTCGGGGGTTCGGCGAGCGAAACCACGGAGACCGCGGACGCGGAAATGAACGTGCCGAACCGCTGCAGGTTCGTCGCGTAGTAGAGGGTATCCCCGTCGGTCGCGAACGCTTCCGCCATCCGAACCGAAAAGAGCTCGGGGGCAGCGCTCGTCCACGGCAGAAGCGAAAAAGACCCGTCCAGCGGCGTGCCCGACGAGGTGAGCGCGCACCCGAACGAGTAACAAGGCGCCGTCCAGGACTCCGTGTAGAGAAGACCACGCCCCGTCGGATGAAGGACGCCGGGACTTCTGAGGCCGGCCATCACGACCTCGGTCGACGGCAGCACTCGCCCCGTCCCGCACCGCGCGAGCGCCACGTCGATGGGATTCGGAGCGTCCCGAAGAACCGACACCGCGGAATCCGTCGGCTGGACGCCAGCTTCAGCGTCCCCCTGGCTCGCGTCCTTCGGCGGTGCGCCTGCGTCCCGAAGGTCGCTCGGCCCGCCCGTCCGCTCTTTCACTTGATCCGCGCACGCCGGCAGCAGCACGCACGACAGTCCGAGGACCCACTGCGAAAGAAAACCCACGCCCTCAGTGTACGGAATCGGCACGAGGCGTCAAACCACCTAGGGCGTTGCGGTGGCGCGGTGGCGTGGTGGCGGTGGCGTGGTGGCGGTGGCGTGGTGGCGGTGGCGCGGTGGCGTGGTGGCGGTGGCGCGGTGGCGGCGGCGCGGTAGCGGCGGCGCGGTAGCGGCGGCGCAGCAGCGCGCGCCGGCAAGTCGACAAGAGGTGCCTTCGTCCCGTCGCCCGCAGATCGAGGGGGGTATCCACACGCGATATTCCAAACGGGAATACCACCGCAGCGCGCGAGCTGCCCCGAATCCCAGGCGATCGGGGTGCTCTCCGATATTCCAAACTGGATTGTCGCCGCAGCGCGCAAGTTGCCCCAAATCCCAGGCGATCGGGGTGCTCTCCGATAGTCCAAACTGGAATGTCGCCGCAGCGCGCGAGTTGCCCCAAATCCCAGGCGATCGGGGTGCTCTCCGATATTCCAAACTGGAATGTCGCCGCGGCCGCTCGATCTGGGACAAAACCCGGGCGATTGTCGTGCTCTCAGATATTCCGGTTTGGAATATCGCGTGTGCGTACCCCCCTTGATTTCTTGGAACCCGATGCGAAGTGGGCGCCCGCGCGCACCTTCGCACACGCCGCCAACGAGCACGCCGCAGCCGCTTCGCACACGCCGCCGAGAGGCGGGCCCCGCGCCTACAGCACCCCCGGCGGAGTCTTCCCAGCCCACGGCCGCGCCCGCTCCAGCTCCGCAGCCAGCCGTAGCAGGGTGCCGTCGTCCCCGAAGCGCCCGGCGAACTGGACGCCGATCGGCAGGCCGTCTTTCGACCAGTGGAGGGGCACGCTCATCGCGGGCTGACCCGTCACGTTGTAGACCGGCGTGAAGGCCGCGTAGCCGCCCGCTTTGAAGAAGCCGGCGAGCGGGGAATCGGGCGTCGAGACGAGGTCGCCGAGGAGCGCGGGGGGGCGCGCGAGCGTGGGGGAGAGGACGACGTCGTGATCGACGAAGAAGCGCGCGATTTCTCGCGACGCTCGGTGAAGCGTGCGCTGCGCCAGCACGAAATCCGGGCCGGAATGGCCGTTACCCATGTCGGCCAGGGCGCGCGTGACGGGCTCGATGTCTTCCGGGCCCGCCGGGCGTCCCGCTAGCGCCTCTATGGAGCGAACGTTCACGGCCGCCGACACACTCCACACCGTCACGAACGCGGTGAAGAACGATGCGGGGTCGGCGAGCTCGAATTGTTCGTCCACCACTTCGTGGCCGAGCTCCCGGCAAAGCGCTGCGGCCGAGTCCACCGCCGCCAGGCACTCCGGATCGACGGGCGCGCCGTTCACGGCCGTGCGCATGACGGCGATGCGCAATTTGGAAGGCTTGGCCGTCACCTCGGAGAGGAACGGGCGGAGCTTCGCGGGCGCCGCGTACGGATCGCCGACGTCGGGGCCTTCGATGGCATCCAGCAGCGCGGCGCTGTCCCGCACCGACACCGAGACGCAGAGCTCCGCGATGAGCCCGGCCGTGCTCTCTCCGAGCTTCGGGCCCATCGGGCTCCGCGCGCGCGTCGGCTTCAAGCCGAAGAGCCCGCAGCACGACGCCGGGATGCGGATCGATCCACCCGCGTCGCTCGCGTGCGCGAAGGGCACCAGCCGGAGCGCGACCGCGGCCGCCGCGCCGCCGCTCGACCCCCCGGAGGAATGCGCGAGGTTCCAGGGGTTCTTGCACGGGCCGAAGAGGAGCGGCTCCGTGGTGGGGGGAATGCCGAGCTCGGGCGTGTTCGTGCGACCGACGAAGACCAGGCCCGCGTCGCGGAAGCGCCTCACGAGCTCCGTGTCCACCTCGGCGACGTGCTTCGCGAGGAGGCGCGAGCCGAGGGTGAGGGGCGAGCCTTTTTCGCCGCCGCCGGAGAGGTCTTTGAGAAGGAAGGGAACGCCGCGGAACGGTCCGGAGGGGAGCGGCCCCTCGGCGCGCTCGAGCGCCTTCTCGTATTGCTTCGTGACGACGGAGTTCACGGGGCCGTCGAGGCGCTCGATGCGCGCGATGGCGGCTTCCACGAGCTCCTTCGGGCTGACCTTCTTCTCCGCGACGAGACGCGCCTGCGCCGTCGCGTCGAGCTTCGCGTATTCGTCGGTGTTCATTTGAGGAGGGACACGGGGACGCGGCACCCGGGGACCGTGACCTGACAAGATGGGTAGTCACATCCGCTGGTGCCGATGCAGTCGATGCACTCGGCGGAGAGCGTGCCGACGAGGTCGATGCACTCGCTCTGGGAGCGCCCGACGTGGCACTGGGCGACGATGGTGTCGCACGCGCCGCCGATGGCGTCGTTCGCGTCGTCCGAGCACGCGACGCCGAGGAGCGACGCACCGAGGAGCAGGCAGAAAGCGACGGCTTTCATCGAGCCGGGAGTCTACACCAAACCCCGCTTCACGGGTCGTGGGGAAGGCTCCCCCGCGGGGACCTCAGGTACGCGAACGGAGACTCCCCGAGGAAGTTCGACACGCGGGACGTGTACACGTCCGCGTAGCGCTCGATCTGCCGCGCGAGGTGGCTCTTGTCGTTCCCGGCACGGAGGATCGGGCCCCAGGTGGGATTCGAGAGCTCGGACGCCTTCTTCGAGAGCGGAGCTATCCGGTCGTCCAGAATGTCGAGCTCGCGCCGGATTTCCTGGAGCTTCCGCTTCAAGGTCGGCGGATCGGAGACGCGCTCGCCGTAGGCGTGGAGGTGCCGCTGGAGCTGGACGCGGATCGCGCTCGCCGCGTGCTCGAGCCGCTCCTTCTCCGCCATCAGCCGATCGAGCTCCCGCTGCTCGGCGCGGAACGAATCCAGCGCCGCGAGCTCCTGCTCGAGCTCCCGGACAACGAGCGCCGTCCGCCAGCGGAGCATGCTCTTCGTCACGTGCACGTCCGCGAAGACGTGATCGCCCACGTAGAGGATGTCTTCCCCGGGGCAGTCGAGGAGCTTCTCCACGAGCTGCGCGTTCCCGCCGAGGTACGCCTGCTCGAGTCGGAGCGGGCCGACGTGCGGGCGGAGGAGCCCGGAGTCGTCCACGACGTCGAAGGCGGGCGCGTTGCTCCGGAAGAAATCCGGCTTCCGCGCGCCCACGATGACGACGTCGAAGAGCGTCCGCCAGGAGCCGCCCGGCACGAACCGGTCGAAGGCCCAGCTCATCATGTCCCGCGCGTACGCCCACTCGGAGTTCGTGACGAGGAGGAGCTTCTTTCCGGCGTGCTTCAGGTCGAGGAGCGCCTTCGGCAGATCCGCGTCGAGCTCCACGAAGCGGTCCGGATCGGAGACGATCTCCGCCTTCAGCGCGCCCTCGATGTGCGCGGCGTCCACGCTCCCGCGGACGGCGCGATAGAGATCGTCGTACGTCGTCCGCGGCGGGAGCTTCCCGTCGTCCAGCAGGTCGACGAGCTGCGCGAAGAGGCACGTCTCCGAGAGGGAGAAGAGCGTGTTCATGAAATCCCACCGCGGCTCGGCGAGATCCACGATGACCCGCGAGTAGACGACGCGCTGCTCCTCGAACGGCATGATCCTCGTCCCGTGCGTCGCGCGCTTCACGAACCCGAACCGGTTCGCCTTCACGACGTTCCCGAGCGCCCGATCCACGACGAGCCCGAGCGTGAACGCCTGCGGCGAGAACTGGAGGTGGGAGACGGGCCACCCGAGCTCCGCGATCCGCTCCCGGGCGTACTCGTACGCGCGGCGCTCCCACTCCTCCGTCCGGTAGTGGATGAGCGTGTAGTCCATGTCGAACCCGATCGCGACGATGGAGCGGAGGTTCAGCGTGCGGTTCGTGAACAGCCGCCTGTCGTGGGGCAGCGGGCGCACGAGGTCGTCCAGGTCGGTCATGCCGGTGGAGCGGGAGCTTAACCGTCTCCCGGCGGCCAAAGTCGCCCCTTTCGGGAAGCGGTGCGGCCGATCCGGAGTTCCGGTGCTACGAAATGACGATCATGGCGTCCGCGTCGATCGCGCCCGAGAGCGGCCCGCCCTCGCGGGACGACGCGGACGTCCCGGCCCTCGCCCTGTGCCTCGTCTGCGGCCGCGCGGATTGCGCCGGTTGCGACGCGGAAGCCCCGCGCGCGCCCCGCGCCGGCGCGACCCCGTGGGAAACGGACGGCGGCCCTCGCCTCCGCCGCCTCGTGAAGACGGCGCACCTCACGACGGTCGACGGTGAGGCGTTCTTCGGCGGCCTCGGGGACGGCAGCGTGTCGGCGGCGCTCGCCTTCGCCGTCACGTGCGAGTTCCTCGCCATCCTGAGCCTCTCGCTCTTCTGGGCGCCGGTCGTCTACGCCTTCGTCCCGGGTCTCGTGGAGTCCGCCTTCGAGGGCGAACGGCGTCAGGGGGTCGTCCTCGGCGTCCTCCTCTGCGTCCCGGCGCTCACGCTCCTCATGGTCCTCCTTCACGTCGCGTGGGCGCTCGGTCTCGAGACGGGCCTCCGCGTCGCGGGCGCGCGGGGAAGAACGCTCCACTGCCTCCGGTACGCGCTCTACTCGTGCGGCTGGGACCTCGTGACGTCCCCCTTCGGCTTCGGCGCCGGCCTCGTCACGGGCGGCTGGGACAACGCGACGACGGAGCTCCGCGCCGCGTTCCGCATCCCCCGCACCGCGACGAACGCCTATCTCGTCCGGAGCCGCCAGACCGGAGAACGCACGGCGCGTCGCGCGCTCGTGGTCGCCGCCGTCATCACGGGCGGCCTGGTCCTCGCGGGCGCCGTCGGGCTCGGCGTCGCGCTCGTGTGGGCGATGATCTGACGACGGGCCGCCGGCCCGCGCCGACTCACCCCCGCCGCTCCCGCCGGTACTCGATGGGCGTCCGTCCCGTCCAGCGGCGGAACGCGCGGTAGAACGCGGGGAGCTGCGAGAACCCGAGGAGCAGCGCGACCTCCGCGAGCTGGATCTCGGGGTTCGCGACGTACTCGAGGGCGAGACGCTGCCGATGCGCGTCCACCACGTCGCGGAAGGAGGTGCCCTCGAGCTCGAGGCGACGGGCGAGCGTGCTCGCGCTCATCGCGAGGCGCCGCGCGACGTTCGAGGCGGACGGATTTCCCGTCGCGAGCTCGTCGCTCACGAGGGCCCGGACGCGATCGGTGACGGTCTCGGTCCGGGGGCGCTCGGCGAGCAGCCGCTCGGCCTGCCGGCGGAGGAGCTCGTGGAGCCGCGGATCGGATTTCTCCACCGGGAGGTCCAGGAGCGACGCGGGCATGGAGAACCCCGCCACGCTCGCCTCGAAGCGCAGGGTCGCCGCGCCGAACGTGCGTCGATGTTCCTCCGTTCGCGCGGGCTCCGGATACGGAAGACGGACCTCGATGAGGTTCGCGGCGTTCCCCGCCCATGCGGCGAGGTGCGTGCGGTAGAGGCCCGCGAGCTGGAAGTCCGTCGCGGCCCGCGGCATCTCGACGCGGTTTCTGAGCTCGAGCACGGCGCGGTCACCCGCCGTGACGAGGTCCACGACGAGCGCCTCGTTCACGAGGCGCATGTACCGGATCGCGACGTCGAGCCCCTGCCGGGTCGTCGCGACGGAAGCGACGAGGTAGTCGACCACCCCGGCGTCGCCGAGCCGCAGCCGACGCGCGGCGGCGAGTCCCAGATCGGGGTTATCCGTGCCCGTCACCGCCGCGGCGAGCATCTCGTGCGCGAGCGTCACGGGGACGCGCTCGTCCGGATCGGCGAGCTCCGGGCGCGCGAGCGGGAAGCCCGCGAGCGCCTGCGCCACGCCGGGCTCCTCGTTCAGGACCTCCACGAACGGCCGGAAGAGCCACGCGGCGTAACAGGGCTCGCGAGGCGGAGCGGGCAGCACTCCTCGCAATTTTCCACGCCGACCGGGCGGCGGGAAGCGGGTTCACCAGGCGTGGTTCTTCCGCTGGATGTCCGTCCACGGTGCCTGGCAGAGCTTGCAGTCCGTCCCGTAGAAATAGGACCGGGCGCCCTGGTCGCCGTAGACCCAGTAGCGGAGCCAGGCGACGGCCGGAGCGCGCTCGTCCCCCGCGCCGCCGAGCGGGTAGAGGTGGCCCGCGAAGTCCGCCGGGGCGTTCACCTGGAGCGTCGCGAGGATCGTCGGCTGGACGGTGGAGCGGTCGTAGCAGGGCTGCACGTAGCCCGCCTTCGTCACGAACCCGTCCGCGGTGGAGGTGAAGAGGATGACGGGGCCCTTCGCCAGCTCGGACGCGCCCTGGAGCCCGTGGAAGGAGACGGTGGCGACGACACCGTCGTGCGACGCGGCGTTCACCGCGGCCCCGCCGCCGAGCGAGTAGCCGACGGTGACGGCGCATTTCGGCGCGAGCTTGCCCTGGAACTCGCCGGCGGTCGTGTTCTGCGCGACGAGCCAGTCGAGCCCGGACGTCATGAGATCCGCGGTGACGTTCGTGCTGTTGCTCGCGATGACGACGAAGCCATGGGACGCGAACGTGCTGAGGAGCTCCGTGTAGAGATCCGGCGTGGTGGTGATGCCGTTGCCCCAGGTCATGGGCGGATGCACGAACCCGCCGTCCCCGAGCGTCTCGGGGCGGAACAGGGTGTACTGACCGCTCGGCCCCGTGCCGGTCACGACCTTCACCGCGAAGGGACCGCGAGCGCCGTAGTCCGAGACCGGCGTCAGCGAGAACCCCGTGCAACTCTGGCCGTCGGCGATCGTGCCGCCGCCGCCCACGCCCCCGCCGCCGCCCGAGCCCGTCGTGCCCCCGGAAGGCCCGCCGGAACCGCCCGTGCCGGTGCTGCCCCCCGTGCCGGCGCCGCCCGTCCCGTTTCCGGGCCCGTTCGACGTGCACCCCGTGGCGTCGAGGGTGCAGGACGCCGTGCAGGAGAGCGTGCCGTTCGGGCGCGCATTCAACGTGGCCGACTCGCACGTCTGCCCGGCGAGGTTCGAGCCGTCGCAGGCCTCCCCGGAGTCCAGGGCCCCGTTGCCGCACGTCGCGGGCGGAGCGGGCGCTCCCGCTCCACCGCCGTACGCGACTCCACCCGCGCCGAGGTCACCCGCCGCGCCACCGAAACCCGCCGGCCCCGGCTGCGAGCCCTGACCGTCGGACGACGAGCAGGCGAGAGCCAGACCGAGTGCGGTCGTGGCGAACGGGACCCAGGAAACGGCGCGAAGGCTCATGTGGCTCTGCCACGAAGGCTAGAGGGGGAGCGCGCGCCTGTCCGTTGACCGATCTCCTCAATTCGTTCGCCCCCGTCGTCACAGAGGCGACCGAATTTTTCGCTCGTCTCCGTCACGGCATCGGAGGGGACACGCGAAGGCCCCAGAAATCCCCCGCGGGCCGCGTTTCTGCCCCGCACGGCCGCTCGGTAATCGCAGGCCGCCGTCGTCGCTGCCGGCTGGCATGCGCGCTGCATCCGTTCGCAGCTCCCGTCGTGAATCAACCATGAGGTCACCCATGCGAACGCCGTCGAGAGCGCTGCTTCCCTCCCTCCTCCTGCTCGCGACCACCGCGCGCGCCCAGGACAATCGGCCCGCGGAGAACCGGGCCGAGCGAGCACCGGCCATCCCCCAGGTCGCGCCCGACACACCGGCGGGCATCTTCGGCGCGAAAGGCCAGCTCGCCGTCTCGAGCGACAACGGCCTCTCCATCTCGAACACGTCCACGTCGGGGCGCGGTGGCTCCACGACGACGCTCGAGCTCCGCCCGGCCATCGACTACTTCGTCGCCGACAACCTCTCCTTCGGCGGCTTCCTCGGCCTGGACTACACCAAGGTCCCGGACGGCCACTCGACGACGTTCTCCATCGGCCCGCGCATTGGCTACAACATTCCCGTCGCACCGAGGTTCTCCATCTGGCCGAAGGTCGGCCTCTCGTTCGCGAGCACGAGCCAGACGGTGAACGGCACCGTCGCGACGAACGGGGCGGACATCAGCACCAACAGCAGTAACCTCGCCGTGAACCTCTTCGTTCCGGTGATGCTCCACCCCGCGACGCACTTCTTCCTCGGCTTCGGCCCCGCCCTCGACGCCGATCTCA
>DASZXK010000114.1:0-10606 GCA_035545855.1 Polyangiaceae bacterium
GGAGCACACCCTCGGCCGCGCCGCGCGACGTGAAGCGACGTCGTGGGGTGTGTGCTTCCGAGAGCGCGTCGCCGGCGCACCGTCAGCGGCTCATCGGAGGTCGAAGCCCGGCTCTTCGCCGTCGTCGCGCTCTCGAAAGCCGGTTCGAAATCTCCAGAAGTCCGCGAAGCGAGCGCTGACGAATACTGCCATTTCAAGTCGGATCCGTGACACGGCCGCGGACCGAACCCAGGCTTCCGGAAAGACTCGACGGGTCCTCTTCGGCACGATCTCGAGGGTAGCGCCGCTCGGACGCGCCTGTCGGCGCTCACTCTCCGGTGCAGGGTCAGGATCAGGGGTTCCGGTTGGTTTTGGCGCGATCTGAGATCCATTCTCCGCCCGTCGGCAAGTACGTTTCGAGGGGCAGCTGTCTCGGACGACGTTGGCACGTGGGGCGTCGAACACCGAACGCGCCGGCAGCACTCTTCCGGAAGCATCGCGCCCGGCACGAGGCGACGCTCGTCGCGACGTCTCCCTGGCGCGACGCTGGAACGACCGCTCTCTTCGCACAACCTCCCCGTGGCCGCGCGCAGCCCGGCCGCCGGGCGAGCACGGACACCTGGGGAGGTCGGGCTCCCGCTCGGCGGGACCCGGGCGGGGCACCCTCGACCGAGGGGCGCGACGCCGCGCAACCCGTTTCTCTCCCTCACCCGCCGTCGATCGCCGCGCTGCCCGAGTCCAACGCTGGGCCGCCCGCGTCCACGGGGTTCGTGTCGTAGACGCAGTCCACGTGGGGGAGGCCGAGGTCCGTGTTTTCCACGCAGCCGATGCCGCCGGTCGTGACTCGGGCGCCGCAGCCCTTCGGCGAGCAGCATCCGGGGTATTGCACCTTTCCCTGGACCTGGAACGCGGCGCAGACGGGGTTCACCGTCCCGGGCTGGTTCGTGGCGAGACACTTCTGGGTGATCGGGAGCCGGTAGCCGCACGTCGTCTGCGCGGTGCAGCAGGCGTTCGATTCGACGCTCTGATCCGCGATCGGCTTGCAGATCGCGTTCCCACAGGGGACGTCCGTGATGGAGCCGCCCGTTCCGGCGTGGCCCGACGAGCCTCCGCCGCCGGTCGACGCGCCGCCGTTCGACGCGCCGCCCGAGGACGAACCCGAGCCGGCAGAGCCGCCGTCCGTCGTGGGGGAGGGCTTCTTCGGGTCGTCGCTCGAGCTGCAACCGACGACGAGGGCGAAAACGAGAGAAAGTGCCGTGCGCATGGGAGCCTCTCCCGGCCGAGCGTACCTTCGACGAGCCGGACGCGCGACCCTCACCGCTTGCGTCTCCTTCCGCGCGCGCCGTAGGCGAGGATCTCCGCGCGGACGTCCGCGACGCCGCGGCGGATCATCCCGAGGCGCTCGGCCGCCGCGCGGGACAGATCGAGGATGCGACGCGCGCTCCCGTAAGGGCCGCGGTCCGTGATGCGGACCACGACGGACGCGCGCGTGTCCACGCGCACCACGCGGACGACGGTGCCGAACGGCAGGGACCGGTGCGCCGCGGTGAATGCCCGCGGGTCGTAGCGCTCGCCGTTCGCCGTCTTGTGACCGGCGAGCGAGTCGCCGTAGTAGCTCGCCTCTCCGCGAAGCACGGCGACGGCGCGCTTCCCCTCCCACGAATGGTCGAGGGACGCGGGTCCGGGATCCGTCACGGGCGCGCCCGGGGGAGGCCCGTCCGGGTCGTTCGCGGGCGCGGGACCCTCGTGCGGGGGCGCGGCGCCGCGCGACTCCGAGACGGGCCGCCCTGGCTTCGAGAGGGTCACGCCCTCCGGCCGTTCGCGCGCGCACGCCGCGGCCACTGCGCCGAACGCGACGGCGAAGACGGCGAGCCGTGGCACCACCCGGACCGAGCGCACGGCCCACTATGACGCCGCCAGCCCGCTTTCGGCCGAAAAATCGATAACATCGGATTGTCACACCCTGCCTGGCAGAGGGGGTGCGAGAGTCGCGCGTTCGAACTACGGTCGCGGGTAATGGCGACGATGATCCTCACGGGTGCCGCGAGCGGCATCGGCAAGGCGATGGCGCGGGCCCTCCACGCGCGGGGGCACACGCTCGTCCTCGCCGACCTGAACGAATCCGGGCTGCGGGCGACCGCGGAGGAGCACCGCCTCACGGGAGCGACGCTCGAGACCCTGGATGTGCGGAATGCGGACGCCTGGGAGGCGCTCGTGAAGCGCACGGTGGAGAAGCACGGCGCGCTCGACGTGCTCATGAACATCGCCGGCGTGCTCGTCCCGAAGTGGGCGAAGGACGCGAGCGCGAAGGACGTGGACCTCACGATCGACGTGAACGTGAAAGGAATGATCCACGGCACGAACACGGCGATCCGCGCCATGATTCCGAGAGGGTCCGGACACGTCGTGAACATCGCCAGCATCGCCGGGCTCGTCCCCGTGCCGGGCATCGCGATCTACAGCGCCTCCAAGCACGCGGCGCGCGCGTACTCCATCGCCGTCGGCCAGGAGGTGAGGAAGCACGGAGTGTACGTCACCGCGGTGTGCCCCACCGTCGTCGCGACGCCGATGATGGACATCCAGCTCGACAGGGAAGAGGCCGCGTACACGTTCTCCGGCGGCACGCCTCTCACGGCCGAGCAGGTCGCGGAGGCAGTCATCCTGCGCGGGCTCACGAAGAAGCCGCTCGAGCTCGTCCTCCCCTCCCCCGGGACGCGGCAGGGAGACTTCGCGAAATTCGCGAACGCTTTCCCGGAGATCGGCCTCGCCGTCACGAAGCGCGTCGCGAAGCTCGGCCGCGCGGCGCAGAAGAAGATCCGGGCCACGTAAGATGGCTGCCTCGCCGGAAGCGAAACGAGTCGGGCTCTCCACCGGGGGGATCGTCGTCGGGGACGAGACGGTGCCGCTCCTCTCGGGGAGCGTGCACTACTTCCGGATGCCGCGGTCCTCGTGGAAGCCGGCGCTGGAAGCGCTCCGCGGCCTCGGCGCCCGCTTCGTGGACACGTACGTGCCGTGGAGCGTGCACGAACGCGAGCGCGGCGTGTACGACTTCGGCGAGCACGATCCGCGGCTCGACGTCGGGGCGTTCCTCGAGGTCGCGTCTTCCGTCGGCCTCTACGCCATCGTTCGCCCGGGGCCGCACATCAACGCCGAGCTCACCGAGTTCGGCATTCCCGGGCGCGTGCTCTGGGACGAGCGCTGCATGGCGCGCTCGCCGTCGGGCGCGCCCGTCGTGCTGCCGATGCCGCCCGGGGCGTTCCCGATCCCGAGCTACGCGAGCAGCGTGTTCCACGAGGAAGCCGAGCTCTGGCTCCGGCGCGCGGCCGAGGAGATCGCGCCGTACGTCTACCCGGACGGGCCCGTCTTGCTCGTCCAGGTCGACAACGAAGGGTCCCTCTACTTCCGCGACGGCCCGTACGACCAGGACTATCACCCCGACTCAGTCGAGCAGTACCGGCGCTTCCTCGTGCGACGCTACCAGACGCCGACGGCGCTTCGCGCCGCGCACGGCGATCCGGAGCTCACGTTCGCGAGCGTCGCGCCCCCGGCGCGGCTGGACGAGCAGAGTCCCGATCGGCTGGCGCGGCACCTCGACTGGGCGGAGTACCAGGAAGCGCTCATCGAGACGGCGTTCTACCGGTTCCGGCGGACGCTCGACCGTCACGGCCTCCGCGGCGTGCCGACGATGCACAACCTTCCCGTGGCGGAGAGCGCGACTCCGCTCGATCCGGCTCGCCTCGAGCGGTCCGTGGATTTCCTCTCCATCGACTACTACCACCACGCGTCCGAGCGCATTCGCGGCGAGATCGCCCGCCGCACGAGCCACGTCGCGACCCGAGGCCGGGCGCGGGGCGTTCCGTCCTTCGCGGCGGAGATGGGCGCGGGGTTCGCCCCGTACTTTCCGCCGCTCAGCGAGGGAGACAACGCCTTCACCGCGATGAGCGCCCTCGCGTACGGCCTTCGCGGCATGAACCTCTACATGGCCGTCACGCGAGACCGATGGATCGGCGGCCCCATCGACCTGCGCGGTCGCCCCCGGGAATCGGCCCGGCTCTGGACGTCCCTCTTCGCCGCCCTCGAGAGGACGCGGTTCCACACGCTCGTGAGGGAGACGCCCGTGCACCTCGTCGTGCCCCGGAGCTACGAACGCCTCACGCGCATCTGCCACGCCTTCACCCCGGTACCCCAGGCGGCGTTCGCGTTCGCCGGAGAGAGCGTCCTCCGCGCCGGCCTCGAGGGCGAGCTGGATCCCACCGGGGGCGCGACGGCGGAGACCGAGAGCTTCCTTCATCTCCTCGAAGGGACGCTCGGCGCGGAGGGCGTCGCCCACACGCTGGTCTCGGACGATCTGCTCTCGTACTCCACGGAGCGCGCAGCCTGGACGATCGTCCTCTGCCCGGGCGCGCTCCCGGAGGAGCAGACCCGGCTCCTCACCGACGCGCTCCTCGCCGGGAAGAAGGTGAGCTTCGGGCCGCGCCTCCCGGAGCGCTCCGCGTCGATGCGCCCCTCCGGGGCCCGCGTGCCCCGGATGGAGGGCTCCCCCGTTCCCTTGCTCCTGCCGCGCGGGCCGGCGACGCTCCGGGAGCTCGTGTCGTCCGCCGCGACGGATCTCGGCCTGGAACGCCTGACGTCGCACCCCGAGGCGCTCCGGACGACGCTTCACCGGGACGCTTCCGGAACGCCTCGCGTGCTGTTCGTGATCAACGGCGGGGACTCCTCCTTCACCGGCGTGGCGGGCGTGGCCGGCGCGGTCGCCGCGACGGATGCGCTGACGCTGGAAGCGCTGCCGATCGAGTCCGGACACGTCCATGTCACGATGCCGCCGCGGACGGTGAGAATGCTGGAGCTCGCGCCCGCCTCGTAGTAATCGCGTGCCCCGCGATGCTCGTGGAAATCAATCCGGAGTACCCGGAACCCAGAAAGATCCGCCGTGCGGTCGACGCGCTCCGGGCGGGCGAGGTCATCGCTTACCCGACCGACACCGTCTACGGCCTGGGCTGCGATCTGTTCGACAAGAAGGCCGTCGATCGGCTCTACCAGATCAAGGGGATGGAGCGGTCGCACCAGCTCGCGTTCGTGTGCCGGGATCTCGCGGAGGTGACGACGTACGCCGTCGTGAACGACCGCGAGTACCGCATCCTGAAGCAGTTTCTCCCCGGGCCGTACTGCTTCATCCTGAACTCCACGCGCGAGGTGCCGAAGGTCGTGCAGACGCCCCGAAAGCACGTCGGCATCCGCATCCCCGATCACGCCGTCGCGCACGCGCTCGTGGCGGAGCTCGGCCACCCCATCATCTCGAGCACCGCGGCGCGGACGGGCGCGGCCCCGCACGTGGACCCGAGCGAGCTCGACGTGGATTTCCCTGGCCTCGCGATGATCCTCGACGGCGGCCCGGGGGGCCTCCAGCCGACGACGGTCGTGGACCTCACCGGGGAGCACGCGGTCGTCGTTCGCGAAGGCGCAGGCGACGCGGAACCGTTTCGTTGACGGTCCCGGCGCGCGGCGCGCTCACCGGATCCCGCGGAGGTCCAGCTTTCCGTTCCGGACGGGCGGGCAGAAGTAGTACCCGCCGGAGACGGCGCGCGTGAAGCCGAGCAGGCCGTCCGTGATGCCGTCGTCACGACCGGCCATGCGACGAAGGATGCGCTCGAACCGATCGAGCGACTCGCCGAACGCGACGAAGTAGAGCCCGTGTTCCTTCATGCCGCCGTACGGCATGCTCTTCCGGAGGATGAACGCGGGCGGATCGAACGACTCCTGCGCGGTGCGCTTCACATGCGCGGAGGGCGGCGCGTCGGCGAGCTCCTGGTTGTCCTTCCGTCTCCGGCCGATGACGTTCGCCTGGGCGGCGTCCGAGAGGCAGTGGAGACCGGCGAGATCGTGGACGAACCGCTGCACGGCGACGAAGCTGCCGCCGTCGAGCCCCGGCGCCTTGCCGCCTGCGACGAGCGCGGCGAGCGCCGCCGCCTTGCCCTTCGGGTTCTCGGTTCCGTCCTCGAAGCCGGAGAGGTCGCGACCCTTCCGGTAGACGAACGTGTCCGTCTCGTCGGACACGGCGAGGGCGCCCCGGAAGCACTCGAGGAACGCCCGCCCCGCGTCGAACGCCTCGCCCCTTCCGGCCAGGGCGAAGAAGGCCCAGAGCGCGCCCTGCGTCGCCGGAAACGGCACGAGGTCCGTCGGGAAGGCACGGAGGCCCGGCACGGCCTTCGAGAGCGCGGTCACGAGCGGCGCCCCGATGCCCACGACGCGCCGCGGATCGTGCTTCATCCCGGCGAGGATCTGGAGGACGTCCTTCGCCGTGGCGCCTCTCGCGAGCTCCAGGGTGACGAAGCGCGCCTCGGAAGGAACGGGTTTCAGGATGGCGGGCTGATGGCTCATCGCCCGCCGAAGCTACACCAGTCGACCGGAGCCGGTCAGCCCTCTCCTCCAGCCCGCATCAGTAGCCGACGCAGGTCCACGCCGTGCCGGGCGTGAAGGATCCGAAGAGGTTACACATCTCGCCGGTCGTGGCGCGCGCGGCGAACTTGAGATCGAAGTCCTCGGTGTTGTTCATCGCGCACTCGTATTCCAGACGGTCGCCGGGCGAGAGCCGGAGGTCCCCGCTCATGCCGCCGGGGGTGCCGCCCGCGTACGTGACGGGAGGGTTCGTCACGAGGGTGTTCAGCTCCAGGAGATCCAGGAGCTCCCAGTCGTAGCTCTCGTAGACGAGCGTCCGCGTTTCCTTCCCGCTCGAATCCGTCCGCGCGACGAACGCGCTGAACCGCTGCCCGTGCGCGTGCATGTGCCCGAAGAAATCCACCACGCGGATGTTCCCGAGCTCGCCCGGAACGGCGCAGGTGTTCTTGATGATCGCCTGCGTGTGCGGCTTGATGTCCATCCCGAGGCCGCCGTTGAACGCGATCTGCCCGACCGTCGCCGTGACCTCGTCCGCGGGCATGCGCTGGAAGATCGTCCAGCCTTCGCGGAGGAGGGGCTGATCCGTCGCGTTGATGGCGTGAATCTCGTAGGCGATGTGCTGCCCCGGGGCGAGCTTCGTCGCGAGCCCGGCGTTCTCCGGCGCGATCTTCCCCGACGGCGGGTAGTGGTACTCGCCGCCGCGGACCGCTCCCTGCACGACGGCGAGGAGCGACGACCCATGGCTCCGCGCGATGCAGGCGTCGTGGTTCCCGTTCGTGGGCGTCGCGTCCGACGTCGTGAGGATGACGTGGTGCGTCCCGGGGCGGGAGTAGACGTCATACCGCTGGTAGTGGAAGTCTTCTGCGTTCTCGAGGGTCGAGTACCCGCAGTCGACGATCTCGTCGCCCGGCTGGATCACGTATTCCTGGATCTGCTTCGGATCGTCGTAGTCCGTCGGCCCGTAGTGGACGAGGATCCCCTCGGACGGATCCGGCGGCGCCGGCGCGCGGCAGTCCCCGGGGTACGCCGTGTAGTGCGTCTTGCAGTCGGGCTCCGGAAGCGGGCCGAACTCGCCGGCGTCGGCCGAGGGAACGGCGTCCGGCGCCACGTCGTGCGCCGACGGCGCGCACCCCGCCACGAGCACCGCCAGCGCGACGAGCGCCAGGTCTCCGAACGACGGAATGGGCGGAACGGTTCTCACGGACTCGGTCGAGTGTAGCCCCAGTCCGCGAGCGAAGCTCGCCCGGCGAAACCGTCGGGGGGAGAGGTCTTGCCACCGATTCATCCAGCCGATTCACGGCTACGCGAGCACGGCGAGCGCGCCCCGCTAGGGGCGGTGGGGGGAGAAGTTTTGCGAAGCAAAAGCTTCGGGGGGCCCCGGCCCCCCGTAAACAGAACCCCACGACGTCACCGTCCACAGTGCGGCCGAGGCCCCGTCACTGCTTGCAGCAGCAGCGGACCACTTCATCCGTGGAGAGCGTGAGCCAGAGCACGCCGCCGCAGGCGCTCTGCCCGGCGTGATCGGAGGCGGGAGACGTGGTGCACGTGGCCTGGTGATCGGGCGTGTAACTCGTCCACGTGAAGCCGCCGGAGAGCGCGGTGCCGTCCATGCCGCAGCCCTTCTCCGCGCAGAGGTAGCCCCGGTCCCTGCAATAGGCGTCGCAGGTGTCGAGCCCGTCCGTCGACGCGAAGCAATCCGACAGGAACGGCGGGCACGATCCGTCGGCGCTGCAGTGTCCGCCGCCGTGACACTGAACGCCACCGCAGACGAGCTCTCCGGGCGGCAGATTCACGACACCGCCCGTCCCGGCTCCGCCTGGCGCCGTTCCGCCGGCCGCGCCCCCGGTTCCCGTCGAGCCCCCAGCGGCCGTCCCCTGGCCTCCCGAACCCGTCTGCGGAGACGACGTCGGCTCGGACGCATCGTTTCCGGAACACGCCGTGATCACGAGCGCCGCGGCCACGAGAGAGCCGAAGCTCGTCCATCGCTTCATGGCGCGGGAGGCTCGCGCGCCTCCGGCTTCCGGGCAACAGCTACCGCTTCCGGCGGAACTTTCGGGCTTTCCGCGTCTCCCTGGCGCTCCCTCGGGAACCCCGTAGTAAGAGGCCGCCATGGAGCCCTACAAGCGGGAATTCGTCGATTTCATGGTGCGCGCCGGCGTCCTCACGTTCGGCGACTTCGTCGCGAAGAGCGGGCGGAAGACGCCGTACTTCGTGAACACCGGGAAGTATCGCACCGGCTCGCAGCTCCGGCGTCTCGCGCGCGCCTACGCGGACGCGATCCAGGCGAAGCTCGGCCGCGACGTCACGGTGCTCTTCGGCCCCGCGTACAAGGGCATCCCGCTCGTCGCCGCCGTCTCGATGGAGCTCGCGGAGCGAGGCCACGACGTCGGGTTCTGCTTCAACCGGAAGGAAGCGAAGGACCACGGCGAGGGCGGGAGCCTCGTCGGATGGAACCTCCGCGACGGCGATCGCGTGCTCATCGTCGAGGACGTCACGACGGCAGGAACGAGCATCCGGGAGACGGTGCCGCTCCTCCTCGCTGCGGCCAAGGTGAAGCTCGCCGGCCTCGTCGTCGCGGTGGATCGCATGGAACGCGGGACGCGGGACGTGAGCGCCCTGACGGAGGTCTCCGAGACGTACGGCATGCCCACCTTCTCCATCGTGAACGTCGAGGAGATCGTGAGCCACCTCCGCGAGCACGACGTGGACGGCAAGCGCGTCATCACGGACGAGATCTACGAGCGCATCGTCCAGTACCGGAAGGAATACGGGCCGCGGTGAGAGCGCGACGGAAAAACTATCGCGTGTAGTGGAGGGCCATCTCAGTCGGCCCGGTATACATGCGTTCATCGGGGACTTGAAAGTCGGACGGATCGATCGAGAAGTTGGCCAACTTACTTCCTCCGGATTGTTCCAACCCTAAGGCAAGCTTAAGAACTGTCACGATGTAGCGACGCGCGATGCGCTCAGCATCCCAGGTCCGCTGCTGGATCCGTTCGCGGTTCGAGGCGCTCAAGACATTCAGCGCCCCGTGCGCCACGACGTGCCTCAATTCGTACAGAGCATCGGAGCCATCTTCGCTCGTGTCGAAAAGAAGGCGAACGGCGGCATCAGCGGGACCTAGAACGCCCTCCATATGACGCCGAAGCAGCCGACCAATAGGAACGGCGCATTCAAAGTACGCCTTGCGGACTGCGCCCAACGGGTCAGCCTTCATCTCCGAAAGTATTCTCGTCGCGCGCTCCTCCTGCTCCGCGCGCCTCTGGCGACGGGGACGCGTTTCAGCCCGGAGTGGCGCAAGCAGGGAATCGTCCGACGCTTCCTCCTCGATGTACCTCGCGAGCGACTCAACAGCCAGAAGCGACATGAGAAAACTCGCGGTGGGTTCGTTGAGTCGGAGGCTTTGCGACAGCCAGCCGATGCTCCTGAAGATGGCGTCTCTGTCAGGAACCGGAAGCGAACCGAGTGTCGACGAGATTCGCTCGATATTTGCGAGATCCGCGGACTCCAACGGATAGGACGATTGCCGGCTTGGACCAGCTAGCTCGTACTTGGGTTCCCATGTCGCCGTGCAGCGAGCCAGGAGGCAAAAAGTAGATAGAGATCGCTCGATCTGGTCTACGAGGGTACGAAGGCCGGAAGTGCTCCAGTCGGTGTTCCGAAGCCAACCATCGTAAATAAACGAGGCCCGCCTTCTCATCTTCAGCAACGCCTGAACGATCGGGTCCGTGATCGGGAGTCCGTCGACCCTCAATGGGAAACACGGATGGATCAGTACGTTGCCCGGCAGGGTCACCCTGCCTTCGAGCTCAATGTTTCCTCGGACTACAAATTCCAATCCTTGAGCGCCGGTCATCGCACGTGCCCAGAGGGCGGATCGCTCGTGCGGCGCGAGCCCTGGACGTACGCTCGCTTCCTGAACCAGAGCCTGCCGCTCTACGGTCTGTGGCAGGGTGAGGATCCTTCGGAACCCCCATTCGTTGTGTCTTTCCTTGCGAGCCGATGCGAACGCATCTTCGGTCATCGGCCTAGTCTTACACGTCCCGCGCCGCAGCCTCGAGCACCGGTCCTCCGCGACGGCTCAACCGACCGACCTCAGTGCTCGACGAGCGCGACGCGGGAACGGATCTCGAGGTGCACGGAGAGACGGCCTTGCTGGCCGTTCTGCTGCGCGTCGAGGCCGGCCATGATGACGTCCTGGAACTCTCCCGACGCCGCGTACGGCGCCGCG
>DASZXK010000115.1:0-4604 GCA_035545855.1 Polyangiaceae bacterium
CCGCGCGGTGGCGAGCCGAATCCGGGTGCCCTTCCATTTCGCGCCGCCGGCGCCGCCGCCGGAGCTCGTCGAGCCTGCCGCGCCGGAGTCTCTCCCCCCCGCGCCCGCAGTGCCTGCCGCCGGGCCTGCTTCGCCCGGGAGCGCGCCGCCTTCCGCGGGCCCGCCCGCGGCGCCGACCCCGGGAGCCGAGGTCACCGTGACGGGTCGCCTGAGTCCCCCGAGTCGGGGCGCTTCGGATTTCAACCTGCGCGTCGGCGAGCTCGGACGCGTGCCCCGAGGCAATGCCACGGAGTACCTGAAGCTCGCTCCGGGGATCCTGCTCACGAACGAGGGCGGCGAGGGGCACGCCGAGCAGGTGTTCCTGCGCGGGTTCGACGCTCGCGAGGGGCAGGACCTCGAGTTCTCGGTCGACGGCGTTCCGATCAACGAGAGCGGGAACCTGCACGGCAACGGTTACGCCGATGCGCATTTCATCATCCCGGAGCTCGTCGAGTCGCTCCGCGTGCTCGAGGGTCCGTTCGATCCGAGGCAGGGTAACTATGCCGTCGCCGGCAGCGCGGACTATCGCCTCGGCCTCGAGCGGCGGGGGCTCACCGCCAAGTACACGACGGGGAGCTGGGGCACGAACCGGCTCCTCCTCACCTGGGGCCCCGACGGCGAGAGCACGCATACGTTCGCCGGGGCCGAGGTGTCTTCGACCGACGGCTACGGGCAGAACCGCGACGCGAGCCGAGGAAGCGCCATGGGGCAGTACGAGGGCCGCCTCGGCACGCACGGCTCGTATCGGCTGAGCGGGACCGCCTATGCGACGCACTTTCACTCCGCCGGAGTCATTCGTGAGAGCGACTATCGCGCCGGGCGCATCGGCTTCTACGACAGCTACTCGCAGTCGAGCTTCGCGAGGCAATCGGTCTCCCCAGGAGGGGACGCGTCTCGGTATTCGCTCGCCGGGGACGTCGAGACTCGAAAGGGGAACACGACCTTTTCTCAGCAGCTCTTCGTCGTCCAGCGAGACATGCGCCTCGACGAGAACTTCACGGGCTTCCTCCTGGACGTGCAGGAGCCCCTGCAGACCCTCCATGCCCAGCGGGGCGACACCCTCGACCTCCGGGTCTCCGAACTGACGCTCGGCGCCCGCGGCTCCGGCGCACTGACGGGGCGCGCCCTCGGTCAGGAGCAACGGCTGGAGTTCGGATACTTCGCTCGCGGCGACCGAGTCACCGGCGTCCAGCAGCGGCTCGAAGCCGCGACGGGACACCCCTACGCGACCGACACCAACCTAGAATCCCAGCTCGGCGACCTCGGGCTGTACGCAGACGCAGACCTCCGCCCGCTCCGGTGGCTCACTCTTCGCGGGGGCCTCCGTGCGGACGTCTTCACCTTCAACGTGAACGATCTCTGCGCCGTCCACTCCGTCGCACACCCGTCGCAGTCGAATCCGCCCGTCAACGAGAGCTGCCTGTCGCAGCAGGATTTCGGGCGTCCGCGTGAGCCGAACCAGCCGGCGAGCACGGCAAGCACGGCGCTCCTGCCGCGAGGGTCGCTGATCGTCGGCCCGGTCCAGCATTTCTCGTTCAGCCTGAGCTACGGCAAGGGCGTCCGCTCGATCGACCCGAACTACATCACCCAGGACATCAAGACCCCGTTTGCGAGCGTGGTCGCGTACGAAGGCGGCGTCACCTACGCGAACGACCTCGGCGGTTCCTCGCTCGTCGCGCGGTCGATCTTCTTTCAGACCCACGTCGACAAGGACCTGATCTTCAACGAGACGGCAGGTCGCAACGTGCTCGGCGCCGGGACGACCCGGACCGGGTGGGTCGGGGCCGTCCGCTTCACGGGCGTGCACTTCGACGAGTCCGCGAACCTCACCCTCGTGCGCTCGACGTACGACGACACGCACCTGCTCGTGGCGTACGCGCCGGATGCGGTCTTCCGCTCCGATTCGGCGCTGATCTCGGAGCTCCCGTGGAAGATCCAGGAGTCGCCCGTCCAGGGAGCCCTGAGTGCCGGTGTGACCTACGTCGGTCCCCGCGCGCTTCCATTCGGGCAGCGGAGCGACGACGTCTTCACCATCGACGCGTCGGCGACGGCCTCCTGGAAGCACTACGAGCTCGGCCTAATCGTCACGAACCTCCTGGGCGCGCGCTACCGGCTCGGCGAGTACGACTACGCGTCGGATTTTTCGGCGCAGCGTCCACCGCAGCCCACGCTGGTTCCGGAGCGCCACTTCGCGGCGGGCGCGCCGAGGGGCATCTTCGCGACCTTCGCCGTCAACTTCGGAGGCGCCTGATGCGCGGTCTTCTCGTCTGCGCGTTCGGCTTGGTGAACGCCGCGTGCGTCGGAACGACCGGCGGAGAAATCGTCGATTTCGACGCTGCAGCCGCCGGCCCGGCCGACGCCGTCCAGGGCGAGCCGCTCTCGTTCGCGAACCGGCTCACGAACGGTGATTCGTGGAACGTCGTGCTCACGAAGGCCACGTTGCACGTCGGGGCCGTGTACCTCGGGCAGAGCATGCCCGTCTCCGGGGCTCAGAACACGAGCTGCATCCTGCCCGGGACTTACGTCGCAGAGGTGACGGAGGGCATCGACGTCGACCTGCTCTCCCCGGAGCCGCAGCTCTTTCCGGGCGGAGGGCACGGCACGACGCTCGAGGCGCGCGCCGGCCAGGTGTGGCTCACGCACGGCGACGTGGGCCAGATCGCCGATCCGAGCCTCACGCCGATCCTCGCCGTCGAGGGAACGGCGTCGCGAGACGGTGACGTGCGGCCGTTCACCGGCAAGATCACCATTTCCTCGAACCGTCAGGATTCGGGCGGGGCCTTCGCCGGGGCCGACACCATCTGCAAGAAGCGCATCGTCTCACCGATCGCGACCTCGACGCAGGTCGAGACGACGGGTGGCCTGCTCCTCAGGATCGATCCGCGGCTCCTCTTCGTGAACGTCGACTTCGGCAAGCTCGGCCACTTCTCGAGCGGCTACGCGTTCAGCGACGACCCGAGCGAGGCGGACCCGAAGTCCCCGCTCTTCTATTCACAGCCGAGCACGAACCTCTACACGAACCTGCACCGCGGAGGCGGTGGGCCGGGAGCGGCTCTCTACTCATTCGTCTGGGATCCGCATTTGTGAATCAACGCCTCGACGAGGCACTTCAGGAGAACACCGATGAACGACAAGCCATACCTCCCTTCGATATTCGTCTGCATGATGGCGGCCCTCGGAGCCGCAGCGTGCTCGAGCAGCGACGAGCACGCCGCCGGCGGCACCGGTGGCAGCAGCGGCAGCGGCGGTAGCAGCGGCAGCGGCGGCAGCAGCGGCAGCGGCGGCAGCAGCAGCGGCGGCAGCTCCGGGACCGGTGGAGCGAGCGGGTCCGATTCCGGCTCCGGCGGCAGCTCGGGCGGGAGCGGACTCAAAGCGTTCACGCCCCCGGCGGATCCGGGCGGAGGCGGCGTGATCTTCGCCGCGTCCGGCGAGGTGCTGGCGCTCACGGGATATGCGTTTCCCCCCGCCCAGCCCGACGACGCCGCGTTCGTCGACGGTTGGGACGTGCGCTTCTCGCACCTCATCGTCACGGTCGACAAGATCCGCCTCTCCGAGAGCCCCGATACGGCTCCCGGTGACCAGTCCAAGACGGGCAAGCTCGTCGCGGAAGTGGACGGCCCCTGGGCGGTGGACCTCGCTCACAGCGATCCGAGCTACCTGCCCGGAAAGAGCGGCGGCGGAGAACAGGCGGTCCCCATCGCGGCACTGTCCAACCAAAACAAGAACGGAGGAGCCGCGTTCGCGACGGACGGAACACGCTACGCGTTCGGCTTCGACACCATCGCCGCGTCTCCCACGGTGACGCCGTACAACGTCAACCTCGATGCCGACGCCCTCGCCGACTACGAGGACATGCGGCAGAACGGCTGTGCCCTCCTCTACACCGGGACGGCCACGTTCAAGGGCGACAAGACGGACCCGAATTGCTACCCGGACGATCGGAAAGCGTGGCCGGACGTCGTGAACTTCCGGCTCTGCTTCAAGTCACCGACCGCCTACGACAACTGCCAGAACCCGGAGAACGATCCGGCGACGCCGTTCCCGAACGAGGAACACGAACGCGGCATCCCGTTCAAGGACGGCTCGTCCGTCATCGCACAGGTGACGATCCACACGGACCACCCGTTCTGGGACAGCGTGCTCCACGACTCGCCCGCACACTTCGACCAGTTCGCGGCGCGCGTCGTCGGGCAGGACGCGGGAACGCCCACGGCCACGCTCGAAATGACGAAGGGCGTCGACTACACGGCGTTCACGGATGCGCTCGGCAACGCGCTCACGTGGCGCTACTGCATCGAGCCGGCCACCGACGTCCACTCGAAGTTCGTCGGGGCGATGAGCTTCGATCCGCAGACCGTTCCGCATGCGACCGGTTCGGACCCGGCGTCGGGGCTCCGCGACTACTACGACTTCGCGACGTACAACCAGAGCACGCAGGGGCATCTCAACGCCGACGGGCTCTGCTTCGTGAAGCGGAACTATCCCTCGCCGGAGTGAGCCCATGCCCGAGGCGACCTCCGCGCTGCGCTGGGCGGTGAAATGACCGTCCACGCTCATGAACATGA
>DASZXK010000116.1:0-12721 GCA_035545855.1 Polyangiaceae bacterium
CTGTCCGAGTTCCGCGCGGGGCGCGGAGGCGGACGGTCGGAGAGCCCGGGGACGCGTCCCTCGCCGTTTCCGCCGCCGTTTCCGCCCTGGAGCTTCCGGAGCTCGTCGCGAAGGCGAGCGGCGCGCTCGAAGTCGAGGTTCTCGGCCGCGGCGAACATCTCCTGGCGGAGCGCCTCGATGCGTTCGAAGAGTTCTTCCTCTCGCGCCGGGGGCGCCTTCGCTGCCGCGCCGGGCTTCGCGCGTTCGGCAGACGCAGGTCCTCGCGGGACGGCGTAGTAGTCCGTCTGACCGCTCGCCGGATTGATGTCGAGGATCGCCCGCTTGATCGTCTCCGGGGTGATCCCGTGCTCCAGGTTGTACGCCTTCTGGATCGCGCGGCGCCGGTCCGTCTCGCTGATGGCGAACTTCATCGCGTCGGTGATGCGATCGCCGTACATGATGACCCGGCCGCGGGAGTTTCGCGCGGCGCGTCCGATCGTCTGGATGAGCGAGCGCGGGCTCCGGAGGAAACCTTCCTTGTCCGCGTCGAGGATGGCGACGAGGCTCACCTCTGGGAGATCGAGGCCTTCCCGGAGCAGGTTGATGCCGACGAGCACGTCGTAGTCGCCCGCGCGGAGGGCCCGGAGGAGCTCGATGCGGTCCAGCGTGTCCACGTCCGAGTGCAGGTAGCGCACGCGGACGCCGAGCTCCGCGTAGTACTCCGTGAGGTCCTCGGCCATGCGCTTCGTCAGCGTCGTCACGAGGACTCGCTCGCCGGCGGAGACGCGCTCCCGGATCATGCCGAGGAGATCGTCCACCTGGCCGTCCACGGGGCGGACCTCGATCTCCGGATCCGTGAGGCCCGTCGGGCGGATGAGCTGCTCGACGACGTGCTTCCCGGATTTCTCGAGCTCGTACTCGCCCGGGGTCGCGGAGACGAACACCGTCCGGTGCATGTGCGTCTCGAACTCCTCGAACTTCAGCGGACGGTTGTCGAGCGCGCTCGGCAGGCGGAACCCGAACTCGACGAGGGTTTCCTTCCGCGAGCGATCCCCGCGGTACATCGCGCCGATCTGCGGCACCGTCTGGTGGGACTCGTCGAGGACGAGCAGGTAGTCCTTCGGGAAGTAGTCCACGAGCGTCGGCGGTGGATCGCCCGGGTTCCGGTTGGACAGGTGGCGCGAGTAGTTCTCGATGCCCTGCACGAACCCCATCTGCTCGAGCATCTCGAGGTCGTACATCGTCCGCTGCTCGACGCGCTGCTTCTCGAGGAAGCGCCCTTCCTGGTCGAAGAACGCGAGCCGCTCCTTCAGCTCCGCGCGGATGCCGTCGATCGCGCGGGAAAGCTGCTGCCGCGGCGTCACGTAGTGCGAGCCGGGGTACACCGCGTAGCGATCGAGCTGGCCGAGCACGCGACCGCGGACCGGATCCACTTCCGAGATGCCGTCCACCTCGTCGCCGAAGAACTCGACGCGGACGGCGATCGTCTCTTCGTACGCGGGAAAGATCTCGACCACGTCTCCGCGCACCCGGAACGTCCCGCGGTGGAAATCGATGTCGTTGCGTTCGTACTGGATGTCCACCAGGCGGCGAAGGAGGTCGTCTCGCCGGAGCTCCTCCCCCTTCACGATGTCGATGAGGAGCCCGCTGTAGCTCTCCGCCGACCCGATGCCGTAGATGCAAGAGACGCTCGCGACGATGATGACGTCCGGCCGCGAGAGGAGCGCGTGCGTCGCCGCGTGACGCATGCGATCGATCTGGTCGTTGATGATCGCGTCCTTCTCGATGAACGTGTCCGTCGTCGGGATGTACGCTTCCGGCTGGTAGTAGTCGTAGTAGCTGACGAAATAGTGGACGGCGTTCTCGGGGAAGAGGTCCCGCATCTCGCCGTAGAGCTGCGCCGCGAGCGTCTTGTTGGGCGCGATGATGAGCGTCGGCTTCCCCCAGTGCTGGATGACGTTCGCGACGGTGAACGTCTTGCCGCTGCCCGTGATGCCGAGGAGCGTCTGCGCCGGCACGGCCGTATCGAGCCCCCGGCAGAGAGCCTCGATGGCCTTCGGCTGGTCCCCCCTGGGGACGAAATCCGAACGGAGCTTGAAAGGAGACGGCACGGAAACGCCGCATCCTTATCGAGACAGCCCCTCGAGGCAAGGCGGCGTGGCCTCTTCCGGTCTCTACTCTCTACCGTACCGCCGCGCGACACGAACCCGACACCGATGACGAAACGAGAAAGACCCGACTCGGGGTCCCCAAGTCGGGTCTTTCGCGTGTCCGCGACGATACCCCGCTTGGTGGCGGGGTGGCGCGCCGTGGCACCGTCAGCGCTTCGAGTACTGGAAGCGCTTGCGGGCGCCGGGCTGGCCGTACTTCTTGCGCTCCTTCTTGCGGGCGTCCCGCGTCAGGTAACCGGCGCGCTTCAGCGTCTTCCGGCGCTCCGGATCCTCCGCGATGAGGGCGCGAGCGATTCCGTGGCGGACTGCCTCGGCCTGCGCGCTGTGGCCGCCGCCGGCGACCGTCGTGCGGATGTCGTACTTGTCGTTGAACTCGAGGAGCTCGAGCGCCTGGCGAGCCACCATGCGCGACGTGAGCCGCTCGAAGTACTCGTCCGCGGGCTTGCCGTTCACGGTGATGGTGCCGCCACCCGGGGCGAGCCACACGCGGGCCACTGCCGTCTTGCGTTTGCCGGTCGCGTAGATCTGGGAAGTCTCGGGCATGGTCTATTCGTCTTTCAGGGGCGCCGGTTCAGAGCGCGAGGATCGCCGGCTTCTGGGCGGCGTGCGGGTGCTCCGCGTTCGGGTACACCTTGAGCTTCTTGAGGAGGGCGCGGCCGAGCGAGTTCTTCGGCAGCATGCCGCGCACGGCCGTCTCGATCGGGACCTCGGGGCGGCGCACGATGATGTCCCGGAACGCCTCGGAGCGGAGGCTCCCGGGGCGACCCGTGTGGCGGTGGTACTCTTTCTGAGTCGCCTTGCGGCCGGTGACCTTCACCTCCGCGGCGTTGATCACGACGACGAAGTCGCCCGTGTCCACGTGCGGCGTGAACGTCGTCTTCGTCTTGCCGCGGAGGACGACCGCGACCTTGCTCGCGAGGCGCCCGAGCGGCTGCCCCTTCGCATCGACGATCCACCACTTGCGGGCGGCTTGGGCTTCGGCTGGCTTGGCTGAAAGGGTGCGCATCGGCGTCTCGGGCCTTCGTTTTCCCGGGGGCGCCGGCGAGGGACGTTTCCGCTCGCGGGTGGGCCCGGGGGGCGCATCTAGTAGCCGCCTGTCTCCCGGCCGTCAAGCAGGCGCCCGGACCCGGTTTTTCAGCGCCGCGCGGCGCGTCCATTTCCGGCCGACCCGGGCGTCCGGGTGCCGGCCAGGCCCTCCCGGGAAGAGGGGGTGGGGGCTGGTGGGGAGGCTGGTGAGGCGGCTGGGGCAAGCCTTCCCAATGCCGTTCCAGGATGGCGGCCAGAGGGTCTAGCGGGGTCCATCTTCGCGGCGGGTCTCGTCCCGGGGTATGCTCCTCCGCTGGCATGCACCCGACTGGAAATCTTCGCCTTTTGGACCAGTTGGTGGAGCGGAGCGTGCTCACCGTGGAGCAGAGGGAGTCCGTCCAGAACTACCTCCAGCGCTCGGGCGGCCGCGTGGAAGAGGCGATCCTCGACGTCAAGGCGACGGACGAGGCCACTCTCCTGAAGTTCATCGCGGGCATCCACCGGACCCGGTTCGTCACGACGGAGAAGCTCGCCAAGGCGGACATCGACCGGGCGACGCTCGAGCGGGTCCCCCGGAAGCTCGCCGAGAAGCACGGCGTCTGCCCCGTCCTGTGGGACGCGAAGGCGGAGACGCTGTCCATCGTCACGGCGGACCCGGGCGATCCCATCGCCGAGCAGGAAGTGCAGATCGCGGCGAAGGCGAAGAAGGTGAACACCTTCGTCGCCCGCCCGAACGCGGTCCGCGCCGCGTTCAACAAGCACTACGGCGGGGACATCCACGCGTTCGCGGTGCTCGACCGCACCGCGCACGAGCAGTTCAGCTCCATGCTGGACGTCTACGAGCGAAACGTCCTCTCCGAAGAGACGATGGCCGTCGCGCTCGCCGGGCAGCAGCCCCACGAACGTACGCTCACCGAGCGAGACCTCTCGGGCGGCTCGGCCGCGGGCATGGCGGCGAAGGGCATGGCGAGCGACTCGTACCTCGAGACGCTGAACGTCCTCGTGAGCCTGGTGGAGAACAACCGCCCGGACCTCCGCGGGCACTCGAGCCACACCGCGCGTCTCGTGAAGAAGCTCGCGGAGCGCATCGGCGTTTCGCAGGTGGAGAGCGCCGCGTACCAGATCGCCGGCTACCTCCACGATCTCGGCAAGATGAGCGCTTATCACCTGACGGCGCTGAACGTCTCCGAATACGAGGGTCATCGCACCTCGGCACAGAAGGGTTTCAAGGCGCCGCTCCGGCTCATGGAATCCATTTCGCTGCCGCGGGAGACGCGTCAGGCGATGGAATCCATGTACGAGCGCTACGACGGCAAGGGCATCCCGGGTTCGCTCGGCGGGAAGGACATCCCCCTCGGCGCACGCCTCCTCGCGATCGCGGACACGTACGCCGACCTCACGCAGAACCCGAAGAACCCGTATCGCAAGATCCTCCGTCCGGCGCAGGCGTGCGAGGTGCTCGCGCGATTCAAGGGAACGATCTTCGATCCGAACCTCGTCGATCTCTTCAAGCACTCCGTGACGGGGGACGACCTCAAGGCGCGCCTCCTCGCGAACCGGAACCTCGCGCTCCTCGTCGAGCCGGATCCGGAAGAGACGACCGTGCTCGAGCTCCGGATGATCGAGCAGGGGTTCGAGGTGCGCATCGCGCGCTCCACGGATCAGGCGATGAAGTTCCTCGAAGCCGGGGACATCGAGGTCGTCATCAGCGAGCTCGAGCTGAAGCCGCAGGACGGCTTCGCCCTCCTCGCGGAGGCTCGGAAGCACGAGTGGGGGAAGCGGCTGCCCTGGGTCATCGTGACGGCGCGCGCGTCGAGCGCGGACGCAAAACGTGCGTTCGACCTCGGCGCCGCGGACGTCATGAGCAAGCCGGTCGCGACGGACCTCCTCGTCGCGAAGCTGAAGCAGATCATGGAGCGCGAAGAGCGGGGGAGGGCGCCCCGGGGCGTCTCCGGCTCCCTGACGGAAATGGGGCTTCCGGAGATCGTCCAGGTGCTCTGGCACGGCCGGAAGACGGGCTCGCTGAAGATTCGGTCCGGGGCGGATCAGGGAGAAATCCACTTCGTGGACGGCTCCATCTATAACGCCCTGTTCGGAACGCTCCGTGGGGAGGAAGCGGTCTACGGCATGCTGAGCCTCACCCAGGGGGACTTCAGCCTGGACCCGACGTTCAAGGCCCCGCAGCAGGTCATCCAGGCGAGCCCGGAAGCGCTGCTCCTCGAGGGCATGCGCCGGTTGGATGAAGCCGGAGCAGGCCGATGACCTGCCCCACGAACCCCCCTGTGGTAGCTTAAGAGGCTCGGAGAACGCGCGTGGCCAAGCCCCCGTCTCCCCTGCTCGGCTTCAACAACAACGTGAAGCATCAGGGGCGAATCTTCCATGTCCAGACGGAAGATTCGGGAGTCATGAAACCTCACATCCTGACGCACCTCTTTGCGGACGGGGGGCGAATCATCAAGAGCACGCGCACGGACTACTCGGAGCACGTGGGCCGGAGCGACATGGGAACGGTCGTCCGCCGCTTGATGAAGGAGCAGCACAAGGCGATGTTCATCGCCCTCAGGGACGGGCAGCTCGACGCGCGGATCGTGGAGGTCCTCGGCCCGAGCCCCGAATCGGGGGAGGCGCCGACGGAAGCCCCCCGGAAATCGAAGACGCCTCCGGCCCCCGCGGCGGCTGCCAAGCGTCGGTCGAAGCCCCCCCCGACGGTCCCCGAAGCGAAGCCCGTGAACATCGCGTCGCTCCCGCCTCAGGAAGAAGCGAAGGGCAAGAAGGAGAAGAGCCACGAACCGGTCCCGCGCCCGGCGTCACCGACGCTGACGGACCTCGTGCTCGCGGACCTCGAAGCGGCGAAGGCCCGCGGCATGCCCTCCGTCACGACGACGGCCGCGAAGCCCGCGGCGAAGGGAACGCCCGTGCTCGGTACTCCAGCGGTGCAATCGCGGCCGCCGCCGAGCGGGCGCTACGCCGCGTCGCGTCCCGCGGCGATCTTCTCCCCTTCGCCGGACCAGAGCTCGATCTTCGGCGGCGCGTCCATCAGCGAGCAATCTCTCGACGAGGTCATCCTGTCTTACCTCGCCGAGGACCTGACCGAGCCGGAAGACTGACGGTTCACGGCGCGGGCCGCGCCCCTTCGCGCTCGCGAATCAAGGCGAGGCTCTCGTCTTCCGTGCCGCCGTACGGCTCGGAGAGCCACGCGTCCAGGATCTCCTTCGCGATGGTCGGAGACGTCGCGCGGAGGGAGAGGGCGAGCACGTTCGCGTCGTTCCACTTGCGGGCGCCCCGGGCCGTCTCCGCGTCGAACGCGAGCGCCGCGCGCACGCCTTGGACCTTGTTCGCGGCGATCGAAACGCCCGTGCCCGTCCAGCAACACACGATCCCGAACGGATGATCGCCGCGGGCGACCGCCTCCGCGACGGCGACGGCCGTGGTGGCCCAGGGCTCCTTCCTTCCGGCGGCGGCACCGTACCGTTCCACCGTATGCCCCCGCTCTTCCAGGAGCCGGACGATCTCCGAGACCAGGTGGACGTCCTCGTCCGTCCCGAGCGCGATGTGCATGCGGGGGAGTCTACGCCCTCCGCGCCCCGCACAAAACGCGGCATATCGCCCCGAGCGCCCCCGATGGGTCTTGACTCGGCTCCCCAAAATGGGACCTTTCGCCGGCCTCGGTGAGGTAGCCAAGTGGTTAGGCGCCGGTTTGCAAAACCGTCATACGCCGGTTCGAATCCGGTCCTCACCTCCGAAATCCCGACACGCTCGTGCGGAGGGAAGCCCGATGCCCACCCTCGCGAACCCGCCCCCCGCGAAGGGAGCTGCCGTGACGGAAGGCGCGGAGCCGGCGCGCGCCGTCCGGTGGCGCTCGATCGTCGCCGCCTTCGTGGCCTTCGCGCTCTTCCTGTTCGTCTCCGTGTCGGCGCTCGTCTTCCTGCTCGCGACGCGTAGCTCGTTCGCGCTCACCACGGCGGGTTCCGCCGACGCCTCGCGCGAGATTCTGACCACGTCGATGGTCGGAGGAGGGGTCGCCTCGTTCCTCTTCCTCGGCTTCGGGCTCTTCTACGTGAGGTCCGCCCTGCGGGCGGCCGAGAGCGCGCTCCTCCAGCAGGAGAAGAAGGCGCTCGAAGCGATGGAATCGACGCGCAAGAAGAGCGAGCTCCTCGCGGCCGCGAGCCACGAAATCCGGACTCCGATGAGCGGGATCATCGGACTTTCGGAGCTGCTCCGCCGGACGGAGCTCGGCCCGACGCAGTCCCGGTATGCCGAGACGATCCAGTCCTCCGCGAACGCGTTGCTCCGGGTCCTGAACGACGTCCTGGATCTGTCGAAGATCGAGGCCGAAAAATTCTCGATCGTGCCTACCGAGATCGATCCGCGTCGCATCGCGGAAGAGGTCGGCGAGCTCCTCGCGCCCGGGGCGCGCGAAAAGGGCGTGGAGGTCTCCGTTCGCATCGCCGAGGACGTCCCGGACCGGGTCGTCGCCGACGGGGATCGGCTCCGTCAGGTCCTCGTGAACCTCGCCGGGAACGCCGTGAAATTCACGGACCGGGGCGAGGTGGTGATCCGGGCGCGCATCGCCGGGAGCGCCGCCGAGCGGCCGCTCCTTCGTTTCGAGGTCTCGGACACGGGCGTCGGCGTCTCGGTCGCGGATCGGGCGCGTCTCTTCCAGGCTTTCTCCCAGGTGAACGACTCCACGCGGCGCGGAGGAGCGGGTCTCGGCCTCGCCATCAGCCGAGAGCTGGTCCGCCTCATGGATGGGGACATCGGGGTCGAGAGCGAGGAGGGGAAAGGGAGCACCTTCTGGTTTTCGATCCCGGTGCGCGTCGACGCCGTTCCCGCGTCTCCCTCCGCCGGCGCCGCATCTTCGCCGGTGAGGGTTCCACCGATCGGCGACGGGACGGCCCGTCCCCGCGTGCTCGTCGCGGAAGACGACCCGGTGCACCGCGAAGTCCTGGAAGAGCTGCTCGCGTCGCTCGGCGTCGATTCCAGGGTGGTCTCCGACGGCGAGGAGTTCCTCGCCGAGGTGGAGCGGGGCGCGTACCCGCTCGTGCTCGTGGATTGCGAGATGCCGCGCCTGGACGGGTACCAGGCGGCCCGTGCGATCCGCGCACGCGAAACGCTGGAGGCGCATCGCGCGCGGTTGCCGATCGTCGCGGTGTCGGCGCACGCTCTCGAGGGCGAGCGGGAGAAGGCGCTCGACGCCGGGATGGACGACTACGTCACGAAGCCCGTCACGAGCGAAGCGCTCGGCGCCGTCCTCCGGAAATACCTGCCCGGGGCGGGGGAGGGCGCGGACCCGTCTCCCATCGGAGAAATGCCTGCCCTCGGGCCATCCCCACTCGACCCGAAGGTGAGACGGACCGTGCGCGTGACGGAGGTGTTCCTCACGCACGCGCCGGAGCAGGTGGAGGAGGTCGTTCGCGCGGTCGAGCGGAAGGACGCCGCCGCGCTGAAGGCCGCCGCGCACAAGCTGAAGGGCGGATGCATCGGCCTCGGCATCCCGGGGATGGCCGAGCTCTGCGCCGCTCTCGAGCCGAACCCGCCCAACGCGGGGGAGCTCGCCGCACGGCTGGAGGACGAGTTCTCCCGCGTGGAGAGCGCCCTCGAGGACGAGCTCGACCGCGCAAACGTCACATCACCGTGACGCTCTTCGCGAGGTTCCGCGGCTTGTCGATGTCGTACCCCTTCGCCCGCGCGAGATAGTACGCGTAGAGCTGGAGCGGGACGGCCGTCAGCATCGGCGAGACCGTCGCGTGATGCGGCGGGATCGGGATCACGTGATCGGCGATGTCCTTCGTCTCCTTGTCGTCCGCGTCGGCGACGGCCATGATGAACGCGCCGCGGGCCTTCAGCTCGCGGAGGTTCCCGATCATGCGGTCCCGCGTCTCGTCCGGCGGGACGAGCGCCCAGACGGGGCTCCCCTGGTCGATGAGCGCGAGGGGGCCGTGCTTCATCGCGGCGCCGGAGAGCCCTTCCGCCGGCACGTACGCGATCTCCTTCAGCTTGAGCGCCCCCTCGCACGCGACCGGGACGTTCAGCCCGCGGCCGATGAACATCGTGAAGCGGGCGTTCTGGAACCGCTCGGCGAGCTTCTGCACGGCCGCCTGCTGCTCGAGCATGAGCCGCACCTGTCCCGGGAGCTTCTCGAGGGCGAGGACCCATTGCCGGCCGTCGGAGGCGGAGAGGTCCCGCATGCGCGCGAACCGGAGGGCGATGAGCTCCGTCGCGAGCACCTGCGCCGTGAACGCCTTCGTGCTGCAGACGCTGATCTCGGGGCCGGCGTGGACGTACACGCCGAAGTCCGTCTCTCGCGCGAGCGAGCTCCCGACGACGTTCGTGATCCCCGCGACGAGGCCGCCGCGGAGACGGATCTCGCGGAGCGCGGCGAGCGTGTCCGCCGTCTCGCCGCTCTGGGACACGGCGATGTAGAGCGTCTGCCGGTCCACGATGGGGTTCCGCGAGGCGAGCTCCGCTGCGTCCTCAGCCGTCGCCGGCATGCGCGCCCAGCGGTTCATGAGGTACGCGCCCACCTGCGCGCTGTAGAGGCTCGTGCCGCACGCGGCGAAGACGACGCGCTGGACGTCGAAGAGCCGGGACTCGTGCGTCTGGAGGCCGCCCAGGCGAGACGACCCGATGGCGGGATCCAGACGCCCGCGCATCGACCGATCGATGGCCTCCGGCTGCTCGTGGATCTCCTTCAGCATGAAGTGCTCGAATTTCCCGACGTCGGCGTCCTCCGGCTGGTGGAGGATCTTCTCGATGCGCTTTTCGCGGCTCCGCTGCTCGAGATCCACGGTGTGGATACCCTGCGGCGTGAGCTCGGCGACCTCGCCGTCGTCGAGGACGATGACGCGATCCGTGTACGGCCTGAGCGCGAGCGTGTCGGACGCGACGAAGCACGCGCCATCACCGATGCCGACCACGACGGGGCTCCCGAGGCGCGCCGCGACGAGCCGCTCCGGGTCCTCCCGGTCCACGGCGACGATGCCGGCCGTTCCCTCCACGCGCTTCAAGCCCTGGACGACCGCGTCACGGAGCGGCAGCCCCGAGTCCACGCCGCGCCCGATGAGCTCCGCGAGCACCTCCGTGTCCGTCTCCGAGCGGAACGTCACGCCGGCCTTCACGAGCTCGGCGCGGAGCGCTTCCACGTTGTCGACGATGCCGTTGTGGACGATCGCGACCCGCTCCTTCGAGTCCGTGTGCGGGTGACAGTTCTCTTCCGTGACGCCCCCGTGCGTCGCCCAGCGCGTGTGGCCGATGCCGACGTTGCCGGGGAGCCCTTCGGGGAACGCTTCCTCGAGCGCCCGGAGATGTCCGACCCGCTTCGCCAGGCGAAGCTTCTTCCGCGACACCGTCACGACGCCCGCCGAGTCGTAGCCCCGGTACTCGAGGCGTCTCAGGCCGCCGACCACCGTTCCCCATGCCGCCTCGCCGCCGACGTAACCCATGATGCCGCACATGTTGGTTCTCCTTCTCAGCCGTAGATGCGTCGCCGGATCTGACGCGGGGTGAGCTCCGGGGCGCGGAAGAGCATCGACTTCGATTCCTCCGCGATGCGGTCGAAGATGCGCGGGTTGTCCTCGCCCTCCGCCTGGAGCTCGGCGTGACGGGTCGCGATGAACTCGTCGAGGTCGAGCCGGAACGTGTCGAGCGTCTCGTCCACGGCGCGGGCGGCCTGCTCTTCGCTGAGCCCGAGGAGGGCTTTCAGCCGGGCCCTGGCTTCCGCGGGGGAGGGGGAGCGCACGGGAAGGAGAATGGCTCCCGGCCCGGACTTCGTCCAATTTTCTGCCCGGAATCGGGCAATTGAGCTATTTCAAGGCTGCTTCATGCGAAGTCTGGCGCCGCTCCCGCTCCAGGAACGCGAGGACCTTCGCGGGACCGAGCTTCAGCCGGTGATACCCGTTCGGGTAGGTCGCGTAGAAGTTCGCGAAGGCGGTTTCTCCGAATTCGCGGTGCTCGAAGAACGCGAGGCGACGGCTTCCCCGCCGGTAGACCCGCCGGAGCGCGGCCGCGGCGACCTCCGTCCCTACGGACGGCTCCTCGAAGCCGAGCGCCGTCCGCACCCCGGGTTCGAGGAGCGCGACTGTCATCGACTCGAACGCGGGGCGAGCGGCGGGGGGAAGGGGAGCCGCGAGCGCCCGGAGCATCCCCCGCGCGACGGCCTCGTTCTCCGGCGCGTAGCGCTGCGCCCGCGACTCGTAGGCGCGCCGCCATGCGAGGAAAGCCGAGCGAGATCGCGGCACTCCGTCGATGTGCATCGCTGCGCCGAGCTTGCGGTAGAGCGCGTGGAGCGCGTCCTTCTCCGCTTCGGTGAACGGGCGGTGCCCCCAGCGCTCGACGAACGCGGGAGGATCGAACACGAACGTCGAGAGCGTGTAGAGGTAGTCGTCGTTCGAGATCGGGTAGAGCGCGTGGATCCGGTTCAGGTGCCGCACCATCTCCCGGCTCCCGGGGGAATCGAGGCCGGGGCGGTGGATCTCGGTCAGGATCGCCCGCGTGTCGTCGAGCCGCTTCTGCCCTTCGGACTCGTACTGCCCGGTCGAATGCAGGATGCGGGAGATGCTCGGGATCGTGAACGTGCGGAACTGCGCGAGCTCGAGCGAGAAGAGGAACTCGAGCGGAAACACGTGGTTTGCGAGGATGCGAGCGATCTCCTCCGCGTCCCGCTCCGGGTCGAGCGCCCGGAGCTCCCGGTCCCATCGTCCCGATCGGAGCGGAAGACGGCGACTTTCGAGCGCGAACATGACTGGGTTATATCTCTATAACCGTTCCGCCCGCAAGGCGGCCCGCCCCGGCCCCGGCTCGCGAAGCGGCGAAGGCCATCGCGATGTCGACTGTAAGCCGTATCTGCCTGGCCCGTTCGTCTCGGAGACCATGCTCTTCCGACGCCGAACCCGGTCCCCGTTCCATGCCCTCTTCCTGACCGCCTGCCTCGCGTCCACCGCGTGTGGCGTCGCGAGCAAGCCCGCGATGGCGCCGAACGACGCCGCGCCTCGTGAGGTGAGTTCGGCGGAGGCCGCTCCGGCGCCGAGCGCGCAGGCGGCCCCTGCCGAACCCCGGCCGGTCGCTGCCGGCGTTCCGGCGCTCCCGTCGGTCCCCGGCGCTCCGCCCGGGCCGCACGCCGGCACGGCCGAGGTCGCGGTCGATCCGGAGCTCGATCGCGCGAAGCGCATGGTCGACATCGAGGCGACGTTTCGCGTCGAGGTCATGGACGTCGGGGTCGCGACGGGGAAGCTCCGGAAGCTCGCATTCGACGCGGGTGGAACGGTCGCGAACGAGACCGTCACGGCGAACGCTGGGACGAACGCGAACGCCGAGCTCACGCTCCGCGTCCCCGTCGGCAAGGCGGACTCCCTCTTCTCGGCACTCGAAGGGCTCGGCGTGCTCCGCTCGCGGAACGTCAGCGAACGCGACGTCGGGCGCGAGTACTACGATTCGGTCCTCCGCCTGCGGAACCTCGGCGTCACGCGGGATCGCCTGGAGGACGTCCTCCGGCGCGCGACCGAGGTGAAGGACATCCTCACCGTCGAGGCGGAGCTCTCTCGCGTGCG
>DASZXK010000117.1:0-2501 GCA_035545855.1 Polyangiaceae bacterium
ATGACCCTCGGACCCGTCCCGCAGATTGCCCCCGAGCCGCCGAAACCCCCCCGCTCGATCGAGCCCGGAGTGCACGAGGGCGCGGGCGCCTACAACTGGCTCTGGCCCCACGGCTCCCGGAGCGAATCCCCGAAGTGGGGCCGCTTCTGGATCATCGCGTGTCTCGTCCTGGCCGTCGGGTTGACGGCGCTCTTCGCGTACATGGCGCGAGGACGATGGCCGTCGAAGGAGCTACTCGAGCGGTGTAGCGATCCGAGCTATCACGGCGGGGAGTGTGGGGACGTCGAGGGGCGGAGCTCGAAGGGGCGGTAGGGCGCTTCTCGGGAGCGTCGCGGCCCGCCCACGAATCGCTCAGCTGTCAGCCGCGATCGGGCCTGGCCTGGGGCCGGGCGCACCACCCGGACGGACCGCACCGCCCGTGGCGTGACTCACTCGAGCGGATCCACCCACCGGAGGCCGTCGAATTTCGCGAAGTCCGTGTCGTGGGAGTAGAGCGTCGCCTGGTTCTCCATCGCGAGGGCTGCGAGCTGCACGTCGGTCGTGAGGTTTCGTGCGGTGCCGAGGTCTCGGAGAAGGCGAAAGGCGATTTCGAGGAAGCGCGGACCCGGGGAGAGGAAATGGACGTTGGGCCGATCGAGCCACGTCTCCACGCTGGAGACGGCGTCCTCCACCGGGATGGGTGATTCGAAGATCCGCGGGTTCGACGCGATGCGGATGAAGCCGAACACCGAAACGGCGGGCAGCAGAACTTGCTCTTCGCCGTTCAGGACGGAAGAAAACCATTTCGTCGCGGCGCCGTGCTGCTCGAACGTCGAGATGGTCGCGTAGAGGAGCAGGTTGATGTCTGGAAGGATCAACGACGGGCCTTGACGAGCACGGCTTCGTCTTCCAGCTCGTCCGCGAGGGCGTTGAGGGAGCGCGCGTCGTACCCGGGGCGGAGGCGGCTGTCGAAGACCCGGAGCACGACCGGACGACCGCGCCCCGGCGCGCGCGTCAGCCCACGACGGAGCGCGTCGTTCACGACGGCCTTGAACGTCTTCTGCGTACGACGGACCTCGCCATCCAGCAGGGCCTGGACGTCTGGGTCGAGAGTCAGCGTCGTTCGCATCCAGGCATCATGATGCCCGTGTCTCGAGGCGTCAAGATGCCTGCGTGATTGGCGTCAGACCGGGGTGCGTCGGCCATGACTCACGCGACGCCCACGACGCTCTCCGTCCACCGCCACAACCGCTCCGCGTTCCCCCGGTCCACTGCATAGGGCCGCACGCCGTCGTCCCCCTCCGTCTTCACCACCGCGACGTCGCAGTTTTCACAGTAGACGCCCCCGTGTCCCTCGAGCATCGGACTCGTCGCGCACCAGATCGTCGTCGCGGCGCCTTGCTTCACCGACTTGAAGCTGCCGATGCGGCGGGCGCGCTCGACCACGAGCTTGAATTCTTCGGGGTCGTAGTGGCGGACCAGGTCCGTCTCCAGGATGGCGCCGGGGTGGACGGCGAATGCGCGGATGCCTTCGGCACGGTAGCGACGGTCCACCTCGACCGCGAAGAGGATGTTCGCGGTCTTGGACTGGCCGTAGGCGAGCATCTTGTCGTACGGGCGGCGGTCGAAGTTCGGGTCGTCGAAGTCGAACGCGGAGCGGACGTGGCCGCGGGAGGAGAGGGCGATGACTCGGGCGCCACCCGCGCGGCGAAGGGCCGGGAGCAAGCGGGAGAAGAGCTGGAAGTGCCCGACGTGGTTCACGGCGAGCTGGGACTCGAGGCCTCGCGAATCCCGAGAAAGCGGCACGGCCATGATGCCGGCGTTGTTCACCAGGAGATGAAGCGGACGATCCCCGAATCGCTTCGCGAACCCATCCACGGTTTCCGGCGCGGCGAGGTCCATCGATTCGATCGTGACGTTCGGGAGCGTGCCGATGGACTTCTTCGCCTTAGCCACGTCTCGCGCGGGGACGATCACGCGCGCGCCGGCGGCCGCGAGGACGCGCGTCGTCTCCACGCCGATGCCGGCGTAGCCGCCCGTCACGATCGCGGTCTTGCCGTCCAGCCGAATACCGTCGATGGCTTCGTCTGCGGTGGTTCGGGCGCCGAGGCCGGAGGGGAGGGGGTGCTGCTCGGTCATGGCGCGTAGCGTGGGGCTGCGGGGGTATGCTGGCAACAAGGAGCACCCATGAAGAGCACGGCAGGTATCCATTCGCTGATCGCGCTGGTCGCGACGCTCGCCGTCGCCTGCAGCGACGAGGGTTCCGGAACCGGTACGGCGCCCGTCGGGGGCGGGGGGAGATCCGGCGGCGAGTTCGCGGGGAGCTGCGACAACGCGCCGGCGGGGTTCTGCAACGAGTTCACCGGCAGCGGCTACACGGCAGCGAAGACCCAGTCCGACTGCGAGGCGCTCGGCGCGAACATCCAGTACCTCCCCGGCCGCTGTCCGACGGACGGCCGCGTCGGTACGTGCGTCGTCTACGCCGGCAAGGCTTCCGAGTCGTACTACCGGTACTACGCGAC
>DASZXK010000118.1:0-20493 GCA_035545855.1 Polyangiaceae bacterium
GGCCGGATCTCGCTCATGCGCCCGTGCTCGACCTTTTCTACCCATGCCGCGTCCTGGAGGAGCGCGCGACCGACGGCGACGAGGTCGAACTCTCCGCGCTCGAAGCGCTGCACGAGATCTTCGATTCCGCGAATGCCCGCGCCCTGGCCGCCGAACGCCCCGAGGAACTCCTGATCCAGGCCCACGCTGCCGACGGTGATCGTGGGCTTGCCGGAGAGCCTCTTCGTCCAGCCGGCGAGGTTCAGATCCGAGCCGTCGAATTCGGGGAGCCAGAAGCGGCGCTGCGAGCAGTGGAAGACGTCCACGCCGGCGTCCACGAGAGGCCCGAGGAACGCCGCGAGCTCTTCCGGCGTCTCGGCGAGCTTCGCGGCGTAGTCCTGCTGCTTCCACTGGGAGAACCGGAGCACGATGCTGAAGTCCGGTCCCACGACCTTCCGGCATGCCCGGACGATCTCCGCGCCGAAGCGAGTCCGCTCCGCGAGCCCCCCACCCCAGGAATCCGTCCGCTCGTTGAGCCCCGACCAGAAGAACTGGTCGATGAGGTAGCCGTGAGCGCCGTGGAGCTCGATGCCGTCGAACCCGAGCTCCTTCGCGTACCCGGCGGACTTTGCGAACGCGGCGATGACGTCCGCGATGTCCTGCTCCGTCATCTCGCGGACCTTCTTCTTGCCCGGCGCGACGAGCCCCGACGGCCCGACGCTCATCTCCTCCGGGTGCGGCAGCGTCCCGGGGCGGCGCGTGGCCCCGACGTGCCAGAGCTGCGGGATGATCGCGCCGCCCTCGGCGTGGACGGCGTCGGCGATCTTCTTCCACCAGGGGAGCGCCTCGCCGTGGAAGCGCGGGACGTCCGGATGGTACGTCGCGACGGGGTGATCGACCGTCGTTCCCTCCGTCACGATGAGCCCCACGCCGTGCCGCGCGCGCCGCCGGTAGTACTCGACGACGTCCGGCGTCGGGATCCCGCCGGGAGACCGGGTTCGCGTCATGGGCGCCATGACGAAGCGGTTCCGGAGCCGGAGGCTCCCGGTGGAGAACGGCGAGAAGAGGCCCTTCGCGGAGCTCATGAACCGTTCACGCGGCCGCGCTGTCCTCGCGGAGCCAGGCGTCGAGATCGACGAGCGCGCGCTCGGCGATCGCCTCGTACCGGGCGCGCTTCTTCAGGCGAGTGCCTTCGAGGGGCGGGAGGTGGGAAAACGTGATGTTCGAGGGCTGATAGTCGGGGACGTCCCGCGAGAGGTGCGTGAGGAGTCCGCCGTGCGCGGTGGTCTTCGGCGGGAGCCGCGGCTCCTTCCCCTGGACGCGCGCGGAGACGACGAGCGCCGAGAGGAACCCGACGGCCGCGCTCTCCACGTACCCTTCCGTCCCCGCGATCTGCCCGGCGAAGTAGACGCCGGGGTCGTTCCGGAGACCGAGCAGGCCGTCGAGCACACGAGGCGCGTGGATGAACGTGTTCCGATGCACGGCCCCGTAGCGGAAGAACTCGGCGTTCTCCAGCCCCGGGAGCGTCCGGAACACGCGGGCCTGCTCGGGCCACGTCATTCGCGTCTGGAAGCCCACGATGTTGAACGCCGTCGCGGCTTCGTCCTCGGCACGGAGCTGAACGACGGCGTGCGGGCGCTTCCCCGTCCTCGGGTCCACGAGCCCGACCGGCTTCATCGGCCCGAAGGCGAGCGTGTCCACCCCGCGTTCCGCCATCACCTCTATGGGGAGGCATCCCTCGAAGTACCGAATTTTCTCGAAGGATTTCGGGATCACCTTCTCCGCGGCCCGGACCTCGGCGACGAACGCCTCGTACGCCTCGCGATCGAGCGGCGAGTTCACGTAGGCGTTCTTGTCTTCCTCCGTCTCCCCCTTGTCGTAGCGAGAGGCGCGGAAGACCCGGTCCCAGTCGATCGACTCCGCGCTCACGATGGGCGAGATGGCGTCGTAGTACGCGAGGTGACCGCCGACGCGGGACGCGACGTCCGCCGCGAGCTCGTCGCCCGTGAGCGGCCCCGTGGCGAGGATCACGGGACGCGCCGTGGGAATGCGCGTGACCTCCGTCTCCTCGACGGTGATGCCGGGGTGGCTCTTCACGAGCGCCGTCATCTTCCCGCTGAACCGCTCACGATCCACCGCGAGCGCGCCGCCCGCCGGCACGCGGCACTCGTCCGCCACCTTCATCATGAAGGAGCCGAGACGTCGCATCTCCTCCTTCAGGAGACCGACGGCGTTGGCGAGAGACGCTCCCCGGAACGAATTCGAGCACACGAGCTCGCAGAAGTGATCGCTCGTCTGGGCGGGCGTCCGCCTGAGGGGTTTCTGCTCGAGGAGGCGAACGCGTATCCCGCGCTCCGCGAGCTGGAGCGCCGCCTCGCAGCCGGCGAGGCCCGCGCCCACGACGACGACCTCCGTCATGGGGAGAGCGCGGGCGCGTCCCCGGGAGCGTGACCGTGCTCGTGCTCGCCCTCGAGGCCCGCCGCTTCTTCACCGGCGTCCCGCGAGTAGCCGCACTCCTTGCCGCGCGGGCAGACGATCTTCGGGTTCTTCTTCCCGCCGCCGTACGTGAGGAACGGGTTCTTGCAGAGCGGGCACGGCTCCGCGATCGGCTTCTGCCAGAGCTTGAAGTCGCATTCGGGGTAGTTCGTGCACCCGTAGAACGTCTTCCCGCCGCGCTTCTTCGCGCGGATCTCCACGATGTCCCCGCCGCACTTCGGGCACGGGACGCCGAGGGGGACAGGCTTCGCGTTCTTGCACGCCGGGTACCCGCTGCAGGAGAGGAACTCCCCGTAGCGACCGGTACGGATCATCATGGGCTTTCCGCACTTGTCGCACTTGTACTGGGTGAGCTTCGGGACTTCCGGCTCCTTCCCCTCTTTGTCCAGGTTCTGGGTGTGCTTGCACTCGGGGTACTTCTCGCACCCGAGGAACCACCCGTTCCGGCTCCAGCGCTTCAGCATGCGGGAGCCGCACTCCGAGCACTTGAAGTCCGTCGGCTGCGGCTCGGGCGCCCAGCGCTCGGCCTTCTTCGCCTTGGCGAGCGTCTTGGTGAACCCCTTGTAGAACCGTTCGAGGAGCTTCACCCGGTCGAGCTTGCCGGCCTCGACCTCGTCGAGCTCTTCCTCCATCTTGGAAGTGAAAGCCGGGTCCATGAACTCGAGCTGGGTGGAGACGAGGCCGTCGATCACCATCTTCCCGAGGTCGCTCGCCTGCATCTGCCCGCCGGGGAGCTTCACGACGTAGTCCCGCGCCTGCACCTTCTGGATGATGTCCGCGTAGGTGCTCGGCCGGCCGATGCCACGCTTCTCGAGCTCCCGGACGAGCGAACCCTCGTTGTAACGAGGCGGGGGCTGCGTGAACTTCTGCTCCGTCGCGACGCCCTGCGGCTTGACGAGCGTGAGCGCCTCCCCCTGGGTGATCTCGGGGAGAGTGCCTTCCGCGTCCTCGTCGAACTTCGCGGGGACGGCGTTCGCGGACTTGCCGTTACCGCTCCCGTTCGCGTGCGCCGCGCCGTTGCCGTTCGGCGCCGCGCCGTCCGCGCCTTCTTCTTCCTCGCCGGCGAACTCCGTCTGCGGGCCTTCGGCGGACCTGTCCTTCTTGTACTGGTCGAGCCAGCCGCCGAACTTCAGGACCTTGCCGCTCGCGCGGAGCGTGAGGGACGAATACTTCGCGCCCTTCCTGGACGGCTTCGCCTCGATGTCCACACCCGTCTGGTCGTAGACGGCGGGGGCCATCTGCGAAGCGACGAACCGATCCCAGATGAGCTTGTAGAGCTTGTACTGGTCGTCGGCGAGGTGCTTCCGGACGCGCTCGGGCGTGTACTCGAGCGACGTGGGCCGGATCGCCTCGTGCGCATCTTGCGAGTCCTTCTTCGCCTTGAAGACGTTCGGCTTCGCGGGGAGATGCTGCGCGGAATAGGCGTTCCCGATGTACCCGCGCACCTCCTCGATCGCGTCGTTCGAGACGCGGGTGGAGTCCGTACGCATGTACGTGATGAGACCGACCTGGCCGCCGTCCTTCTTCAGGTCGACGCCTTCGTAGAGCTTCTGCGCGATGTTCATCGTCCGCTTCGTCGTGAAGCGGAGGTGGCTCGTCGCGTCCTGCTGGAGCTTGCTCGTGGTGTACGGCGCGGGCGCGTTTCGCTTCTGCTCGCGGCGCGTGACTTCCGTCACCCGGTACGCGGCGCTCTCGAGATCCGCCCGGACGGCCCCCGCGTGCTCGCCGTCCCCGATCGCGATCTTCTCGCCGTTCGCGCGAGTGAGACGGGCGAAGAACGGGAGCTTCGCCTTGCCGACGAGCGTCGCGCCGACGTTCCAGTACTCTTCCGGGACGAACGCCTCGATCTCGCGCTCCCGCTCGACGATGAGCCGGAGGGCGACGGACTGCACGCGGCCCGCGGAGAGCCCGAACGCGAGCTTCGACCAGACGAGCGCGGAGACGTCGTAGCCGACGAGACGGTCCAGCACGCGACGGCAGCGCTGCGCGTCGTACAGGTGCTCGTCGAGCTTCCGCGGGTGCTCGACGCCGTGATCGACGCCGCGCTTCGTGATCTCGTGGAACTCCACCCGGCTCACCTTGAGGCCGGGTCGATCGAGCTCGTCCTTGATGTGCCACGCGATCGCTTCGCCCTCGCGATCGGGGTCGGTCGCGAGCATGAGGGCGTCCGCCTTCTTCACGGCGCTCTTCAGCTCTTCGAGAACCTTCTCCTTGCTCTCGATGACCTCGTAGGTCTCCTTGAAGTCGTGCTCGACGTCGATGCCGAGTTTCTTCGGCAGGTCCCGCACGTGTCCCTTCGAAGCCATCACCTCGTAGCCGGAGCCGAGGTACTTCTTGATGGTCTTCGCCTTGGCGGGGGACTCGACGACGACGAGCGTCTTCTGCATGAGCGTGAGAACCTTTTCCCCAGGGCCGGGGAGCCTGGAGAGTGGGGCGCGTTTCGGGGCCGCGCAACCCCGTGACCGCACCTCTGAGAACGAAACTCTAGTAAAATCAGACAGTTACAAGCAAGACGTGCCCGGACGGGCCGGAGACTACGATCCCTTCGAGGGTCAGAGTCAAGAGCAACGCTTGGAGCTCGGCGGCCGGGACACCCCCTTCCCGGCACAAATCGTCGGGATAACGGGGCCCCCGGGCGAGGAGCGAAATCACCCGCGCGCGAGCCGGCCCGGAGGCGTCCAGGGCATCCGTCGCCCCCTCCGGCCCGGGACCGGAGCCCGGCCCCCTGCGCGGCCGGTGGAGGCCGAGGAGGGCGAGAGCATCCTTCGCGGACGTGAGGAGGCCGGCGCCTCGACGGAGCTCGAGCAGGCAGCCCGTCGTCTCTTTCGTCCAGGGGAGGCCGGGCATGACGAGCACGGGACGACCGAGGCGCCTCGCGCTCGCGACGGCGTTCCGCGAGCCCCCGATGATGCGCGTCTCCACGACGAGGAGCGCTTGCGTGAGCGCGACGAGCTGGGAGTTCCGCGGGAAGAAGCGACTGGTGTGTGCCTTGGTGCCCGGAGGAAGTGACGTCACGAACGCGCCGCCACTCTCGACGATGCGCTCGTAGAGAGGACCGTGTTCCTCCGGATACGGCTCGTCGAAGGACGACGGCGCGACGACGACCGTGACGCCGCCGGCGTCGAGCGCGCCCTCGTGGGCCGCTCTGTCGATGCCCTCCGCGCCGCCGGAGAAGATCGCGACGCCCGCCTCGGCGAGCTCCTTCGCGATGCGCCGGGCGAACGCGAGGCCGTCCTTCGACGGATGCCGTGTTCCGACGATGGCGACGGAGGGACCGCGAGGAAGCGCCCCGACGACCCAGAGCCGTTCCGGCGGCTTCGGCAGATCCCGGAGCCGCGCCGGGTACTCGGCGGGCGTGAGCTCACGCAACTCGGGACGCACGGGGCCCGATCGGCCCGGCGCGGCCCCGGGTTGCTACTTCCGATACACCTGAGCTCCCACGAGCCCCTGGCCCTTCAGCAGGTGCATGTCGATCTTCACGACCATCGGGAGCGGATAGGGGCTCCGGATGCACTGGTCGTTCGGACCGACGACGGGAGCGACGCCGCCCGCGGGGCTCTGGGCGAGCACCTGCGGCGGCACCGGGGGCGCCGTCACCAGGTTCAGCTGGTAGTCGAACACGCCCGGGCCGCCGAACCCGATGACCGTGTAGCAGGCGCCCGGCTGCATGGTGAGCGAGCCTTCCGCGTGACCGTCGGGGCTCAGGCGACCGGTGAGGAGCTGACCCTCCGGATGCGCGCCCTTCGCCTGCGTCTGCGCCTGCATCTTGATGCCTTGCTCGATCGGCCCCTGCTCGCCCCCGGTGAGACCGCCGAGCGCCGCCGCGCCGCCCGAGAGCGCGCCTGCGAGGATGGTCTGGAGCGTCTGCGGATCCGCGAGCACGGCGCCGAGCGGCTGCATCTGTCCCGGCTGACCTGGCGGCGGAGCCGAGCCGCCCGCGCCGCCGTAGCCCTGCGGCGGGGCGTTCCCGTAGCCCTGCGGCGGGGCATTGCCGTATCCCTGCGGCGGGGCGTTCCCGTAGCCCTGCGGCGGCGCGTTGCCGTACCCCTGCGGGTTCTGCTGGTACGGCGAGGGCGGCGGCGTCTGCGGCGGTGGTGTCTCCTCCGACTTTCCGCATGCCGTTCCGAGGAACAGGGCCACCCAAGCTGCCGAGACGATCGGGAATGTTCTCATGAAAATGTGCCTCCGATGCCGCTTCACCCTCGAAGAACGGGCAAGGAAGACCGAGCTTACACTCGGCTTCCTCCGTTCTTCCAGGCCTAGCCGCGGCCTGGTAGGAGGGCGGCATGAACCTGGTGGTCGCGACGCACGGGCACTGCTTCGACGGGCTCGCGAGCGCCGTCGTCTTCACTCGCCTCCTCCGCGCGGCGGAGGGCCCCCAGGTGAAGGCCGTCTATCGCGGGTGCGGCTACGGCGAGGGGCAGCTCGTCCCGAGCGATGCCCTCTTCACCGGAGATCAGAACGCGATCCTCGACTACCGCTTCGTCCCGAGCGACCGGCTCACCTGGTACTTCGACCACCATCGAACCGCGTTCGTGACGCCGGCCGATCGCGAGCTCTTCGAATCTCGACGGGCGACCGGCAAGTACTTCTTCGACGCGGACATGACGTCCTGCACGAAGCTCGTCGCCGGGATCGCCGAGAAGAACTTCGGCGTCGACGTCTCGGACCTCGGGGAGATGATCCGCTGGGCGGACGTCATCGACTCGGCCGCGTTCGACACGCCGGAGCAGGCGCTCGATCGATCGAACCCGGTGCTCCGGCTCGCGGCCGTCGTCGAGCGACACGGGGACGATGCGTTCCTCGCCCGCGTGGTGCCGGAGCTCATCCAGAAGCCGCTCGCCGAGGTGGCGGCGGGCCCCGAGGTCGCGAAGCGCTACGAGAAGCTCGGCGCGCAACACGAGCGCTTCGTGCGCCGGGTCCGGGAGCGCGCGGTGCGGATGGGCAGGGTCGTGTTCGTGGACCTGACGGACGAGCCGCTCGAGACCATCGGAAAATTCGTGACGTACGCGCTCTACCCCGACGCCGTGTACTCGGTGATCGTGGGCAAGCTGAAGAACGCGGCGAAGATCTCCGTCGGGTACAACCCCTGGTCCGGAAAACCGTGCGACTTCGACATCAGCGCGATCTGCGCCCGCCACGGCGGCGGCGGGCATCGCGTCGTCGGCGCCGTGCAGCGGAAGGCGAGCGAGCTCGCCGAGACGCGTGAGATCGCGCTCTCCATCGCGCGGGAGCTCGCCGGTTGAAGGCGAAGGTCCGGAGCTGGAAGCGCCGTCTGGAGCGACCGTTCGTCCTCGGCCATCGGGGCGCCCGGCGACGCGCGCCGGAGAACACGATGCGCGCGTTCGAGCTCGCCCTCGACGAGGGCGCCGACGGCGTGGAGCTGGACGTCCGGCTGGACCGCGACGGAGACGTCGTCGTGTGCCACGACGCGACGCTCGCGCGGGTGACGGAGGGGCGAGACACGCGCGCCGTGCAGGATCTCGGCCGGCGGGAGCTCGCGGAGGTGGACCTCGGCGGCGGCGAGCGCGTTCCGCGGCTCGCCGAGGTGTTCTCGTGGGCGAAGCGGCGCGGCGCGCGCGTGAACGTCGAGCTGAAGAAGGACGTCCCGAACCGCGCCGCGCTCGTGCTCGCGGTGTTCCGGATGGCCGTGCTCGAGCCGCGAGCGGCGGAGTGGATGATCTTCTCCTCCTTCGACCCGCAGATCGTCGCGGCGCTCGCCCGCGTGGTGCCCTGGGTCGCCTCGGGGTGGCTCGTGGAGTCCGGGACCGGCGTCCCCGGGCGGTCCCTCCGTGAGCGGCTCGTCGGAGCGAGCGCGCTTCATCCCCAGGCCTCGCTCGTCACGCGAGAGTCGATCGCGCCGTGGCAGCGCGCCGAGCTTCCCGTCAACGTCTGGACGGTGAACGATCCCGACGAGGCCCGGCGCCTCGCCGCGCTCGGCGTGGACACGATCATCAGCGACGTCCCGGGCGCGATCCTGAAGGCGCTCGGGAAGAGCTGAGGACGCTCAGGGCGAGAGCCGCTTGCCGCGACGCCGACCGGCGCTGGACGGCGCGGGCCGCGCGCTCCGGTGCGTGTCGGCGATGACGGCGAGGAGCTCGTGGAGCACGCTCGCGGCCGCGAGCGCGGTGACGCCGGAGGGGTCGTACGGCGGGCACACTTCCACGACGTCGAACCCGACGATCTGCGCGCCGACGAGGGCGCGCAGGACCTGCTGGAGCTCCCACGTGTTCATGCCGCCCGGGCGGGCCGTGGAAGCGCCCGGGGCGAACGCCGGGTCCAGGACGGAGACGTCTACCGTGACGTAGAGCGAGCCCTCGCGGACGATCTTCCGGATCTGGCTGATCGCGGAGTGGATGTCCCATTTCACGTCGTCCACCTTCACGATCTCGAAGCCGCGCGCGACGGCGAGCTGGACCTCCCGCTCGGCGGCGTGCGGCCCACGGATGCCGACCTGCACGACGGAGTGCGGGCGGATGAGCCCCTCGTCCGCGGCGTTCCGGAGGACGCTGTGCTGGTGGACGTCGCGAGAACCCGCGGGGCCGAGCGTGTCCGTGCACGAGTCGATGTGGACCAGGCCGACGGCCTTCAGCTTCGCGCGGTGGATTCCGCGGAGGACGCCGAGCGTGACCGTCTGATCGCCGCCGACCCAGCCGCCGATGACCCCCGAGCGAGCGACCGCCTCCGAGCGCCTGGCGATCGCGTCGAGCGCGCGTCCGAGGTCGTCCGGCGCCACCGCGACGTCGCCGCCGTCGGCGGCGCGGATCTCGTCCCAGACGCCGATGCCGAGCGCCTCGGAGTAGCTTCCGAGCTCGGTGCTCGCGTCCCGGACGGCCCGTGGCGAGAAGCGCCCGCCGGACCGGTAGAGCGCGCCACCGTCGTACGGGAGCCCGGAGAGAAGGACGTCGACCGCCGGCACGGGATCGACGGACGGAGGACGCGGGAGGCCGAAGAAGCTCGGCACCGTCGCGTAGGCGGGCTCCGCGGGGAGCGCGAGGGCAGAGCTCGACTCGGGCCCGCCGACGTCTCGCGGCAGGAGTCGCTCGGATGGGGCGCCGTCGCTCGGCGGCCGCACGGACGCGCGGCGGGGCTCCTTCTGGACGCGTCTCACCATCGGCGACCGGGAACTCTACCCCGGCGCCAAACGGGGGCATAGCGCCGGGCCCGCCCTCCGAATCGCGCAACGGGCGGGCGTCACCTGCACTGGGCGTCCAGCAGCTTCACGCCGGCCGGCGGGCTCTGAACGAAGAGTCCCGGCAGGAGCGGCGGATTCAGCACGAGGTCGCCGTGGACCAGGAGCACGTCCTGCGCGGACGCCTCCGAGACGATGCGCACGTGGCGCGGCGTTTCGACGTCGCAGGGCGGGCCGCTCGGGGGAACGTCCGGATCGATGCCGTCCGGATCCGTGCGGGGCTTCGCGGTGTGGGACGTCTCAAAATCGCCCAGCTCGACCCGGTAGAGCTCGATGCCCTGCTGCACCACCGTGACGCCGAGGACGTGGACGCGCTGCTGGTTCCACGGCTTGTCCCAGTCCAGGTCCACGGGCTCGAGTCGGATCGTCTCCTCCGCGTCGTACTTGCTCGCGAGCCGGAGCACGTAGCTCCCCGACTCCCACGCGACGGTCGTCGCGACCGCGTCGTGCACGAGCACCGGCGCCTCGCCGGCGAGGAGGCTCACGAGCGCGTGCGGCGGGACGGGAACGCGGAGGAAGCGCCCGACGTTGCACGCCGTCGCAGGCCCCGCCCAGAAGCGCTTTCCGCCGATGTCGAGCAGCGCGAAGTCCTTGCCGTCCGACGTGAGCGTCGAGAGCGTGACGCCGAACGGACTGAAGACGTCGAAGCGAAGGCGCTCGGGCTTCATGGCGACGAAGAGGGTGTTGCCCCGGACGCGGCCCTGCTCGCCGAAGTAGTCCACCTTGGACTCGCCCTGGACGCCGCGGACGCACGCGTACGTCGCTCGCATCCGCGCGATGGCGTCGTCCGCCGTCGGGAAACGCGACGGCGGCGCGCTCCGCGAGCACGCCGAGAGAGAGACGAAAGCGCAGGCGAGGAGCGCGCGGCCCGAGCCGAGCGACGCGCTCCCGCTGCTCTTCACGTCAGCCGCCGTTCCCGTTCCGGAGCGCCTCGAAGAGCTCGGGATCGGGCAGAGGCATGGTCACGACGGTCGGGATCACGGCGATGCCGTGCTCCTCGCACAGCCGGGCGAACGTGGAGCCGTCCACCAGGCGGACGGGCGACGCGCCAGGGGCGGACGCTTCCTCGCGCGCGCCGCTCAGCACCTGGCCGGTGGTCACGATGAACCCGGCGGAGGCCGGACCGAAGTGATGGAGGCTTCCGCGAAGATCCGTCACTTGCTCGCGGCCGACGTCCCGGCCGTCCCGGCGTACGACGATGCCCGTCGTGATCGGGGAGACGGGACCCGGGGCCTTGCCGGTGAGGAAGAGCTCGTTCCCGGAGGAACCCGGACGGCGGACCGGCTGGAGCTCCGTGATGCCCATGCGCTCGAGGAGGATCATCGCGATCTCCCCGACGCCGCGCGGCGGGAGCGACTGGATGCGCCGGACGAGGGAGCGACGCGCGGCCTCGCGGTACCGCTCCACCGCGGCGATCACCTCGCGCTCGAGCCGACGAAGGTCGGCATCCAGGAGCCAGTCCGTGAGACCGACGCGACCGTTCACGAACCGGAACCGTCCGCGGAGCCCCTGCGCGGCGCGCCGCGCGTTGTCGGCCCGGATCGCGGCCGACAGGGCGCTCTGCGCCTGACCGGCGTCCCCCGTCAGCCGTCCGCGGCGGCGAGCTGCGTCCAGGAGCTGGCGAAGCTGGACCGGACCCTGGCGCTCGAACTGCGCGAGGAGGTCCGCCGCCGCGTCCGCGAGAGCGACTCCTTCCAGGTCGTCGATCGGCGCGCCGCCGTCCCGGGCCTCCCGGGGCTCCCTCGGCTCCCGGCCTTCGCGGGCTTCCCGGGGTTCGCGGGGTTCGCGCGCTTCGCGGGGCTCCCGCGGCTCCCGGGCTTCCCGGGGTTCACGAGCTTCGCGCGGTTCGCCGGCCGATTCGTCGTCGGAATCGGCCGCAGCCTCCGCCGCAGGGCCCGCATCCGAGACGGTGTAGGTCGGCAGATCGTCCCCACCGCTGCGGCCTCCGCGACGACGGCGACGACGACGGCGGCGCCCACCGCCCTCTTCACCTCCGCCTCCGCCGTCCTTCCGTGCTTCGGACTCCGACTCGTCGTCCGATCCGCCGAGGATCGGTTCGTCGTCGTCTTCCTCCGCGGCGAAGAGCTCGCTCGCGCCGGCCGCGAGCTCGGCACGCTCGCGTTCCTCGTCGTCGATGTCCTCGTCGTCCTCTTCGTCCTCGTCCGGGGCCGCCGCATAAGGCGACGACTCGGCCGCCGGGGACGCGCCGGTCTGAGGCTCCGACGGCGCTTCCTCGCCCGCCGGGGCGCCCGGGTTCGTCTCGATCATCTTCAGGGCGGGTGTCTTGTCCGACAGGCCCCGATCGATGGTCGCCTGATCCCACTCCCGGAGCGCGAAGACGCCGGGCTTGATCCGCACGAGCGGATTGTCGCGATCCCCCTTCTTCACCAGCGCGGCGAGCCGCGCCCCCATGGTCACCTCGGGGCTTTTTCCGACATGACTGAGAAGGTCCTTCTCGATCGCGACGTCAGTGATCTCCTTGTAGTGTAGCGGCTTTCCCACGAGGCGCAGTACCTGCGCCGCAGCTTCTGTAAACGTCATACCTTACCATCTGTGTGTTCATCGACGGCCCCTTGCCGTCTCATTTCCCGGATGCCCCTGTCGGCTCGGGAATCGGAGCGGCTGCGGCGGCTCGATCCGCTCATGCCCGGGGAAGCCGCTGCCACCTGGCAGCACTCCCGCAACCGGCCTTCACGGCCGCTCCGACGGGGGACCCTACCATGGGGACCTCCCAAGCGGAAAGCCGGCAGCCGAACGGGCGCCGTTCCTCTATCATGGAGGGGTGAACGGGCACCCACCAGGCGCGATCGGCGGGCGCACGCGGGCGCGCGCCGGCGCAGGCGGAGCGATCCGTAGGTGAACGTCGAGCACTACGTCCCGCTCGCCGCGCGCTGCACGCTCGGTGTGGGGGGGCCGGCACGGTTCTTCGTCAGAGCCCAGGACGAAGCGACGCTCGTCGAGGCGCTCGAGTGGGCCGATCGCGGCGGGATCCCCGTCCGGGTCCTCGGCTCGGGGTCGAACGTCGTGATCGCGGACGAGGGCGTGGACGGCCTCGTCGTCCGCGTGATGCTCCGGGGTCGCAAAGTCCGTGAGGACGGGGACCGGGTCGAGCTCACGGTATCCGCCGGCGAGCCGTGGGACGACGTGGTGGAGACCGCCGTCGGCCGCGGGCTTTCCGGCGTCGAGTGCCTGAGCGGCATTCCGGGCCTGGTCGGCGCGGCGCCCATCCAGAACATCGGCGCGTACGGGCAGGACGTGTCCCAGACGATCGTCCGCGTGCGCGCCTACGACCGCATCGCTCGCGAGGTCGTGACCCTGACCCGCGAGGAGTGCGGCTTCGGCTACCGGGACAGCGTGTTCAAGAGCGTCGCTCCCGATCGATGGGTCGTGCTCGACGTCACGTTCCGCCTCGCGAAGAACGGCGCTCCGACCGTCGCGTACGCCGAGCTCGAGCGCGCTCTCGCGGAGGAGAAGACCGGCGCGCCGACGCTGGTGGACGTCCGCCGCATCGTGCTCGCGCTCCGTGCGGGCAAGTCGATGGTGCTGGACCCGAACGACCCGAACCGGCGCTCGTGCGGCTCCTTCTTCGTGAACCCGGTCGTCTCCGCGGAGGAGCTCCCGCGCATCGAGCGGCGCGTCGGGAACGTCCCGCCGATGCCGCAATTTCCCCAGCCCGACGGTCAGGTGAAGCTCTCCGCGGCGTTCCTGATCGAGCGCGCCGGATTCGAGAAGGCGCAGCGACGCGGCCCCGTCGGGATCTCGTCGCGGCACGCCCTCGCGGTCGTCTGCCACGAGGGAGCCCACGCGACCGACGTGCTGAGCTTCGCCCGGGAAATCCGCGACCGCGTCCGAGACCGGTTCGGCGTCACGCTCGTCCTCGAGCCGGTGCTCTGGGGATTCCGCGGCGACCCGATGCTCTGAAACGGCCGACGAAGACCCCCACCCTTCGCGGGAGCGCGCTCAGATCGCGAGCACCTTCGTGACCAGGCGCTTCGTCGCCCGGGGCTCTCTCGTCGAGATGGCGACGCCGAGGCCGCAGAGATCCGCGACCACGACGAGGCGCGGATCTCCCTGCAAGCGCTTCCACGCTCGCTCCATTCCGATGGACCAGCGGATGTCGTCGAAGACGAAGACCGCGCCCTCCCGGGAGTGCCGCCAGATGCGGTCGAAGTAGTCGAGCGTCGGCTCGAACTGGTGGTGCCCGTCGATGAACGCAAAATCCACGGGCTCGTGGAGGGCCGACTCGAGCGTGGCGTCGAAGAGGCCGAGGACGTACTCCACGTTCGTGAGCGACAGCGCGGCGTGGAGCTCCTTCGCGACGCGGGCGCGCCCGGGCGACGCTTCGAGCGTCACGAGCGAGCCGCGGCCCGTCTCGCGCTGGGCAGCGGCCATGTAGGCGCTCGAGACGCCGACGTTCGTCCCGAGCTCGAGGACGCGCTCCGGTTCGAGCGCGTGGACGAGCTGGAAGAGCGCAATGGCGTCCTCCTTCCGGCGGCTCGCGAGGCAGGCGTCCCGCACGGTGAGGCCGGCGTCGTACGGCCCGGGGGCTTCGCCCGGCGCGCCGAGCGGGGCGTTCGATTCGAGGAGCCGCGCTCGCTCGGCCTCGATCTTCGGGATCCAGGGCGTGGCGTGCGACCGGTCCCCGCTGCGCATCCGCTGGAGCGCGACGGCGAGCGCCCGGGCGCGCGGGTGCGCGAATCGCTCGACGCCTCCGATGCGACCTTCGGTGAAGGGCGCCGCGAGGCCCGTCATGACGCGGCGCCGCGCGAGGAGGAGCGCCTTCGTGGCGCGATCCGGGATTTGAGCGACCTTCACTTCGTTCCCCGAGGTCGATTCTACGAGAGACTCTCGACCTTTTCGTACACGGCGTCGAGGGCGAGATCGAGCTTGTCGATCGCCGTCCCTCCGGCCTGAGCCATGTCGGGTCGTCCTCCGCCCGAGCCGCCCACGATCCCGGCGAGGGGGCGGATGATGTCGCCCGCCTTGTAGCGATCGGTGAGCGCCTTCGAGACGGTGAGGACGAGCTGCGCCTTGTCTTCCGCGACGGAACCGACGACGACCACCGCCTCCCCGAGCTTGTCGCGGAGCTGCTCGGCCAGCTCGCGGAGCGCGCCGCGGTCCGTCACCTCCGTGCGGACGCCGAGGACCTTCACCCCGCGAACGTCGCGGGCCTGGGCGAGGAGGGCGTCGAGGCCCCCGCCGCCGCCGCCCGTCAGGAGCTTCCGCTGGAGCTCCTCGACCTGCTTTTCGAGCTTCTTCTCGTTCAGGACGATCTTCTCGATCTTGTCCGCGAGATCGGTCCCGCTGGACTTCGCCACGTGCGCGGCGCGCTCGATCCGCGACTCCAGGTCGCGGAGATACGCGAGAGAGTTCTCTCCGGTGGTCGCGAGCACGCGCCGGACGCCGGCGGCGACGCCCTGTTCCGACACGACCTTGAAGAGACCGATGTCGCCGGTCGCCCTCGCGTGCGTGCCGCCGCAGAGCTCCACCGAGTCGGCGATGGTGAGCATGCGGACGACGTCCCCGTACTTCTCCTCGAAGATCATCATCGCGCCGCGCTTCCGGGCCGTCTCGATGTCGAGCACCTCCGTCTGCACGGGGGCGTTCGAGAGGACGCGCTCGTTCACCATGTCCTCCACGCGGCGGATCTCGTCCGGCGTCATGGGCTTTCCGTGAGTGAAGTCGAAGCGCAGGCGATCCGGACCGACGAGGGACCCCTTCTGCTGCACGTGGCTCCCGAGAACCGTGCGGAGCGCCAGGTGGAGGAGGTGCGTCGCGGAGTGGTTCCGTCGCGTCGCCTCGCGCCGGTGGACGTCCACACCGAGGCGCGCCCCCTGCCCCACCGCGACGCGGCCGGACTTCACGACGCCCCGATGCACGAACAGGCCGGGGATCGGCTTCTGCGTGTCCTCCACGGCGACCGTGCCGGACTCCGTCTCGATGACGCCGCGATCGCCGATCTGTCCGCCGGACTCCCCGTAGAACGGTGTCCTCGGCGTCACGAGCTCGACCGACGCGCCCTCGCCGGCCTCGGTCACGCTCCGCCCGTCCACGACGAGGGCCGCGATCGTCGAGCGGTCCTCGACGGTGTCGTACCCGGAGAACCGCACGGAGCCGCCCTCCACGTGACCGAGCGCTTCACGGTAGACGCCCTCCACCGCTTGCTCGACGCCCTTCCATTCCGAGCGTGCGCGCGCCGCCTCGAGGGCGGTCTCGTAGCCGGCCTCGTCCACGGAGTAGCCGCGCTCGGCGCAGATGACCTGCGTGAGATCGAGCGGGAAGCCGTACGTGTCGTAGAGCTGGAACGCCTCGGCGCCGGGGAGCACGCGGACGCCCGCGGCGTTCATCTTCTCGAACTCTTCTTCGAGGAGGCCGAGCCCGCGCTCGATGGTCTGCCGGAAGCGGACCTCTTCCTGCTCCGTGACGGACGCGACGTGGTCCCGCCGCTCGCGGAGCTCCGGGTACTGGCCGCCCATGAGCTCCGTGACGGAGAGCGCGACCTCGTGGAGGAACGGCCGCGCGATGCCGAGGCGATGGCCGTGACGGATCGCGCGTCGCATGACCCGGCGAAGGACGTATTCGCGCCCCGTTCGATCCGGGAGCACGCCCTCCGCGAGGAGGAACGCCGTGAGGCGCGCGTGGTCGGCGATGACGCGCATGCTGACGTCGTCGGGCGCCATGGTGCCGCCGTAGCTCTTCCCGGAGATCGACGCCGTCACGTCGATGAGCGCTCGGAGGAGGTCCGTGTCGTAGTTGTTCAGCTTGTTCTGGACGACGCCGGCGAGCCGCTCGAGCCCCGCGCCCGTGTCGATGCTCGGGGCCGGGAGCGGGTCGAGCTTGCCGCTCGCGTCCCGCTCGAACTGCATGAACACGAGGTTCCAGATCTCCATCCAACCCCGGCCGTCGGGCGTCTGATCCGACCCGAACGTGGACGGATCGCAGCCGTCCCCGTGGAACCAGTGGATCTCGCTCGACGGGCCGCACGGCCCGGTGTCCCCCATCTGCCAGAAGTTGTCGGCCATCCCGAGGCCGATGATCCGATCGTCACCGAAGCCGGTGACCTTCTTCCAGAGGTCCCGCGCCGCCTCGTCGGCGGGGACGCCGGCCTCGCCCTTGAAGTAGGTGCAGACCATCCGGTCCCTCGGGAGATCCAGATCCTTCGTGAGGAAGTCCCAGGCGTAGACGATCGCTTCTTCCTTGAAGTAGTCGCCGAAGCTGAAGTTCCCGAGCATCTCGAAGAACGTGTGATGGCGAGGGGACGGCCCGACGTTCTCGAGATCGTTGTGCTTGCCGCTGATGCGGATGCACTTCTGCGAGCTCGTCGCGCGCTTGTACGGACGCGAGTCTCTCCCAGTGAAGACGTCCTTGAACTGGACCATCCCGGCGTTCGCGAAGAGGAGCGACGGGTCGTTCGGCGGGACGAGCGGGCCGCTCGCCACCACCTCGTGCCCGTTCCTGCGAAAGAACTCGAGAAATGCCTGTCTGATCTCCTGAGAAGTCCGGCTCATGGGCGGAAGCGTGCTCTAGCGCGGCGCACCCTCCGGCCGCAACCGAACGGATCGCGCCGCGACGAGCGTCACTCTCCGTCCGCGACAAAACCGCGGAAAAGCTGGAACACGCCGAGCGCGAGGATGGGGCCGGCGAGCCAGAGCATCCGCGCCGGGCCGAAGTGGAGGACCTCCCCCGTGAACGCAGCGTACGCCCAGTCCCCCGCCATGAGCAGCACCGCCAGGCCGACGAGCTTGAGCGGCCCGCCGAGGTCCATCTTCCGGGACGGACGCTCGACGAACGCCGGAGCCGCGACGGGGAACGCCGCGGCGCTCGGCATCCGGGCTCGATTCGTCCCCGGGGCGTCGAGCTCGATGCCGTCCCGGCGGACTCTCCCCGTGCCGAGTTCGATGCGCGGCCCTCGCTCGCCGCCGTCGTCGAAATCGAAGCTGTGACCGAACAGGGCGTTCGGATCCTTCTCCGCCGGAGTACGCGAAGCGGGCCCCTGCAGCGGGGCCGTCTGGGCTCCGGGGGCGCCCTGTGGCGAGTGCCGGGGAGCGCTCGCCGGCCCGCGCTGCGGCGGGCGTCGACCGGAGGGCACGAGGTCCGGGACCTCGGCGGCGGGGGCGAGGACCGTGCGATCCTGCGCGGGCGGGGGGACGCTCGCGCCGCGATCCACCGCGATCCCCGGGAGTCCGACCGAGGTGGCGAGGGCGTTCCAGAACTCGCTGATGTCGTGGAAACGTTGCTTCGGGTCCACGGCGAGCGCGCGCCGAAACGCGGCTTCCGCGGCGTCGGGGACGTCCACCCCTTCGGTGCGCGGCGTCGGCCTCCGCTCCGTGTCGATCGCCGAGCCCATCATCGCGGCGTGGTCGCCCTCCATGGGGGACTGACCGACGAGCACCTCTACGAGCGTCATCGCGAGGCCGTAGACGTCCGTCCAGGGCCCCGTCTGACCGAACCGCTTCGGGAGCCACTGCTCCGGGGCGCCGTACGCCGGCGTGAACGCGGAGATGTTCGACTGGGCCGCGGACTGGCGGCCCACCATCTCCGTCGTGACCGTCTTCACCTTGGCGATGCCGAAATCCAGGACCTTCGCCGTCTCGCGGCCGTGGACGTTCGCGATGAAGATGTTCTCCGGCTTCAGATCCCGATGGACGATCGACACGAAGCCGCCGTTCGGGGTCGGGAACCGATGCGCCCGGTAGAGCGCGTCCGCCACGGGCGTCAGGAGCTTCACCGCGGCCTTCAGCCCGAGCGGCGGCTGCCCCTCCCGGAGCCGCTCGTGAACCAGCGTATCGAGCGTCCGTCCCTCGAGCCACTCGAGCGCGATGAACGGCACGAAGCGGCGATCCTTCATCGTGAGCGTGCCGACCTGGAGCGGCCGCACGACGCTCGGTGTCGCCGAGGACAGCCTGAAGAGAAGCTCCGCTTCTTCGCGGAAGCTCTCGAGGAACTCCTTCTGTTCCTGCTCCGAGAGCGCCCTCGGGACCTTGAGACACTTGAGCGCGACGTTCGACCGGAACGCGCCGTGGTAGGCGCGATAGATGACCGCGAAGCCCCCTTCCGCCACGACGTCGTCCACGCGAAAGGCCCCGCCCTGGGTGGTCCCGACGATGTCGAAGACGTCTTCTGCCATCAGCCGATCCCTCTAGATTAGACCCACGTCGCGCCTTTCGCCAGAGCGGTCCCCCGCCCCGAAGGCCCGTTTCCAAGCACATTCAAGGCTTCCGCCGGGCGCGGCTTTTCGAGCGTGTCCTCCCGGTCGGCTCCCGCGGCCTCCTCCTTCTTCGCGCAGCTTCCTTTTCGTCTCGTCTCGCGCGCGCTCGCGACGCCGGCGTCACCGACGGAGCAGCGATTCGTAGAGATCCTCGTAGCGAGAGGCGACGAGGGCGGCGTCGTGACGCGCATCGACGGTCGCGGCGCCGGCCGCCACGACGGTCTCGCGGTGGATCGGATCGAGAGCGAGCCGCACCGCCGCGTCCGACAGCGCGCGCGCGTCGCTTCCCGGAACCGTCACCACGCCCTCGAGCTCCGCGAGCGGACCTTCGCGGAGCGTCACCACGGGCACCCGGAGGCGCATCGCTTCGAGAAGCGAGATCGGGAGATCGACCTTGCCGTGGAGGTCGTCGACCGGAAACAGGACCGCAGTCGACAGGTGCAGGAGCGCGGGCAGGTCCACCTCGCGCGCGAACCGGACGGACGCTGGCGGCAGGCGTCGCGCGAGTGCTTCCTCGCGGCCCCGAGCTTCGGGCGTCTTCCAGCGGCAGGCGAACACCACGACGGCGCCGGGGACGCCGGCGAGGATCCCCGGTAGCGCGGCGGCGACGGTATCCGCGCCGCGGCTCACCTCGAGGTCACCCGGGTACGTGAACACGACGCCGTCCTCGGGGAGGTCCAGGGCGCGGCGCGTGCGCTCGATCTGCTCGGGCGATCGCGTCGGCTTCCCGGCGATGGGGGGTGGGATCACGGCGAGCCGCGGGAGCTCGGCGCGGGCGTCTCGGTGAGCGCGGCGCACGCGGTCGGCCGTCCACTCGCTCTGCGCGACGAGGACGTCTCCGAAGTACTGCCCGGGGACGAACGCGCGCGGCGGAGACGCGATGGTCTGGACCACGGGAACCCGGCGAACCTTCCGGACCGCCGCGCCCACGGCGCTCGTCTTCGGGTTCGGGGAGAACACGAAATGGAACACGTCTGCGCGGGCGCGAAGGAGCACGTAGAGCGCGGCGCGCGCGTTCTCCGCGAGAGCCGGCGCGAAGGCGCCCGCATCCCCGTAGACGGGGAGAGTCGTCACACGCCCCGGCGCGAGTTCCGGTCCTCCCCGCGTCCCGAGCACGCTCCCGTCGAACCGCATGAGGTGCGTCGCGACGTCGCGCACGAGGCACTTCGTCCCGTCGTGAAACGGCGGAACGACGGGCTTGGACACGAACAGAACCCGCGGCCGTCGCATGGCCGCCGGCTAGTAGCATGGTTGCGGGGGCTCATTGCGGGGGAGCTGGTCCCCCTGTGGTTCTCGGGCTCCGAGCGTCGTGGGGTCTTGTTCTATGGGGGACCGACGACGGTCGGCGTCGTGGGGTTTTGTTATGGGGGACCTGGTCCCCCGAGGCTTCCCTTGCGGTCCTCGGGAACCTCTCCCCCTGCCGCGCCCGATGGGGCGCGCGCTCGCCGTGCTCGCGGGTAGCCGTGAAGCGGCTGGACCAATCGCGGGGGCGACTCGCCGCCCTTCGGGCGAGCTCGACGCGACGACGGGGAGCGTCGGGGGGTTTTGTTTGTGGGGGACCTGGTCCCCCGAGGCTTCCCTTGCGGTCCTCGGGCTTCGCCCTGCGGTCCTCGGGAAC
>DASZXK010000119.1:0-35982 GCA_035545855.1 Polyangiaceae bacterium
GGCGAGATCTTCGGCGGACGTCTCGGGAGACAGGTGCTCCAGCCGATCCATCACGTCCTTCGTGCCGAAGTACGCCTCGGAGCACGCGACGTGGATGGTCCCGATCGGGCTCATCCGTCCCTCCTCGAACATCTGGAGCACGAACCGGAAGGCCCCCTTTTCGATGAGCTCCCGGCACTGCCGGCAGTGCGCTCGTCCGGAAGACGCCCGCTCGACGCGGAGGAGCCGGGGCAAGCGGCGGAACTCGATGCCCGCCTTCGCGGTTCGTCGAAGCCACTCCGCGTTCTCGAGCGGAGTCGCGCTCCCCTCGAATGCCGGCAGTGCTTTCTCGGGCCTCATGCACGCCGCGCACACGAGATGGAACCAGTAGAGCGCTTCGCCTTCCGCGTACGGGTTCGGCAGGCTCTCGCCGAAGCGGAGCTCCCCCTTCTGGATCCCTCGGCCGCACCCGCGGCACTTCGCGCGCCCGGTCGGCGCGGGTTCGATGACGTCCGGCACACGCGAATGTTCCGGCACGCGCGCGGGCCGGTCAAAGAAACTGGAGCGCCCTTGTTCGGGTGTTCAGCGCCGGTCGTCCCCGAGTCTCTGTAACGTGCAGCCCATGCCGTCGAAGGTCGTCGTCGTCACGGGAGCGAGCAGCGGGATCGGGGCCAGTCTCTCCGAGGTCCTCGGCAAGCAGGGACACCGGGTCGTGCTCGTCGCGCGTCGCGCGGCGGAGCTCGACGCCGTTCGGCCGCGCTGTGGCGCGGAGGCGATCACCGCCGTCGCGGACGTGACACGACGGGGAGACGTGGAGCAGGCGCTCGCGACGGCGATCGCGAAGTTCGGCCACGTCGACGTCTGGGTGAACAACGCGGGCCGCGCGATCTCTCGGAACGTCTCGGAGCTCACGGACGACGACGTCGACACGATGGTCCAGGTGAACCTGAAGAGCGTCCTCTACGGAATGCAGGCCGTGCTTCCGCACTTCAAGGCGCGCGGCGCGGGACACATCGTGAACGTCTCCTCCATGCTCGGGCGGATCCCGTTCGCGACGATCCGTTCGATGTACTCCGCGACGAAGGCGGCGATGAACGCGCTCTCCGCGAGCCTCCGGATGGAGCTCCGGGACGCGTTCCCGGGCATCGCCGTCTCCGTCGTTCACCCCGGCGTCGTCGCGACGGACTTCGGGCTGAACGCGCTCCACGGCGGGCCCGACAATCGCCATCTCCCCGGCGCTCAGCCCGTGGAGGAGGTGGCCGCCGTGATCGCGGACGTCATCGAGAACCCCCGGGCAGACGTCTACACGCGCCCCGGCGCGCGGGAGATGGTCGCGGGGTACTACGGGGCGCCCGACATGGCGGAAGCGGAAAAGAACTTCGGCAGGCGCTGAGAGGACCCAAGCCGCCCGACCGCGTCCGTGTCCCTCCCCGGCGCTCCCGATTTCCGAGGAGCGAGGAGGCATCCTTTGTCATGAATCGAACGACGTGGGCATTCCTGTCGGCGACCCTGCTCTCGACGGCGTGTGGATCCGGGGCCGTCGCCCCCGAACGGATCCGGGCAGCGAAGACCCCGACGAAGCCCGCCGCGACGGGAACCGTCGCCGACGCGAGGAAACCGCCCGTCGCGACGAAGGAGACGCCCGCCGAAGGTCCGATGGTCACCGAAGATCCGGACGAGGTCGCGCTCCGCGAGCTCACGAAGGCGTACGAGCTCTTCGCGACGTTCGTGGAAAAATCGGGCGACGATCCGAGGTACGCGGAGGCCGTGAAACGCGCGCGCGAGCGGATGGAGGACATCGGCGCGATGCAGGCGTTCCTTGCGGACGGGCTCCGACAGCGGCGCGGCAAGTAGCGGCGCTCATCCGCGCCCGCCATCGAGGCTGAGCCGCCCGCTCCCCTTGCACGCGACGTAGAGGAAGAGGAACGCGTACACGAGCGCGAGCTCCCCCTTGTTCACGGCCGGAAAGAAGTTTCGGCCGAGCGCGAGCTTCCAGTGGAACTGCGTGTACGCGACGGCCATCTGCCCGCTCGAGACGAACGCCGCCCAGGTCGTCTGAAAGCCGACGGCGATGAGCGCCCCCGCGACGAGCTCGATGAGCCCGCCGACCCAGATCTGGGAGAAGAGAGGCGGCTGCGACGCCGAGAGGACCCCGAAGATCTTCTGGAGACCGTGAAACGCGAAGAGGAGCCCGCTCACGATCCGGAGGAGCGCGTAGGCGGTCTCCGCGTGTTTCCCGAGCCATCGCTTCGACATGGGCGTCACTCTATCCTGGGACCCCGGTGCGGCTTCCGCGATACGCTGTCGTTCGCCTGCCACACGCGGAGGGTCGCAACCTGGGATCGAACGAGCCCGTGCGGGGAATTTCGCTAGCGACGGTGCGGCACGGTGTTTGCTGAGCGAGCGCAGATGCCTCCGTGGGTTTCGCGAAGTCTCTTGCTGGTGATGGTCGCGACCTCGCTCGTCGCTCGCACGGCACGGTGCGAGGAAGCGGCGCCGGAGTTCCGCAACCGTCACGTGAGCGTCGAAGGAGTCGTCGGATTCGGGACGCCGGTGGGGTCGCTGGGCGTCCTGGGCCGCGTCGATCCCCTGCCCTGGCTCTCTGCGGGCGGTGGAGTCGGAGAGACACTGCGCGGCGAACGCGTCTACGGCTTGCTCGCATTGTTTCGACCACTCGTCCGCCGTTCGGCGGGGACGGTGAAGGCCTTCACCGTCGACGCGGGGTACTCCTGGGGAGCCTCCTACGAGCTCTCGCCGTTCTGCATGGACGATTGCAGGGAGCTCTACACCACGGTCATCCATCGCGTGCCGGATGCGCACTGGGTTCACGTGCAGCTCGGCGGTGAAGTCCGGTTCGAGCCTTCGGGTCTCTTTCTCCGCGGGTTCGCCGGCATCGCGAGGATCGTGAACCCGAACAGCGGCCCCTGCAGCCTCCACGACGAAGGAGGGCCGGACGTCTCGGCGCCGTGCGATTCGATCGGGGCCGGTCGAGGAAACGTGCTCTCACTCGGGCTGACGGTGGGATACGCGCTGCCGATCTGAGCCCGAAAACGGCTCGTTTCCGCCTGAGTTCGTCAAACGACCGTGCTCATCGCGCAGCTCGCGACGTCGGGCGGGGCGCTCGAGCGCCGCTCGCTCGCTGCCTGCGCGGCGGCTCGCGCCGCACTCCCCTGACGAGCCCTCCCACCTCCCCCTACACCCAAAATCCCGCGAATTTTCCGGCGGTGTCGGGCCGCGGCGCGCTCCGCCTATACTCGCCGCTTCCTCGGCGCGCCGTGCGTCAGGGGGAGACGAGCATGGCCGACGAGCACAACACCGACCCCGTATACGTCATCGAGCAGATCCCGGTGGCGGGCGACAACGCCGTCACGAAGGAGGAGATCCGGATGGAGGGCATTCCCACTCCGGCGCACCTTCGCATCTTCCCGGAGCTCGGACGGGGCGGCATGGGACGCATCCACCCGGCGACGGATCGGAACCTCCTCCGTCACGTCGCGCTGAAGCGGCTCGACAAGGAGCTCGCGAAGGAGCCGTTCTACCGGGACGGGTTCATCGGCGAAGCGCAGATGACGGGGCAGCTCGAGCACCCGAACATCGTCCCCGTCCACGAGCTCGCGCTCACGAAGGAGGGCGTCCCCTACTTCACGATGAAGCTCGTCCAGGGGATCAGCTTCGACAAGTGGCTCCGCGATCCGAAGCGCCCCCTCGGCTCCACCGAGCGGCTGGAGGAAGGGCTCGAGATCTTCCTCAAGGTGTGCGACGCCGTCGCGTACGCGCATCACCGCGGCGTCGTTCACAGGGACCTGAAACCCGAGAACGTGATGGTCGCGAGCTTCGGCCAGGTCTATCTGATGGACTGGGGCCTCGCGCGACTCACGAAGACGCGGGCCGCCTCCGGGTCGCGCGCGCAGATGGAAGCGCCGGGGCCCTGCGGTACGCCCGGGTACATGTCTCCCGAACAGGCGCGCGGGAAGCCGAGCGAGATGAACGAGCTCTCGGACGTGTTCGGGCTCGGCGCCATCCTCTACGAGATCGTGAGCGGCAAGGTGCCGTTCGGGGACTCTCGCGACGCCGACTACGTCATCAAGAAGACGATGGCCGGTCAGGTGATTCCCATCGACGACGTCGCGGGGAGCATCGGCATCTCGAAGCGGCTCCGCACCATCGTGGACAAGGCGTGCTCGCCGGACCCGGCGGATCGGCAGCAGAGCGTCGTCGAGCTCCAGAAGGAAGTGCTCGGCTTCCTCCGCGGCGGGCTGCACCTCCCGCGGAAGGCGTTCGCACCGGGTCAGATGATCATCCGCGAGGGGGACAAGGGGGACGCCGCGTACATGATCGTGAGCGGCAAGTGCCGCGCGTATCGGACGGTCGACGGCCAGCAGGAGACGCTCGCCGTGATGAACACCGGCGACGTCTTCGGCGAGATGGCGCTCCTCCTGGAGGAGCCGCGGTACGCCACGGTGGAGGCGGTCGATCGCGTGACGGTGCTCGTGCTGGACAAGGCGACGATGACGGAAGGGCTCGGCATCGACGGCTGGACCGGCGCGCTCGTCCGCGCCCTCGCACAGCGCTTCCGGGACCTCGAGCAGTCCGTGCGGAGCTCCGGCATGCGCCGGGGCTAGGCACGCGCCGCGGTTTTCAGGAGCCCGCCGGGACCGCCACTTATTAACTAGCCGATTTCACACGACAAATTGGCGACCGGCTGGTCACTTCCGGTCAGGTGCGCTAAAGAGGCCCGGTCACGAACGTTTCCGGCGGAAGACCGAACGCCCTCCCGACACTGGGATCGCGACCACGTAACTCTCTGGCGACGCTCTGGATGCGACACACGGTCGCATCCCATCCTCCGATCTCAGCGGTTCATAGGTAGATGGGTAGTTGAAGGTGCCGACCTCGGCCGGCACGCACGGCAGAGCCGCGTAACGAAAGACACGAATCTCATGGGCAATCGACTCTACGTTGGAAACCTCTCTTACAACTCGAACCAGGACTCCCTTCGCCAGGCCTTCGAAGAGGTCGGCGAGGTGACGGACGTTCACATCGCGATGGACCGCGAGACGGGCCGCTCGCGCGGCTTCGGCTTCGTCACCATGGCGACGAACGAGCTCGCGGCTGAAGCCATCAACCGCATGAACGGCGCGAACCTCGACGGCCGCGCGCTCCGCGTCAACGAGGCGGAAGAGCGCAAGGGCGGCGGTGGCGGCGGCTTCGGCGGCGGCGGCGGCGGCGGCGGCGGTGGTCGCGGTGGTGGTCGCGGCGGTGGCCGCGGCGACTACGGCGGTGGCGGCGGCAAGCGCTGGTGATCGCGACGAGCGCGGCGGAGCGGGCAACCCCCGCTCCGCCTGCGCTTCCTCCCCTGGGGCCTCGACTCGGGAGCGTAACCAAGAGGAAGCCGCGGTCATCGCGCCGGCGTTTCCGCGTTGTCTGGAGCGCGGCGCGGGATGAAAGTTCGAGTCCCATGGACTTCGAGCATTCCGACCGGGCGAAGACGTACATCGAGAAGGTCTCGCGATTCATCGACGAGCGCGTCCTTCCGAACGAGCACGAGTACTACGGCGCGCTCTCCGGAGATCTCGACTTCCGGAAGTGGAAGATCCCGCCGATCATGGAGGAGCTGAAGGCCGAGGCGAAGGCGGCCGGCCTCTGGAACCTGTTCTTGCCCGACGACAAATGGGGCAAGGGCCTCGACAACCGGGACTACGCGCCGCTCGCGGAGCTCATGGGGAAGAGCTTCATCGCGCCGGAGGTCTTCAACTGCAACGCGCCCGACTCGGGCAACGCAGAGGTGCTCCACAAGTACGGCACTCCCGCGCAGCAGGAAGAGTTCCTCGTTCCCCTCCTGGAGGGGAAGATCCGCTCCGGGTTCGCGATGACGGAACCTGCCGTCGCGTCGTCGGACGCGACGAACATGGAGGCGACGTGCCGCGTCGACGGCAACGAGGTCGTCGTGAACGGCCGCAAGTGGTGGACGAGCGGCGCGGGTGATCCTCGCTGCGGCTTCCTCATCTTCATGGGCGTGACGGACCCGAACGCCGAGCGGCACCACCGACACTCCATGGTGCTCGTGCCCCTGAAGACGAAGGGCGTGGAGATCGTCCGCATGGTGCCGGTGTTCGGGCACCTGGACGAGCCGCACGGTCACGCGGAAATCCAGTTCACGAACGTCCGCGTGCCGCTCGAGAACTTCATCGGCGGCCCCGGCATGGGCTTCGAGGTCGCCCAGGGGCGGCTCGGGCCGGGGCGCATCCACCACTGCATGCGCGCCATCGGCGCCGCGGAGAAAGCGTACGATCTCCTCTGCAAACGAGCGACGTCGCGGGTCGCGTTCGGAAAGCCCCTCGTGAACCTCGGCGGCAACCGGGAGATCGTCGCGAACTGTCGCATGGCGATCGATCAGGCGCGCCTCCTCACGCTGAACGCCGCGTGGCGGCTGGACACGATGGGCCTCATGGGCGCGATCAGCGCCGTCTCGCAGATCAAGGTGGTGGCGCCGAACGTGCTCCAGACGGTGACGGACGCGGCCATCCAGGTTCACGGCGGCGAGGGCGTCGCGAACCGGGACCTCAACATGCTCATGGCGATGGCCCGCGTGCTCCGCATCGCGGACGGTCCGGACGAGGTCCACCGCGGCGTCGTCGCTCGACTCGAGATGCTCCGCTACAAATGACCTCTTCCGAGCCGTTCCCCGAGCCGCCGCACACCGTCACCTTCGACTGCTGGTCGACGCTCATCCACGAAGCGGGAACGAGCCACGGTCACTCGAAGCGGGTGAACCTCATCTCCGAGGCGGCGCGGTCGCCCGAGGGCCGCGCCCGGGAAGCCCTCGCCGAGGCGTGGCGGTACCACCAGATCCGCTGGCACGCGCGGGTCGCGTTCACGGCCCGGGACATGACGCGACACGCCCTCGAGCTCCTCGGCGCCGAGCTCCCCGAGGATCGATACGAGGAGCTCGTCCTGAAGCTCGAGGACGAAGCGCTGAAGAGCGAGATTCGTGCGCTCCCGGGCGCGAAGCAGACGCTCGAACGCCTGAAGGCCCTCGGCGTGCGTCGGGCCCTCGTGTGCGACACGGGGTTTTCGCCCGGGCGGGTCGTGAGACAGCTCCTCGATCGCGTCGGGCTCCTCTCGCTGCTCGAGGTCACGGTGTTCTCCGACGAGATCCTCGTGCCGAAGCCGCACCCGAAGGCGTTCGAGACCGCGCTCTCGGGGCTCGGGGTCTCCGCGTCCGGCTCGGTTCACGTCGGGGATCTCCGGCGGAGCGACGTCGCGGGCGCGAGAGCGCACGGCATGCGCACGATCCGTCTGGCGGCGCATCACGACGACGCGGACGAGGGCTCGGGAAAAGCGGCGGGCGTCATCGACTGCAGCGTCGCGGGCTGCTCGCCCGTCTGCGAACGGCCCGAGGCGGATCGCGTCGCGCGATCGTACGCAGACGTCGATCGGATCCTCGGCGTCTGACGCGTCGCGGGACGCAAAATTAGCGCCTGCTCGGCGAGCGTCGGACGCGTGCCGGCCCGATCCATCGTCGTATACTGGGACGGGTCCGATCTCGATGACGCCCCCGTCGAAGAACGTAGCGATGCGCGGAGCGGTCGCCCGCCCGAACGAGCACTCGCGAACGGATACGGCGGGGCAGAAGTTCCGGGCGGTCTTCGATCAGTCTCCGATCGCGATGGCGATCCTCCACCCCGACCTCACGTACGCCCACGTCAACGAGGCGTGGACGCGCATCCTCGGGTACGAGCTCGGCGAGCTCCGCGGAAAGGTTCCCGCCGACATCACGCACCCGGACGACCGGAGCACGGACGCCCCGCTGGTGGAAGCGCTCGTGAACGGAAGGCTATCGAGGTACACGTGCGAGAAGCGGTACGTCCGAAGGGACGGCTCGGTCGTCCACGTGCTGCTTCACGCGGCGGCGGTGGTCGAGGCGGGCGGCGGCGAGCGCTACTACATCGGCCAGGTCCAGGACGTCTCGCAGCGCGTCCGCGCCGAAGCGGACCTCGCCGCGGAGCGGGAGCGGTTCCGGACGCTCGTGATGAACGCCCCCGTCGGCATCTTCGAGATGGATGCGGACGGCAACGTGGTCTTCACGAACCAGGAGTGGCTCGCCCTGACGGGGCTCGGCCCGCAGGAAGCACGCACGCCCGAGCTGCGGACGAGGGGGATCCACCCCGACGATCGGGCCCGCGTGACGAGCACGTGGGCGGGAGCGCGGCTCGCCGGCACGAAATACGCCGTCTCGTTCCGCTATTGCCCGAGCGACGGCCCCACCAAGCGGCTCTCCAGCATCGCCGCTCCGCTACGCAGGCCCGACGGGACGACCTCGGGGTTCATCGGCGTGACGATGGACGTCACGGCGCAGTTCGACGCGCGCGAGGCGGAGCGGCTGGCGTCGCTCGGGACGATGGCCGCGGGGATCGCGCACGAGCTCAACAACCCGCTCGCCGCGGTGATGGGAAACGTGGATTTCGTGCTTCGCGGCCTCCACGCGGCGAAGGATTCCTCGACGCCCCTCGGACGCGATCCGATCGTGGTCGACGACTGCATCCTCGCGCTCGAGGACGCCTCCGCTGCGTCGGAGCGCATTCGCAAGATCGTCCGGACGATGCGCTGGCTGGTGGGCCCGCCCGGCTCGGGTGGACACCTGGTGGATCTGCGGGAGCTCAGCGTGCCCGCGCTCGAGCTCACGGAGAGCGGAATCCGCAGAAAGGCGCGCCTCGTGCTCTCGTACGGCGCGGCTCCGCCCGTCCGGGTCGACGAAAGTCAGATGGTGCAGGTGCTGGTGAACCTGCTCCGCAACGCCGCCGATGCGATCCCCGAAGGCGCGGCCGACCGTCACGAGGTCCGCCTCGTCACCGGCACGGACGACGCGGGACGCGCGATCGTCGAGGTGGAGGACACGGGCGTCGGGATCCCCGAAGCGGAACTCTCCCGGATCTTCGATCCGTTCTTCACGACGAAGACCGTCGGTGAGGGCGTGGGCCTCGGACTATCCGTCTGCCACTCCCTGGTCACCGCCATGGGAGGCGAGCTCGCCGTCGAGAGCCGGCCCGGGCGCGGGACGACATTTCGAGTGAGCTTGCCTCCGGCGTCCGAACCCGCCGAGCCTCGGCGCTGAGGCGCCTCCGCGCGGGGCATCCGAGACCACGGGCTCCGGATGAAGCGTAGAATGGGGAAATGACGTACTCCCAGATCCGTCTAGAGGTGAAGGACAGGGTCGCGACGATCACGCTGAATCGTCCCGAGCGACTCAACGCGTACACGGGCACGATGCGGGACGAGCTCGTCGACGTGTTCGGTGCGGTCGATCGAGACGACTCGGTCCGGGCCGTCGTGGTCACCGGCGAGGGACGTGCGTTCTGTGCCGGCGCGGATCTCGGCTCGGGCGGCGACACGTTCAATCATCCGGAGTCGCGCGTCGCTGACTACCGCGACGGCGGCGGCCGGGTGACGCTCGCCATTCACCGGATGCGAAAGCCCGTCATCGCCGCGATCAACGGCCCCGCCGTCGGCGTCGGGATCACGATGACCCTCCCGATGGACATGCGCGTCGTCGCCGAAGACGCGAAGATCGGGTTCGTGTTCGCGCGACGCGGCATCGTGCCGGAAGCGGCGTCTTCGTGGTTCTTGCCTCGCATCGTCGGGATCGCGAAGGCGACCGAGCTCGTCTACACGGGTCGGGTGTTCCGGGCTGCAGAGGAGCGCGACTCGGGACTCTTCAACTACGTCCTCCCGACGGACCAGGTCCTCCCGAAAGCGACGGCGCTCGCCCGCGAGATCGCGGACAACACGTCGGCGACGTCCGTCGCTCTCTCGAAGGCGCTCCTCTGGCACGGCCTCTCCGATCCGGACCCGCAGACCGCGCATCTTCGGGACTCGAAGTGCATCTACTGGGCTGGAATGCAGCAGGACGCGGTGGAGGGGATCACCAGCTTCCTCGAGAAGCGCGAGCCGAAGTTCTCCATGAGCGCCACGACCGACATGCCGGACTTCTATCCGTGGTGGGTGGAACCGAAGGTTTGACTCGGGGCGGCATGACTCCGGACCGAGGGCCGCCTTGAGCGGTCCGCGCGGAGCGGTCTATCGTGGGCCTCCCACCGAGGAGACCCCATGCCGCGCCTTCCCTGGCTGAAGCACCGCAAGAAGACCTCCACCGCCATCGTGGAGAAGCCGCCCATCCGGCTCGGAAACTTCTCGAATGGCGAGTACTTCCACGAGCAGACGCCGCTCGAGAAGAAGATCGAGCGAGAGATCCTTCGCCAGGCAGACGACAAGGCGCGAAAGCTCGGCATCGACCGGAGAGACTTCCTCGCGAGCGCCATGGGCATGGCGACGTCCCTCTCCGTCCTGAACCTCGCCGCGGCCTGCTCCTCGAGTGACGACGCCGCGAAGAAGACGAGCGGGAACGGCACCCCGGACGGCGGATACCAGATCCCTCCGGATGCCACGCTGGACGACGCGCATGCCCGCCAGATCGTCGGCGGGGACGAGTTCATCTTCGACATCCAGACGCATCACATCGAGCACGAAGGCGACTGGCGAACGACGAACCCGGCCTACGGCCAGACGCTCGCGAGCTTCTTCGCCCCGTTCAATGGCTGCATGGAGACCGACCAGACGCTCTGCATCGACGCGGAAGCGTACCTCCACCACATCTTCCTCGAGAGCGACACGACGGTCGCGGTGCTCTCGGGCTTCCCCGCGGCCCTCTGCACGGACGGGAAGACGACCGGCTGCGGGAACCCGCTCGACAACGACGCGATGGCGAAGTCCGCCGAGCGCTTCAACCAGATCGCCGGGAGCCAGCGCGTCGTGAACCACTGCCAGGTGAACCCCACTGACCACCTGGATCTCCAGCTCGCCATCATGGAGAACGTGAAGAACACGTACGGCTGCTACGGGTTCAAGACGTACCCGGAGTGGGGGCCGGACGGAAAAGGCTGGATGATGGACGACCCGAACTCGGGCATCCCCATGATCGAGAAGGCGAAGGCCCTCGGCGTGAACGTGATCTGCATGCACAAGGGGATCGTCTTCCCGGGCTGGGACGTCGCGGCGAGCGATCCGAAGGACGTCGGGAACGTCGCCAAGCAGTACCCCGACATGAACTTCATCGTGTACCACTCCGCGATCGAGTTCGGCCCGACGAGCGACAACGAGGGCGAGTACAATCCGAACAACGACAAGGGCACGGACCGCCTCGTCCGCACCGTGCTCGAGAACGACCTCCAGGGTAAGAACCTCTACGCCGAGCTCGGGAGCGTCTGGGCGCAGGTCATGAACAGTCCCGAGATGGCGCAGCACGTGATCGGCAAGCTCGTGAAGAACCTCGGGCCCGACAACGTGCTCTGGGGATCCGAGTGCATCTGGCTCGGGTCGCCGCAGCCGCAGATCGAAGCGTTCCGGACGTTCCAGATCTCGAAGGAGTTCCAGGACAAGTACGGCTATCCGGAGCTCACGGCCGAGATCAAGGCGAAGATCTTCGGCCTCTCCTCGGCGCGCATCTACGGCATCGATCCGAAGGCCGTCCGCTACCAGATCACGCAGACCTCCCTCGCGCGCGCGAAAGACCGGATGGACTCGGAGATCGGCGGCCGGCGCTGGGCGTTCCAGGAGCTCGGCGGCCCGCGCACGCGCCGGGAGTTCCTCGCGCTCGCGCGGCGCACGGGCGGACGCCCGGGCTGAGCTCGACGAGCGCGGCGAAACCCTCCGCGGTGGACCGCGGTCGACGCGGACTACAGCGCGACGACCATCTTCCCGAAGTTCTCCCCCCGAAGCACCGCGCGGAGCGCACCGGGCGCGGCCTCGAGCCCCTTCACGACGTCTTCCCGGTAGCGAAGCGAGCCTTGCTCGACGAGCGCGCGGAGCTCGGCGACCACGCCCGGGTACTCGTCGGGCCATTCCCAGACGAGGAAGAACCGGTGGAACGGCGGCGTGGGGAGCGCGCCGAGCACCGCGAAGGGCGACTCGGGGTCCGCCTCGTTGTACTGGGAGACGAAGCCGCAGATCGGCACGCGGGCGCCCGGGTTCAAGAGCTTCGAGACGGCGACGAGCACCTCCCCGCCGACGTTCTCGAAATAGACGTCCACGCCGCGGGGACACGCCTCCGCCAGCTTCGCGCGGAACGCCGGATCGCGGCGATCGACGCACGCGTCGAAGCCGAGCTCCTTCACGACGAACGCGCACTTGTCCGGACCTCCGGCGACGCCGACCGCGCGACACCCGGCCCGCTTCGCGAGCTGCCCGACGACGGAGCCGACCGCGCCCGCGGCCGCGGACACGACGACCGTCTCGCCTTCCTTGGGCTGTCCGAGCTTCCGGAGGCCGAAGTACGCCGTCGCGCCGGGCATGCCGCACACGCCGAGCGCCGTCGAGATCGGAAGAGACCCGGCGACCGCGAGCACCTGTCGATCGGCATCGCTGAAGAGTGCGTATTCCTGCCACCCGCCGTACCCGACCAGGACGTCGCCCTTCCGGAAGCGCTCCGACCGGGATTCGACGACCGTGCCGACCGTACCGCCGACCATGAGCTCCCCGATTCCGACGGGCTTCGCGTAGCTCGCCCGATCGCTCATTCGCCCGCGCATGTACGGGTCGATCGAGAGATACGAGTGCTTCACGAGGACCTGTCCGGGGCCGGGCTCGGGGATCGGGAGCCCCGTTTCGAGGCGGAAGTTCTCGTCGGAGGGCTCGTTCTCGGGGCGCGAGGCGAGGACGAATCGGCGGTTCATGAGCGAGGAGCGTCGCACCCTCTCGTGCCGCTTGGAAAGACGCGCCGCGGCGAAGCGCGAAAATCGGGGGCCCGCGACGAACGGTTGGTCGCAGAGCGACGGCTCGCCTAAGCCTGAAGCGACGTGTCGCGTTTCCGGTTCCTCGTCGCCGCCACGCTCTCCGCGCTCTGTCCGGGGTGCGCCGGCTCGGACGCTCGGCAGGCCGCGCCGGACGCCGGCGCGGACGCCGGTTTCGTGGACGCGGGGCCCCCGGTCTGCAAGCTGAACGACGCCCCCGATCTCGGTCCGGGCGCCGACGGCGGAGAGCCCTGTGGCGACGTCGTGAACCGGATCATCCGCGAGACCTGCGTCGGCGGCATCTGTCACCACGCGGGCAAGGTCCAGGCGGCGCAGATGAACCTCCTCTCGCCGTGCGTCGCCGATCGGATCGTCGGGACACCCGCGACCTGTTCGGGTCGGCTCATCGTGGACCCCGAGGACCCGGAGCGGAGCTTCATGCTGGAGAAGCTCACGACGGACACGCCCGAGTGCGGCGGCGAGAGCATGCCGTACGATAACCACCTGGACCGTGCGGATCTCTCGTGCATGAAAGCCTGGATCCGGGCGATCGCCGCCGAAGCGCGCTCGGGCGGCTGACGCCGCTCTACGCCTTCTTCGGGATCCCGAGCGCCGCGCGCCAGTAGTCCGTCACGAAGATCTGATCGGGATCGAACGTGCGACGAAACGCGAGGAAGCGGTCCCAGTTCGGGTTCTGCGCCCTCCGGTACGAAACCCCCGTGGAGGAATCGGGCGACGAGAGGTGCTTCCCCCAGTGGAAGCGGAACCCGAAAGACCGGAGGAGCTCCCAGTACTTCGGGTAGAGCGCGACGTCGGGGTCCGTCTTGCCGGACTTGAACCAGAAGACGTCCACACGGAAGGAGTTCCGCCCGCTCGAGGGGCTCATCCAGAAGCGGCTCTTCTTCGCGGGGTAGACCTCCGTGGCGAACGGCCCGGTCCGCTCCATCCGGGCGTCCCCGGCCCAGAGCTCCGAGAGCGCCTTCATCACCGGCGCCGTCTCGGAGATGTCCACGAAGAGCTCGGTGAACTCGGTCGGCAGGTAGTTGTCGGAGACCTGGTTATCCATCGGCAGCGTCTCGAGCCAGTGGTCCCAGAACTCCTCGGTGCCGTCCGTGATGAAGGCGTTGATCGTCTCTCTGAGGAGCGCGGCGGTATCGGGCGCGTAGGGCGGCGGCGTCCGATCCACGTGCTTGTAGACGAGGTACGCGAGCGACTGGAGCGCCTCGGGGACCTGACTGAACGGCTTCGCGACGAAGCCGCCCCGCGCCCGGGTCCTCGGCGCGTCCTCCGCCGTCGTCCGGCGCGCGCTCCAGAGCTGCACCTTCTCGACGCCCTGCTGCGGCCAGAGGAGGACGCGGTTGTACGTCTGCTCCTCGCTCCACTTGCGGAGCCCGCCGTCCTTGTCCCCGAAGAGGTCCACCGCGCACCTCGAGAAGGACGTGGTCACCTGCTTGCCGATGACGTCGTACCTGTCCACGCACTGGAACGTCACCGTGGAGATGATCCCGTAGAGCCCCATGGCGACGCCGGCGCCGTAGAAGGGATTCTCTTCCTCGTCCCTGGGGTTCCCGGGGTCCGCGTGGAGCTCGTAGACGTTCCCGTCCCCGGCGACGATGCGAAGACAGACGATCGCTTCTCCGACGTCGTAAGCGATGGTGCCGCCCATGGAGCCGGTGCTGAGGAAGCCTCCGACCGTCTGGTGGGTGATGCCGCCGAGATCCGGCAAGGCCCAGCCGTGACGGTGCAGGGCCCAGAGGAAGCTGTTCTCACGGCTGGACGCCGGGTCCTGCGGATCGACGCCGAGGTGCGCGCCGGCCTGCACGGTGACCTGCTTCTTCGCTTCGTCCCAGCCGATGATCTTCTGGTACCGATCGAGCTGGACGTTGATGTTCCCGGGCCGGTCGTCCGTGAAGATGGCGGAGGAGACGGAATGGAGGGATCCGCGAACGCGGAGCTGTAGTCCGAGCCTCCGCGCCTTGTTCACGAGGCGGACGAGGTCGTCTTCCGATTCCGGGTGTTCGAACGTCCTGTCACCCGGGGTGGTGATCGGCGGCGGGGGACGGCACCCGACGGCGCCGAACGGTGACGCGGACAGGCCTCCGAGGGCGAGCGTCTTCAGTGCCGAGCGCCGGTCCATGTTCCCTCCGTACCGTGGAAAATACTACGGCGCGCTCCGTGCGCGCGGCGGGACTCTACCGAGCTTCGTCGACCGAGTATAGACGGGACACCGGGCGAGAGGGAACGACGCGCGCGCGAGTGTCGAACGCGCTTGTCGGACGAGTGCGTTCCGTGGACACTGGGCGCGCTCGTGAACACCGACGGGGAGAAGACGAGAGCGACGGCGCTCGAGCGCGGAGACGGCCTCCGTCGAGCGCTGTCTCTGGCCATCGCGCTGGTCGCGTCCGCGTGCGGCGGGCCCACGCTCCACGTCGCGGTGCGCCCGGAGGTCCCCGCCGTGACCGCCGGAACGCTGCGCGCCGCGGTCTCGGAGGTGGACCTCACCCCGCCGCCCGGGGCTCCGCTGTTCGGCTACGCGCTCCTCTCCGCGTCCACCGCGGCCAGGGGCTATCGCACCCGGCTGAAGGCGCGCGTCGTGGTGCTCGAGGGCCCCCGCGGCGGACGGTTCGCGCTGGTCCAGGCCGATCTCGGCGCGCCGAGCCGCCTCCTGCACCAGCTCGTGGCAAGCCACGTCGCCGACCTCGGCCTCGCGCCCGATCGAATCATCCTCGCGGCGACGCACACGCACGCGGCGCCGGGCGGGTATTTCGAGAACGGGTTCTACAACGACTTCGGCGCCGGCTGGATCGGCTTCGATCCGGAGCTCACGGGGTTCCTCGCCTCCGGGATCGCGCACGCGATCACCGAGGCCGTCTATCACCTCGCGCCGGCGAAGATCGGCGTCGAGTCCGTCCACGTCCCGTTCGTGACGGAGAATCGGAGCCCGGAGGCCTTCCGCGAGAACCACTGTCCGGGCTGCGGCGGCGTTCGCATCCCGGAAGTGAACGATCGGCTCACGTTGCTCCGCGTCGACCGCGTGGTGGGCTCGGGGACGGAACCGCTCGGCGCGTTCGTCGTGTTCGCGGTCCACGGCACGGCCGTGTCGGAGGAAAACCAGCTCTATCACGGAGACGTGCTCGGCTACGCGTCGCGGAGGTTCGCTTCGCTCGTGAAGGAGGCGCACCCCGGCGTCGTCGGCTTCGTGCCGGCCATCGCGAACGGCGCGGAGGGAGACGTCTCTCCGGTGAAGGCCCAGCAGGGGTTCGCACACGCGGAGCTGACCGGGCGGGCCATCGGCGCGGGCGCCTTCGACGCCTTCGAGGCCGCGGGACACCACCTGACCGACGACGTCGACCTGACGCACGCGTACCGGGAGGTCGTGGTGCCCGGCGCTCACACGACGGCCGGTGACGTCTGTCCGGTTCCCGTCGTCGGAGTTCCGACGATCGCCGGAGCGGAGGACGGGCCGTCCATGTTCCGCGGTCATTTCGGCGTCTACGAGGGTCGCCGGAAGGCGGTCCCGGAAGGGTGCCAGGGCACGAAGGAGCCGGCGTTCGGCTCGCTGACGCAGTGGTTCGTCCTCGGAGATCGGATGCCGGGTCCGGAGACGATGCCGCGGATCGGCCCATTCTCGGTCGTCGCGCTGCACCCGCGCGACGCCGGGCCGAAGACGGAGCCGCTCCTCGTCCTCGGAACGGTGCCCGGAGAGCCGACGACGGGTGTCGGATTCGCGATCGCCGATCGCCTGGCGGCGGAGCTCGGCAGCGGCGCCGGCGTCTCGCCGGACCACGTCGCGGTGGTCGGCCTCACGAACGCCTATCTCGGCTACTTCACGACGTCCGCCGAGTACGAGATGCAGGCGTACGAGGGCGGTTCGACCTTCTACGGCCCGCTGCAGTCGCTCCTCGCCGCGGAGCAGCTCGGCGCGCTCGCCGGCCGAGTGCGGGACGCCCTGCGGGTCCGCTCGACCGGCGCGGCGCTCCGGGACGGCGCTTCCCGGATCCTCGAGTATCGCGCGAACGACTACGAGCCGGGCCCCGTGAATCACTTCTTCGGCACGCGCACGGATTGCGCGGCCGGAGAGGCGTCGTGGGAGGCCGGGAGCGTGGAGCGCCGCGGAGGCAACCCCATCGTCTCGGCGACGTTCCACTATCGCGGACTCGAGAAGAGCTTCTTCTGTTCACCGCCGAAGATCGCGGTCGTCTGCGGAGGCGCGCCGCTCGTGAACCGCTTCGGCGAGGCAGAGACGGACGACGGCACTCGCTTCGAGGTCCGGAGAGCGCGGGGAGAAGAGTGGTCGGCGACGTTCTTCCCCACGGAGACCGAAATCGGCCAGCAGCATTGTCGGTTCCAGGTGGAGAGACACGGAGCGCCGCCGCTCGTTTCGGGGGAGTTCTCGCTGTGAAGCGGCGGCTCCTGCCGGGTCTCGCGCTGCCGCTCGCGCTCCTCGCGACGGCGTGCCCGAGCGGGTACGAGATGAAGCTCGTCCCGGGCGCGGGTCACGTGAACGCCAAGGCCGTCATCACGGACCTCGCGGACGAAGCGAGGGAGAAGTGCAAGGCGGGGCTCGAACCCTACGTCCACTGCGAGACGGAGCCTCTCCTCTGCCGGACGGATCCCTCGACGCGGGAGGTCGTGAGCGACGCGACGTGCGAGGGCACGAAGACGCTCCTCACGTTCGTGCACACGAGCGACGCGCAGCTCAAGGAAGACCAGGTGGGGCTCGACGGCCCGCTCTCGGTCGGCGTCTACGACCGCATCAACGGCGCGAGCCAGCGGAACCGCGACCTCGAGCGGTACGATTTCTCCGTCCTCCTCGCGAACGTGCTCGGCATCAACTCGCTCGCCGCGGCGGGCGGAACCCGCGCGCCCGGAGCCTACGGGGCCTGCGCGAAGCCGCTCGCGCCGAGCTTCGTCCTCCACACGGGAGACGCCGTGGACGCCGGTATGTTCTCCGAGCTCTTCGAGTTCCTGACGGTCATGCGCCAGCTCGACGTCCCCTTCTTCAACGCGGTCGGCAACCACGACACGCTCTTCTTCGGCACGTTTCCGAAGGGAGTGATGCGCGGCGTGGACGTGACCCTCCCCTTCGTCCCACTGGGCGATCTGGACCGCTTCCTCCGCGCCCACGACGCCGACGCGACCTTCGACGACCCGTCGATCCCCTACGCCGCGATGACGGATCACTCCGGCACGCTGCGCGATCACCCGGGTCTCCCCGAGCCCGGAACGCCTCCGGCGCCGTTCTTCGGCAGCAAGTACTCCGGGTTCGATCTGATCTGCCCCACGCCGCCTCCGGAGACGGACCGCGAGAAGGCGGAGCGGAAGCTCCGGGACGGGCGCATGGCGTCCCCGAGCTTCCCGGTGTCGGGCTCTCGGCTCTGCTCGGACGCCCACGGCTACTACGGGCAGGATTTCCTCCTCCCGGACGAGAACGGCAGACATCGAAAGGTGAGGCTCCTCGTCCTGAACACGGCGGAGCTCGGCCCGGCGACGCTCGTGGAGGCTCTCGAGCAGCGCTCCCGCGGCTCGATGCGCGAGGAGCAGTACCTCTGGCTCGCCTCCGAGCTCGCGGGGCACCGCGAGCGAGACACCCTGTTCCTGGTCGCGGGCCACCACACGCTCGGCTCCTTCTACGGAGCAGAGGACGGCCGGCTCCGGAACATGCTGCTCGCCGAGCCCCGCGTCGCGGCGTACCTGAGCGGGCACACCCACGTGGACGCGCTCCGGAAGTTCGAGCGCCCGAACGGCATCCCGCTCTGGGAAGACACGGCCGGCTCGACGCTCGTCTATCCACAGCTCGCGCACCTCGTGGATCTCCTCGAGCGCCCGAACGGCGAGCTCTACCTTCGCGTGCGGACGTTCCGGCAGCGCGTGAGCGACGTCTTCTGCTCGAGCGACTGCAACCTGAAGTACCTCGCTGCACGAGCCCGGGTCGGCGCCTACGACGACATCCACGACGGAGACCACCGCCTGGAGTCCGTCGCGAAGGTGGCCGGAAACGGCATGTTCCGCGTCTCGGGGTTCGACGGCGTGGAGAAGGGAAACGGATCGGCGAAATGACGGACGCGGAGCTCACCACCTTCCTGAACGGGGCGTTCGTCCCGTACGCGCGCGGATTCGCGGCGGACCCCGGAGCCGTGAGGCTCGCGGTCGTCTGCACGCCCTACCAGGTCGAGGCGACGCTCACCTTCGCCAAGGCCGACTTCGACGTGATCCACCAGGGTGCGCACACGGACGTCGACATCGGACGCGCGTTCCGGGTACTCGTCTCGTGGAACGACGAACGCGCTCCGTCGCTCGAGATCGTGTCGGGCTGAATCCCCGGCCGCGATCCGGGATCACGGCCGAATCGCGATCGGCCATCTAGGGGGTCTATTTACCGGATACGTCCGGCGCCGGAGGCACGAGGAGCCGTCCGTCGCCGTCGCCGTCCACGTACACCGGCCCGGTGAAGCCGATGGAGAGCGGGTTCTCGTAAGGAACGACGTCGGGGAGCCGCGTCGAGGCTTCTGCCCAGGCGACGATCACCGAGTCATGACCTTCCGTTCGAACCTCGAACGTACGCTCGAACCGCACGCCGTCCGTCGGCGGACCGGGGACGTGCTCCTTTTCCACCGGAACGTCGTCGCGAAGGAGCAGGAAGCGCTCGACCGGGACCCAGGCAGGGGCCGTGACGCGAACGTGAACGTGGAGAACCCCCTCGGGCCCGGGCCGGACCAGCGTGCCCGGTCGCTTCCCGTCCACGTCGATTTCGACGAACGGACCCGACGTGACCGTCGTATCGCCGGCGAGGAGGGCGGCGAGCACTCGTTCGGAGCGCGTCTCGACCGGGTCCCGTGGCACGTGCACGAACGTCCGCGGATAGCCGGCTTCCTCGAAGAGCAGCTTGTGAGAGTCGCTGTTGCCGGTGACGGCCACGCGCTTGCCGCGCCTCGCGAGCGCGACGACGTCCCGCGGGCCCTCCCGCACCTTCTCGTACCGCTCGATCCACATTCCGTTGAACGCCTCGAGGACGTCGAAGTCGGTCGAAAACACGGGATCCGAGCGCCCCGTGTTCGGGTCCACGTGGGCGAGGTCGAAATATCCGATGCCCGGGTCCATCCGCGCGTGGTTCACCTGGAGCACGCGCGCGCCCAGGCTCCGCGCGGAAGCGAAGATGTCCGCCGGACGGCGATCGAAGTACACCGGAACGCCCTCCTCCGGCGCGCCCGCGGGGAGCGGAAGCGGATAGGCGTTGAAATGGCCGAAGCGCTGGCCCACGGTGGACGCTTCGACGCCCGGGAGCGTCGCGATCCGGCCCTGGACGGCGAGCTCCTTCACCGCCGGTCCGAGATCCGTCACGCGGTTGTGATCCGTCGCGACGGCGAGCTCGACGCCTTCGCAGACGAGGCAGGATACGCGATCGCGGAGCGAGACCACGGAGTCGGGGCTCGGCGCGGAGTGCAGATGAAAGTCTCCGGAGGTCCACGCGGCCGTGTCCACGACGGCGTGGAGCTCGTCCTCCACGTTCACGGTCCGATTCGCTTCGACGACGACGTCGCGCTGCGAGAGGGACCACGTCGGGCCGTGTGAGGCGGTGATCCGGTATGGTCCCGGCACGACCGCGAACGTCGCGTGCCCGTCGACGAGGTAGAGCGAGCGCCCCGCCGCGACGACGCGCCCCTCCGCGGCGCGTGGCTCGGGGGCGTCGTTCCAGCGGTTCCCCTGGAAGAGCGCGTGGACGGGGACCGGAGCCCCGGACGCATCCCTGTACGACAGGGAGAGCGTCCCCACGGCGGGCGTTCCCGCGACGATCTTCGTCGTTCCCGGCGCCTCGGGGACGGCGACGTGCTCGTCCGTCACGACGCCGCGGTCGTCCCTCAGACGAAGCGCGGTCCCGAGATCCGCCGGGAGCCGGAGCACGCGTCTTTCTCCGCGAGCGAGCGTCCCGGTCGCGAGCTCTCGTCCCGCTCCGTCGAGGAGCGTCGCTTCGCCTCCTCGACCCGCGCCGAAGGTCAGGTCCACCAGGCGGTTCGCCGAAGGGAGGAGACCGATCGCCGTGAGGACGTCGCCTCGCGCGACCCGAAGCGTCCGGCGCGCGACCCGTTCGGGCCGGTATCGAGCGACGACCGGCGACGGAAACGTCTCGGCGCCGAAGTGCGAGAAGGTTCGGCTCACGTGCATGCCGTCGGACTCGACGAGCACGGCGGTTCCGCCGTGGGAAAATGCGAAATAGGGCGTGTCGCGTTCCTCGTTCCACGCCGCGCCGTCGTGAGCCACGACCACGGGAAGCGACCCGACGTTCACTTCGTCGGCGACGGCGCCGCCGGCAGGGAGAGAGTCGTATTTCGTGGAGAGACGGAAGAGGCCCCGGTCCCCGACGCACACCTCCGTCGTCAGGGCGACGCCGAGCGCGCCGTACTCGCGGACGCCGGCGGCGCCGCCGTCGCACTCGAACGGCTGCGGCGGCCGGACGGGAAGATCGTGCACGCCCCCCGGATCGACGAAGACCGTACGCAGCCAGATGAGCGGGTCGGGCACGTCTCCCGGAACGGTCGCCACGTCGACGATCGCGCCGAGCAGCGGCCGATGCCCGGCGACGTCGGGGGCGGCGGCGATGGTCACCGACGTGCCGTCCACGCCGGAGAGCACCAGATCCGACGCGCGTCCGTAGGCGTCGTCCGCGCGTCGCGGGGCCTCGAGCCGCGACGCTTGGCCGTGAAGCGGTCGTCCGTGACCGGAAGACCGCCACGAGTACGCCTCGTAGAGAACCAGCGCTCCCACGACGGCGATCAGGGTTCCGTAAGGGCGCTTCTCGGCCTGCTTGCTCCGGAACGGAAACACCGGCGGGAACAGTACACCGGAGTGGACGCCCGGCCGTGCCGTTCTGGTGTATTCCACGCCAAGATCTGGCGAGATTGTCGCTCTTTCAGGCCCTCGGAAGATGGAAAGGCCGGCCGCGGCTTGTTACCCTTCCCCGCGATGCCGGATCCCTTCGTCCGGGAAAATGACACCATCGCCGGCAAGTATCTCGTCGGCCGGACCCTCGGAGAGGGGGGCATGGGTGTCGTCGTCGAAGCGCGGCATCTCGAGCTCGACCAGATGGTCGCCATCAAGTTCCTCCGCCCGGAGATCGCGAAGGAGGGATCTTCGGCGGAACGCTTCCGTCGCGAGGCGCGCGCGGCGGTGAAGATCCGGAGTGAACACGTCTGCCGGGTGATGGACGTCGGGACGCTCGAGTCCGGCGTGCCCTACCTCGTCATGGAACACCTCGAGGGGAACGACCTCTCGGACGAGGCCGAGCGGCGCGGTCGCCTCCCCGTCGAAGAGGCCGTCGACTACGTCTTGCAGGCCTGCGAGGCCCTCGCGGAGGCGCACGCGAGCGGCATCGTCCACCGGGATCTCAAGCCCGGGAACCTGTTCCTCGCGAGCCGACCGGACGGATCGCGCGGCATCAAGGTGCTGGACTTCGGCGTCTCCAAGTCCATTCTCGAGAGCGGGGACCAGCTCCGGCTCACGAAGACGGCGTCGCTCGTCGGCTCGCCCCTCTACATGTCCCCGGAGCAGCTCGACGCCGCGAAAGACGTGGATCCGCGCGCCGACATCTGGGCCCTCGGAACGATCTTGTTCGAGCTCGTCGCGGGGCGAACCCCCTTCTACGCGGAGACGATCCCGCAGCTCGTGAACGCGGTGATGAACGGCACGCCGCCGACGTTCGCGGAGCTCGGCGTATCGGTTCCGCCGGCGTTCGAGACCGCCACGAAGCGGGCTCTGGAGAAGGCCCGCGAGGCGCGCTACGGGACGATCTCGGACTTCGCCCGCGCGATCGCGCTGTACGGCCCGCCGCACGCCATGGTTTCGGTGCTGCGGACGGAGCGGGTGCTCTCGCAGAGCAGCGACGGAAAGAGCAAGCGGGCGCCGTCCTCTCCCGTCGCATCGGGGCAGACACCCGTCGAGCTCAAGGGAGCGGACACGGTCGCGACGCAAACGCTGGATGTCAGCGCGCCGGCGGGCCCGACCCCGGCGACGTGGGGCCGCACGGGAACGCTCGCCGTGAACCGCAAGAACACGCTCACGGCCACGCTCATCGGTCTGCTCCTCTTGGTCGGGGTGGTCGCGCTCGCCGTCGGGCTGCTCGGCAAGGACACCTCGAAGGACGCGGACGCGAAGAAGGCGCCACCCCGGCTCGAACCCGTGGCCCCGACGCCGGATTCGCCCAAGCTGGCAGAGCCTGCGATCGTGGCGACCGCGACGCCCCCGCCGAGCGCGGTTCCGGCTCCTCCGGCCGACGAGCCGCCGAAGCCCGTCGCGGCTCAGGCGGCGCGACCGCCGGAGCCGCCCCGCAGTTCCACTCCCGGCGCAACCCGGCCCAAGTCGGGCGCCAGGCCCTCGGCGAGCGCCGCCGTCGGGAAGCCTCAGCCGACGGGCGACGGCATCTCGGATTTCGGCGGACGGCGCTGACGCGATCCCGAGGCACCGCCCGGGTGATGACTGGTGCGACGACGGCCGCAGTGCACTAGGCTCCGGCGACCGTGGCTCGATTGTCGCCGTTCCTGGCCACGCTCGTCGTGTTCGCGAGCGTGACGCCCGTCGCATCCGCCCAGACCTCCGCAGCGGACAAGGCTGCCGCCGAAGCGCTGTTCCAGCAGGCGCTCGAGGCCATGCGCGCCGGGAAGTTCGAGGAGGCATGCCCGAAGCTCGAGCAGAGCGGGGCCATCGATCACGCGATCGGAACGTCCCTCTACCTCGCGGAGTGCTACGAAAAATCGGGGCGCACCGCGAGCGCGTGGGGACTCTTTCGCGAAGCCGCGTCGGAAGCTCAAGCTCACGGCGAAGCGGATCGAGCCGCGATGGGAAATCGGCGCGCGGACCGCCTCGAACCGCTCCTGTCGCACCTCACGCTCCAGGTCCCTCTGGGCACCGCCGCGCCGGGGCTCGAGCTCGTGCGGGATGGCAGGGTCGTGCCACAGCCGGTGTGGAACGTCGCCGTGCCCGTCGATCCGGGCGATCACCGGATCGTCGCGCGAGCGCCGGGCTACCAGGAGTGGTCGAGCCCGGTTCGCGTCGACGGGAACGGCGGCTCGGCGAGCGTCACCGTCCCGCCGCTCGTGAAGCTCGAGACGGCGCCTCCTCCGGCGGCAGTGGCTCCGCAGCCCCCCGTCTCGGCTCCCGCGGCCTCGCCGCCGGCGGACACGGGCGACCGAACGGAGAGCACGGGGAGCGTGCAGCGGACGCTCGGGCTCGTCGTGGGCGGACTCGGCGTGGTGACGCTCGGCGTGGGTGGATACTTCGGGCTCCGCGCGATCTCGAAGAACCAGGACGCGAAGACCCACTGTGACGGCACCGTCTGCCGGGACCCGGAAGGGGAGTCGCTCTCGGATTCGGCGAACCGGGCGGCTCGGCTCGCCAACGTCTTCGTGATCGGCGGCGGCATCCTCGCGGTCGGCGGCGTCGCGCTCTACCTGACGGCCCCGAGCGACAGGAAGCCATCGGTCTCGGTCACGAGCAACGGCCGAGAAGCTCGGGTGGTGCTCGGAGGAAGCTTCTGATGCGGAAAGTCCTTCGGAGTCGCAAACGTCCCGGCTTCCTCGTCCTCGCGCTCGGGCTTCCGGCGCTCGCGATCGCCGGATGCCAGTCCATCGCCGGCATCGAGGAACGCCACTACGACCCTCAGGCGAACGGCGGCGGAGGCGCGCCGGCGACCGCCCAGTGCACCGACTACTGCAACACCGTGATGGAAGCCTGCACGGACACCTTCGCGGTGTATCCGTCCAAGGAAGTCTGCCTCGGGGTCTGCGCCCTGCTCGATCCGGGGGATCCGGCGAAAGCGGAGGGGACGAACACGGTGGCGTGTCGCGCCAAGGCGGCGAAGAACGCCGCGCTCTCCGGTGAAAGCGGGGACTACTGCCCCTCGGCGGGCCCCGGCGGCGCGGGAAAGTGCGGCGAAGACTGCGATTCCTACTGCACGCTGTACGCGAAGGTGTGCCCCGAGACGGCCTCGGAGAACTGCGCCGCCGAGTGCCCCGTGCTCCTGGACGACGGCACCTTCGACGCGAAGAAGAACCACGACGGGGACACGCTGCAGTGTCGCCTCGTCCACACGGGGAACGCGACGCTCGCCCCGGACGAGCACTGCTGGCACGCGACGCTCGCGCCGAAGCCGAAGAGCCCCTGCGCCATCCCCACGCCGAACTGCGACGACTACTGCCGGGTCGTGATGGCCGCGTGCACGGGGGATTCCGCGGTCTACGAGAACGAAGCCGAGTGCAAGGCGACCTGCGCCGCGTTCACGCCCGGGCAGAGCGACGACCAGACCGAAAATACCCTCGGCTGCAGGACGTATCACTCGTACAACGCGCTCGACATCGCAACCTCGCACTGCCCTCACGCCGGCCCCGGCGGGGACGGTCACTGCGGGACGGACAACTGCGAGTCCTACTGCGCGCTCCTTCAGACCGCGTGCGCCACGGACTTCGCCGCGGCGTTCGCCTCCGCCGACGCGTGTCTCACCGCTTGCGAGAAGGTCCCGGGCGCCGCGAAGGAATCCGGCGCCACGCTGAAGACCGCGAAGAGCGGGGGCGACTCCGTCTCGTGCCGCCTGCTCCACCTGAGCCGGGCCCTCGCGGCCCCGACGGACCCGTCCGAGTGCCAGGCCGCCATCGCCGGCACCGCTTGTGACTGACGGTGCCCCGGCGCGGCCCTCCGCGCGCTCGCGCTTCGCTCTCCTTCACCTGGGCGGGGGCATGGCGCAGAACCCGCCGAGGCACTTCGCGCGGACATCGCAGCAGTCGTCCGCGGTCGTGCACTTCTCGTCGATCTTGGAGCACTCGTCGACCGGGGGCGGCTGACAGAGTCCGTCGCGGCAGAAGCCCGTGCAGCAGTCGACGCCCGTCCGGCACGTCCCGCGGTCGGTCACGCAGGGCTGGAGCGCGAAGAACGGCCGCGAATTGATGCCCTTGAGCTCCTGCCCGGGAATGTAGAACGCCGGGTGGCTCGGGTCGGTCCCCGGCGCCGCGTTCAGGTCGATCGCGGCCATCCAGAGCTTCTTCGTCGCGATGTTCACCCGGATGTCGTGCTCGCGGGGGTCGGAGTCCCAGGGCGCGGCGACGGCGACGTTGCCGTAGAGCCGCCGGCTCATGAACACCATCCAGGCGTACCCGCCGGACGCCACCGGGCTGATGCTCGGGTCGTAGTTGAGCGTCTCGTCCGTGCCGTGGTCGTTCGGGCCCGTGGGAACGTAGCGCTTGCCGTCCGCGCCGATGCCGTTCGCCTGGTCGAGCTTGTGCGGCGTACGGGTCTTCAGGTCGACCCACCAGAGCTCCGCGCGCGAGCCGTGCCAGCTCGACGCGAGATCGTCGTTGTCCCATCTGTGCTGGAACACGACGGCTTCGGAGTCGTCCGTGCCGCCGGGCATGAAAGTGAGGAAGGCGGGACGCTGATCGTTCGCCTTCGCATCCCAGAGGAGCTGCGGGTTCGAGAACGTCTTCGTCGCCAGGTCGAAGTCCATGGAAACGAGCTTCCGGCCGTTCGCGTTGCCGATGGCCGGGGTGCTCGGTCCCTCGAAGAGCGTGAACGCGACGTGCTTCCCGTTCGGAGAGAACGCGGGGAGCCCGATGCGCGTCGCCACCTCGTGCAGGCCCTTCGTGGGAACCACGTTCCCGTTCGTCATGTCGTAGAGCTCGGTGTCGCCGTCGTTCGAGTTCGTGCCCGTGACGTCGATCGAGTTCGCGAGGCCGAGCGTGCCGTCCGGATAGAGGCCGGCCCAGCCGAGCGTCCCGTTCTTGTAGGCGCGGGACTCCTGGTTGCCGTTCTTCAGGTCGTAGCTCGAGGTGGACGTGTAATCGTCCCCTCGCTGCACGACCATGCGATCGCCGTAAGCGGAGACGGAATGGCAGACCCGGCACCCGGAGTGATCGTCCGTCGTGCTGCCCGCGACGAGCTTCGGTCCCTCCGCCCCGACATCGATGGAGAGCGTCGCGCCGCCGAAGCGCTCGCCCCACACGGTGAGCTCCGGAGACCAGTTCTGCACGAATGCCGTCGCGTACGCCTGGTAGTAGATGCGTCCGTTCAGCGGCGCGAGCGCGATCTTGTAGTTCTGCGTGAGCGGGCCGTACGCCTTTCCCCCTGCGGCGAAGACGAGCTCGACCTTCAGCGTGCTGCCGGCGGCGCTCCGCGTCGCGGCGTCCCACACGTCCTTCGGGATCGGGTGACGGATGAAGTCGGTGGCCGCGGCGGGGACCGAAAAGTACCCCTTGTAGTCGTAGTAAGGAGGAGAGGAGATGTGGAAGTAGACGGCCTGGATGGCGCCGTGGCTTCCCTTCGTCCACTGGTAGAGCGGCGGAAGCACGTCGAGCGGAAAGACGGTGCCGTCGTACGGATAGAGGAGCTTCATGGCGCCGTCGGCAGTTGGCGTGCCCTCGAGCACCGCGAGCACGTCGTCCGGCACGGTGCCGCCGAGGCCCTCTCCACCGACGCCGCCGAGACCGCCGAGTCCCGCGTCCGCGTCCGAGCCGGCGCCTCCACCGTTCTGCACCTTGTTGACGGAGACGACGATGTGGACCTTCACGACCGCGTCCCCGACGTGGACCTCGATGTCCCCCTCCCCGCCGAAGCTGTCGCTCGGGGTGAAGAGCCCGGTGTCGGAGATCGTTCCGAGGTACGGGTTCGAGACCTTCCACTCGACGGGGACGCTCCCGGCGCCCGAAACCGTGAACTGGATCGGGTTCGGCTTGCCGGTGACGGGGTCGTACGTGACCTCCGGGTTCGCCGGGGTGATGGTGATCGTTCCCGGATCGACGTGGATGATCCCGCCCTCCCCGTAGGTGATCCCCGGCGTCTTCTTCGCGCCGTCCGAGGACGAACACGAGGGGACGACCACGCCGAGGGTCAGCGTGCCCGAAGCCAACACGACAGCCAGCCCTGCCCGTCCGATGCGCCGCATGATTTACCTATATAGAGGCCCCTCGCATCGCGAAAGGCTCAAAATTCAGCCCCGTCCTGTGTACGTCGTCGCGGATGAAGCGTAAGTACCCGGAGATCCGTCGACGCGGCTCACGGAGCCCAAGCGGGGCCGGCACGCCGAGCATCCGGAGGAAGGCCCGGTGAACGAGACGTTCCCCGCGAGACTTCTGATTTTTTTCCTCGGTGGTGAGCCGTGAACGGCGAGCACGGGCACCAGGGATGAAAGGAGCCGCACCCGCCTTCGAGGCAGGTGCGGCTTTGGGAATCAGCGCGTCGCGCGGCGCCCCAGGGCACACGCAGTGAGGAGGGGGGTCGGCCTCTGGAGCGCCGGCCCACGACTTTGGGCCGGGCCGGGGGGGTGGGGACAGCCCGCGCAACCCTCAATATACGACCCGCTCGCTGGGCCGCGCAAGGCCGGGCGTTCCGGAAGCGTGCGGTATCGAGTCCGATGGTGCTCCTTCGACTCAGGTGGCGGGCGCTTCCGGCGTTCGAGGCCGCTTTCCGCGAACCGCGGCGAGGATCGCCCGAATCCGCCGCCGGAGCTCGTCCCCCGATACGGGGAGCGGAAGAATCCCGACCTCTTCGCCGAGGATGCCGCGGGCGGCGAGCACCCCGGAGGTGTCGCTAGAGACGAACAAGACGCCGAGTCGCGGGACGAGCTCTTCCAGCTTCCTGGAAAGTTCGAGGCCGTTCATACCGGGAAGGACGACGTTTGCGACGAGCAGGTCGATGTCGTTTCTCGAACGACGAGCGACGTCCAGAGCCTCTTCCGGGGTCATCGCCGACAGTACCGAGTGTCCGAGGCCGGCGAGCTCCCGGGACAGCCCCTGGGCTGCTGCGGGGTCGGGCTCCACGACGAGCACCGTCGCGGGACGACGAGTCCGCGTCCTCGTGGTTCCCTGACTCGAGGCAGTGGAAGCGGATTCGGCGGCGGGCAGGTAGATCGTGAACGTCGTCCCCTCGCCCACTTCGCTCCTCACGTCGATGTGTCCGCCGGCCTGGGCCACGATCCAGTAGACGCTCGCGAGCCCGAGCCCCGTTCCGCCGCGGTCCTGCTTCGTCGTGAAGTACGGCTCGAAGATCTTCCGTCGAACGTCCTCCGGGATCCCGGCGCCGGTGTCCGAGAGGCTCAGTCGAACGTGACGTCCGCTGGCCGTACGCGGGTGCTCCTGCAGGTGCTGATCGTCGAGCGTGACCGTGTCGAGAGAGAGGCGCATCGTGCCCTTCCCGTCCATCGCGTCCCGGGCGTTCACCGCGAGGTTCATGAGCACCTGATCGAAGCGATCCGGATCGATTCGCACGCTCGACGCCGGATCGCCCACGTGGCATTCCACCTGGACGAACTCCCCCGCGAGGCCCCGGATGACGGGAAGCAGACGCTCCACGCGCTCGGAGAGCCGGACGAGCTCGGGCGCGCGCGGCTCTCCCCGAGAGAACGTCCCGAGCTGCTTCGTGAGCTCGTTCGCCCGCTGCAGCGCGGCCTGGATCGTCTTCACGTCTTCCCCGACGAGGTTCGCCGCGTCCGGCAGCGTCATCATGGCCATCGTGGCCATGCGAATGGCCGACAGCATGTTGTTCAGGTCGTGAGCGATTCCGCGAGCGAGGCGCGCGACCGCATCCATCTTCTCGGCGTTCCGGAGGCTCTCCTGCGCCTTCTCCCGCGCGCGGAGTGCCCGCGTTAGCTCGAGCGCGATCGAGACCTGCCCCGCGAGGGCGGAGAGCACCTCCGCATCCGCGTCCACGAACGCGCCCTCCGCGAGGGGCCGATCCAGGTACACGACTCCGACGGTGACGTCGTCCACGAGGAGCGGCGCTGCCATCGCGCTCAGCCGGGACGTCGTGCCGATGCGCGTCCTCGCGGCGGGCCTGTCCGAGTCCGGTTCGGAAGCGGCCACGAGGGCGTCGGCGACGACCGGACGGTGGTAGGACGCCGTTTCACCGAGCTCCCTGCCGGCGGAGTCCCTCGCCGCGACGAGCTCGAGCTCGGTCCCGCGACTCGCGGGGAACTCGAGCGCGACGCGCGACACGTCGACGGCGAGAAACAGGAAACCCCGCTGCGCACGGAGCGCCTGGAGCAGTTCTTCGATCACCCAAGCCGCCTGGTGGTCCGGGGAGAGCTCCTGTCCGCGCGCCTGTCCGATTCGCACGAGCGCCCGGAGCTGACGGCGCGCGCGCGAGGTTCCCGGCACGAGGGTCGACGAGTCGTCCGAGACGCTCGTCGACGCAGCGGGTATGCCGTAGCCGGAGTCGAATCCTCGCCGCGGACGCAGGCCGAACTCCTCGCGGACGAAGCGAGCCCGGTATGCGGACCCGTGCTCGACGGCGACCGCCTCGGCGAGCACGGCGAGGTCCCGCGCCGCATCTTTGCGCCCTTCTGCCTCCAGCTGATGCGCGCGGCCGCGGTGGACGGCGTAGAGCACCCAGGGCGCCGTCTCGCTCGAGCCAAGGCGCTCTGCCTCGTCGAATTTCGCGCGGGCCGCCTCGGAGCGACCGGAGAACCACTCGAGGTAGGCCTCGATCACGACGGCATGCGCGACGAACAGCGCGATCCCACGCGAAGCGGCCCGGAGGTCCTTCGCACAACGTTCGAGCTCCGGCAGACCTCGCTTCCGCTCGCTCGCGGGCGCACGGAGCAAAGCGTGCACCCGCGCGTGCGCGAGGTGAATGTAGTACTCGAGGACGGCGAGGTGCACCTTTTCCGGCGCGAGTTCGAGGGCCCGGAACTCCGACACGATCGCCTCGAAACCCTCGCCGAGGTCCATCTTCTCCGTGAACGTGCGGAGGCGCGGGCTGAACATGAGCGGGTAGAAAGACCCGCTATCCCGCGGCACCGAAATGCTCGCCCGCTCCACTCCGTGGAGAAGGCTCTGCATCTCGGACTCTCGCCCGAGCCCCGTGAGCGCCGCTCGCGCCCCGTGAAGGAGATACTCGGGAACCAACGGCCGCCCATCGTGTCGATTGATTCGATCGATCGACAGAGTGAGCCACCGCCACCCCTCCGAGTCCCGGCCGCGCACGCACTCGAGCTGGTGGAGCGTGTAGACGACGAGGTTGAAGTCGTTGAGCTCCCGCCAGTGCCCGTACTCGGCCACGCACCGCGCACCAGCGTCGATCGACTCCTGCACGTGCCCTCCCCACACCGCGATGACGTGATGAAGCTGGAGGGCGTGCGAGTACACGACGGGGTCTCGGAGACGGCGACCGACGTCTTCGCCGGACGCGAGGTACTTGGCGCCCGCCTCCCTGAAGCCGAGCAGAGTGAGAACGAACGCGTACACGAGGTGCGCGCGCGCGAGCTCCGCCGAGGGACCGAGGCGTTCCGCAGGCTCGAGCGCGCGGAGGGCCGAGAGCGCGATGCGCACGGGCTTTCCGCTGGAGAACGCGACACGCCCCGCCTGGTAGTACAGAGCGCAGAGGATCTGGTCGCGTCGCCGGTCGACCGCCGAAGATGGCGCACGCGCGCCCCGCGAGACCTGCCGCTTGATCCACGCTCGAGCGCTCCCCGCTGCGTAGGAGAGGGACTCCGCGGGCGGTGACTCGCCGAGCAGCCCGAACGCGTTTTCGAGCGCCTTCCACGCTCGCGTCGCGTCGAGCTGCATGTCGTGGACGACGGCGATGCGTCCGTGTGCCGCGGCGCGAAGCAGGTGATCGCTGGTCTCAGTGACGACCCGGTCGAAATCGGCGAGCGCGTCCTGGAGCGCCCCGACGCGCAGCCGCGCCTCCGCGCGGAGCATCCGGTCGGCGGGCTCGAACGGCAGCCCCGCCACCGCGAACGACTTCTCCGCGAACTCGAGGAGCTCGATCGCCCGCTGGTTGTCGAACCGCTCGACGGCGGCGCGACCCGCGAGGAGGTTCACCTCGGCCGCCCGCCGCGGGGTGCGGCTCGGGACTCCCGCCGCGTAGTGGGAGGCCACGCGGTAGACCGGATCGGCGTCGAGCGCGCGAAGCGCCTCCGGCGCCCGATCGCCGGAGGCGGGCGTCCGCTCGATCTCGAAGCGGAGCTCGGTCGGCGCGAGCTCGTGACGGTCGAGGGCCTGGGCGACGGCCTGATTTGCCTCGCGGAGCGTGGACTCGTCCATCGCCGCGAGGAGCGCGTCCCGAACCACGTGGTGGATGAACCGGTGCGACCCGGGAGCGTGCGGTTCCACGACGTGAGCGCGTATCCCTTCGGCGAGCGCGTCGAGCGAGGAGCGCCCCTGTGCTCGCGTGCTCGCCTCGAGCTCGCTCTCGTCGAACGTCATCCCCAGGACGGCCGCGACGCCGAGCACGGCGCGGGTCGTCGGTTCGAGACGATCGATTCGCCGCCGGAGCAGGTTCACGGTGCCGCTGGGGAGGTCCGTCTCCGCGAGCGCCCGGGCATCGAGGGCCCAGCGTCCCCAGTGCGGAAGGAGGATTCCTTCGTCCACCAGGGTCCGGAGCACTTCCAGCGCCCGAAGAGGAATTCCGTCGGAGAGTCTGAGGAGGACGTCCTTCACGTCCGCTCCGAGCTCGTCGGTGCCGAGGTAGTCCGCCGCGATCGCCGCGATGTGCTCGTTCCCGAGCGGCGCGAGCTCGACGTGCGTGATCGGCGCCTTGATGATGTCGGTCAGCCGCGCGACGTCGGCCTCCGCGTCACCGGACCGCGCGCCGAACACGAACAGGATCTTGTCGGTCGGCGCTTGATTCGCCGCGCGGGAAAGCACACGGCGGCTGCTCGCATCCAGCCATTGGACGTCGTCGACGAAGACGACGACGGGACCCAGATCGGAGAGAAGCCTCTGCAGGAAATCGGCGAGCCCCTCGGCGAACGCCTGCTCCGCGTTCTCTGCCGCGGGCAGCGTCGGCGCGTCGTGGAACACCCGTGCGAGGGCCGGAGAGAGCAAGCGAAGGAGCGCGCCGTAGTCGCGCGCGAGCGCCCGGAGCCGGGCGTAGCTACGCGCTCGCTCGGCACTGGAGAGCCGATCGCACTGGTGAAGGTGGTCCTCGACGAGCTGGCGAACCGCCGAGAAGGCCCTCGGATCCCGAGGATGGCACGACGCCGAGAGGACCGTCCCGGTCGCCTCGGCGACCTCGGCGAGGAACGTTCGCGCGAGCCGGGTCTTCCCCGCGCCGGCCGCGCCTCGGAGCAGCAGGATGCCGCCGCGCCGACGCTGGCTCGCGCCCCAGGCGCGTCGGAGCCGTTCCAGCTCGACGAGGCGACCGTGGAACTCGGCACTCGGCGTGCGAACCGATCTCGAGGCCTTCGGCGCCTCCGCCGCCGCGGGAGCGAGCGACTCCAGCGCTCCGGAAAGGTCCCGGGCCGAGGGGCAGCGCTTTTCCGGATCGGGCTCGGTGAGCCGCCCGAGCACGGCGAACAGCGCGGGCGAGATTCCCAGTCGACGCGCGTCCTTTCCGGGACCTGCGCCGAGCGCCTCGAGGAGCACGAGGCCGAGCGAGTACAGATCCGAGCGGACGTCGGCCGGGCGCGCGTTTGCACCGAGGATCTCCGGCGCCGCGTACGCTCGCGTGGCCGCCTCGTTGCTGGAGCCGTCGCGGGGGGTCGCCGACCCCAGATCGACGAGACGCGCCGTCCCCGTGGATTCGTCGAACACGATGTTCAGCGGTTTCACGTCGCGATGGACGAGCCCCGCGGCGTGGATGACCGAGAGCGCTGAAGCGAGCTGGCGCCCGAGCCGCACCACCTCGGCCTCCGTCAGCGGCCCGCGCGCGAGGCGCTGCGCGAGCGTCTCGCCGGCCGCGAGCTCCATGACGAGGTACGGCACGCCGTCCACGCGGCCCACTTCCATCACGAAGGGGAGCGCCGGATCCCGGAGGCGCGCGAGCGCGACCGCCTCGCGGAGGAAGCGCCGGTAAGCGACGTCGTGATCGATCCCCGGCTCGACGACCACGGGGAGCTTCACTGCGTAGAGCCGTCCGTCGCGGACGCCCTGATAGACGACGCTGTGAGCCCCGCGGCCGAGCTCGCGGCCGAGCCGCAGCTCGGGGATGGACACCGCGATCATCGCCCGGGACGGTACACCCCCCGAGCAGCCGCTTGAAGCCGGCCGCGCCCGTCAGGCGATCGGGTGCACCATCAGCTCCGGAGACGCCAGTCTGAGCAGGGGATGCCCCCAGCCGAAACAGAGCGGCGCGTGCCCTCGCGGAACCGCCTGGGCGACGGAAAGCCCCCTGAGCCAGTCCGGAGTGATGTCCACGAAGGTGGGTGAGGCGACGTCTCGAGAGACGCCGAAGGCTCCGCGAAACCGTTCGTGTCCTCCCGACAGCCAGTCGACGATCCGCGGAGCATTGCCCGGATAGAGATAGAACTCCTGATGAAAGTCGGGAGTGGCCGAAGGCGCGGGTGACGCGCCGGGAAGCTCCGCGTCCCAGAGGAACGCCAGGCGCTGGACACACTCGCGAGCGGCTCCCAGGGTCGCGCTCTCCAGAGTGGACTCCGCGGCGAACCCGTACACCAGGGGCCCGACTCCGCGGGGAAACGCGAAGACGCCGACGACGTTCGCTTCGTCCGCGCCGAACGCGTGCGCCTCGACGTCGTAGAGCTCTCCGAGCTCCGCGGAGAGCTGCGGCGTCGTACGAATGAGCCGCTCGGGGCGGCCTTCTCCGTACCAGGAGCGAAGCACCGCGTCCCGTTCGACGAGCTCGAGACGAGCCCGGTGAGCGGCGGCGGCGAAGTCGTAGCCGAGGGCGACGCCGTTCGAACGGGCCCAGCGGAGGCCGTCGGGGGCCGCGGGGAGAGAGATCTCTCCTGGCGTGGCTTCCCCGAGCACGGTCCCGCGCCGGTCGCGAACCGGAAAGCGGCGCTCCGGCTCGCGCCAAAACGCGACCGCCGCGAGGCGCTCGACCAGCTCGTAGTATGCGCGGTCCACGGGCGGGGCGCCCACGCTCGCGGCACTCCCCGTGATGCATTCGCCGTCGACCTCGACGGCGATCCCCGCGACCTCCGCCTCCAGGCCGCCGATCGTGACCTTCTCCGTGAACAGCTCGGGCCGCCGTGACCGCGTCGGGAGGGGGTGACGCGCGAGCAGTGCGTCGAGACGCGCCGCCGGGTCGGACTTCTCGTTCGTCACGCGGCCTGGCAAAGCTCGTCGCAGAACGCGGAAAACGCCGTCATGGTCTCCTTCAGGGTGCTGCGAAGGACGTCGTCGAGCGTCCCGTCACTCGCGAGGCGCTCGATCACCTCGCGCCCCTCGGCGACGTGATGCTTGTCGAGCTCCACGTGCCGGCTGACGGACGTGAGCGCGCCCGACGGCACTCCGCAGTTTCTCTCGAGGGCGGCGACCCACTCCGGCCCGAGGATGACGGTGAAATACTCCGCGAACAGGATGTACGCGAGATAAGAGGCCGGGGCTGCCTCGATCTGGGCCCGCGTCGTGCTCACCATCGCGCGCATCGCGGCGGCCGGCTCCTGCACGGCTTCGACTCCGAAGCGCGAGAAGAGCACGTCGCGATCGGACTCCGCCCACTTGTGGTGCGAGGCCTCTTCCTCGAACTTCTGTTCGTAGTACTCCGCGATGGGGGTCTCTCCGCGAGCGCGGGCGAGCTCCGCCGCGAGGCGAAGGTGCACGGGGGTGTACTGGAGCAGGTAGTGAATGCTCGCAAGGTAGCGGCCGACGACGGACGGCGGCAGCGCGCCCTTCCGAGCGCGACCCAGGAGAGGACCGGAACGCAGCACGTTCGCGTAGTCCTCGATGTCGCTGCAAAGCACGGTTCCAATCACGAAAGAACCTCCGCAGAAAGAGTTGGTCCCCCCCCTCTGAGAAGGGCGCTTCGCCGGAGGCTCGCCCCGGCGTCGCGGATCACAGGCAGGAGAGCGAGAACTTCTTCTTCACGGGATTGTCCTTTCTGTCCGATGGTTGTTCAGCGCGCCGCACCGGACCGGCGGCGGCGCTGATGAATGACTCCGCTGCAGAACTGGCGGAGGAAAACGTCTTCGCATTCCGTGTCGAGGTATCGCGTGAGCCGGAGCTGGGCGCCCCAGCGATCGCTCAACGTCGTCCCTGTTACGTTGAAGTGGAAGCCGGTCAGGATGGCGAGTGTCGCGAAGTTGGAAGGAGAGGTGTCGGCTTCGACGCGCTCGACGCCCAGGCCACGCAGGGTCTCGAGCAGGAAGGCCACGAATCCGTGCGAGAGCCGGAGCCCCTGGTACTCCGGGAGCACTGCGGCGCTCCGGATGTAGTAGGTGCTCCAGTCGACGGCGTTGCAGACGAACAGACCGACGGTTCGCCGCCCTTCCTTGAACTCGAAGAAGTCGGCCGCGAGCCGGTAGTAGCGCTCCTTCTTCGCGGCGACGCGAGTCGCG
>DASZXK010000120.1:0-42736 GCA_035545855.1 Polyangiaceae bacterium
GGTGGAGGCGCCGGGAATTGAACCCGGGTCCGCGAGGCATCCAACTCACCCTCGTTCACGTGCGTAGTCGCCGTATCCGCTGCGACTCAGTTCGCGCATTCGGGCGCGACCTAGTCTCCACTGTTTCTCGGCAGCTCTATCAGAGACGTTCTCGAGCTACCCAGCCCTGGTGTCACGCCCGAACGGTTACGAGGACTACCTTACCGCCAGACGGCTTCACGGTTTTTTAGGCCGCGAGAGCGATTGCGTTGTCGTTCGCAAATAACGTGCCGGTTTTGTCGTGGGCCGGAGCCACTGCACGCAGATGAATCTTCAGTCCCCACGTCGAAGCCGATCGCCCCCGTGGGAGACGGGTAGCTTAGACAGCACCCGGCCGAGGTCAAGGTCGGCGACCGCATTTCGGGATCGGCAGCCGGATCAGTCCCTCGCGGGGCTCGAGGGCGCGGCGTCTCGGTTCGAGCTCGCAGCATCCGACGGCGCAGCGTCTGCGCTCGCGGCGTCCGATTCGTCGACGCTCGCGTCCGCGTGGGTCCCTCCGTCGGTCGGGAGCGCGTGGCAGAGCGCGGCCCAGCTCGATTCGATGCACGTGCAGTTCTGCGAGTCCTCGCAGCCGGAGGAGAGCGCGCGGCAGGACCCGGCGTCTGCCTGCCCCGTGACGGAGGCGACCAGCGCTTCGGCGTCGATGCACGTGTACCCCGAGGCGCAGTCATCGGGCCCGTGACAGGGCAAGGACTCGCAACGACCGTTCCCCGTATTGCAGGCGAAACCCTTCCGGCACGGGGAGTCGTCGATGCATCCGGAGACGCACTTCCCGACGCCGAAGAGAGCCGACTCGCAGTACGAGCCCGGGTCGCATTCGTCGTCCCTGTTGCAGCCAAGCTCGCACTGGTGCCCTCCGAGCAGGCCCGCGGCGCAGACCTGGCCCTTCGGGCACCCGACGTCGACGCAGCTCGGCTCGCACGTGCACGAGAGGAAACAGCCGCACTCCATGCCCGCGCCACACGAGTCCGGGCTCGTGGTGCACGTGTCGTGGAACTCGATTGGCTCGCACGCGCAACCGACGTGAAGCAGCGCGCCGAGAGCGAGCATGCAGGTCGCGAGAAGCTTTCGATGAGTCATCGGCGAGCCGTCTAGCAAGGTCCGAGCCGCGCCGAGCGGCGAGCCGGCGTCGCGTATTTGCGGGGAAGACGGCCGCGAACGCGGCTTCGCGCCGGGCGACGAGTGGCAGGGAACTCACACTCAGCGCCGCGCCGGGCGCCGTATCTTGAGCGCGCGCATCCTGGACGCGAGCGTGGACGGGTTCAGGCCGAGCATCGCGCCGGCGCCGCCGTCTCCGGATATTTTCCAGTCGGCGGCGCGGAGGGCCCGGAGGAGATTTTCTCGCTCGAGCGCGGCGAGCTCCTTCGCGGTGTAGATGCGGTCTTCGTCCGTGGGAGCCTTCTGGGGTGCGGGCGCCGTCGCCGTCTCGCCGAGCGCGCGCTCCACGTCGAAGGCGCCCCCCGTGGACACGATGACGCCGCGCTCGATGACGTTCGCGAGCTCCCGCACGTTTCCCGGCCAGGAGTGGGCTCGGAGCCGCTCGAGGACGCGGTCGGAGAGGACCAGGGGCGCGCGGCCGACGCGCCGGCAGAACCGCTCCACGAATGCTCGCGCGAGCTCGACGACGTCCTCGCCGCGCTCGCGGAGGGGCGGGATGCGAATGGGGAACACGTTCAGGCGATAGTAGAGGTCTTCCCGGAACCCGCCTTCGCGGACGCGGTCGGAGAGATCCCGGTTCGTGGCGGCGACGACGCGGACGTCCACCTTCACGGTGCGGGAGCTGCCGACCGGCTCGAACTCGCCTTCCTGGAGCACGCGAAGGAGCTTCGGCTGCAGCTCGACGGGGAGCTCGCCGATCTCGTCGAGGAAGATCGTTCCCCCGTTCGCCATCGAGAAGCGACCTTCCCGCCGCGCCGTCGCGCCGGTGAACGCGCCCTTCTCGTGGCCGAAGAGCTCGCTCTCTACCAGGTCCTTCGGGATCGCCCCGCAGTTCACCTTCACGAGCCGCGCGGCGCTCCGCCGGCTGTGGGCGTGAATGGCCTTCGCGAAGAGTTCCTTTCCGGTGCCCGTCTCGCCGAGGAGGAGCACCGTCGTGTCCGTCGCGGCGACGCTCTCCACCTCGCGGAGCGCCGCGAGCAGCGCTCGCGACGAGCCGACGATGGGCTCGAACGCGCCGAGGGACCGGAGCTCGTCGCGGAGCGCCTCGGCCTCGTTCAGGAGGGACTGGATGCGTCGCTCGGCGCCGAGGCGCTCCTCCAGATCCCGGAGGATGAGCGTGAACCCGTGCTTTCGGTCCGCGCTGTAGCGCGAGAGAGTGGCCTCGGCGAGGAACGTCCGGCCGCGTGCGGTCACGGCGCGAAGACCGCCGGGGACCCAGAGGCTCGGGTTCGGACGCTCGCGTTCGGAGAGCTCCTCCGTGCAGCCGCCGAGCACGCGTCGGGACTCCGGAGCGAGGAGCTCGCCGAAGTCCTTCCCGACGGCGGTCGCCGCGTCGCACTCGAAGACGCGCTCGGCGGCGGGGTTCATGAACGAGATCCGGAGTGATTCGTCCAGCGTGAGGATCGCGTCCATCGCGCTCTCGAGGAGGCGGCTGAGCTGGTTCTCGCGTTCGCGGAGGGCACGCTCTCGGTCGATGCGCCGGAGCTCGGCCGCGGCCCGATCGGCGAAGATGCGGAAGAGCGCGACGTTCCGGGGCTCCTCCGGCATCCGCTTGCAGTCGAGCACGGCGACGTGTCCGATGATGCGCTGGTCCACGTCGAAGAGCGGGACGCCGAGGTAGCTCACGGCCCCGAACTGCACCATGCGCGGATCGTTCGGGTAGAGCTCGACCATCCGCTCCGGAATGTGGAGGAGACGCCGCTCTTCCAGGACCGTCTGACAGGGCGTGCCGTGAACGGCGTAGGAGAGGCCGTCGAGTCTCCGGTCGCCCATCTTCATCGCGATGGCACGGAGCGTCGCCGAGGCGTCGTCCCAGACGGCGACCCACGCGCCCATCGTGTTCATCGCGGCGGCGAGCTTCTCGACGAGCGCGCCGAAGAATCCTTCGCCCGTCTCCGTCGCGGTGCCCTCCACGATGCTGCGGAGGGCCGCGAGCTCGCTTTCTTCGCCGGGGTCCGTCATGGCTGGACTGCTCGCGAAAACTCGCGATCATGCCTCGCGAGATCTCACGAATCACGAGAATTAACGACTTCCTGGGAGAGCGCCAGACAAACCGTATATTTACGTAACCATTAATAATTACTGTGACCCAGCGCTCTCGGCACGGAGGCTGCTCTTCGGGGACGCACCGGGCACGGACGCCCGGCATTCGCGAGAGGAAACCGGAAGCCATGACCGCCAACATCCCCGACACCGTCCACACCCGTTACGCGCGAGCGATCCTCGCCTCGCGCCGCGCGCGCTGGGACATCGACCAGGACGTGCTCCGGGCGCGGGAGTTCTCCCGCGACGAGAAGTTCCTGCCCGACGGGCTCTCGCTGATCGGCGAGCTCGATTTCCTCCGCGCGGGGGAGCAGATCCTCGTGAGCCAGATCCAGGGACGGACCTACGCGAACGTGTTCGGACTCGTCGAACGCTTCGTGAACGCCAAGGTGCTGGACCTCGCGCGGGATCACGAGCTCGGCGATCAGGTCGCCCTCGAGGCGCTCATCCGATTCAGCGACGAGGAGCTGAAGCACCAGGAGCTCTTCCGCCGCGTGGAGGCGCTCGCCGAACAGGCGATGCCGGACGGGTACCGCTTCTTGCCGGAGCCGAACGCCGTCGCGCGCGTGGTGCTCGAGAAGTCCGCGTGGGCCGTCGTCGGGCTGGTCTTCCTCATCGAGCTCTTCACGCAGGTCCACTACAAGCAGAGCATCGAGGCGGATCCGAAACTCTCCGAGCTCTACCGGGACGTCTTCCGGGCGCACTGGATGGAAGAGGCGCAGCACGCGGTCATCGACGAGCTCGAATGGCTCCGCCTCGACGGAGAGCTGGACGACGCCGCGAGGGATCGCGCGGTGACGGACCTCATCGGTCTCGTCGGAGCCGTGGACGGCATCCTGAAGACGCAGTCCGGCGCGGACGCGGCGTATTTCCTCGCGAACGCGGGCCGACCGTTCACCGCCAGCGAGCAGGAGCGCGTCCGCGCGGCGTTTCTCCGAGCGTACCGGTACCAGTACATCTTCTCCGGGGTCCGCGAGACGCGGTTCCCGGAAGTGCTCGCGAGTCTCGTCACGAAGGCGCAGCTCTCCCGCGTCGTCGCGGCGCTCGACTCGCTCGCGTGACGAGAGACGGGGCCGGCCGGGACGACACCGGCCGGCCCCTCTCCCTCCCGAGGGTCATCCCATGAGCGTCCCCATCTGCTCTCTCCTCGCCTTCGCGTGCTGGACGCTGTTCGTCCTGATGACGACGATCGGCGGCCACCGGTGGTGGCAGATCCTGCGGCGCCGCGCGGCGATCAACGCGTTCCCGGCGGACGGTTCGGGCGGCCCGGACTGGTACCAGCGAGCGACGCGCGCTCACCTGAACTGCGTCGAGAACCTGCCGGTGTTCGGCGCCATCGTCGGGGTCGCGACGTGGACCTCGGTTCACGCGCCGCTGCTCGACGCGCTCGCCGCCCTCGTCGTCGTCGCCCGCGTCTGCCAGACGACGACGCACGTCGTGTTCGTGCAGACGGCACGGGCCGTCTCGTTCCGCTTCGGGTTCTTCCTGGTGCAGCTCGTCGCGAAGCTCGGGATGGTCGGGGTCGTCATCCGGAGCGCGGTCCTCGGGACGCCGGGGTAGCGATTTTCCTGCGGGTCCGGCGAAATTCGAGTCCGGTCGAACCCCTCCGGCCCGACCCTGGCTCTCACGGGCATGACCACGCCCGGAACGCTCCCGCACGGCCGCTGGGTCGGCCTCGCCGCCGCCGTGCTCGGCGCTGCATCCTGCGCTCGGCCTGCCTCTCACGCGCCGGAAGGAGAGCCGTCGCCGCGACGCGTGGCGCTCTCCGTCGCCCACGTCGAAACCCTCCCGCTCCTCTACCGGACCAGCGGAACGGTGCGCGGCCGGAACACGACCGTGCTGACGAGCAAGGCCACGGGATACGTGCGCACCGTCCGCGTGCACGCCGGAGACGTGGTGACGGCCGGGCAATCGCTCGTGGAGCTCGAGGCGAACGACGTGCGCGCCGGCGTCGCCCGTGCCCGCGCGCTCCTCGACCAGTCGCTCGAGGCGAAGGCGGAAGCGGAGAGCGCGCTCATCGCGGCCCGTGTCGCGACGAGGAGCGCGAAGACGTCCTACGAGCGGGCGGCGGCGCTCTCGAAACAGGGAGCCATCTCGGCGCAGGCCTTCGACGACGAGCAGGCGCGGTGGGAAGCCGCCGAGGCACAGGAGCGGGCCGCCGAGGCCCGGGCGCGCACCGTCCAGTCCCGGATCGCGGAGGCCCGCGCGGGTGTCGGGGAGGCCAGCGCGACGCTCGGGTACGCGGACATCGCGGCGCCGTTCGCGGGACGGATCCTCGAGCGGCGCGTCGACCCCGGGGCGCTCGCCGCGCCGGGGACGCCGCTGCTGGTGATCGCGGACGATGGGCTCCTCCGCGTCGAGGCAGCCGTCGAGGAGTCTCGCGCGAACGCGCTCGCCGTGGGGGACGCCGCGGACGTGGAGGTCGACGCGACTCCCTCGGCGCTCGGCGCGAAGATCGCGGAGATCGTCCCGAGCGTGGACGTCGGGTCGCGAGCGCTGCTCGTGAAGCTCGACCTTCCGCCAGATGCCGGCGCGCTCCGCCCGGGTGCGTTCGCGCGCGTGAGCTTCCACGTCGGTACGCGTGAGCGCCTGGTGGTCCCGACGACGGCCGTGACGCGGTTCGGGGCGCTGGATCGGGTCTTCGTCGCGGACGGAGACCGCGCGCGGCTCCGCATGGTCACGCTCGGGGAGCCGCGGGGACGGTGGAGCGAGCTCCTCTCCGGTCTCTCGGCGGGAGAGCGCGTGGTGACCGCGCCGCCCGACGGGCTCCGCGACGGAACCCCCATCACGGAAGCACCATGAGCTCGCCCCGGAAGCTCGGCGCCGCGGGGAAGCTCGCTCGCGCGTTCATTCACTCGAAGCTGACCCCGCTGCTCCTCTTCGCGTCCTTACTCCTCGGGGCGTTCGCGGTGTGGCGCCTGCCTCGCGAGGAGGAGCCGCAGATCGTGGTTCCCATGAGCGACGTGCTCGTGCGGATGCCCGGAGCGTCTCCGAAGGAGGTCGAGGCGCGCGTCACGAAGCCGCTCGAGCGCCTGCTCTGGGAGGTACCCGGCGTGGAGTACCTGTACTCGACGTCGAGCCCCGGCCAGGCGCTCGTCATCGTCCGGTTCAAGGTCGGCGCGGACGAGGAGCGGAGCATGGTGCGGCTCACGGAGAAGCTCTCCGCCCACGCCGACGTCATCCCGCCCGGCGCGTCGCCGCCGCTCGTCAAACCCCGCTCGATCGACGACGTGCCGGTGCTCTCCATGACGCTGTGGAGCCAGCGCTACTCGGGCTTCGCGCTCCGTCGACTCGCCGGCGAGCTCCGGGAGCAGCTCAAGCAGGTGGACGGCGTGAGCGAGGTGACGCTCACCGGCGGTGAGCGTCGCGAGGTCCGCGTGGAGCTCGACCCGGAGCGCCTCGCCGCGCGCCATCTCTCGCCGCTGACGGTCGCCGGCGCGGTGGAAGCGGCGAACGCGCGCCTCCCGGCGGGCGCCGTGGCCTCCGACAACCGGGAGATCTTGCTCGAGACGGGCACCTGGCTCGCGAGCTCGCGGGACGTCGGGGACGTGCTGGTCGGTGCGTCGAACGGGCGCCCCGTGTTCCTGCGCGACGTGGCGAAGATCCTCGACGGACCCGAGGAGCCGTCCACGTACGTGCGCTTCGGGTCCGGCGCGGCCGCCGAGGGCGCGGAGCGCGACCTTCGAGCGGAGTCGGTCCCGGCCGTCACGGTGTCGGTCGCGAAGCACCAGGGCAGGAACGCGGTGACGGTCGTCGCGGACGTGACCCGCAAGGTGTATTCACTGCGCGGATCCCTCGTTCCGGCGGACGTGGAACTCTCCGTGACGCGCGACTACGGCGCGACGGCGAGCGAGAAGAGCAACGAGCTCCTCTTCCACATGGGCATCGCCGTGGTGAGCGTCGCGATCCTCATCTGGCTCGCGCTCGGCCGGCGGGAGAGCGGCATCGTCATGCTCGCCATCCCGGCGACCCTGGCGCTCACGCTGACCGTCTTCCACCTGTACGGCTACACGCTGAACCGCATCACGCTCTTCGCGTTGATCTTCTCCATCGGCATCCTCGTGGACGACGCGATCGTCGTGGTGGAGAACATCGCGCGGCACTATCGCTTGCCCCGAAATCGCGGCCGGGACCTCGCGGACGTCGCCGTGGAGGCCGTGGACGAGGTCGGCAATCCCACCATCCTCGCGACGATGACCGTCATCGCGGCGATCTTGCCGATGGCGTTCGTCGGCGGGCTGATGGGCCCCTACATGCGCCCGATACCGATCGGCGCGTCCGCGGCGATGATCTTCTCGCTGATCGTCGCGTTCATCGTGACGCCGTGGGCCACCATCCGGTTCCTGAAGCACGTGCACGGCGAGGACGGCGAGGCCGAGAGCGCCCTCACGAGGTTCTACCGTCGGGTCATGGGAGCGCTCCTCCGCGTCGCGAGACTCCGGAAAGCGTTCCTCGGCGGCGTCGTCGTGCTCCTCCTCGGGGCGATGTCGCTCGTGGCGGTGAAGTGGGTGCGCGTGAAGATGCTCCCCTTCGACAACAAGAGCGAATTCCAGGTCGTGGTGGACATGCCGGAAGGCACGCCGCTCGAGCAGACCGACCGCGTCACGCAGGCGCTCGCCAACGTGATCCGCACCCAGCCGGAGGTGACGACGTACCAGACGTACGTGGGCACGTCCGGGCCGTACGACTTCAACGGGCTCGTCCGTCACTACTTCCTGCGCCAGGGCTCGAACGTCGCCGACATCCAGGTGAACCTCGTCGAGAAGGGCGCCCGGAAACAGCAGAGCCACGCCATCGCGAAGCGTGTCCGGGACGCCATCCTGCCGATTGCGACCCGGTTCGGCGCGAAGATCAAGGTCGCCGAGGTGCCCCCCGGTCCGCCCGTGCTCGAGACGATCGTGGCCGAGATCTACGGACCGGACTACGAGCGCGCCAAGGCCGTCGCCGCCGGCGTCCGCGAGCGCCTCGAAAAGACGGCCGGAGTCGTCGACGTCGACTGGTACGTTGAGGACGAGCAGCCGAAGTACCGCTTCGTCGTCGACCAGGAGAAGGCGGCGCTGAACGGCGTGAGCGAGGCGGAGATCGTGCGCACGCTCGGGCTCGCGAGCGCCGGGGCCGGCGCGGGGCTCCTCCACGACGAGCGCGAGAAGGAAGACGTCCCCATCCGGCTACGCCTCGATCGACCGACGCGCTCGGACCTCGACCGATTGCAGGGCGTCCGCGTCACGGGGCGCGAAGGAAATCAGGTGAGCGTGAGCGAGCTCGTCCGCCCGGAACTCGTGACGGCGGACGCGAGCATCTATCACAAGAACCTGATGCCGGTCGTGTACGTCACGGCGGACGTCGCGGGCGCGATCGAGAGCCCCGTCTACGCCATCCTGAAGCTCGGCCCGGAACTCGATCGGATGGTCTTGCCCGAGGGGTACGCGCTCGAGCAGCACACCGCGTCGCAGCCGTTCGGAACGGACCGGTACGCGATGAAGTGGGACGGCGAGTGGCACATCACCTACGAGGTGTTCCGGGACCTCGGCGCGGCGTTCGCCGCGGTGCTCGTGCTCATCTACGTGCTGAACGTCGCGTGGTTCCAGTCGTTCAAGACGCCGCTCGTCATCATGAGCGCCATTCCGTTCTCGCTCGTCGGCATCCTCCCCGCGCACGGGCTCCTCGGGGCATTCTTCACGGCAACATCCATGATCGGCTTCATCGCCGGGGCCGGCATCGTCGTCCGGAACTCCATCATCCTGGTCGACTTCATCGAGCAGCGCCTCGCGGAGGGGGCCCCTCTCGAGCAAGCCGTGATCGATGCCGGCGCGATCCGCTTCCGCCCGATGCTGCTCACGGCGGCGGCGGTCGTCGTCGGCGCGTTCGTCATCCTGTTCGACCCGATCTTCCAGGGCCTCGCCATCTCCCTGATGGCGGGTGAAATCGCCTCCCTCGCCCTCTCCCGGATGACGGTGCCCATCGTCTACTTCCTCATGAAGCGTCGAGAAGCACGCCGCGCCGAGCGCGTCTCGATTCCGGGAGCCGACTCCGGCGAGGCGGTCCCTCACCCGGCGGAATGACCCCGAAGGAGACCATCATGTGCATCGAACGCTACGTACGGCTCGTCGCGGGGACCCTCGTGCTCGTCTCTCTCCTGCTCTCCCGGCTCGTGAGTCCGTGGTTCTTGCTGCTCACGGCGTTCGTCGGATTGAACTTGTTTCAGGCGTCACTCACCCGGTGGTGCCTGCTGGTCGACCTGCTCCGGAAGGCGGGCGTCCCGGAGTGCACGCGGTCGTAGCGCCCCGTGCGAGCCTCCCGCGGCGGACACCCCGGGCACTCCTAGCCGCACCCTAGTACACTCCGTTGCGACCGCGCCCGGCGTTTCGCTCGACGGAGGCCCGGCTGGTGCTCTTCCCTCTTCTCCTCGCATGGACCGGCCGATTCCGAACCCGTGGCAGCTGATGGAACCGTGGCGGCGCGTCGTGCTCGTCGCGGCGGCGGCGATCGCCGCGCTCTCCTACGTGTCGCGGCACCTGTTCCCCTCGACGGACTTTGCGAGCCGCGTGGTCGTCGTCGTCGTGGGGCTCGCCGCGCTCCTCGTGTGGAGCAAGAGGCCACGGCCGTCCTTCGGAGAAGACGAGGACGAAGAGAGCTCGCCCTGAGTCACGAAGACCAGCCGAGGGCGTCGACCAGCGCCTCTCGGAACCGAGCCGGCTCCTCGTAGTACGGCACGTGCGCGCTCTCCTCGAACCACACGAGCGACTTGCCCCTCGGCGCGTCGACGGCGTCGGCATAGCGGGCCACCAGGTGCGGGTTGGTCCCGACGTCCCGGCGGCCCTGGAAGAACGAGACGGGCACGCCGACGCGCGGAGCCTGCTTCCGCAGATCGAAGTGCGTGGCGGACGCGAGGACGCGCCGTTGCGTCCGCTCGATGCCGAGGAGCGCCTGCACGCGTTCGACGAGCGAGTAGTGGGGCGAGCTCAGGATCCTCCGGACGTTGTCCCACAGCATTCCGTAGAACCCTCGCTTCCGGTTGATGCCACCGTATTCGGCGACCCAGCGCGCGCGGGTGAGGAACTTCTCTGACGTGCCGTGCGGCGGGGCGCCGATCGCGCGGAGGGCGGACTGGGCTCGACGATCGCCGCGCCGTTCCGCCTCGTCGCAGGCGAAGGCGTAGGCGTACCGTTCGCTCTCGTCCCAATCGACGTCGAGGCCCACGACGACGAGGTGGCCGAATCGCGCCGGGTTCTCGGCCGCGGCGAGCGTCGCGAGCGAGCCGCCGATGGAGAGCCCCAGAACGTCCACCTGGTCGACGTGGAGCCGCGCGCACAGGGCGTCCACCAGGGCGCGGACGTCGCCGACGAGCCGGTCGAGTCCGAACGAGGCGGGGTCCGCCCGGAAGGATTTGCCGGTGCCGCGCTGATCCCAGTACGCGACGATGGCCTCCGATTCTAGACGGAGCTCGCGCTCGAAGAAGCGCGCCTCGTGAATCATCGGAAGACCGGGCCCCTGCTGAACGACGAGCAGGACGCGGCGCTTCTCGGGGTTTCCTCGAAGGAGCACCCACTGCGGAGTGCCGCCGACGTCGAACGCTTCGAGCGAATCGATGTGGCCGTGGGTCGTACGGGTCATCGCGTCTCCTTTCGGGTCTTCATCGTGATCCGAGCCCGATCTTGGCCATCCTGAAACGAATGAAAATTGACAAAATTCCGATGCTATCATCCGAAAATGGATATCCCCTGGGAGGACGTACGCCTCTTCCTCGCGGTCGCCGAAGCGGGGAGCGTCAGCGGCGCCGCGCGGCTTCTCGGGCTCGGTCAACCGACGATCAGCCGACGCCTCTCGGAGCTGGAGGAGACCGTCGGGGCGCGCCTCTTCCAGCGAACCGTGGAGGGAGCGAAGCTCACGAGCGCGGGCGAACGGCTCCTTCCCCCCGCGAAGAAGATGGCCGAATGGGCCGGCGAGGTCGGGCGCGCAGCGGACGCGGACGAGCGAGCTCCCGGAGGCCTGGTCCGGATCACGGCGTCACCGTTCACGTGCTTCGATTTCGTCGCGCCGTTCGCGGCGTGGGTCTCGTCGCGCCATCCGACGATCCGCATCGAGCTACTCTCGACGACGCGCTATCTGGACATGGCCCGCGGCGAAGCCGACCTCGCGATCCGGCTCGGCCGCCCGCGCGGCAAGGATCTCGAGGTGCTGACGGAGGTCGAGTACGAGAACGCCGGGTTCGTCTCCGCCGCGCTCGCGAAGAAGCTCCCGAAGGCCCCTCACCCGAAGGACGTGCCGTGGATCGGATGGGCGCCGCCGTTCGAAGACCTGCCGCCCCAGCCGCTACTCGAAGCCCTGATCCCGGGGTTCATGCCGGCGTTCACGTCCGACAGCATCCTGGTGAACCTCGCCGCTGCGGAAGCCGGTGTCGGCGCGATCCTCCTCGCCCGCGTGACTCACCCCTTCTCCGTCACGCGGCACCTCGTGCCGCTCGATCTGGACCTCGGCCCCGCGAGACGCGGCACGCTCTGCCTCGTGTGCCCGAAGACGTCGCTCGACATCCCACGCGTGCGGCTGGTCGCGGAGCTCCTGCGGGAGCAGATGGAGAAGATCCGGGGACGTTGAGCACGGGGGCTCTCCGTCAGCGCGAGAGCTGCGCCGTCAGGTGAAACTCGAGAATCCCCGTCGTCCGGGAATCAGCACCACCGCGAGCAGGATGCCTACGAGCGCCGTGCCCGCGCCGAACAGGAACGTCGCGGACGGCCCCACTCGCGTCCAGAGCTCGCCGCCGGCGACGCTCGCGACGAGTCCCGTCAGCCCGACGGTCGTCGTGTACCAGCCGATGCCCGTCGCGTGCAGCTCCGCCGGGACGAGGTCCGTCACGAGCGCCTTGCCGATCGCGCGGAACGTGCCCTGGTGGAGTCCGTAGAGCACGAACAGCGGCGCGATCACGAAGGCGTTTTCGGTGAGCCCCACGCCCGCGTACACGACGAAGAAGACGAGGAAGGAAAGGAGGAGCAGCACCTTTCGCCCGAGCCGGTCGGAGACCCACCCGACGGGATAGGAAATGAGGGCCGCGACCAGGTTGAACCCCGCATAAACGAGGATGGTCGTCGTGAGCGACGCGCCGAGGGCCTTCGTCCGCAAGATGAGGAAGGACGTGCTCGAATTGCCGAGGCCGAAGACTCCGACCGCGACGAGCGTACGGAGATACCCGCCCGGGAGTTTCCTTCCGTCTCTCTCCCGGGGCTTCGGCGACGCCTCGCGAGGCGGGCTCTCCGGGACGGACAGGACGGAAAATGCGGCGAGGACGCCCGGGAAGAAGGAGAGAAAGAAGATCCACCGAAGCGGCGCGTGGAACACGTCCAGGAGCAGGATCGCGAGGAGCGGACCGAGGAAGGCCCCGAGGTTGTCTCCGAACCCTTCGAGCCCGAACGCCTTCCCACGGTCCGCGTCATCGACGGAACCGGCGACGAGGGCGTCTCGCGGCGCGGAACGCGTTCCGGCTCCGATGCGATCGAGCGACCGCGCGACGAGAACCCCGAGCCAGGACGTCGACAGCCCGATGATCGGCTTCGCGAACGCCGCGAGCGAGTACCCGAGGAGCGCGATGCCCTTGTGCCTCCGGAGCCGATCGGAGACCCACCCGGAGATCCCTTGTGCGACGTTCTGGAGCGCGGGAGCGACTCCCTCGATGATGCCGACCAGCGCCGGACTCGCCCCGAGCTCCTGCGTGAGGAAGATCGGCAGGACCGGGTAGAGCATCTCCGTGGAGACGTCCGCGAAGAGGCTCCCGACGGCGAGGAGGAACGCTCCGCGCGTGAGGCCGACGAAATAGGGCTTGGACGAGGGCACGGTCGCGGACCCAGCGACGGTCGCGGGGGCGAGAACCATCCCATACCGGGCCCCGAAAATGGCGTCCCGCGAAACGCTCTCGGGGATCCGCTTGGCGACGCCACACGTTCGGGCGATGATCAGGAATGTCGCCCGAGAACATCCCACGGCTTCGGATCGCAGTCCGTGAGTAGCGGCGTTCGCAGCGGGTGATGCGCGGCGGATACACGGTAAGCGGGAGCTTCGTGACTCCCGAGCGTCGTTGCACCGATCCGGCTGGATCCTTCGGCGGCACGCTTCATGCTTTGGCGAGCCGCGATGCGCAGCCAACACGTGCTCGGAGCCTCTACGGTGCTCCTTCTCGCGGTAGGCATCCCCCTGCCCGCCCACGCAGCCGCACTGACGTGCCTGGTCGGAGAGCACTCGCCGGAATTGAACGAGTGGGCACAATACGTCGCGACGCTGACCTGTGACGGCCTCCGTGATGGAGGCATTCCGGTCGGATCACCGGTGACCAGGGTGGAGGGCGGGAAGGCCGACTACACCGTGACGTTCGCACGGGATGGTGACGGATTTTCCGTCGCGGTCGAGTCCGCCATGCCACGCGGCGAGACGAAGCGCCGTCTGTGGGCACACCTGAACTCGCTGGACGACACGTACATGGTCGTCTCGGGCTTCGTTCGGACGCTCACGTGGAGCGCCTCGGACGCCATCGGCGCTCGACAGAGGACGAGGTCCGCGGCGGTACCGCACCGTTGGGCCTGGTATTTCGGCCTGGAAGGAGGGCTCGGCATACTCCCGACCGGAGCGCTCGCCTGGAACGAGGGACGGTTCTCGACTCACGAAGACCTCGCGCTCCGCCTCTTCCTTTCCTTCGAGACCGGGAGAATCGCCGTAGTCGGCGGCCTGGGGGGCGCGGCCGCGACGCACGGCTCGAGTTCCGACGCATCGATCGGTGGTCGCTACTACCTGAGCGAAAAGACCACGAGCGCGTTCGTCGGCGCGGGCCTGGGCTACTCCTACATCCGCGAGGAGGCCGGCACCGACACGTACGCTCCCCCGGAGCTCTGCCTCCTGTCTTGCGCACCCTGGGGTGAGCCCGAATCTTTCGCGGGCACGCTCGGCGGCGAGGGCTGGGGGGCACTCGTCGAAGCCGGCGTGACGATCCGGCGGCGAGTTCGATTCCCCGTGACGATCGCGGCCCGCGCCCATGTGCCGTTCTACCGACTGAAGCGCGAGTCTTCGCCCCCCTACGAGCTCCTCACGCAGGACGGACCGATGTCCCGGTACGAGGTGCCCGTGGAGCTGACGGTCGGGATCGGGTTTCTCTGAAGCGCACGATGCCCACCGCCTACAGCGTCTTCAGATACTCCACGAGCGCCTTCCGCTCGTCGTCCGTGAGGACTTTCGTCCAGGCGTGGCCCTGGTTGCCCTTGGAGTAGGCGTTCGTGTTGTAGATGGTGCGGTCGTCGACGATGCCGTTCTTGTCGGGGGCGGCCGTCGCGGAGAGGTCGTGGTCCTTCTCGCAGCTCGTGTAGTAGGTCGCGCTGCTGGAAGGGTCGCAGGTGAGCACCTCGTACTTCCAGCCGAGCTTCTGGTAGTCGTAGGCGCGGTCGAGACGCACGTCGAACCCGCGATACCCGAGCTTCGGCATCGCCTCGCTCTCGGGGACCCGCTGGCGACGCCACACGTTCGGGCGATGATCGGGATCCAGCACGTCCCACACCGTCGGGATGCTCCCGTTGTGGAAGTACGGCGCGGACGCCCACACGCCGTGGAGCGGCTGCGCGACGTAGCCGCCGAGCGTGCCGAGCGCGCACGCCCAGCCGCTCGGCTCGGAGCCCTTCGCGAACGGCCCTTCTCCGGGCGCGCGCTCTTCCGGCATCCGGTAGCCTTCCACGGAGTCGGGGTGCCCGATGAACATGCTCCCGCCGACGCCGCTCGCGTCGCCGCGCTTGCCGCTGAAGGCGTAGAGCGAATCTTGTGCCGGATCGGTCCCGAGGATGTCGAGCGGCACCGTGTAGCCGGACGTGCCCGCGAGCCGCGCATCCGGGAGGAAGCGGGGCTGATGGATGTACCTGGGCGAGTACGCGCCGTGACAGGACGCGCAGGAGCCGTTGCCTCCCGGTGGACGCGGAATGTCCGCGTTCTTCGCGTCGGCCCAGAGATCCTTCAGGTGGAAGAGGACGGCGCCTTGCTCGGCGAGCGCGGTGTCGACGGCGGGGCCCACGAACTTCGGCGCTTCGAGCGAATTCAGCCAGGCGTCCTGGTCCTGGAAGTCTGCCTCGCGGTGCTTCTGCCAGTGACCTTCCTGGTTCGTGATGCCCGCGGGGAAGAACGCTTCACGCCAGCTCCCGGCGCTTCCGTAGCCGACCCAGAGATACCGCGTCTTGTTGTGCTGCCACCACCAGCTCGGCACGTCCTGATCGCCGCCGCCGAAGCCGGTGAGGGACTTGATGTCCTTCCCTCCGCCCTGGGGCGTGTACTTTGGCCCGAGGAAATCCAACGTATCCAGGTTCCTCGTGAAGATGATGGAGAGGATCTCCTGATCGGCGCCGTTCGTGCCGCGGGTGCGGTTCGTCATCCACGAAGGATTCGAGAGCACGGCGTCGAAGGAATCCGGACCGGTGAGTCCGTTCGCCGAGTCGACGTCCCAGAGCGCGGTTCCGACGTCCGTGTTGCTGCCGCCCATGCCGACGAAGAGCCCATTCGGCGAGCCGCCGTAGATCTCCGGGTGGCCGTCCCAGCTCGCGCTGCCGCCCACGACTTCCCCCTGGCCGATCATCCCCTGGTGGCACGAAAAGCACGTGTTCCCGAGCTTTCCGGTCCATTTCCCGTCCGCGTCCTTCACCTGCACGGTCGCGACGGGGAGCTGGACGCTCCCGCCGTCCGTCGCGTTCGGATCTTCTCCGGGCAGCGGGGCCGGGTTCCGGTACGGAGACTTCGGCCAGCCGTAGCGTGACGTGCTGAGCTGCTCGAGAGCAGCGTTGACCGAGTCGACGTCCCCCGAGAGCGGAAGCCCGAGGTACGCGCCGATGTTCACGAGCGAATTCACCGTGAGGACGGGCCCGGTGATGGCGTTCGTCAGGATGAACTCGCGCCCGTGCTTCACCGCCGCGCGCCACTCGCCGCAGTTCTTCGGTCGTGGTTTCGCCGTGTAGGCGGGCTCCTTTCCCGCAGCGACGAGGAGATCGTTGCCGCGCTTCTGGTTCCTGAAGAGCGCGTCCGTCTCGCAGACCTCGAACGGGTCGTTGAAGTAGACGGCGTAGCTCTGGTTGTCGAGGTTTTCGCCGGAGATCATCACGCGCGGATCTTCCGGCAAGGTCGCGCAGTCGGGCTTGTTCTCGCAGTAGACGGCGGCGTAGTTCCGGCCGCCCGTCGCCTCGAGATCGCCGAGGAGCGGATATTCCTTCCCGCGCGGCAGAGCGCCGATCGCCGCACCGCACTTCGACGGATCGCTCCAACACGTGAGGAGCGCCTTCACGTCCTCGTACGAAGCGCTTCCCTTGGGCCACGCGCCGCCGCCCGCATGTCCGTCGGCCGCGGTGCCGCAGCCCTTCGCGAGGATGGGGCTGTCGTCCACCGTGGCGCCGAGGCCCGCCCAGGAGGACCGGAGCGCGTCTTTGTCGCCGCTCCTGTCCGTCGCGAGGAGAAAGCCACGCCCCTGGTCCGTGTCCGCGGTGCCCCCCGGGACGTGACAGGGCCGGCAAGACGCGAGCGCCGGAACGACGCCCTCGTCGAACAGCGACTGCTCGTCGGTGATCGACGGTGAAGCGGCGCCCCCGTCCGCGGAGGTCGCCGGCATGACGCCCGCGTCGCCCGCGTTCTCGCACCCCGGGTAGTAGCTGACGGGCGTCTGCGTCTCGGCCGGCGTGCCGCTCGAGACGGCCTTCTTGTCGGATGCGCACGCGGCGGCGGACACGCCGAAAGCCAGCACGAGAGCGGAGCGAACGAATGCAGACCGGACCATGACTTCTCCTTCGAAGACGTGGGGCCCGCCCGGCGACCGAGCGGTACGTTCACACCTTCGCGGATTTGCCGGACTCCGCCGTCGCCGCTCGGGACGATGTTTGTGTCATTTGGGGCCAAGCGCGGGCCCGGCGTGATTTCAGGCCGATCGCCGCTTCTGCGGCATCCGGTCGCGGTACTCCGCCGGCGTCTTCTTCGTCCACTTCTTGAAGGCGCGGATGAAGTTCGAGTGCGACGTGTAGCCGACGCGCCGCCCGATCACCTCGACGGACAGGCGGGTGCTCGAGAGCAAGCGGAGGCTCTCCTCTCGCCGGGCCTCTTCGACGAGCTCCCGGAACGTGAAGTCCCGCTCCTGGAGCCGTCGCTTCAACGTGCGACCGGACATCCCGAGCTTCTTCGCGACGCCTTCGATGCCCGGGTACTCGCCCCGCTTCGCGACGATGAGCGCGCGCACCCGCTCGAGCACGCGGTCGTCGTGACCGAAGAGCGCCATCTCGCGATCGCATTCGCGGGTGACCAGCGCGGCGGAGACGGGGTTCGCGGTCGCCACGGGGCGATCCATCCGCGACGCGGGAAAGCGCGCCTCGTGCGCGCTCTGATTGAAGAGCGTCCGCGGGAGGCGGCTCGCGTAGTCCTTGAAATAGGGCGGTTCGGGCCCTTCGAAGCGAAGCTCCATCTCGTCGAGCGGGACGAACGGACTCACGAGGTGCGTGAACCCCACGAGGCACATGTCGAACGAGTACTGCCGGAGCGGCCCGAACTGCACCGCTTCCCGGAACTCCACGACGGCCTGATCGCCGTCGTAGAAGAAGCGAGACGTGAACCCGGGCGAACGGAGCGGCCCGAAGTACTTCCCCTCGAACACGAGGGCGTCCTTCAGCGTCCGATGGCTCATCACGCCGAAGCCGACGAGCCCGTGCGTCGTCAGGTTCGCGCGAAGCCCGAACTCGATGCCGAGCCCCGGGTCCCCGGTGAGCTTCAGCGCGCGCCAGATGACGTGCCCGTAGGTGAGGAGCGGAATGCGGAGGTCCGGTTCGTCCAGCGCCGATGGTTCGATGCCGAGCCCGGAGAGGAGCTTCTCTCGCGCGACTCCCCTCGCCTCCGCGATCTCCGCCGTCAGACGGACATAGGCGCCGGGGACGTTGGGCGTCGCGGCGTCTAGAGGGGCGGGCATGGTGACGGAGCCGACAGTCTAACAGACTCCCCACGAGCGCCGCCGCGCCCCGAGCTAGGTTCGGCGGCGACGGCCGAAGACGAGCCCGCCGACCGCGAGGAGCAGAGTCAACGCCGCGCCGTTCGATTGCGAACCGAGCGCGACCGCGCAACCGCCGCTGTCGCCGGAGCCGCTGGCCGAGCTCCCGCGGCCGCCGAGCACCGGGGCCCCGGGCCCCGAGGAGCCCGTGAAGACGTCCGAAGCGTTGCTGTGAGGGAGACTCGCGATTTCGTCGAAATACGGCGGGACGCAGATCGTCTCCGTCGTCGTGGGAGTCTCCGTGCACCCGCGCGAGAGCCCTCCGTCGCCGAACGCCGGGGTCAACGGGCAGTCCTTCTCGCCCGGAGTCGTGACCGAATCGCACGTCCACCCGGATGGACAGATCGAACCGCCCCCGCAAGGGATCTTCGGAGCGCGACACGTCCCGCCTTCCGTGGACGGGACGCAGGACTCGGCCCCGTTCGAGGAGACCGAGCAGAGCCGCTCGTTTTCACACGTGAAGGTCGGTCCGCAGGAGCTACCGGAACAGGGAACCGCCCAGGGCGGAACGCAGAGCCGTTCCGAGCTCGTGACGACGCACTGGGAGGTCCCGTCGCCGGTCGAGTTGCAGGATTTCTCTTCCGCCGTGTAGCAGATCATGCCGCCCGGGCAGTCGCTGCTGGACGTGCAGGGCGCCGGGTAGCACTCGTGAATCTGCGTCGTCGTGCAGTTCGCGCCGGACGGGGAGCACGACGGTCCGCTGCAGGCCGCGCAGTGGGTCTCCGACTTCGCCTGGCAGGTGAACCCCGCGGTGCAGTCCGCGTTGGTCGCGCAGTCCTTCGCGAACGCGGCGGAGGGAGCGGACGCGACGAGAGCGAGCCCGAGCATCCATCGAAACGAAGAAAGTGTGTGTCGCAAGCGAACCTCCCCGGCCGCCACCCGGCGGCAAATGAGTGCGTTCAGTATGACGAAGAGCGCGGCCGATCGCCATCCGCCGCAGACCCCGAGAAAAAGCACGGGCCGCGGCGCCTCGGCCGCGGCCCGTGTCCCCGCTTTCGCGCTGGCGTCCCCTCGCTCAGGCAGCGCGGGCGCGACGCTTCCGGGCGAGCCCGAGGAACCCGAGGAGGCCGAGGAGGGCGGCGCTCCCGTGACTCGTGCTCCCGAACGCGACCTGGCAACCGCCGCTGTCGTTCGAGGATCCGCCGACGGCCTTCTGGTTCGTTCCGCCGCTCGTGCCTCCGGTACCGGAGCTCGCTCCGCCCGGAGTGGGGCTCGTCGGCGGAAGACCGGCGTTCTCGCCGAACGTCCCGCCGCCGCTCGAGGCGCCGCCGGTGCCCGTCGTGCCGGAGCCTTGATTGTCGGCACCCGCCCGCGGTGCGCCGATGTCGTAGTAGGGCGGCATGCAGTAGCTCGGGCCGGGCGTGGGCGGGATCGTCACGCACGTGTCCGTCGGAACGCCGCCGGTTCCGGCCGCGCCCGCGGAGCCGCTGCTCGAGTCCCCGCTACCCGACGGAGCGGGGGTCGGGGCTCCGCCGGAGCAGGCCGTGCCGCCACCGGAGTACGTCTGCACGCAGCTCCAGCCCGTGGGGCACGTCGCGGACGTCGTGCACACGGTGGGCTGCGCCTCGCAGTGGTTCGTGCCGGTCATCGTGCACGTGACCGTGTCGGGCGGGAGCGGCTCGGGGAGCGGCGTGGGCGTCCCCGCGCTTCCACCCGATCCGGCAGACCCCGTGTCGCCCGGAGGAACGGAGCCCGAGCCCGTGTTCGCGCCGCCCGCGGATCCCGTCCCGCTCCCCGCGCTTCCGCCGCCGCTGCTGCTGCAGATCTCGTCCGCGACGCACTTGAAGCCCGCGCCGCAATCCGCGTCGACCGTGCACGGGACGGCGTACCTCGGCATGCACGTGTGCGTCGTCGTGGCGACAGGGTCACACGGAGGCGGAGGCGGACACTCGACGCCGGGCGCGCACCCGTACGACGTGCAGCCGGAGGTGATCGTCTGCGCGTAGCAGACCATGTCCGCGGCGCAGTCCGCGTCCGCGGTGCAGGAGCCCGGCACGCACGAGTAGAACGTCTCCGACGTGCACGGCTCGATCGCCGGACAGTCCGCGCCGGGAGGGCAGGACGGCTGAGGCGGGCAGGCCGACGTCGCGGTCGCCTCGCAGTCGAACCCCTTCGCGCAGCCGTCCGTCCGACAGTCGGCGCTCGCTACGCCTGAGACGAAGAGAGCGGCGAGGGCCGAGGAGGTGGCGAGGGAGGCGGTGAGGATGCGGGGTGCTTTCATCGGGGGCTCCTGACCGCCCGGGTGGAGGTGCGGCCGATCGGGAATTCTGCAGCGAGCATGCCACCGACACAAGCCCGTGGTTTCAGGCATTTATGACCGCGGGCCTGTGCCAGGTGTGCCATTTCTTCAGGGGCTCAGGGGCGCGGGGACCAGGTCTTCCGCGTCGAAGGACCGAAGCCGGGCGCGCGCGCGATGGGCGGCGCGGAGGAACCCGCCGCGCTCGATGCGGAGCCACAGCGTCCCCGCGCCGACCGCCCACTCGGCGAGGAGCGCGAGCCAGCCGCCCACGGCGCCCATCCGGAAATGGACGCCGAGGAGGAGCACGAGCGGAGGCGTGACGACCCACGCGATGACGACCATGGCCGTCGTCGCGAAGCGCACGTCACCCGCGCCGCGGAGGACGGAGCCGCCGACGAGGTAGAGCGCGTCGAACGCCTGCCAGGCCGCGCCGATCCAGAGGAGCCGCACGGCGAGGTGCCGCACGGCGGGCTCCGACGAGAGCGCGTGGACGAGGAGTGGGCCGCACGTGACGTAGACGAACGCGCAGACGATGCCGTATGCCGTGCCGGTGAAGGCCGCCGTGCGCGCGATGCGCTTCACGAGGTCGTCCTCGTTCGCGCCGACGGCCTGACCGGCGAGCACCGCCGCGGCCTCGGCGACGGACATCATCGGGAGAATCGCGAACAGGTTCACCTGGTGCGCGACCTGATGCGCCGCCAGATCCGTGTCGCTCGTGCGGGCGACGAGGGAGACCAGCACGGTGAACGACGCGACGTTCAGGAACCGCTCCACGCCGAGCGGCCACCCGACGTTCCACAGCTCCCGCACGTCCCGCCGCGTGACCTGCGCGAGGCCGTAGCCGTCCTCCCGCTGGATGACGAGGAGGAGCGCCATCTCGACGGCCTGGGAAATCACGGTGGAAATCGCCGCGCCGGCGACGCCGAGCCCGAGCGCGAAGATGAGCGTCGCGTTCAGCGGGACGTGGAGCAAGTTGGCGAGAAGCGCGGCGCGCATCGGCGAACGCGCGTCCGAGAGCGCACAGCGGACCTCCCGGATCACGTAGCCGACGAACAGGAGCGGCGCGCCGAACAGGCGGATCGCGACGTACCGCTGCGCGAGCTTCACGGCGGCCGACTCGTCCGCCACGTGAGGGAGCTCGAGCGAGACGATCTGCCCGACCGTGGCGGTGAGGAAGCCGAGCACCACGGCCACGACGAGCCCGGCGCCGATGCTCCCGGCGACGCGCCCGCGGAGCCCCGCGCCGACTGCCTGGGAGACGATGATCTTCGGGGCGCGAAGCAAGCCCATGCCGAAGCAGAAGACGGTGAAGGTGACGACGCCGCCGAAACCGACGGCGCCCAGCGCGCTCGCCCCGAGCCTGCCGGCGAAGATCGTGTCGACCAGGGTCATCACGCTGTAAGACAGCATGGAGACCGTGATCGGCCACGCGAGCCGCACGAGCTCGGGGAAAGGTTTCAGGCGCCAGGGTAGGCCCTCCGTGGGTGTCAGCGTCTTCATGGTGGAACTCCTCTCAGGCTGTTTTTCAGGGGAAACGTGAAGCTTCGGGAAACGAGAGAGACAAAAGCAGGACCGCCGCGGGACCTTCTGGCGCCGCGGCGGTTCGAGTTCGAGGGGCTGGTCTACTTAACTCGGGCTCGCCTCGGCCACCGCGGCAATGACGACGCACACGGAACCCATTCGGTTCTGCGTGTACGCGTGAAAGTGCGGAAGGCGGGCCATGGAGATCAGTTCCTCGACGCCTCTTTGAATCTCATACCGAAACCGGTTCGTCAATGTCTCGGCGAGTGGACGGTCCGCAAAAAAGAAAACGGCGACGGGCCGCACCCGACGCCGCTCCCCTCGCGAGCGTGCCGCGCTCGTCTCAGCCTTGCGGCCAGATCTTCTGGACGAGCCCGGCGAGCTCCTTCACCGTGTCCGGCTTCAGGCCACGGTTCGCGTGGGGCCACGCAAAGCTGCGAGCTTCCACCTGATTGCAGGAAAAGGAGATGAGCATGTCGTTGGGGGTCGGGCTTGCAGTCGTGGTGAAAGAGAGCCCCATCTCCGCGTACATGCAGTTGGCGTGGTCGGCCTGGAACTTGTCGCCGTCGCCCAGCACCTTGGCGAGCTGCTCCTTGAGATCCGGGTCGACCACGTTCGTCTGACCGAGGATGCGGAAGTTCGGCTGGTTCATCGGGAACCGCATCTCCTGCTGCTGCGGCTGCTGGGGTTGTTGCGGCTGCTGCATGCCCTGGAGCATGCCGGGCGGAAGGAGCCCGGGCGGGAGGAGCGCCTGGAGGCCCGGGAGGGCCTGCTGCGCGAGCTGCGTGATCTCGGGTGGGAGGCCCGGGATCATCCCCTGCTGGGGCGTCGGCGCGGCCGCGGCCTGGGGCGGCGGATCGTAGTTCTGGAGCCGGAACGCGATGAGGTTCGAGTTCTTCAGGGTATCGAACGGCTTCGCCGGCGCGCTCCCGCACGCGAGCGAGAGGAACCCGACGGCCACGAATGGAAGCGACGTTGCCTTCTTCATGAGCAGCATCGGTAACACTTCCCCGCTCCGCCGGAAACCGGGACAAGATCCCCCGAACGCTTGCGCTTTCGGGTGGGAGGCCCTCTGAAGGCATTTTGCGAGGCCCATGAAATCCGTCGTCGTTTCAGGAGCCACCGGGTTCATCGGTAAAGAGCTCGTCCGGTCCCTCGTCGAGCGCGGCGATCGCGTCACGGCGCTGACTCGAGATCCGGCGCGCGCCCGTCCCCTGGTCCCCGAGGGCGCGGCCATCGAGCGCTGGGACGGCGGAAGCGGGGACGCGCCCCTCTCGTGCCTGGAAGGCGCGGACGCCGTCGTGCACCTCGCGGGAGAACGCGCCGTCGGCGTCTACTGGACGGACGCCGTGAAGCGCGAGATCGAGGACAGCCGCGTGAAGAGCACGGAGCGCCTCGTGCGCGCCATCGAGCGCTCCGCGCGAAAGCCGTCGGTGTTCGTGAGCGCGTCGGGCGTCGGGTTCTACGGTCCGCACGGCAATGAAGCCCTCGACGAAACGGCGCCGGCCGGAGAGGACTACCTCGCCTCGGTCTGCGTCGCCTGGGAAGGCGCCGCGGCGCGCGCGACGGCGCTCGGCGTCCGCGTCGTGTGCGCGCGACTCGGCATCGTCCTCGGACGTGGCGGGGGCGCGCTGTCGCAGATGGCGCTGCCGTTCAAGATGTTCGTCGGAGGTCCCATCGGATCGGGCAAGCAGCAGGTGTCCTGGGTGCACCTCGAAGACGCCGTCCGGATCTTCGAGCGTGCCATCGACGACGAATCGCTCCGCGGGCCCGTGAACGTCGTCTCGCCGAACGGCGTCACGAACGCGGAGCTCTCCGCCGCCATCGGCCGCACGCTCTCGCGCCCCTCGGTGTTTCGCGTCCCGGAAGCGGCGCTACGTCTCCGGTTCGGAGAAGGCGCCGATCCGCTCGTCACCGGGCAACGCGCCATTCCCGCCGCGCTCGTCGCCCGAGGGCACCAGTTTCGCTACGCGGAGCTCGACGCGGCGCTGGCGGAAGCCCTCGGCGGCTGACTGGCGGCACGGCGGAGGCGGCACGGCGGCACGGCGGAGGCGGCACGGCGGAGGCGGCACGGCGGCACGGCGGAGGCGGAACGTCTCTGGCGCACGGTTCGCGTACGAACCGTCTCCGACGAGGCTTGGGGGCACGTCTCACTCGCATGGTTTGTATACAAACCATTTTCGACGACGCCAGGGGGAAGGTCTCACTCGCATGGTTTGTATACAAACCATTTCCGACGACGCCGGGGGCGGGGGAACGTCTCGCTCGCATGGTTTGTATACAAATCATCTCCGACGACGCCCGGGGGGAACGTCTCACTCGCATGGTTTGTATACAAACCATTTCCGACGACGCCGGGGGGCACGTCTCGCTGGCTCAGTTTGTATACAAATCATCCCCGACCACGCCCGGGGGGACATCTCACTCGCATGGTTGGTTCCGACGAGGCTTGGGGCCCGGGGGAGTGTCTCCTCGTGCAAACGGTCCGAGCGCCTTGCCGCGGGTCAGCCGGAGGCCTCCCACGCGATCTCCATGAAAGACGTTCGCGTTGCGCCGGGGGCGAGCACCGTCAGGGATTCGCCGGTGTTCAGGGCGCCGCCGGGGGCGGTCCAGGGTTCCAGACAGACGAAGTCCTTGCCTGGAAGCGTCCAGACGACCCATCGCACGAAATCCGCGGACGCGCGCACGTGGACGGTGCCGCCGTCGATGTGAAGGGCGCCGTCCGCGCTGCCGTGGTCGACGAGGTGAAGGTCCACTTCCCCCGCAGCGAGATCGAATCCCGTGAATGGACCCGTCTTCTTGGTCACGTTGTCGAAGGCGCGCGTCGCTCGCGTGTCGATGCGGGCCGCGGCCTTGTCGCGAACGACGAAGTAGGGGTGAAACCCGAGCGCGTAGGGGAGATCCGTGGGGCCGGTGTTCTCGACCGTCGCCGTGTAGCCGAGCGACGCGCCCCGGAGCGAGAGGCCGATTTCGACGTGAAACGGGAACGGGAACGCCGCGCGGGTCGTCGCGGAATCCGCGAGGGCGAGCGTCGCCGACGCGGGGCCGTCGGCTCCCGTCGCGACCACCGTCCAGGGATTCGCCCGCGCGAAGCCGTGCTGGGAGAGCCTGGAAGCCACGCCGCGGAACGAGAACGCGTCTCCCGAGAGCCTCCCCGGGTTCGGAAAGAGCACGGGGACGCCGCCGCGCACGTTCTTCGTGGGATCCCGGAGCGTCCCCTCGTCCATGTAGAGGAGCTCCCGATCGCGGACGCGGAAGGACGTGACGATGCCCCCGCGCTTCGGCGACACGCTGACGGACGTGCCGGCGGCGTCGTCGCCGAGCACGAGAAGCTCTCCGAGGACCTCCGTACCCGAATCGCGTCGTTCGACTCCGCTCATGGAGCAAGCATACGCCACGGAAGCCGTGTACCGTCCGGCACGTGAACATCGGCAGAGGCGCCCCGGACGTGCGCGAGAACCTGTTCGGCGGCTCGGGCGAAGTCAGGGTCTGGAACCTGCTCGGGCACGCCGCGGAGCCGTTCACCGCCGTGCTCGCGTGCGAGCTCGCACCCGGTGGAAGCGTCGGGCGTCACGTCCAGCAGGAGTTTCCCGAGATCGTGGTCGGCCTCGAGGGCGACGGTGAGGCGTTCGTGAACCAGACGCCCCATTCCCTCGAACCCGGGAACGTCGTGCACTTGCCGCTCGGCTCCGTGCTCGCGCTCCGGAATCGCTCGACGGACGCGCCGCTTCGCTACCTGATCATCAAGGCACGGAGCTGAGGTCAGCCGGCCGAGACGGCGCGACGCGCGCGACGCCTCGCGCCGGCACGGTGGCGCACGAGGAGCGCCGCGACGAAGGCGAGTAGAACACCGCGCGGCACGGACGTGTCACCACCCGCGACGGCGCAGCCGCAGCCCGAGTCGTCCTTCGACGCGGCCGGCGCGGGAGGGCCACCGTCCGGGTTCGACGCTCCCGTGGCTCCGCCCGACCCCGGGTTTCCGCTGCCCGACGCGCCCGCGGTCGACGATCCTCCGCCCGTCCCACTCGCGGCTCCGCCGGCGTTTCCGCCGCCGCTCGACGACGCGCCGCCGCCGGAGCCGGTGCTTCCGCCCGTGCTCGCGGCGCCGCCCGCGGCGTTCGAGCCGCCGCCGGAGCCGGCCCCGCCGATGCCCGAGCCTCCGTCCACCGGTCCGACGGAGTCCTCGTGCCATTCGTACGCGCCGAGGTCCACGGCGGCGCCCTGCGGACGCGGAATGCCGTCGGCGTCGATCGACGGCGCCTGATCGGTGGTGCCCTGGTCGATCGCCGGCGCCGTCGGAAGGAGGTGAAGGTCGAACGTCCCCGGGTTCAGGAAGTAGTCGACGAGATCCGCGGTCTTCAGCGTCGTGTTGTGGTCGTTCGTGACGTTCGTGCCGCTCACGTCGTAGTCCGTCGCGAGGTTGTTCCGGACGAGGCAGTTCTCGCTCGGCGTCCCGTCCTTGTGCGCGGTCACCATGATCCACGGCGGGCCCGGCGTGACGTCGTTCACGTCGATGACCGTGTTGTTCACGATGCGGGAGTTCTTCATTCCGTAGAAGCTGATGCCGTGCCAGTGATCGGTGATGACGACGTTGTTCTCGACCACCCACTGGTCGAAATACCCGTCGAAGCACCCGATGCCCTGGAGCGAGTTGGTGAGCTTCTGGTTCGGATCTTCGCGATTCAGGATGTAGTTCCCGCGCAGCACGACGCCCGTGACGACGCCCGTCCCGACGCCGCCGGGGCCGACGGACCAGCTCTGGAAGCCGTCGTCGTGGTTCGAATCTCCCGCCGTGTCGTCGACGTAGACGTTCTTCACCAGGTTGTACTGGAACACGTCGTAGTCGCCGAGGCCGCGGAGGCCGTCCGCGGAGAAGTTCTCGATGCGGTTGTGATCGACGAGCGCGTTCGGACCGTCCACGGCGATGCCGAAGCGCACGTTCGTGAGCACGTTGTTCCGCACCGTCTCGTGATCGCCGCGGACGGAGATGCCGGAGCTCGCCTCGTTGATCCACTGATCTGCGGTCCACGCGGAGCTGTCCCGGACGCTGAAGAGCTCCGAATCTTCGAAGAGGACGTCGCTCGTGTCCTTGCCCATGGTGACGAGATCACCGACGCTGGGAGACGGCGCGTACGTCGGACTCACGCTGAGCCCGCGGACGACCCAGCCGTGGGTCGCCGCGAAGCCGACGCTCGAGACGGTCGGCGTCGCACCGGACGCCTTCGTCACGGTGATGGGCGGCGAGTACGTCCCCCCGGAGAACGTGATCTTGCCGTGGTAGCCGGACAGGAGAAACACCGTGTCCCCCGCCTTGACGTCCGTTCCGACGTGCCCGGCGGACAGAACGGTCGCGAGCGTCTTCCACGGCGCGCCCTGGCCACCGTCGCCCGAATCGGCCCCCGCGACCGGGTCGACGTAGAAGTCCCTGGCGGCGGCCGGCGTGGCGAGTGCCAGGCCGAAGAGGACGGCCGGGACGGTGCGTGGCAGTGTGAAGCGGCGCTGGACCATGGCGGACTCCTCCCCGAGTGGATCTCCGTAGCTTCCAGGACTGGCCGCCCCGGCGTAAAGCGCGTGGAAAATGACGCTCTCCCCGCATCCGGGATTTTCTCCGGACACCGAGCGGGCGCATGATTCTCCAATGGATCCGCGCGAACGCATCGTCGGTCCGGGGCTGCTCGTGGAGCTGATTCCCGGTACGCACATCCTCCGGCTCACGCGGAACGGGCTGCCCTTCACGGACGTCACCTCGATGATCGGCGCGATGGATGAATTCCACGCGCAGATCCGCGCCGTCGATCGCTCCCACTTCGGTCTGCTCATCGACACGCGGAAGGTCCCCGCTCGCACGGATCCGGAGTTCGAGCGGGCCTTCCGTCACTTCCGCTCGAACCTCATCGCCGGGTTCCGGCGCGTCGCCGTGCTCGTCGAGACCGACGACGGGTTCGCGCAGGCGAGCGCTCACTCCGCGGAGTCGGGACCGCACGTTCGAGCGTTTCGTGACGAGGCCCAGGCGCTGTACTTCCTCCTCGAAACGGGCGAGCCCTGAACGTTCCGACCGGGTCGATCGCTGGAATGTTCCACGGACGGCGCCGTTCCGGCAGCCGGACCGGTCGGTCCACCGCTTCTCGGATTGGCTTTCCGCGCGGCCGGGTATGCTGGTCGGATGCTAGCTCGTAGGGACGTCCGAGCCGCGTTCGTGTTCGCCGCCTGCGTGTTCACCGCCGGGTGCGATAACGAGAAGAAGATCCAGGAGATCCAGAAGCAAGCGGACGAGAAGGTCGCGCAGGCTCAGAAAGAAGCGTCGGACAAGGTCGCCGCAGCCAACAAGCAGATCGACGATCTGAAGGCCCAGTTCGCCCAGGCCACGGAGAAGGCGAAAGCGGATGCGGACGAGGCCCTGAAGAAGGCCGCCGAATCCGCCGAAGCCGAGACGAAGCTCGTGGAGGAGGCCCTGAACAAGGCGCGCTCCGCGTACAAGGCCGAAGGCCGCGCCCGTCTGAAGGACATCAACGAGGATCTGAAGGACGTGCAGTCTCGCGCCGCGAAGGCGTCCGCGAAGGCGCGCGCGGCGGCGCAGAAGGCGCTCCAGGAGATCCAGAAGCAGGAGACCGAGATCCAGAAGGACATCGTGGCCTTCGACGACGCGACGCTCGAGACCTTCAAGACCGTCAAGGCAAAGCTCGACACGGATCTGGCGAAATTGAAGCAAGCGATCGCGGCGGCCAGAGCGAAGCTTCAGTGACGGCCCGCCGCGGCCTCGAGCTCGCGGAACGACTGGCGAGACTTCCGCCCGCGGAGCGGGACCGCGCGGCCGAAGTCTGGCTCGGCATCGCGGAGCCCCCTCCGACCGAAGCCCCGGGCGCCGAGCTCGTGCCGTACCAGCCGAGCGGCGTGTCACCCATCGTGAGAGCGCTGCGCGAGGCCGTCGTGACGTCGGACGACGTCCTCGTGGATCTCGGCTCGGGGCTCGGAAAAGTCGTGTTCCTCGCCGCCCTCTTCACCGGCGCGAAGGCCCGCGGCATCGAGCGCGAGCCGGCGCTCGTCCGCGGCGCGGAGCGCGCCGCTCGGGAGCTCGGACTCGACGTGGGCTTCTCCTGCGAAGACGTCCGCGACGCGTCCCTCGACGACGGCACCGTGTTCTTCCTCTACACGCCGTGCACGGGGTCCGCGCTCCGGCGCCTCCTCGACCGGCTCCACGGCGTCGCGCGGCGACGAGCCATCGTCGTGTGCGCACTCGGGAGCGACCTCCCGCGGGACGCAACGTGGCTCGTGCCGCGACCCACGGACGCGTTCTGGCTCACCCTCTACGACGGCGTCCTTCCCGGAGCCGCGCCGCGGGTCACCGGGCCGAGCCGCCTCTGCGGCGCCGTGTTCGACGCGCTCGCAGGCGAGCACGCGCTCGCCGGGTGACGAGGGCGGCGAGCGCGAGCGCCCCGAACGCCGCTCGTCCGAGACTGCCCGCGCCGTTCGACGAGCTCGCGAGCTCGCACCCGCAGCCGAGCTTGGATCCGGGCGCGTCCGGTTCACCCGCCCGAGCGCCGCCTGCGCTCGCTCCGGCGGCGCCGCCCGACAGGACGGGCGCGCCGCCCGCCCCTAGGGTGCCCGGATCGCCGCCGCTCTCGAACGAGAGACCGCCCACGCCGGTGCCCCCTCCGTCGCCCGTTCCGCCGTCGGGGGCCGCGACATCCACGCAGCGGCCGCCGGTGCACGCTTGCCCGGTCGGGCACACCGCCGAGTCGCACGGATCCGCGCAGCCGCCGTTCACGCACACTCCCCCGTTCACGCAGGTGAGACCGGCGCACCCGGGAGCGACGCACCGCTTCGAGTTCGGATCGCAGGCGGTGTCCGCCGGGCACGGACTGCAGTCGCACCCTTGCACGCAGACGCCGCCGCTGCAGACCTTGCCGGCCTCGCACGTGACGCCGTCGCACGGGTCGATGCACGCGCCGCCCCGGCACACCGTCGGGACGGGGCACGTGATGCCGTCGCACGCGGCCTTGCACGTCCCCGCGACGCAGACGGACCCTTCGTCGCACGTGACCGTCTCGCAAGCGGGGTCGACGCAATACCCCCGGTCACTGCAGACCTTGCCGCCCTTGCACTTGAACTCCGAGCTCCCGCACCGCCCGACGCACTTCCCGCGGTCGCAGATCTGACCCGCCGGGCAGAGGTCCCCGTCGTCCGTCATGCCGTTGCAGTCGTCGTCGAGCGCGTTGCACTTCTCCGGCTGCGCGCTCACCACCGCCTTGCACGAGACGGCGCCGGACGAGCATTCGGTGAGGCCGGAGGCGCAGAGGCCCTTCTGCCCCGTGTCGCACGGCACGCCCCCGCCGTCGCAGGCGAGCCCCTCGAAGAAGAAGACGTCGTCGTTGTAGTCGCCGTCGTTGTTGAAGGAGAACGCGTCCACGGTGCCGTCCTCGAACGCGAGGTAGTAGGCGTTCGGCGTGTTCTTGGACTGGTACGTGAGCGCGAGGATCCACGGCCCGGGCGTCGGGCAAGAGAGGGGGTTCGTGCAGACGACGTTCCACTTCGACTCGGAGTAGTGCGTCTGCCCGTCCACGAGCGCGAAGCCGATGAGGCCGCCCGCGTACGCCGGATCTCCCTTGATCGTGGCGGAGTCGACCACGGTGCCGACGGGAGTCCCCGCGGGGACGATCACGTGGATGTCGACGGGCGGCGTCGTCGCGTTCGGATCGACGTTGTACCAGCCGACTCCGCGGTTCGAGCCGGCCTGGTGGAGGACGAACGTCGCCTTGAAGTTGCAGAGCGGAGAGAAGGTCGCGGGCGTCGTGTGGGAGTCGACGAGGAAATCGACGGGATCGTTCCGGCTCGAGAACAGGGCGGGGAGCTGGATCTCGCCCCCGGTGGAGAGCCGGGGGACCTGACTGCCGTCGGGGTTGTTGGTGACCGCGCCGAGGGGACCGGCGAAGACGATCCCGACGAGCACGACGCCGAACGCGAGCGGACGCATGGATCCAGGAAACATACGCTCGCTCCACGGAGCCCCGCAACGCACCCCCGCCGGCCACGCCAGGAAACCGTGACCGGATGTGTCATCCGTCCGGGTCCGGGGTCGTCGGATTCACGCCACGCGCCCCTCGACCGAGCGGCGTTCCCGGAGCGCCGCCTCGACTCGCGCGACCTCCGCCCCCAGGTCTCGGACCCGGACGAGGACCGAGGACCACTGCCCGTCCTCCGCGAGGTTCTCGATTTCCCGGGCGATCGTGGCCGCGGGTGTCGCAGACAGGTTGTGGAGCATTCCCTTCAGCTGGTGCGCCGCGCGGGTGGCTTCGACGGTCTCGCGGCGCTCGGCGTGGACGGCCAGGCGCCGCAGGAGATCCAGCGCGTCCCGGTGGAACAGCTCCGAGATCTCCTCGAGGAGCGCGGACTCGCCTCCGATGCGCCGGAGCAGGGAGACTCGATCGAACGGTTCTCCGGCGGACGGACTCGGCAGGGCGACCGCTTCGGACTTCGAGCGCCCCGGGCCGAGCGTCGCGATCACGTGCTGGAGCTCCCTCCGCGCGACCGGCTTCGAGAGGTAGGCATCCATTCCCGCCGCGAGGCAGCGCTCCCGATCCTCCGGCATGGCCTGCGCCGTCACGGCGACCACGGGCAGGTGCCCACCGGTCTCGGCCTCGCGGGCCCTGAGCCGCCGCGTCACCTCGAAGCCGCTCATCCCGGGCATCTGGACGTCCATGAACACGAGATCGACGGATTCGGCCTCGAGGAGCGCGAGCGCCTCGGCGCCGGTCCCCGCGATCAGGACGTCGTGCCCGTCGCGCCCGAGCATCGCCGCCATGAGGCGTCGATTCGTCTCGTTGTCCTCGACGACGAGGAGCCGCGCCCGAGCGGGCGGCGGCGCGGAGGACGGGCACGTCGAGGGGGCGGGCACTCCCGCGGACCAGCCGAGCGGGACGGTGAACCGGAACGTGCTCCCGCTCCCCGCCGCGGACTCGACGAAGAGCCGACCGCCCATCAGCGTCGCGAGCTCGGCGGAGATCGCGAGGCCGAGTCCGGTGCCGCCGTATTTCCGGCTGACGCCCTCGTCCGCCTGCGTGAACGGCTCGAAGATCGCGAGGACGTGCCCGGGCGCGATGCCGATCCCCGTGTCGGTCACGGCAAACTCGACCAGCGCCCCCTGGACGGTCTCGGCGATCACGCCGACGGCGACCGAGACGCCGCCCTGCTCCGTGAACTTGACGGCGTTCGCGACGAGATTCACGAGGACCTGCTGGAGCCGCGCCGCGTCCCCGACGGCGAACCGCGGACAGCCCGGAGAAAATTCGGCTTCGAGCGTGAGCCCCTTCTCGGCGGCCCGGTGCGAGAGGCCCCACACCACCTTCTCCACGCACTCGTGGAGATCGAAGTCCACGGGCTCGAGCCGGAGCTTGCCGGATCCGACCTTCGAGAAGTCGAGCACGTCCTCGACGAGACGGAGGAGGGCCGCGCCGGAGGCCTGAACGACGTCCAGGTAGCTCCGCTGCTCCGCGGTGAGCGACGTGTCGAGCGCGAGCCGCGTCATCCCGAGGATGCTGTTCAGGGGCGTGCGGACCTCGTGACTCATCCGCGCGACGAACTCCGCCTTGGTGCGCGCGGCGGCCTCGGCGGCTTCCTTCGCCTGGAGGAGCGCGTCGGCCGCGGCGCGGCGGTCCGTCACGTCGACGAGCGTACCGAGGTAGTTCTGGCTCTCTCCGCTCTCCCCCTTCACCGCTCGCGCCGTCGCGTACGCCCAGACGACCCTGCCGTCGTGGCGCACGAACCGGAACTCGTGAGCGAACTCTCGGCCCGAGAGCGCCGCGTCGGTCCAGGCCGCCACGAGCGCCGGGAGGTCTTCGGGGTGGACCCCGTCCGTCCACGGGCGTCCCGCGGCGCGCGGCGCGGAGACGCCCGTGACGGCCGAGAACCGCTCGTTCACGAAGACGATGCGCCCGTCCGCGTCCGCCTCGAAGATGCCGATGGGCGCCTGGACGGCGAGGAGCCGGAAACGGCGCTCGCTCGCCCGGAGCGCGAGCTCGGTCGTCTTCCGCGTTCGCACGTCCCTGACCTGGACGGCGAGCGCGACGACGTCCCCGTCCGCACCGCGGATGGGCGAGGCCGTGACCACCACCCACGGCGTTTCGCCGGATCTCGCGACGAACCGGAGCTCCCGCTGATGGACGTCGAGCGTCCCCGCGACGAGTCGCTCGAGCGCGGCCGTCTCGGCGGGGCGCTCGATGGGATGCGCGAAATCGAGGAGCGGGCGCCCGACGAGCTCCTCGATGCCGTACCCGAGCAGCACGGACAGCTCCCGGTTCGCACGGAGGACCGCGCCCTCTCGCGAGACCAGCGCCATGCCGATCGAGGACGAGTCGAAGAACCCCCGGAGCTGCTCCTCGAGCGACGCTTCGCTCTCTCGCATCTAGGAAGCGCGCCGTGCCGCGTCGGAGGCGACGGCGCGGACCTCCGTGTCACGAGGGGCTCGGACCGAGGTCGCGGGCGCCGGCAACCCGAACAGCAAGCCCTGGGCGTTCGGACACCCGTACTCCTCGAGCATCGCGAGCTGCTCCGGCGTCTCGATCGCCTTCGCGACCACTCGAAGGCCGAGCGCCTTGCCCGCGGCGATCGTGGCGCGGAGCGCGGCGCGCCTTCGCTCCGTGCCGGGGAAGCGCACGAGGGACTCGTGGAGCTTCACCGTCGAGATCGGAAGGTCCGCCATTTCGGCGAGGCAGGAACGCGCTCCGCCGAAGTCGTCCACGGTGAACCCCACGCCGAGCTCGGCGAGCGCCGGAAGCTTGGTGCGCGCGTCCGCCAGGTTGTTCGCGACGATGCTCTCGGGGAGCTCGATCTCGAGACGCTCCCCGCCGATGGCGGCGAGCCGGAGCGCGGCCTGGACGGTCTCCACGAAGTCCGGATCCGCGAACTCCCGCGCGGACACGTTCACGGAGAAGCGCCCGGAAAAATCGGTCCACCGGGCGATCTCCGCGCAGGCTTCGGCGAGGACCCAGCGTCCGACCCGCACGATGTCCCCGCTCTCGTCGAGGATGGAGAGGAACTCGCGGGCGCGAGCCTGCGGCCCTTCCCGGACGTCCCACCGGAGAAACACCTCGTAGCCCGTGACCGCGCCCGATTCGAGCGACACCTCGGGCTGGTAGGCGAGGGAGAAACGCCCTTCGTCGAGGGCGCCGAGGAGCTCGCGTTCGATCTTCGCGCGGCGGCTGATCTGCTCCTCCGAGCCCTGACCGAAGAAGCGACACCGGTTCTTGCCTGCCCCCTTGGCCTGGTACAGGGCCGCGTCCGCGCGCCGCATCAGCTCGGAGGCGTTGCCGGCGTCCGTCGGGTAGACGCCGACGCCGATGCTCGGCGTCACGGGTAGCGTGTTGCCGTCGATGACGATCGACGTCGCGAAGGCGTTCAACATCCGCTGCGCGACGCGGCGCGCGCCGTCGACGTCCGCGAGATCTTCGAGGAGCACCGCGAACTCGTCGCCGCCGATGCGGGCCACCGTGTCCTCCACGCGGGTGCTGCCCGTCAACCGGTGGGCCACCTCGACGAGGAGGCGATCGCCGACCTCGTGACCATACGTGTCGTTCACGGTCTTGAAGTGGTCGAGGTCCACGAGGAGCAGCGCCGCGAGCTTTCCGGACCGGGACGACCGGGAGAGGGCCCGCTCCAGGCGGTCGGCGAGGAGCGTCCGGTTCGCCAGGTGCGTGAGCTGATCGAAGTGCGCGAGCTCCGTGAGGCGCCGTTCGATGCGCTTTCGCTCGACGGCGTAGCGGATGGCGCGGAGAGCCGCGTCGCCGTCGAACCGTCCCTTCAAGAGGTAGTCCTGCGCGCCCGACTGCACCGCGCGAAGCGCCTGGGTCTCGTCGTCCGCCCCCGTCACGACGAGGATCGGCGTGGTCGGCGCCACGGCCTGGAGCTCCGTCAACGTCGCGAACCCCTGCGAGTCGGGGAGGTTCATGTCGGCGAGGACGACCGCGTAGCTCCGCGCCTTCAGGAGACGGCAGGCGTCGCTCATGCGCGGCGCGCGGATGACTCGATACTGCCCGCGGGCGGCGGACTCGATGATGTGCGTGAGGACGGTCGCGTCGAAGTCGTTGTCCTCCACCAGGAGCACGAACTCGCCCGCGGCAGGGACGAGCGGGTCCGTCTCGGCGAGGCGCGCCCGCATGCGGTGGTTCGCGATGTCGAGCGCCTGGTCGACGAGCTTCACGACCTCGCCGTCCTCCCAGGGTTTGCCGAGCACCGCGGACACGCCGGCCTCCGCCGCGCCGAGACGCGAGACCTCCGCGACGCCCGTCACGAGCAGGAAGGTCGCATCGGGCTGGAGCGGCTTGATGCAGGAGACGAGCTCGATGCCGGAGAGCCCCGGCATCGACTGATCCGTCGCCACGATCGCGTACGGGTACTCCGTCGCGAGCGCGAGCGCTTCCAGGCCGTCCGCCGCGAGGTCGACGATGAACCCGCGCGCCCGGAGAAGGCGCGCGAAGGCGTTCCGCACGAGGGGATCGTCGTCCGCGAAGAGCACGCGGGCAGAACGACTCGTCCTGGATCGGGCCGCTCCCATCGCGTTTGAACACGGCCGGATCGATGGAATCTTGATGCCCGGCGGGTAAATATTAGCAATTTCCGACAGTTCCAGTGAGACCGACCGGCACATCGATCGGCCTCGGGTGGGCCCGGACGGGGACGCGCCGCGTCGGCAACACGGCGCTCACATAGACGAAACAGGCCGCGTCGAATGTTCCCATCGATGTCCGAGCTGGCCGTCGTTCCCACCGCCCCCGCGTCGTCGGATCCCGGCGGCCGCGGCTGGAACGCGGAGCTCGAGCTCACCTTCGACGTGGTGTGCGGAAAGACCCGACTCGTGCGGCGCCGGCACGTCGGACCGCTCACGGTGCAGCGGCCGTTTCACCCCGAGCGCGGCGGCGCGTGTCACGTGTATCTCCTCCACCCGCCCGGAGGGATCGTCGGCGGCGATCGTCTGGACGTCACGGTCGACGCGCTCCCCGGCGCGGAGGTCGTGGTCACAACGCCCGCGGCGACCAAGTTCTACCGCTCCGCGGGAATGACGGCGGTCCAGCGCGCGCGCGTCACGGTCGCGCCCGGGAGCGTCGTCGAGTGGCTGCCACAGGAGACCCTCGTGTTCGGGGGCGCGCACGCCGAAAACCGCCTGTCGGTCGACGTCGCCCCCGGCGGACGGTTCCTCGGCTGGGACATCTGCTGCCTCGGGCGTCCGGCCTCGGGCGACGCGTTCGAGTCGGGCTCGTACCGCGGCGCGCTCGAGGTGTCCGCGGGCGGGCGTCCCGTCGTCGTCGAGCGGGGCCGGTTCTCCGCTTCCGCGGAGGTTCGACGCCGGCGCTTCGGGCTCGGCGGCTCCTCCGTGTTCGGGACGTTCGTCGCGCTCTCCGATCGCCCGGAGCTCGCCGAGCTCGTCCGGAGCGCGCTCCCCGAAGGGACGGCCGGGGACCACTACGGCGTCACGGCGCGGCGTTTCTCCCTCGTGTGCCGCTACCTCGGGGACAGCGTCGCGCGCGCCCGCGAAGCGTTCGTCCGCGCGTGGAGCGTCGTGCGGCCGGCGCTCCTCGATCGTCCCGTCTCGCTGCCCCGGATCTGGGCCACCTGAAATCGCGAAGGCAGTCACCATGGATCTCACCCCCCGAGAAAAGGACAAGCTCCTCGTCTTCACGGCCGCGCTCGTCGCCGAGCGACGAAAGGCGCGGGGCCTGAAGCTGAACTACCCGGAGGCCGTCGCGTACATCAGCGCGGCGATCCTGGAAGGCGCTCGGGACGGGAAGACGGTCGCGGAGCTCATGAGCTACGGCGCGAGCCTCCTCACGCGCGCGGACGTGATGGACGGCGTTCCCGAGATCATCCCCGAGGTACAGGTGGAGGCGACCTTCCCCGACGGCACGAAGCTCGTCACCGTCCACAACCCGATCCCCTGAGCCCTTGCCATGATCCCCGGAGAGATCTTCACGGACGGCCCCGACATCCCGCTGAACGAGGGCCGGGCGACGCTGACGCTGCCGGTCGCCAACACGGGCGACCGTCCCATCCAGGTCGGCTCCCACTACCACTTCGCGGAGACGAACGACGCGCTCTCCTTCGATCGGAGCGCGGCCCGCGGCCATCGCCTGAACATCCCCGCCGGCACCGCCGTTCGCTTCGAGCCGGGCCAGACGCGGGAGGTGACGCTCGTGCGGTTCGGCGGCGCCGGCGTCGTCTACGGATTTCAGGGCAAGGTCCAGGGAGCGCTCGACCCGTGAGCAAGCTCTCGCGCGCGGCCTACGCCTCGATGTTCGGCCCCACGACGGGCGACCGCGTCCGTCTCGCCGACACGGAGCTCTTCATCGAGGTCGAGGCGGATCACACCGTCTACGGAGAGGAAGTGAAGTTCGGGGGCGGCAAGGTCATCCGCGACGGAATGGGCCAGAGCCAGCGCCCGAGCGCGGAAGCGCTCGACCTCGTGCTCACGAACGCGCTCATCGTGGACCACTGGGGCATCGTCAAGGCCGACATCGGCGTGAAGAACGGGCGCATCGCCGGCATCGGCAAGGCCGGGAACCCCGACGTGCAGCCCGGCGTGAACCTCGTCATCGGCCCCGGCACGGAGGTGATCGCCGCAGAAGGGCAGATCGCGACGCCGGGCGGCGTCGACGCGCACATCCATTTCATCTGCCCGCAGCAGATCGAGCACGCGCTGATGAGCGGCGTGACCACGCTCATCGGCGGAGGCACCGGCCCCGCCGCCGGAACGAACGCGACGACGTGCACGCCCGGTCCGTGGAACATCCACCGGATGCTGGAGGCGGCGGAGGCGTTCCCGATGAACCTCGGCTTCCTCGGCAAGGGGAACGCGAGCCTGCCGGAAGCGCTCGAGGAGCAAGTCCGCGCGGGCGCGATGGGCTTCAAGCTCCACGAGGACTGGGGAACCACGCCGGCGGCGATCGACGCCTGCCTCTCCGTCGCGGAGAAGTTCGACGTCCAGGTCGCCATCCACACGGACACCCTGAACGAATCGGGCTTCGTGGAAGACACGATCCGCGCCATCGGCGGGCGGACGATCCACGCCTATCACACGGAGGGCGCGGGCGGCGGGCACGCGCCGGACATCATCCGCGCGTGCGGCGAGGCGAACATCCTCCCCTCTTCCACGAACCCGACCCGCCCGTACACGGTGAACACCATCGACGAGCACCTGGACATGCTCATGGTGTGTCACCACCTGGATCCGGAGATCCCCGAGGACGTCGCGTTCGCCGAGTCCCGCATCCGCCGGGAGACGATCGCGGCGGAGGACATCCTCCACGACCTCGGCGCGTTCAGCATGATCGCCTCCGACTCCCAGGCGATGGGACGCATCGGGGAGGTCGTCATCCGCACGTGGCAGACCGCGCACAAGATGAAGGTGCAGCGCGGCGCGCTCCCGGAGGACTCGGCGCGCTCCGACAACTTCCGGGTGAAGCGGTACGTCGCGAAGTACACCGTGAACCCCGCCATCACCCACGGCATCGACGGCCTCGTCGGCTCCATCGAGGTCGGCAAGCTCGCGGACATCGTGCTCTGGAAGCCCGCCTTCTTCGGCGTGAAGCCGGCCGTGATCCTGAAGGGCGGGCTCATCGCCGCGGCGCCCATGGGGGACCCGAATGCCTCCATCCCGACGCCCCAGCCCGTGCACTACCAGAACATGTTCGGCGCCTTCGGCCGGGCCATCGGCTCCACGAGCGTCACGTTCGTGTCGGAGGTGGCGCTCGAGCACGACCTCGCGACGGACCTGGGGCTTTCGCGGAAACTCGCCGGGGTGCGTCGCACGCGGAGCGTCAAGAAGAAGGACATGATCCACAACGACAAGACGCCCAAGATGGAAGTGGATTCCCAGACGTACGAGGTCCGGGCGGACGGCGAGCTCCTCACCTGCGAGCCGGCGAAACAATTGCCGCTCGCCCAGCGCTATTTTCTGTTCTGATTCGGCCCATGCTCGTCCTCCGCGAAGTGGTCACCGCTGCCGCCGGCCCCGACTCGGGCTCGCTCACCCTGCCGTTCGAACGCCGCTCCATGAGCCGCCAGCGCGCGGAGCTCGATTCGGGGGAGGAAGTGGCGTTGCTCCTCCCCCGGGGCGCGGTCCTCCGGGGCGGCACGGTGCTCCGGGGGGACGACGGCAGGACCGTCGTCGTACACGCGGCGCCGGAGGAGCTCTCGGTCGCGAAATCGACCAATCTGCTCCTCCTCGCGCGCGTCGCGTATCACCTCGGCAACCGGCACGTGCCGGTTCAGATCGCCGAAGGCCGGCTCGCGTACCTCCGAGATCACGTGCTGGACGACATGGTGCAGGGCTTCGGCATCACCGTGACGACCGAGACCGCGCCCTTCGAGCCCGAGAGCGGCGCATACGGCGAAGGCGCCCACGGGCCGGACTCGGCGCACCCGAGCTCGCGCGGCCCCGACTACTAGCCAGATGGAAGACGCCGCGCTCCTTCGCCTGCTCTCTCTCACGAGCCCGGCTCTTCCCGTCGGAGCATTCGCCTACTCGGAGGGGCTCGAACAGGCGGCGGAGCTCGGCTTCGTCTCGGACGAAGAGACGGCGGTGGACTGGATCGGCGGCGTCCTCCTCGGAGTCCTCGCGAAGCTCGACCTCCCGATGGTGCTGAAGTTCCGCGGCGCGTTCGCGGCCGGGAATCTCGACGAGGTCGCGGAGGGCTGCCGATTCCTCCACGCCTGCCGGGAAACGCGGGAGCTCGAGGAGCAGGATCGTCACCTCGGGCAATCGCTCGCGCGCGTCCTCGTCGGGCACGCCGTCCCGGACGCCGCGCCGTTCGTGCGCGATCCGGATGCTTGCTTCGCAGCGCTTCACGCCCTCGCGACCGTCCGGTTCCACATCCCGGAGCGAACGGCCCTCCTCGGCTACTGCTACTCGTGGACGGAAGCGCAGACGGGCGCGCTCTCCCGGATTCTTCCTCTCGGCCAGCTCGCCATCCAGCGCATCCTGTTCCGGATCCTCGCGCGCGTCCCCGCGGCGATCGACGCGGCGCACCTCGTTCCCGCCGAGGACATCGGCGCGTTCGCGCCGACGCACACGCTCGCGAGCATGCTCCACGAGACGCAGTACACGCGCCTCTTCCGTTCCTGAGGTGATCACCATGACCGAATCTCGACAGACCCTTCGTCTCGGAATCGGCGGCCCCGTGGGCTCGGGGAAGACCGCCCTCGTGAACTGGCTCTGCAAGCGGATGCGGGACGAGTTCCGGATGGCCGTCGTCACGAACGACATCTACACGCGCGAAGACGCGGACTTTCTCATCCGCCACGAGGCGCTCACTCCGGACCGCGTGATCGGCGTCGAGACCGGCGGCTGCCCGCACACCGCGATCCGCGAAGACGCGAGCATCAACCTGACCGCCGTCGAGGACCTCTGCCACCGCCACGGTCCGCTCGATCTCGTCATCATCGAGAGCGGCGGGGACAACCTCGCCGCGACCTTCAGTCCGGAGCTCTCGGACCTCACGCTCTACGTGATCGACGTCTCCGCCGGCGACAAGATCCCCCGGAAAGGCGGCCCCGGCATCACGCGAAGCGATCTCCTCATCATCAACAAGACGGACCTCGCGCCCCACGTCGGCGCGTCCCTCGAAGTGATGGACCGCGACGCGAAGAAGATGCGAGGAGAGCGACCGTTCCTCTTCACGAACCTGAAGACGGGCGAGGGCGTGGACCGGGTCCGGGAGTTCGTGGTGAAGCAGGGGTTGCTGGGCGTGTAGCGCGCCTCGCCCGCCCACCGTCACCGAAAATGCGGAGCGGGGCACACGGCGACGCCCGCACCGACCCCGACGAGAACGGTATCGTTCGTGGACAAGGCGAGCGAGGCCACGTCGTTTCGCGCCGTCGGGTAGTCCGCCACGTCCCGCACGGGGGCGAGGGACGCGTCGAGCAACGTGACTGTGTCGCCGGTCGTCGGATCGTTCGTGCCGACGACGAACCAGTCCACGGAGTTCGCGATGGCAAACAAGAAGGGGTGCGGGAGCGTGGGCGTGGCATCCACGATCGGCGCGAGCGTCTTCGCGTCGTAGACTCCGGCCCAGGTGGCCGATCCAGCGCGGCTCCCGGCAACGAAGATCCGCGTGCCGTCGCTGGAAATGGCGACGGGCGATACGTCGGAGGGTAGGTCAGCCTCTGCGAGTACGCCGCCGAGCGTGACCAGTGTGACGCGGCCACCGTCCGCTCCCGAGATTCCACCGCGCGACAACGTGGCGAAGGCCGCCGAGCCCACCGCGACGAACCCGAGGAGGACGCGTCCTGCCGCGTCCGAGGTCGTGCCCATCGGCAACCTGGGATCGCCGAACCACGCGTAGGTGAACACCGCGGCGTCCGGCGGCGGAGGACCGGTGGGCCCCGGCGGCGACGGCGAGCTCACGCTGACGACGGCGCCTTCCGAATTCACGGCGACCAGATGTGTCCTCGACGCGTACGGTTCGGGGGGCTGCTCCAGCGCTTGTGCGAGCTTGCCGTCCACGTGAAGCTCGGCGCCGCAGCTGGACGAGCCCGAGCACCGAAGGATCGCCGCGTGATGGCCTCCGCCCGCAGCTGCGGAAGCCACCGTCCAGAGAACACCGGCCTCGCTCTTCTCCTCGCTCACCGGGATCGCGCAACCTCCCGTCGCGTCCACGAACACGGCCCGCGAGCGTGCGCCGGACGTGCGAATTTCGAGGACGAAGCCCGACCCCCCGGCGACGGCGATGGCCCGCGACGGGTTCCACGTCGTGGGCAGAGTGGCGCCAATCGAGGTGATCCTGCCGCAGGAGACCGTGCCGAGGTCGAGGCAGAGCTCCGACGCGGAGCCGTCGGGAGCGCCCGGATCGCTGCCCGAACGCCCGCCGGAAGACGGCGCGCCACCCTCCGATGCGGCGTCCGCCGCCGTGTCGCCCCCTCCGGCGCCCGTCCCCGAACCACCCGTTCCGGCCGGGAGACAGGACGCGCCGCCGCAGGTGACGACGTCCGTCGCTTTTCCCGCACAGGAAATCGGGAGGCAGAGCGCAGACCAGAGGGCTGCCCTGACGAACGTCACCGAATGTCCACCCACCCGGTAGAGATACGCCGGGATCGTCGGGACGGCAACGCGAGGCGCGCGGCGTCCCCATCCCCGGCCCCGTTCACCGCGCTCCTTCCGGCGCTCCTCCGGCGAAGACGACCTCCACCTCCGAAAACCCGAGTGAGCGGAGCAGCGTCTCCACGGTCCTCCGCACGCTGTCGTTCGAGCGCTGCGCGATGCCGCCGTCCGACGCCGCCTTGGCGAGCGTCTTTTCCGCTTCCTGCCGCGCCCGCGTCTCGAGCGTCTCCTTGCGCTCGGCGAGGAGGTCCGTATCCCGCTGGTAGACGAACGTGTGCTCCGCATCCAGGCGGGCAGAGAGGATCTGGGACGACGGGAGCCGGAGCCGCACCTTGCGTCGCGTCTCGTCGACGACGACGTCCCCGTCCGCGAGGGTGGAGAGGTCCACCCCGGCCACGACCGAACCGGACGCGACGAGGAGGATCGCGTCCTTGGCGGTCACGAGTCCGAAGAGCCGCTCCTGCTCGTCCGTGAGCGAGATCACCCGATCGATGCGGAACTCGGCGCCCTCGATCCGCGCGAGATTCCGGACGGCGACGACGACGCTCGGCGTTCCGCGCACCGTGAGCGAGCCGGTTCGACCGGCCCAGAAGCGGCCGATGACGATGCCGCCGACGAGCAAGAGGGC
>DASZXK010000121.1:0-3059 GCA_035545855.1 Polyangiaceae bacterium
CGCTTGGTGTAGACTTGGCCGGAAAATGACGGCGGACTCCGCGAACCCGAGGCGACAGTGGGCCCTCCGCATCGGCATCCTCCTCGCCATCGCGCTGTCCGTCTTCTGGGCGCTCTACTCGCTCGACTTCTTCGTCACGGGTCAGGTGACGGACGCCGTTCCGACGAACCCGCTCGCGCGCTACCTGAAGTTCGACCCCGGGACCATCTCGGACGCGATCAGCTCGCTCGCCGGCAACATCGCCGCGATCTTCGGTCTCGTGATCACGGTGGTCAGCATCATCGTGCAGCTCTCCGCCGACCGGTACACCGGCGTCACGCGGATGTTCTTCCGTGATCGGCTGAACATCTCCGTCATGGCGTACTACCTGGTCGCCTGCGTCTACGCGGTGTGGCTCAGCGTCTCTCTGCAGCACGACTACGTGCCGCGCGCGGTGCTCGTCTCCATGCTCGTCATGACGACGACGGGTCTCCTCATCATGGCTCCGTATTTCGGGTACGTGTTCTGGTTCCTCGAGCCGGCGACCATCGTCGCCCGCATCCGGAAGGACGGCGTGAAGACGGCGACCCGGGGTGCCCTCCAGAGCTCGGCCCGGTGCTTCGAGGCTCAGGCCACCACGCTCACGGCGATGGAGGAGCTGACGGACATCACCAGCAACAGCATCTCCGGCAAGGACAAGATCATCGCGAGCGGCGCGGTGGATGCGCTCAAGGATTTCGCGCTCGAGTACTTGAAGGTGAAGGCCCGTGCCAACGCCGACTGGTTCTCCATCGGGCCCGGGATCCGCGAAAACCCCGATTTCGTCGCGATGGACCCGGAGTCCCTCCGCGAGCTCGCCGAGCGGAGGACATGGGTCGAGTGGAAGGTGATGCGCCAGTACCTCGGCATCTACAACGAGGCGCTCGCGACGATGCGGGACATCAACTACCTCATCGCGATCGACACGCGGTACATCGGCGAGGCCGCCGTGAAGGCCGGAGACCAGGAGCTCGTGAACCTGGTGTACCGCTTCATGAACTCCTACATGCGGACGACGCTGAACGCGCGGGACGTCCGCACGGCGTACAACGTGCTGAACCAGTACCGGCTCCTCGTCGAGGCGATGCTCCGCGGCGGGAACGGCCCCGCGGCGCTCGAGGGCGTGAAGTACATGAAGTACTACGGGCACGTGAGCTTCGACATGAAGCTCACCTTCGTGACGGAGACGGTCGCCTACGACGTCTCCGCCATCTGCGAGATCGCGAACCAGGTAGGGGCCAAGGAGGAGGGCGAGATGCTCGCGGAGTTCCTCGAGCTCGATCAGAGCGTGCTGGCCCGGAGCCAGGAGAAGGGCCTCCTCGGCGTCCGCAAGGCTCAGGTGAAGCTCGCGAGCTACTATCTGCTCACCGGTCAGGAGCCCAAGGCGCGCACCATCTGCGACGACATGAAGGACGAGCCTCGCGAGCGGCTCCTCGCGATCCGCCAGCAGCTCGAGAGCGTCACCAGCAAGGACTTCTGGGAGATCATCGACCGCGGTCGGAACTTCGAGTTCATGCCGAAGGATCAGCGGGAGTGCATGAAGACGTTCTTCGCGTGGCTCCGTCTCGACGAGGGATCCGACAAGGGACCGACCCAGGCCGTCGCCGAGTGAAGGCGGATCCGCCTCGCTCCGCGCGCCCGTGAGGCATGCTCGCCCCGGTCGCCCATTTGGTTCTATCCATTCGAATTCATTACCCATTCCACCGTGCGCGGTGAATGTACGTCCATGTAGGACATTTCACGCTATCCTTACCGAAGTGTCGCAGGGCTTTCAGGACGCCACGCCGGAGCCGCCGAGCAGTCGCACACGCCGGGAGCTCGCCCGGGTCCGTGCGGATCTTCGCGTCGTGCTCTCGTACAGGGACGGGGAGAAGCTCCCCGCTCGCGTCGTGGACGTCAGCGTCGGTGGGATGAACCTCCGCGCCGACCGGGTGCCCGAGTACGGCGAAGCGATCACCGTGATCGTCCGGCTCCGGGAGACGGAGGACTGGCATCTCATCCCGGCCGCGGTTCGCTGGTTCAGTCAGGGCGGCTTCGGCGTGGCCTTCGAGAACCTCTCGGCCGGTCAGCAGCGCGCGCTTCGGATCTTCGTCGAACAGTCGGCCGCCTGAAGCGGCCGCGACGCGGCGGTCACCGCGTGCAGACGCAGATGGCGTTCTGCCGCGTCGTGTTGCAGTCGTCCGTGGGGTTCGTCGCGGTGCAGGCGTCGTTGCCGTTGTCGTCCTGGTCGAGGCAGTTGCCGCCGAGGTCCGAGCAGACGGTCCGGCACGAGCCGCCGTTGGTGTTCGCCCCGAACCGGCACGTCGTCGCCGTCTCGGTGCAGAGCACGTAGCCTGGAGCCGCGGAGTAGAGCGCGTCGCAGCTCGTGCCGGAGTCCTGGGACGAGCCGCCCGTGTTCGCTCCGCCGCTGCCCGAGCCCCCGGTTCCGACGCCACCGGTTCCCGCGCCGCCGGTTCCCGCACCGCCGGTTCCGGCGCCGCCGGTTCCGGCGCCGCCCGTCCCCTGGCCTCCCGTTCCGGAGGCGTCGCCGCCGGACGCGCCGCCGCTCGTGGCACCCCCGGTGCTCGCGCCGCCGCCGGTTCCGGCGCCGCCCGTGGAGGACGTCGCGCCGCCCGCTGCCGCGTCGCCGGACGGCTGAGATCCACCCGCACCGCCGTCGGTCGATCCGCGTCCGCTCACGTCGAAGACGGAGAAGTCCTGGGTACACGCGACCGCGAGGAGCGCCACCACCACGAAGGACCGACGCCCCGTCGCGCGGCGCGCGGGCTCACGGTCGGTCCCGGGCCTCATCCCACCATCATGCCACGATGGCCCCGCCTGTCCCGAAAATCGCGGGAGTCGGGGCCGGGGCCCGCCCGAGGAGCCCTGGTGCCTCGTCTCGATTGAATCGAGGGGGTTCAAGGTGGGCATCAGCTCACGAAGATCGAACACCCATCCATTCGGGCGGGAAGGTCTACTAGTTCTCCGCCTGGCCCCGGAGAAACTCCCGCAAGCGGGGCATGAGGTTCTGCTCGACCGCCGCGGGCCCTTTCACGGAGCCC
>DASZXK010000122.1:0-1920 GCA_035545855.1 Polyangiaceae bacterium
CGCCGACCGGCGCCGAGCGACGACTCGCGCTCGGAGTCGCCCTGGTCGCGGGCTTCCTCTACGCCGGATCGCTCGTCGGCTTTCGAGCGCTGAACCCGTTCGACGTCTCGTGGCTCCGCGCGGACATCCTGGCGAGCCACCTCGCCTGGGAGTTCGTCCGACAGGACCCGGTGACCGCGCTGCCGCTGTTGTTCACGGATCAGGTCGGATACCCGCTCGTCACCTCCGCCGCGCAGTTCGACGTGATGCCGGTGGTCGCGATCGCGCTGCTGTCGATCTCGCGAGTGCTCCCGACGGCGTTCCAGTACCTCGGCCCGGTCCAGGTGTTCGCGGCAGGCGCCCTGTTCTACCTCGGATACGCGCTGGCTCGCGGCCACGGCGGAACACGGCTCTTCGCGGCCGGCGCGGGAACGCTGCTGATGACGAACAGCGTCTTTACCATGCGGGTCGGCACGCACGCGGCGCTGACGGCTCATTGCTTTCTCGTCTGGATGATCTTCGAGTCGATGCGTGCCGCGAGCACGATGGAATCCCCCGGGCCACGCGGAAGGAGCCGGCGCTTCGAGCGAGCCTGGCTCGTCGCGATCGTCACGCTCGGGTTCAACCCGTACCTCGCCGTCATGGTGACCTTGCTCGTCGTCGCGCTGGGCGTCCAGCTCGTGCGGGCGGGGTCGTCGAGCGCCCGGGCCGCGCTCGTCACCGGTGCCGTCGGTGTGCTCGCGCTCGGCGCGTCCGCGTGGTTCTTCGGCTACGTGGGCACCGGCGAGGACCTCGGAGCGCCCGGGTTCGGAGAGTTCTCGGCGAATCTGAACACGCTCGTGAATCCGCTCGTGTTCAGCCGCTTCTTGCCGATGCTCCCGGTCCTCGGTGTCGGCCAGCAGGAGGGCATGGCCTACCTCGGGCTCGCGGGGTTCGTGTGCGCAGCGACCTGGCTCGTCGCGCTCCGGCGATCGCGGGAACTCCGGGCGAGCGCCCGGAGCGCGCTGCCGGTCCACGTGATGATCGTCGTGATGTTCGCCGGCGCTCTCTCGAACCGGGTCACGCTCGGCAACCGGGTGCTCTTCGACGTCCCGCTCGGCGACTCCGTGGCTCGTCTGGCCTCCGTCCTTCGCTCCTCGGGCCGATTTTCGTGGCCGCTCTTCTATCTGATCCTCTCCGCGGGGATCGCGGCGATGCCGCACGTGATTCCGCGGAGGCTCCAGGGAGCGCTCGGGATCGCCCTCGCCGCGCTCCAGCTCGTCGAGCTGTCGCCGCTCCGCTCGGGAGTGATGTGGTCGACCTCCGAGCTCCAGAAAGCGCCGATGGCGCTCCGGTCACCGCCGTGGAGCGACCTCGGCAAGACGAGTCGGCATCTCGTGGTGCTCCCCGCCTGGCAATGCGGACCACTCGGGTCCCCCGGCGGGCTCTCCGGGTTCGCGACGTTCGGCGTCCTCGCGATCGAGCAGAAGATGACTCTGAACTCGTACTACTCGGGGCGGTACGGGGACGCTCAGAACCGGTATCACTGCGTCCGGGTGGTGGAAGAACTGTTCCGGAAAGGGCCCCTGCCGGACACGGCCTACGTCCTCTCGGACGCGCTTCGCACGGCGCTGCTCGTCGCCCACGGACAATCCGTCCAGTGCGTGGACGCGGACGGCTTTCACCTGTGCACGACGCGACGTGCGGAGCCCGCATCGTCCGCGCACTGACCCCTCTCGTCGCTTCGGGCGATGGGGTATGCTCGCGCCCGCAAAATGCGCAGAAACGCTGCCGCGAACCCGGACGATCTCGGACGACGGACGAACCTCCCCCGCCTCCCGGGGTCGGCCGTCGTGCTCGCGATGCTCGTGACCACCGGCGCCTCGTGCCGTCGGGTGGATCCGATCCCGGGCGCCGAGTCGAAGGGTCCGCCCGGGACCGCCGTGCCCGCGGCCGCCGTGC
>DASZXK010000123.1:0-17430 GCA_035545855.1 Polyangiaceae bacterium
GGTCCTATCCGTCTCGGCTCTCTAAAAACCTCGAGCAAGAGGCTTTGCTTCACGAGTCAGCCACAACCGTCGCCCATGTCTTTGGAACAAGTGTCACCCATGTCTTTGGAATGAAGTGTCACCCATGTCCTTGCTCGCTCAGGCCACGACTTGAATTGGCAGTATTCGGCAGCGCTCGCTTCGGCGCCTTCCGCTCAATCCGAACAGGGCTTTCGTGAGCGCGACGACGGCGAAGGACCGCGCTTCGACTTCCGATGAGCCGCTGAGAGTGCGCCGGCGACGCGCTCTCGGAAGCCCACACCCAGCGACTTCGCTTCCCGTGGCGCGGCGCTCCCGAGGGTGTGCCCCGGAGCTCCCTGCCGGGTCGACATACCGCCCCAGGGCGGCGCGGAGCCCGGCTGCCGGGCGAGCACCGACCTCGGGGGCGGTCGGCAGCCCTCGGCGAGGGCTGCCGGGTGGGGCATCCCCGAAGTCTACGTGCCCTCGTGAACGGATCCGCCCTCTTGGCAGGGCGGACGTCGCCGTCAGGCGAGATCCCTCCGCGTCCGCTCGCGGAACGCGGCGAGGAGCTTCTTCGAGACGGGACCCGGCACCCCGGCGCCCACCGTCGTTTCGTCGATGCGCACGACGGGCAGGAGCTCGCGGATGCTCGACGTGATGAACGCTTCCTGGAAGGTCGGGAGCTCGGCGAGCACCGGGGCGCGCTGTTCCACGCGCACGCCGAGGTCCTTCGCGACGTCGAGCATCGTCTGCCGCGTGATGCCCGAGAGGATCCCGGCATCTTCCGGCGGAGTGAGGAGCCCCTCACCCTTCACGAAGAACACGTTCGACGTCGCGCCTTCCACGACGTGGCCGTCCCCGTCCACGATGAGCGCTTCGCCGGCGCCCGCGGCCTTCGCCTGCCGCATCGCGAGCACGCTGACGAGATAGTTCCCGATCTTGGCGCCGGCCGCGTCCGTCGCGTCGCTCGCCCTGCGCACGCGGTACGTGACCGCGGAAATGCCGCGTTCGTACGCTTCGGGCGCCGGGGCGACGAGCGGCGTCACGAGGATCACCCGGAGCGGCTTCTCGGCGAGGCTCGGGTCGAGCCCGAGCTCCCCGCTCCCCCGGGTGATCGTCACGCGGACGTAGCTCTCCGGGTTTCCGGCGGCGACGACCGCTTCTTCGATCTCTCGCGCGAGCTCTTCGCCGGAGAGCGGGAGCGGAATGTGGACCTTCTCCGCGCTCCGCGCGAGCCGCGAGAGGTGCCGGCCGAGCGCGTAAGGCTTCCCGCCGTACGTGCGGATCGTCTCGAAGACGGAATCTCCGTAGAGGAACCCGCGGTCCGTGACGCCGACCTTCGCGTCTTCGAGGGGCTGGGTGACGCCGTCGATGACGGCGATGCGAGAGGGCACTAGCTCCGACCTTCGGCGACAGGATGGAGCGCGGAGCGCGACCGCGCAACCCGGGATTCGGCGAGCGCGCGCGCTTCGGCGAGCGCTCGCTCGAGCGCCGCGGGGTCCTCCGCCGTCACGGGCGCCCCGAGGACGACGGCGACGCGCGTGAAAGGGAGCGGGATCTCGAACTGGTCCCACGCGCTCCGGAGAACCAGCTTGTGCCTCGCCGCGGTCGCGACCGGCACCACCACCGCTCCCGCCGCCTTCGCGAGCGCCTGAGCGCCCCGCTTCACGCGCCCGAGCGGTCCCCGGGGGCCGTCGACGGCGAGCGCGACGTCCATCCCGGCGCCGATCTTGCGCGCGAGCCCACGGAGCCCTGCCGCGCCGCCGCGAGACGACGAACCGCGGACGACGGAGAAACCGAGGAGCCCGAGAGCGCCGGTCTGGAGCTCCCCGTCCCTCGAATGGCTGACGAGGAGCGCGATCGGGCGCTCTGGCTTCGCCGCGAGGAGCGCCATCTGCTGGCCGTGGAGGAACGCGAGCACGGCGCGGCCGGACGCGGGGACCTCGCCGTCCTGGACGAGCCGGAGCGTGCGCGTCCAGGCCCACACGAGGGCGCCGAGCGCCGCGCCGGAGAGCCGGCGAAGTCGCGACGGTCGTGCGCCTTCGCCGGTCACAATCCCACGCCTCAGGCCTTCGCCTGGGCGAGGAGCTCCTTCGCCTGCTCGAGCGACGGGTCCGTCTGGATCGCGCGCTCCAGCATCTGGATCGCCTTCGGCTTCTCGCCGAGCCGGAGGTGGACGTCCCCGAGGTTCATGAAGACCTGGGCCTTGGTCACCGGGCCGCCGTCTTCGAGCTTCTGGAGGAGGAGCGCGCGGAACATCTGCTGCGCCTTCTTCAGATCCCCGACCTTCACGGAGACGTCCCCGAGCTCCTTCAGGACGTGCACGTTGCCCGGCTCGATACGGAACGCCTTGTCGAGCTCGTCCATCGCGCGAGTCGTGTCCCCGTCCGACAGGTACGCCTTGGACAGGCGCCGGTGGATCTCGGCGAGCTCCTTCGAGCGCTTCCCGCCGAAGGACTGGACGATCTTCTCCAGGACCTCGACCGCCGCCTTGCCGCGCCCGGAGGCGCTGTAGGCGTCGCAGAGCTCGAGCATGAGCTCTCGGTCGCCCGGCGCGAGCGCGCTCGCCTTCTCGAGGAGCGCGGCGCTCTCGGCGTAGTCCGACCGCTTTCCGGCGTGGATCGCCGCGGCCTTCCGGAGGAGCTTCACCTTCTCCTCGGGCGTTCCGGCGTGGTCGGCGTCTCCCGCGACGAGGGTGGCGAGGGGCTGCCAGGCCTGGCTCTCCTCGTAGAGAGTGCGGAGCGCGTCCCGGATGGGGGCATGCGCCGGGTCGACCGCGAGGCCTCGTTCGAGGGCCGTCGCGGCCTTCGGAAGATCCGAGAGCGCCCGGTACTCGCCCGCGAGGGCCGTCGCGAGCGACTGAGCTTCCGCGCCGCTCGAGATCGAGAGCAACGTCTCGAGACGGGCCGCGGCCGAGGTGTGGTCCTTCGCGGCCTGGTAGAGCCGGACGAGGGCCTGGAGCGCTCCCCGATGCTCGCGGTGCGTGCCGAGGATCCCCTCGTACGTCTCGACGGCCTTGCCGCGATCGCCGAGGCGATTCTCGTAGACGTCGCCGAGGCGGAGCGAGAACGAAAGCTCGGCTTCGCCGTCCCCGCGGGCCTTCGCGGCGGCGATCTGGTCGCCGAGGAGCCCGGCGAGCTCGTCGTACCGCTGCGCGCCTTCGTACAGGGTGGACAGAGTGGAGACGGCCTCGGCGCGCGCCGGCTCTTCCTCGATGACCGCGCGGAGGAGATCCACCGCGCCGTCGACGTCCGAGAAACGGCTCGACCGGAGCGTCGCGAGCTCCATGCGGAGCGTCCCGCGCTCGGCGGGCGACGTCGCCACGTCGATGAGGCGCTCGAGGAGCTTCGCGAGCTCCTTGTTCTTCTTGCCGCCTTCGTAGAGCGTCCGGAGGGCGCCCGCCGCGGCGGCGTCCGTCGGATCGTCCTCGAAGAGGGCGGCGTAGATCTCGACGGCCTTCGCCGTGTCCCCCAGCTTGTCCCGGGCGATCTCGGCGGCCTTGTGGCGGAGCGCTCGGCCTTCCGCCTCCGGCAAGCCGAGCTCCACGCGACGCACGAGGAGCGAGAAGAGCTCCTTCATGTCCCCGGCGGCCTCGCGGAGCGTGGAGAGCTCGGCGAGGGCCCACTGGTTCTGATCGTCCTTCTGGAGGACCTCGCGGAGGACCGACTCGGAGAGCTCCCGATCCGAGAGCGAATCGGCGAGATCCTTCGCCCGCTTGTAGAGCGCCTGGCGCGCGTCGTCGTCGAGCTGGAGCTTGGCGCGCCGGCGGAGCGTCTGGACGAGGTCCCGCTCGCGACCCGGCGCGGTCTGGAGCTGCTCGATCTGCACGAGCACCTCGTCGCTGTTCGCGTCGAACTCGAGGGCCTTCTCGAGGGCCTTTTCCGCGGACTTCGCGTCGTTCGCGCGGTCCCGGTACCAGACGGCCACGCGAACGGAGAGATCTCTCGCCACGTCGGGGACGAGGTCCACCTTCTTGTCCACGGCGTCCCGGAGCGCGGCGGCCGCGCCGTCCCAGTTCCCGGTGATCCCGGCGAGCCGCTCGATCTGCTCGAGGAGCGCCGAGTCCGACGGGTCGTCCGCGAGCCCTTGCTGCAGGACGCGCTGGGCCGCAGCCGGATCTTTCGCCTCCTCTTCGAGAACGCGCGCGAGGTTCCGGCGCATGTCCACGCGTTCGCCCGCCGTCCCGGCGAAGCCGACGCGCTTCTCGTAGAGGGCGGCGAGCCGATCCGTCCGGCCCCGGCTCCGGTAGACGCCTTCGAGCACCTCCGCGGCTTCCTCGAAGAGGTCCCGGTCGTCCGTGAGGCCTTCGAGCTCCTCGAGCGCCTCTTCGTGGTCGGGGTTCCGTTCGAGGGCCGCCCGCAGACTCTGGAGGCCGCGACTCGGCTCCTTGAACTCGGTCACGAAGAGCACGGCGAGCCGGTAGTGGAGCGTCGCTTGCTCGTTCGCGCCGTCCACGATGGCGACGCGGCGTTCGAGCACGTCGGCGAGCGACTTCGAGTCCCCGATGGCGCCGTACAGGCGATCCAGAGACTCGAGGAGCTCGGGCTGGTCTCCGACCTGCTCCACGGCCCGGAGGTACGCGGCGATCGCGCGCTTCCGGTCCTCGAGCTGCACCTCCGCGACCCGTCCGAGGCGCGTGTAGAGGTCCTTTGCGAGCTGGACGTCGAAGGTCGCCTGGGCGCGCTCGCCCAGGGCGTCGGCGTAGCGCTCCCAGCCCTTGCTGAGGCCGGCGAGCCGCTCGATCTCCGTGTGGAGGTCGACCGCGTCGGGCTGCTCCGCGATGGCGCGGAGGAGCGCGGACTCGGCGTCCCCCGGCTTTTCCAGCTTCTCTTCGAGCACCTGCGCGATCGAGCGGAGCGTCGCGGCACGACTGGCCGGCTCCGTCTCCGTCGTGAGACGCATCTCGAGCACCTCCACGAGGTCCGAGAAGCGCCCCGCCTGCGACAGCACCGGGACGAGGATCCCCGCCGCGGTCGTGCGGAGGTGCTCGTGCTCCTCGCCGAGCTTCCGGACGGCGGCGATGGCCGCGGCGTCCCCGGGGACCTCCGACAGCACGAGGCCGTACGCCTCGAGGGCGTCCTCGAAGCTCGACATCTTGGTCGAGAGGATTTCCGCGATCTGCCCGCGGAGCTCGCCGCGACGGTCCGCCGTGTCGGCGCTCGCCGCCTGGAGCTTCAGGTTCTCGAGGAGCTCGGGCCACATCTGCTCGGCGCGATAGAGCCGGTCGAGCGCGGTGAGCACCGCCGGGTCCGCCGGACGCACGGCGAGCGCCTGGTTCAGGGCGTCGATGGCGCTCGAGCGATTTTCGAGCTTCTTCTCGAAGTTGTCGGCGAGCTTCGTGAGGAGCTCGTACTTGAGGTCCTGATCGTCTTCCGAGGCGAGCTCGACGCGACGCTGGTAGAGCTCGACGAGACGCGCGGCGTCTCCCTTGTGCTCGTAGAGGTCGATGAGGCAGTCGACGGTGAACGCGCTCTCCGGATCGAGCTCCGCGGCCCGCTCGTACGCCGCGATGGCGCCCTCGCGGTCGTCCAGCATGTCCCTCCGAGCCTCGCCGATGCGACGGTGGATGCTCGCGCGCTCGTCGTCCTCGAGGACGAGGTCCGCCTTCGCGACGAGGACGCGGTCGAGCACCGCCCAGTCGCTGAGGAGCGTCGCGAGCTGCTCCATCTTCTCGATGGGCCCGAGCTCGCTCGCGTCGATCTCGCGGAGGCGATCGTAGGCGTCGAGGGCGCGCCGCGGGTCGTCCCGCCGCGTATCGTGGACCGTCGCGAGCGTCGCGAGGAGGTCCCGCTTGCTGGCGAGGTCCGGGTGCTCCCGGAGGGCGTTCTCGTAGCTCTCGGCGAGCTCGTCCCAGGCGTTCGTGGCCTCGGCGAGGCGCTCGTAGTCAGAGCGGACGTCCGCGTCGTCGGCGTCGAGCTCGACGGCGAGGGCGAGCGCGCGCCGCGCCCTCGCCTGGTCCCCGCCCCGGCTCTCCCAGAGCGCCGCCGTCTCGCGGAGGACGACCACTTTCTCGGCCGCGTCCCGCGCGAGGCCGTAGCGGTCCTCGTTCAGCTTGATGAGCCGCCGCCAGTCGTCCGAGCCCTCGTAGATGGGGCGGAGGATCTCGACGACTCGTTCCCGGTGCGCTTCGTCCTCCTTCAGGGACTCGAGCTCCGCGATGGCCTCGTCGTGGTGCGGGAGCGCGCGGACGATGTCGTCGAGCTGGTCGATCGCGCGACCGGGCTCGCCGAGCTTGTTCCGGAGAAGACGAGCGAGAGCGAGCCGGTACCCGGCCGCGGCCGTCGGCGACGACGCCGCTTCGGCGCGGCGGAGGTAGAGCTCCGCGAGGTCCGTGAAGCGCTCCCGCTCGCGGTAGAGGTCCGAGAGGGCATCGAGTGCGCGCTCGTCGTTCTCTTCGATGTCCAGGGCCTGGCGATACGTCTCGATGGCGTCGTCGGGACGCCGGAGCTCGGTGCGCTCCAGCTCCGCGATGACGTGGAGGTACCGGAGCCGGTCCGCCGGCTCGTACTTGTGGTCGAGCCCCGCCTTGTAGAGCGCGACGCGCTCCTCCGCGCGGCCCGTCCGCTGGAGGAGGTCGTCGACCGCCGCGAACAGCGAGTCGCTCTCCGGTTCGAACGCGAGCGCGCGCCGGTAGAACGCGAGCGCCTTGTCATTTTCGCCGAGCTTTCCGAAGAGCTCGCCCGTTCGGGCCGAGAGCTTCGCCGTCGTCGGGTCGTCCCCGTTCACCTGCTCGAGCTCGGCGGCGTAGATCTCCGCGAGGCGTCGCTCGGCGCCGGCGACCTTCGCGAGGCGTTCGAGCTCGTTCACGGCCCCCGGCTCGTTGATGTCCTCGTGGAACAGCTTCGCGGTCGTCTCGAGCGCGGAGGCGTAGTCCTCTTTCTGCTCTTCGTAGAGCTGCGCGAGCCGCGTCAGGAGCTCGCGGCGCTGCTCCGGCTCGTCGCTCGCTTCGAGGCGCGCCGAGAGCGTCTTCTGCACGCTGTCGTAGTTGGAGCGGAGCAGGTAGATGGGCTCGAGGAGGCTCGCGGCGCGCGCGCGCTGCTCCTTGTCCTCGTCTTCTCCGAGGACCCGCTCGAGCTCGGCGATGGCTCCCTCGTGCTGGCGCTCGATCTCGAGAGCCGCCTCGAGCTCGTCGAAGGCCTTCACCGGGTCCTTCTGGTGACGCGAGGCGACCCGGGCGATCTTCACGTGGAGATCCGCCGCGGCCGCGCCCGGGGCGTCCAGCTGACGCTGATAGAGCGACACGAGGTCGTCCCACCGGCCTTCCGTCCCGTAGAGCGACTCGAGAGCGTCGATCGCCGCGCGGTCCAGGTCGATGTCGAGGATCGTCTCGTAGACCTCGATGGCGCGGGGCCGGTCGGCGATCTTGTCGGCGAGGAGCTTCGCGCGGGCGAAGAGGAGCTCCTTCTTCTCGGAGTCCGACTGCGCGACGTCGACGCGTTTCTCGAGGACGCCGAGGAGCGCCGTGTCGTCCCCGAGCCGGCCGTAGAGCTGCTCGAGTGCGATGAGCGTGTCGCGGTCGTCCGGGCGGAGCTCGAGGGCCTTCTCGAAGTACTCCCGGGAGAGGCCGAGGTCCTCGATCACGTCCCTCGCGAGGCTCGCGATCTTCAGCGTGACCTCGAGCTGGGTGTCCCCGTCGAAGATCTCGGGGACGATCTCCTTCAGGAGGGCGACCTGCTCGGCGCGCCGGTTCGTGGCCGCGGCGAGGCGCTCGAGCTCGGAGAGCCAGGGGCGGACGTCGGTGTGGCCCGCAGCCTCGCGGATCGCGCGCTCGGCGTAGCCGAAGGCGCGCGGCGCATCGTTCATGAAGCCGTAGGAGACCTGGATGGCCTTCTCGAGCCCGGAGAGCTTCGCGAGCGGATCGTCGGCGCAGGCGATCTCCACCTCTAGGACGTGGAGGAGGCGGGCGCTGTCACCGTCCGTCTCGTAGATGGGATGGAGGATCTCGGCCGCCTCGCGCCGCGTCGGGATGTCCTCGGACTGGAGGAGCTTCTCGAGCGCCTGGCGACTGGGCGCGTGCGTCGTATCGAGCGAGAGCGCGTCCCGGTACGCGGAGAGCGAGCCGGCGGAGTCGTCCAGCCGCTCGCGCTTCAGGTCACCGAGCTTCGCGAGGAGGGCCAGCCGTTCGGCGTGGTCCTGCGAGAGATCCAGGTGGGCCTGGTACGTGTCCCCCAGTTCCTGCCACTGGGAGGACTGCGCGTAGAGCGTCTCGAGAGCCGCCAGCGCCTCGGCGTTCGGACCGAACTCCTCGACGATGGCGCGCCAGCCGTCGATCGCGGCCGTCGCGTCGGCGAGCTTGTCGGCGAGCGTCGTCGCGGATCTGCGCATGAGCTCCCGGCGAGCTTCGGGGCCCTCGGCGCGGTCGCGCCGGGCTTCCAGGATCTGGACGAGCTCCTTGAAGTGGCCCGTCCGCTCGTAGAGGCGATCGAGCGCGGCGAGCGCCTCGTCGTCCGCGGAGTTCTCCTCGAGGCGGGACTTCCAGGCGGAGATCGCGCCTTCCGTGTCGTTCAGGACCGTCTCGCAGAGGGTGCCGAGGCGCCCCTCGATTTCTCGCCGGACGTCCGCGCTCTCTTCGAGCCGGATCTCGATGCGGTAGATGTCCCGGAGCTTCTCGTGCTCACCGGAAGCGACGTAGAGACGCTCCAGAGCCCGCGCCGCGGGAAGCGCGAGAGCCGCGTCGTCGGGATCGATCTCGAGGACCTTCCGGTACGTCCCTTCCGCGCGAGCCGGGCTCTCGAGCTGCTCCTCGTAGATGCGAGCGACCTCGGTGAGGATCTCGCCCCGCATGCCGGGCGTATCCGCCTTTTCACTTGCCTTTTCGAGCACTTCCGCGACGCGCGCCTGAGCCGAGAGCCGGCGCCCGATCTCGAGGAGTCGCGCCCGGGCGTCCGTGTCGAGGGGCTCGGCCGGGACGTAACGGGCGAGGGCGTCGAGAGCGCCCGCGTCGTCCCGCAGGCGCTCGTCGCGAAGGGCGGCGATGCGCCGGAGGAGATCCTTGCGCTCGTCGTCCACGGTGGTCGGACCGCCGGCGATGTCGTCGTGCGCCTTGAGACGGATCTCGAGCACGCGCACGAGGTCGCGCACTTCGTCGCGGCCCTCGTAGACGGCTTCGAGCATCTTCGCGGCGCGGATCCGGAGATCTCCGATGTCGAGCAATCGCTCGGCGAGCTGCCGCGCGTCGTAGTCGGACGGGCGCTCCCGGAGCACGTCTTCCACGTGATCGACGGCCTTCGCCGGCTGATGGAGGACGTCGAGCTGGATCCTGCCGAGGCGGAGCTTCATGTCGAGGCCCGCCTCGCCGACGGCGGAACCGAGACGGCGCTCGAGGAGCGCGGCGAGCTCGCTGTGACGGCCCTGCTGATCGTAGAGGCGGTCCAGCGCGACGAGGGCGCCCTCGTAGTTCGGGTCCACCTCCAGGATCCGCTCGTAGTAGCGGGTCGCCTTCGGCGCGTCCTCGATGATCTCCTCGCACACGAGCGCGACCTCGGAGAGCATCTCCGTCTTCGTGGAGACGTCGTCCGTCGCCGCGGCGGCGCGGTCGTAGAGCGCCTCGAGCTCCGCCCAGCGCTCGGCGCCGGTGAGGATCTGCTTCAGCCGCGTGAACGCCCGTTCGTTGCCCGGATCCCGGACCAGGATGCGTTCGAGGTACGGAGAAGCGCCGACCGGATCTCCGAGGCGTTCCTCGTGGAGGCGAGCGGCCTGTTCGCACAGATCGAGCTCCACGTCCGGCGGGAGCTCCGCCCGGAGCGCCTCGCGGAAGAGCTCGGCGAGATCCGTCGGGCGATTCGCGGCCGCGGCGAGGGACTCGGCGCGGTGCCAGAGCTCCACGTCGGCCGAGAACTCCCGCACGGCGCGCAGCATGACGTCGAGCGCCGCGCCCGTGGACATGAGCTTGTGCTCCTGCACGTCGCAGAGCTTCTGGTAGAGCGTCCGGCGCTCGGACGGATCCTTCGCCGCGGAGAGCATCGCCTGGAGCGCCTCGGCCTCCTGGCGTGCGTCGCCGGTGGCCGCGTACTCGGTCGCGAGCATCTCGGCGGCCCGCTCCTTCGTCTGGTCCTGCGAGAGCAGACGGCGGAGCGCCGCGATGGCGCGCGCGTCGTGAGGGGAGAGCTCGAGCACGCGGCTCGCGGCCTCCAGCGCGTCCGTCGGGCGGTCGAGCCGCTCGATGTAGAGCTGCGCGAGCTGGATCTCGACGTCGACCCGCTCTTCGTCGCTCACCTTGTCCCGGTGCTTTTCGAGCACCGCGGCGGCCTCGGCGACGTTCCCCGCCGCGAGCAGGAGACGCGGCAGCGCACGGAGCGCCGAGCCGTCCCCCGGCGCGAGATCCAGCACCTTGGCGTGGAGATCGGCGGCGCGACCGGGCTCCCCGAACGCATTTTCCTCGAGGTCCGCCCAGTCCCGGAGGACGGCGACCTTCGCGGCGTCGCTCTCGGCGTTCTCGGCGCGGAGACCGAGGAGCCAGCGGAGATCGTCCCTTCGACCCTCGCGGCGCAGGATCGCCTCGAGCGCGGTGCCCGCGTCGGCGTCGGACGCGTCCGACTCGAGGAGCGCCTTGTAGATTCCGACGGCGTCGTCCACGCGCGAGAGCTCGCGCGTGTAGATCTCGGCGAGCTTCAGCTCGAGAGCGCGCCGCTTCTTCTTCTTCACCTTCTTGGCGCGTTCCTCGAGGGCTTCCACGAAGAGCGCCCAGGCGCCCGCAGCGCGCGTCGCGTCCTCGAAGAGCTGGAGGACGTCGGCGTCGTCGGGGGAGAGCTCGTAGGCGCGCTTCGCGTAGCCCGCGGCCGTCGCGCGGTCGTTCAGCCGCTCCCCGGCGATCTGCACGAGCTTCCGCAGGTGGTCGAGCTTCTCGTCTTCCTTCTCCGACCGCTCGATGAGGAGCTCGTGGAGCGCGGGGAGGCGCGCCCATTTCTCGTCGGCCTCGTAGAGCGGGATGAGCTCGCTCGCCGCGCGCGTATCCGAAGGATCCGTCGCGAGCACGCGCTCGTAGGACCGGAACGCGCGATCGGGCTGGTTCAGCTTGTCTCGATACACCGCCGCGGCGCGATACGAGAGCTCGACCTTCACCGCCGAGTCCTTCGCGCGATCGGCCGTGTTGGAGAGGACCTCGGCGAGGCCTTCCCAGTCGTTCTGGGAAGCGTAGAGCTCTTCGAGTCCTGGGTAGTCCCCCGCGAGCAGGTACGAGTCCCGCAGGACGCGGAGCGCCCGCTGGTGCCCCGGCTGGAGCGCGAGCACGCGTTTCCACGCGCGCACCGCCCCCTGGTGATCGGCCATGTGCTCGGCGTAGACGGTGCCGAGCTTCTGGAGGACGGCGAGGCGAGCCGCGTCGTCCCCGAGCGCGTCGACGCGCCGCTCGAGTGCCTCGGCGAGCGTGGGCCAGTCCTTCGCGCGCTCGGCATGCCTTTCGAGGGCGTCCAGGACCTGCATGTTCCCCGGGTCCGCCGCGAGGATCTCCCGGTAGAGGCGCGCGGCCTCGTCGCCGCGGTTCAAGCGCTCGGCGGCGAGCTGCGCCATCTCCGTCATGAGCGCGAGCTTCTCCGCGCCCTCGAGCGTCCCGAGCTGGCCCTTGTAGAGGTCGAAGAGCTGCGGCCAGGCGCGGCGCTTCTTGTAGAGCTCGGAGAGGTTCCGGCACGCCTCCGGGTCCCCGGGGACGACGGCGAGGAGCGACTCGAACGCGCTCGTCGCGTTCTGCACGTTGGAGAACTGCTCGATCCAGCGCCGGGCGATGGTGCGGAAGAGCTCCGCCTTCTCCTCGGGCTCCGGGACCAGCTCGGCGAGCTTCTGCTGACTCGAGAGGAGATCGCGAGCGCGACCGAGCTTCTCGTAGAGCGCGATCACCTCGCGCACGGTGTCGATGTCGTTCTCCTCTATCTGGAGGATCTGGTTCAGCGCGGAGACGAGCGCCGTCTCGCTCTTGATGGACGTGCGGTAGAGGGACGCGACCTCGCGGAGGATCTCGAGGCGCTTTTCCTTCTCCGCCGCGTCGGTCCGTTCGAGCTGCTGGCGGAGCAGCTCGACCAGGGCGTTGTAACCCTGCGTCTTCCGGTAGAGCTCCTTCAGCTTCTCGCGAGCCTCGGCGTCGTCCGGGTTCGAGCGGAGCAGGCTCTTGTACTGCTCGATCGCCTTCTGCGCGTCCTTCTGGCCTTCGGCGAGGCGCGCGAGCTCCTGCGTGATCTCGATCTTCTCGGGGCCCTCGGGCATCACCCGCTGCGCGCCCTGGAGGATGCCGATGAGGCGACCGGGATCCTGGTTCCTCTCCGCGTGCTCCCGGAAGAAGGCGATCATTCCGCCGTTCGCCGGGTCCACGCGCCGGATGCGCTCGAACCACGGTTCGGCGTCGGCGGGCTTCTCCCGCTTCCGCCAGTGGAGCATGGCGATCTGCAGCATGTCCCCGACGCGCTCGGGCTTGCCCTGCTCGGACTCGGGGACGCCCCGCTCGTACAGCGCGACGAGGCCGTCCCAGTTGCCCGCCCGCGAGTAGTACTCGTCGAGGAAGCTCGAAGCGTCCGCGTTTCCGGGCTGCTCCGCGAGCACGCGCTCGAAGACCTTCGCGGCGCCCGCCGCGTCCTCCAGACGACGCGCGAGCAATCTCCCGAGCCGGATCGCCGCGGCGATCTGGTCCGCGGGATTCGAGGGATTCCGAGCGGCCTTCTCCAGAACCCGCGCGACGTCCTTCCAGCGGCCCGCCCTGCGGTGGATGCGCTCGAGCATCTTCGCGGCGCGATCGTTCGTCGGATCCAGGGAGAACGCTTCTTCGAGCCGGGAGAGCACACGCGTCTCGTCGGCGTCTTCTCCGGCGTAGCGGAGCTCCATCTCCGCCGCGCGCATCAGCATGGAACTCTTGTAGACGTCGTCCGGCGCGGAGCTCGCTTCGTCCAGGTACGTCTGGGCGAGGGCCTTGTAGCGGGAGCGCTTCTCTTCGCCCTCGGAGACCTGCGCCGTCGCGTTCGGTTCGTCGGGCGCGAGCTCGAGGACGCGAAGGTTCGCGATGAGCGAGCCCTCTTCGTCGAAGAGGTCGTCGCGAAGGACTCGGGCCTGCTCGGCCACCAGGGCGAGCTCCTCCGGGGTTCCGTGCGCGACCGTGACCTCGAGCGCGAGGAGCTGGGCGACCGCCTCGACCTCGCCTCTCGCCGCGTGCGCCCGTCGCGCGCGCGCGAACACTCGGAGCGCGTCCGCGCTCGTCATGTCCCCGCCGGAAACCTTCACCGCCTCCCCCAGCGTTTGCCACGCCTCCGTGCGGTCCGGGTCCTCTTGCAGCTCGCCTAGCGCCGTGCGGATCGTCTGCGAATCCATTCTCCTACCTGTCGCTCGTCCGTCCGGACGGCGAAGAAACGGAGGGCCGAGGTTACGCCGCAGCGCATGGCGTTACAAGCCCTCCAAACCCCTCGATTTTCCGAGGTCCTTCGGGGATTTGTCGCTCGCCCCGGTTCCGAGTTTTCTCGCGTTCGTCAAGGAGCTTTTTCGGTCGCGTCCGACGCGTCTCGGTGCTCGCGTGCAAGCCGCGCGAGAAGTCGTCGCTGACGTTCGATCACGCGCGCATCGGCGCCGAGTCGCGCCGCTTCGTCGAGCGCCGTTCGCGCTTCGTCCAGGCGGCCGAGTCGGATGAGACTCCACGCCCGGCCGAGGTGGCCCGCCGCGAAGCCGGGACGCGCCGCCAGGATCTGGTCGTACTGGGCGAGCGCGCCGCTCGCATCGCCGCTCCGGAGCGCAACCGTCGCGAGGCCCACGCGGTTTTCCAGCGCGTTCGGGTCGGCCATTAGGCCGCTCCGGTAGGCGACCCGGGCGCCGTCGATGTCGCCGAGGTGCGTGCGAACCAGCCCGAGCGCGTGCCACACGACGGCGTCGCGAGGATCTCGCCGGAGCGCCTCTTCGAGTCGCGGGGCCGCGAGCTCCGCCTCTCCCCAGCGCGCGGCGCGAAGGCCTCCCGTCCTCGGACCGGCCGGGTCCTTCGGTGCGATTTCCGCCGCTCGATCGTACATCTCGAGCGCCTCGTCGTACCGGTGGGAGAGCTCGAGGACGTGTCCCATCTCGAGGAGCGGAACCGGACTGCCGTCCGGAAGGCGGCGAGAGAGCTCCGACGCCTGTTCCTCGGCCTTCCCGAGATCCCCGGTGGCCCCGTAGAGACGGATCAGCATGCGCCGCTCCGGGATCGCGTCGGGATGTGCGTGAACGTGGGCGACGAGCACCTGGATGGCGGCCGCGTCCTGGCCCTTCTCCGACAGGAGCGCGGCCTGGGAGATCGGCGGCGGCGGCTTCGCGCACCCGGCGAGCCCCACGAGCCCCACGAGCCCCACGACGAGCGCCGGCCTCGCCGCGCGGAAACGAGCAGGGCCTGGGCGTTTTCGTGTCCGCGCGCGACCGGTTTGACACGCGTGGAGAGACGCGGGAGGGAGCATCCGGAAGATGGCAGACTATCAGAGCCTCCTGGTCTCCGAGGACGCCGGCATCGCGAAGATCGTGGTGAACCGGCCCGAAAAACTGAACTCGCTGTCGAGCCAGGTGCTCGGAGAGCTCCTCGCGGCGGTCCTGGACGTGTCCGGCCGGGCGAGCGTCCGCTGCGCCATCGTGACGGGCGCCGGCGAGAAGGCCTTCGTCGCCGGCGCGGACATCGCGGAAATGTCGACGATGACGGCGGCCCAGGCCAAGGCGTTCGCCGACGCGGGGCATCGCGCGCTCGCCGCGATCGAGGAAGCGCCCTTTCCGTTCATCGCGGCCGTGAACGGCTTCGCCCTCGGCGGCGGAACCGAGCTCGCCCTCGCCTGCGACTTCATCTACGCCTCGGACAAGGCGCGCTTCGGGCAGCCGGAGGTGAACCTCGGCATCCTCCCCGGCTTCGGCGGCACGCAGCGCCTCGCCCGACGCATCGGGGTCGGCCGGGCACGGGAGCTCATCTACACCGGCGACCACGTCCCGGCCGATCAGGCGCTGCAGCTCGGGCTCGTCAATGCCGTCGTGCCCGCCGCCGAGCTCGGCGAGAAGGTCCTCGCCGTCGCGAAGAAGATCGCCTCGAAGAGCCCGCTCACGCTCCGGGCGATGAAGCGCGTGGTGCTCCGGGGGACGGAGACGGACCTCGTCTCCGCGTGCGAGCTCGAGGCGACCGCGTTCTCGAGTCTGTTCGGCTCGGACGATCAACGCGAGGGCATGAGCGCCTTCCTTTCCAAACGTGCACCGGCTTTCAAGGGCTCCTGAGCTCGGCGGCGCGCTCGCGCTCGCCGTCCTGACCGGCTGCCAGTGCGGGAGCGACCGGCCGTACACGCCGTTCAAGATCGAGCCGAGCGCGGAGGCCTCCGCGCATCCTCCGCCGCCGCCCTCCGGCGTCGTCCCGACGCCCCCCGACGTCTACCCGCGGGAGGCCGTCGCGGCGCCGAGCGACGTCTCGAAGTTCACCGTGGACGGCGTGCCGATCGACGTCGGCCCGACCCGGGTCGTGGACCGCGCGCTCGCCGCCGACTTCGACGGCGACGGCACGAAGGACGCCGTCGCGTGGACGCGAGCGAAGACCGAGCTCCCCGAGACGGCGGACACGGGCGAGCTCGTCTTCTTCGGGGGAAAGACGCCCGCGGGCCGCGTGGTCTCGACGGCGCCGCCGTTCGTCCCCTCGGGGCCCGGCTGCAAGAAGGGCGTCGCGCTGGCGCAGACCGGCCCGCACACCGTCGCGCTGGACGTCTGGGCCCACTGCGACGCCGCTCTCCTGCCGCGCGCGCCGACCCGAGGCCTCTCCGTGATCGCACCCGCCGCGGATCGCACGGGGATCGTCTCGCTCCGGCTCGCGGAGCCCGCGCGCGGCGAGACGCTGAAGCTCTCCGTCGACTCGCGAGATCGCGACGGAGACGGTCGGGACGACGTCCGCGTCACGGTCTCGCTCGCGTCGGATCCGAACGAGCCGCCGGCGACCGCGGACCTCGTGTGGCTGGATCGCGCGGCCGGACCGTCGCGGGATCGCTCGGAACCGGCGCGCTCGCTCGGCATGCTCGCGACGCCCGAGGGACGGAAGCAAGCCGTGCCCGGCAAGCACCCGCTGCACGTCTTCGACGACGCACGGCGACTTCATGGAACCCTCTGCGCCGAATCCGGCACCGCACGGATCTTCGACGCGGACGGCGAGGCGCTTCCCTGCGCCGACGTCGGCGCGACGCTCGCCGCCCTGCTGGAAGCCGAGGTCCGCCTCGCGCTCGAGCAGAAGGATCCACTCAGCGCGGCGTCCGCGCTCTCGCGCGACGGCTGGTACGGAGGCCCGCTCCCCGGAAAGGCGCGCGCCTCTCTCGAGAAGGCCGTGACGCAGGCGTCGGAGCGACACACCACGACGGAGCTCGTCCTCGACGTCGCCGCGCGCTCGGCGACGGGATTGCCGCGGTTTTCGCCGCTCTCGTTCGACACCGACGGCTCGCTCCTCGTCCTCGGGACCGAAGGCGTGTCGCGCGCGTCGCTTCCGGCCGGGCAGCTCTCCGACGCCTCGTCCTCGATCGACCCATGGCCGCTCACCGTGGGCGGGACGGACGGGGCGCCGCGCTGGACGGGCGTCGCGTTCCCCTGCGACGTCTCGGAGGTCTCGCTCCTCCTCTCGGACGCCGCTGGAACGCCTCTCCCGCCGAGGAAGACCTCGATCCTGTCTCCCCGTCCCGGCCCCTGCAAGCCGGGAGGCCCCGCTCCCACGCCGGATCTCGTGCCGCTCGAGTGGACCGGCGGGAAGAACGCGGGCCTCGTCGCCGGCGCGCTCTTCGGTGTGGAGAGCCTGAAGGAACTCGCGCCGGTCCCGACGGCGAAGGGCACGCCGCGATCACCCGACGGGAAATGGTTCGTGCTCCCCTGGAGTCAGGGCTTCCTGGTGCTCGGAGGCGCCAAGCCCCAGACCTGGAGCGCGACGACCCTCGCCCTCTCCGACTGCACGATCGCGAACGGAGCCGCGGCGGTCGCGTGCGTGCGGACGGACAAGGTCGTCGTGTTCACGCCGAGCGCGGCGGCGGAGAAGAAGAAGGGGAAGACGAGGTAGGACGTCGTGGGGTTTGTTTGTGGGGGACCGGGTCCCCCGAGGCTCGCTGCCCCCCGGGCGAGCTCGACGCGACGACGTTCGGCGTCGTGGGGTTGTGTTGTGGGGGACCTTGTCCCCCGAGGCTTCCCTTGCGGGGCAGGACGGCGGTGAGCGTCGTGGGGTTTGGTTTGTGGGGGACCTTGTCCCCCGAGGCTCCTGTGGTCCTCGGGCTTCGGACCTCGTCCCCTGCCGCGCCCTTTCGGGCGCGCGCTCGCCGTGCTCGCGGGTAGCCGTGAAGCGGCTGGACCAATCGGGGGGGCGACCGCCGCCCTGCGGGCGAGCTCTACGGAGGGCGGGTCTCGTCCATTTGGTTTGTATACAAACTGTCCGGTGAGGAGATACCCCCCGACAGTTTGTATACAAACTGTCCGGTGAGGAGATCCCCCCCGGCCCCGTTCGCGGTGAGG
>DASZXK010000124.1:0-20631 GCA_035545855.1 Polyangiaceae bacterium
CATCCGGACGACGGACGTGACGGGCAGCGTGAAGCTCCCGGACGACGTGAAGATGGTGATGCCGGGCGACAGCGTGACCGTCGAGGTGGAGCTCATCACGAAGGTGGCGCTCGAGGAGCAGATCCGCTTCGCGATCCGCGAAGGCGGCAAGACCGTCGGCGCCGGCGTCGTCACCAAGATCATCGAGTGAAAGCGTGCGGCATCGCGCCGGAGTTTCGCTCCTTCGGGCGACTCCGGCGTGCGGCCGAGGAGACAAGCCATGGTTGACACTACGAAAATTCGAATCCGCCTGAAGGCGTTCGATCATCAGCTCCTCGACAAGTCCACCGGGGACATCGTCGAGACGGCGCGGCGCACCGGTGCGCGCGTCGCGGGTCCCATCCCGCTGCCCACGGGCATCCGGCGGTACACGGTCCTCCGTGGCCCGCACGTGGACAAGAAGTCGCGCGAGCAGTTCGAGGTGCGCACGCACCGCCGGCTGATCGACATCCTCGAGCCGACGCCGCAGACGCTCGACGCCCTCATGAAGCTCGACCTGTCCGCCGGCGTGGACGTCGAGATCAAGAGCTGAGAGGTCCCATGCCGAAGCTCGACGTATTCAATCTGAAGAGAGAGAAGGTCGGCGAGAGCGATCTCGCCGACGACGTCTTCGCGACGGAAGTGAAAGAGCACCTCTTTCACGAGGTCGTGAACGCGCAGCTCGCGTCGCAGCGGTCCGGCACGGCCGCCGCGAAGGAGCGCGCCGCGGTCCGTGGCTCCAGCACGAAGATCTACAAGCAGAAGGGTACGGGCGGCGCCCGCCACGGCTCGATCCGCGCGCCGATCTTCGTCGGTGGCGGCCGCGCGCACCCGCCACGGCCGAAGGACTGGAGCTACCGTCCACCCCGTCGCGTCCGGGCGTCCGCGCTGAAGAGCGCGCTCAGCCTGCTCGTGAAGGAGGGCCGGTTCACGGTCGTCGACAACATCGACCTCGGCGAGGCGAAGACGAAGAAGCTCGCCGGCGTCCTCGTCGCGCTCCAGGCGCCGAAGAAGACGCTCGTCGTGGACGACCGCGGGAACGAGAACCTGAAGCTCTCGATCCGCAACATGGTGGGAAATCAGTTCCTGCCGCCCGAAGGCGTCAACGTGTACGACCTCCTCCGGCACGACCACCTGGTCGTCTCGAAGCAGGCGGCGAAGGCCCTCGAAGCCCGCTGCAAAGGAGCGAAATCGTGATCCTCACTCCAGACAAGATCGTGCGTCGCCCGATCGCGCTCACGGAGAAGGCCGCCCAGCTCAAGGCGAGCGGGAACCAGGTCGTCTTCGAGGTCGCCGTCGCCGCGAACAAGCTCGAAATCAAGGACGCGATCGAGAAGCTCTTCGACGTGAAGGTCGCTCGCGTCAACACGCTCGTCCAGCGCGGCAAGATGAAGCGCATGGGCAAGGGCCTGGCCAAGCGCAGGAACTGGAAGAAGGCGATCGTCACGCTGCAGGAAGGCAGCGACATCCAGCTCTTCACGGAGACTTCGGAGTAGTCCCATGGGTATTCGTGCATACAAGCCGGTCACGAACGGCCGGCGTCAGTACTCGGTCTCGGATTTCTCCGAGATCACGACCGATCAGCCGCACAAGCCGCTGCTCGCCCACAAGGCGATCACCGGCGGTCGCAACGCGTATGGTCGCATCACGTCGCGGTTCCGTGGCGGCGGTCACAAGAAGCGCTTCCGCGTCATCGACTTCAAGAGGAACAAGATCGGCGTGCCCGCCACCGTGGCGACGATCGAATACGATCCGAACCGCACGGCGCGCATCGCCCTCCTCCACTACGCGGACGGCGAGAAGCGTTACATCCTCGCCCCCGACGGCATGAAGGTCGGCGATCCGATCGTCTCGAGCAAGACGGCCGACATCCGCCCGGGCAACTGCCTCCAGCTCCAGCACATCCCCGTCGGCACCATGGTGCACGGCGTGGAGGTGAAGAAGGGCCACGGAGCGCAGCTCGTCCGCGCCGCGGGCGTCGCCGCCCAGCTCATGGCGAAAGAAGGCGGCTACGCGACCGTGAAGCTCCCGAGCGGTGAAGTTCGGAAGATCCACATCGAGTGTCGCGCCACGGTGGGCCAGGTCTCGAACATGGACCACCAGAACCTCGCGATCGGAAAGGCGGGGCGCTCCCGCTGGCTCGGTCGGCGCCCGCACAACCGCGGCGTCACCATGAACCCCGTCGATCACCCGATGGGTGGTGGCGAAGGCCGTACGAGCGGCGGTCGTCACCCGTGCTCGCCCTGGGGCAAGCTCTCCAAGGGCCAGAAGACCCGCAACAACAAGCGGACGGACGTGATGATCGTGAAGCACCGGAAGGCGAAGGGCTGAGAAATGGCGCGAAGCATCAAGAAGGGTCCGTTCATCGACGGACACCTCCAGAAGAAGATCGACGACTCCCAGGGTCAGGGCGCAGCGAAGAAGGTCATCAAGACCTGGTCGCGTCGCTCCACGATCATCCCGGAAGCCGTCGGGCTCACCTTCGCCGTCCACAACGGCCGGAAGTTCGTCCCCGTGTTCGTCACGGAGAACATGGTCGGTCACAAGCTCGGGGAGTTCGCCCCGACGCGGACCTTCCACGGCCACTCCGCGGACAAGAAGAAGGCCGCCGGCGCGCCCGCGCCGAAGCCTCCGATGAAGAAGTGAGGGTTCGGGCCGCCTCCGCCCGCTAGGTGGACGGCCCGGATCGAGAGGTTCGACCCGACCTGAATGACCGTACAGTGCGGCGGGCGCCGGGATTTTCCGAGTTCCGGCGCCTGCTTGCGTAGCTAGACCCGCTCTGCTAGTTAGCCGGTCCCTTCTTCGGGGGCGCGTTTCTCAAAGGATCGCGCTTCCGACAGCCGCGGGCGGTGGAACGAAGCCGGTGCAAGCCGACTGACACCACCGGACCGCGGATGAAGAGGCGCTCCCCGCGCCTCGGGGGATGGCGGGTCTCACGGAGAAACTGCCCTATGATTAGCCAGGCAACAGCTCGTTTTCAGCGCATCAGTCCGCGCAAAGCCCGCGTGATCATCAACCTCGTCCGAGGTCGTGATGCCGCGGAGGCCCTCCAGCTCCTCGACTACACGCCGAAGAGCGGCGCGCCGCTCGTGAAGAAGCTCATCGCGAGCGCCCTCGCGAACGCGCAGCAGAAGAACCCCGGTGTCGATTCGGACGCGCTGTTCATCAGCAAGGCGACCGTCGACAAGGGGCCGGATTCACACATGCGGCGGTGGCGTCCCCGCGCCATGGGCCGCGCGACGCGCATTCAGAAGGGCGTCAGCCACATCCACATCGAACTGGACGCTCGCTGAGCTCCCCCGAGATCGATCAGGAACGACATGGGACAGAAAACGCATCCGTATGGCTTCCGCCTCGGCGTCATCAAGACGTGGACCAGCAAGTGGTACGAGGACAAGCAGTACAGCACGTGGCTGCACGAAGACCTCCGCATCAAGCGGGCGGTGAAGGACTACCTCTACAACGCGAACGTCGCGAGCGTGGAGGTCGAGCGTGCCGCGAACAAGGTGAAGGTCATCGTGTACACGGCGCGGCCGGGCATGGTGATCGGCAAGGGCGGCAAGGGCATCGAGATCCTCAAGGTCGGCAACCTCGATACGGCCGCCAAGGGTGAGACGAAGTTCCCCGGCGTCCAGTCGTTCACGAAGAACGAGGTGTTCATCGACGTCCAGGAAGTGCGCAAGGCGGAGACCAACGCGCAGCTCGTGGCCGAGAACATCGCGACGCAGCTCGAGCGCCGCATCGCGTTCCGGCGCGCCATGAAGAAGGCGCTCCAGACGGCGATGAAGTTCGGCGCCAAGGGCGTGCGCGTCCGCTGCGCGGGCCGTCTCGGCGGCGCGGAGATGGGTCGCGTCGAGACGTACCGCGAGGGGCGCGTTCCCCTCCACACGCTCCGCGCCGACGTGGACTTCGGTCTCGCGGAAGCGCGCACCACCTACGGCGTCATCGGCGTCAAGGTGTGGATCTTCAAGGGCGAGGTCCTTCAGCGCAAGGCGCGCCGGATCCTCCAGTAGTCGTTCGAGGCAATCATGTTCTCGCCGAAGCGAACCAAGTTTCGAAAGCAGCAGAAGGGCAAGAACCGCGGCATGGCGTGGACCGGTTCCGACGTCTCCTTCGGAGACTACGGAATGCAGGCCACGGAAGCCGGTCGGCTCACGGCACGCCAGATCGAGGCAGGCCGCATGGCGATCACCCGCAAGGTGAAGCGCCAGGGCAGCCTCTGGATCCGCGTGTTCCCGGACAAGCCGGTCACGAAGAAGCCGCTCGAAGTCCGCATGGGCAGCGGCAAGGGTGGCGTGGAGTTCTGGGTGGCCGTCGTGAAGCCGGGCCGCGTGCTCTTCGAGCTCTCCGGCGTCACCGAGGCCGAGGCCAAGGAAGCGTTCCGCCTCGCCGGAGCGAAGCTCTCCGTCGCGACGAAGTTCCTGGCCCGAGGAGAGCTGTGATGAAAGCGAAAGACCTGCGCGCTCGTGCGACGGAAGACCTCGTCGAGCTCGAGAAGAGCCTGAAGAAGGACCTCTTCTCCCAGCGCATGAAGAACTTCACGAATCAGCTCGACGACACGAGCCTGCTTCGTAAGGCGCGGCGAGACATCGCCCGCGTCGAAGGCATCATCAGCGAGCGCCGCAACGAAGCGAAGAAGGCGGCCGCCGGAGGTAAGGCGTCGTGAGCAGTGAAGCGAAGCCCGCAGACGGGCAGGAAAAGGGCCATTCCGGAGCCCGAAAGCTCATCGGTCGCGTCATGAGCGACAAGATGGACAAGACCGTCGTGGTCGAGGTCGTCCGCTTCAAGATGGACGGGATGTACAAGAAGTACGTCCGCGTCCGGAAGCGCTACAAGGCCCACGACGAGAAGAACGAATACAAGACCGGCGATCGGGTCGAGATCATGGAGCACCGTCCGCTCTCGAAGGAGAAGCGGTTCAAGGTCGTGCGCCTGATCGAGCGCGCCGTGCAGGAGTAGTCCGATGATCCAGGTTCAGACTTTTCTGGATGTGGCCGACAACTCCGGCGCGAAGCTCGTCCAGTGCGTGAAGGTGCTGGGCGGCTCCCGCCGGCGCTACGCGAGCCTCGGGGACGTGATCGTCGTCGCGATCAAGGAAGCGCTCCCCGACAGCAAGGTGAAGAAGGGCGACACGGCGAAGGCCGTCGTGGTCCGCGTGAAGCGCGAATGCCGCCGCTCGGACGGGACTTACATTCGCTTCGACACGAACAGCGCGGTGCTCCTGAACGCTCAGAAGGAGCCCATCGGCACCCGCATCTTCGGCCCAGTGGCGCGCGAGCTCCGCGGCAAGAAGTTCATGAAGATCGTCTCGCTCGCGCCGGAGGTTCTCTGATGTCGCGCATCAAGAAGGGCGACCGCGTCGTCGTCATCCGCGGCGACGAGAAGGGCAAGCAGGGCAAGATCACGCGCGTGATCCCGGAGCGGGACATGGTCGTGATCGAGGGCGTGAACCTCGTGAAGAAGCACCTCGCCGCGACGCCGCAGCGTCCGGGCGGGATCCTCGAGGTGGAAGCGCCGCTTCACGCGAGCAAGGTGATGCCGCTCGACCCGAGCACGGGCAAGCGCACGCGCGTGAAGAGCCAGGTGAAGGACGGCAAGAAGATCCGGGTCGCGAAGAGCGGCGCGGAGATCGTCGGAGAGAGCTGAGTCATGGCAGAAGCACCCGAGCCTCGCCTCCGCGAGCGCTACAAGAAGGAAGTCGTGGGAGCGCTCATGAAGCGCTTCTCCTACACGAGCCCGATGCAGGTGCCGCGGCTCTCGCGCATCGTCATCAACATGGGCCTCGGCGCCGCCGTCGGTAATCCGAAGATCATCGACAGCGCCGTCCAGGAGCTCTCGGCGATCACCGGGCAGAAGCCGGTGGTGACCCGCTCGAAGAAGGCCATCGCGAACTTCAAGCTCCGCGAGGGTCTCCCCATCGGCGTGAAGGTGACCCTTCGCCGCGAGCGCATGTGGGAGTTCATGGACCGCCTCGTCACGCTCGCGCTCCCGCGCGTTCGCGACTTCCGCGGAACGAGCCCGAAGGCCTTCGACGGCGCGGGCAACTACACCCTGGGTCTCAAGGAGCAGATCGTGTTCCCCGAGATCAACTTCGACGGTGTCGACAGCATCAAGGGCATGAACATCACGTTCGTGACCACCGCCGAGAGCAACGAGGAAGCCAAGGAGCTCCTCACGGCGCTCGGAATGCCCTTCAGGAGCTAAGCAGATGGCACGTGCATCCCAGTGGGCGAAGTTGAACCGCCCCCCGAAGTTCTCCACGCGGCTCAAGAACCGCTGCCACGCGTGCGGCCGCCCGCGCGCCGTCTACCGCGACTTCAACCTCTGCCGGTTGTGCCTCCGGAACCTCGCCCTCAAGGGCGAGCTCCCGGGCGTGACCAAGGCGAGCTGGTGAGGAACGATGACGACTGATCCCATCGCAGACATGCTGGCGAGAATCCGGAACGCCTCCATGGCGCGTCACGACTCCACCGTGATGCCCGCCAGCAAGGTGAAGAAGGCGATCGCGGAGATCCTCAAGGCCGAGGGTTTCATCGCGGACGTGCGCGACGAGCAGCAGCCGGAGAGCGGCTTCAAGCAGCTCCGCGTCGTCCTCAAGTACAATCGCGAGAAGCACGCCGCGTTCGCGGGGCTTCGTCGCGTTTCGCGCCCGGGCCGCCGCGTGTACGTCGGCCACGGGGACATCCCGCGCGTGCTCTCCGGTCTCGGCGTCTCGATCCTGAGCACGTCGGCCGGCGTCATGACGGACAAGGAAGCCCGCCGCCGCAAGGTCGGGGGCGAGCTCCTCTGCGAGGTCTGGTGATGACCACCGCGGCAGCCACCACCGAGAAGGCGGTCCAGTCCCGCGTCGGCAAGCGGCCGATCGTGCTCCCGAAGGGCGTCACGGTCGCGGTCGCGGGCGGCAAGGTGGACGTCAAGGGCCCGAAGGGGCAGCTCTCGCTCGCCATCCCGCCGACGGTCACCATCGCGGAGGCCGGCGGCAAGGTCACGATCACGAGCTCCGCGTCCGGTCGTGAAGCGGCGCGCTGGCAGGGCCTTGCGCGCGCGCTCCTCCAGGCCAACGTGAAGGGCGCGTCGGAGGGCTACGAGCGCATCCTCGAGCTCGTCGGCACCGGCTACCGCGCGGAGATGAAGGGTAACACCATCCACCTCGCGCTCGGTCTCTCGCACCCCGTCGTGTTCCCGCTCCCCCAGGGCGTCTCCGCGACGGTCCCGGCGGACTCCAAGGGCACCCAGATCATCATGACTTCCGCGAACAAGGCCGTCCTCGGTCAGGTCGCCGCGACGATCCGCGGCTTCCGGCCGCCGGAGCCGTATGCCGGCAAGGGCGTTCGGTACCGCGGCGAGAACGTCCGGCGGAAGGCCGGCAAGGCCGGAAAGAAGTGAGGCGATAACATGGCTCAGAAGCTCACTGGCCGTCAGCGCCGCAAGTATCGCATCCGGAACAAGATCAGCGGGACGGAAGCCCGTCCGCGGCTCAGCGTGTTCCGGAGCTCGCAGCACATCTACGCGCAGGTCATCGACGACACGACGGGCAAGACCGTCGCGACGGCTTCGACGCTCTCCCGGGATCTCAAGAGCTCCCTCGGCGAGGCGAACAAGACGGACGCGGCGAAGAAGGTCGGCGCCCTGATCGCGAAGATGTGCCTCGACAAGAAGGTCGACAAGGTCGTCTTCGACCGGAACGGCTATCTCTATCACGGCCGCGTGAAGGCCCTCGCCGACGCGGCTCGCGAAGCCGGTCTGAACTTCTGAGCTAGGAACCAAGATGGCATTCGAAGATTTCGAGGAAGACCGGCTCAAGGAGCGGGTGATCCACATCAACCGCGTCGCGAAGGTCGTCCAGGGCGGTCGGCGCTTCAGCTTCTCGGCGCTCGTCGTCGTGGGCGACGAGGCGGGTCACGTCGGCGTCGGTCTCGGCAAGGCGAACGAGGTCCCCGAGGCGATCCGCAAGGGGAACGACCAGGCCCGGAAGAACATGTTCAAGGTGCCGATGATCGGCTCCACGATCCCGCACGACACGACGGGCCACTTCGGCGCCGGCCAGGTGCTGCTCCGTCCGGCTGCGCCCGGGACGGGCGTCATCGCCGGCGGCCCCGTGCGCGCCGTCGTCGAGTCCGCGGGCATCCAGGACATCCTCTCCAAGTGCCTCGGCTCGGCGAACAAGTACAACGCGGTCTACGCGACCATCGAGGCCCTCCGCGGGCTCCGGGCTCCGGAAGACGTCGCGCAGGCGCGTGGCAAGCAGCTCGAAGACATCGCGCACGACTACCCCGTGTCGAAGTTCGCCGTCGCTCCGTCCACCCACGCGGCCACCCCGCCGCGCGAGGGAGGTGCGACGTGACCAAGCTCCGCGTGCGCCAGAAGATCTCCTTCATCGGCCGCCCCGAGGCGCAGCGGAAGATCCTCCGCGGTCTCGGTCTCGGTCGCCCGGGCCGTGAGGTCGTCGTGGACAACACGCCGTCGTTCCGCGGCATGATCAAGAAGGTGCTGCATCTCGTCGAGGTGTCCGAGGTGAAATCATGAGCGACGTTCTCTCCCGCCTCTCGCCCCCGCCCGGCTCCCGTCACAAGACGCGGCGCCTCGGGCGTGGCCCCGGAACCGGCGTTGGCAAGACGAGCGGCAAGGGCATGAAGGGCCAGAAGGCCAGGAAGCCCGGCGGCTTCCACAAGCTCCACTTCCAGGGCGGTCAGACGCCGATCCAGCGCCGGGTCGCGAAGCGCGGCTTCCGCGTTCCGTTTCCCGTCGAGACGGTCGTCGTCAACGTCGGTCAGCTCGAGCGCTTCGCGGACGGCTCCACGGTGGACGAGAAGGCCCTCCGTGAGGCTCGGCTCGTGAGCGGCCGCGACGTGCGCATCAAGATCCTCGCCGAGGGTGAGCTCAAGAAGAAGCTCACCGTCGTCGCGAACGGGTTCAGCGCGAAGGCCGTCCTGAAGATCGAAGCTGCCAAGGGCAAGACGGTCGTCGTCGCGGACCCGGTCCCGGCACCGGCCGCGCCCGCGGCCTGAGGCCAGCATGGCCGTAGTCGGCGGTTTCTCGAACATCACGAAGGTCCCCGAGCTGCGAAAGCGGATCGGGTTCACCCTGATGATCGTCGCGATCTACCGCATCGGCGTGTTCATCACGACGCCGGGCGTGGATCGCAGCGTGATGCGAGCCGTCGTCCGGGGCCAGAGCGGCCTCCTCGGTCTCTTCAACCTGTTCTCCGGCGGAGCCGTCGCGAACCTCTCCATCTTCGCGCTCGGCATCATGCCGTACGTCTCCGCGAGCATCATCTTCCAGCTCCTCGGGCTCGTCTCGAAGCAGGTGGAAGAGCTCCGCAAGGAGGGCGAGACGGGGCGGCGCAAGCTCGAGCAGTGGACGCGCTACGGCGCCGTGGCGCTCAGCTGCTTTCAATCCTTCGGCGTCGCGATGTGGCTCGAAGGCCTGAACGACCAGGACGTGGGCGGCGGCCGCTTCGCGGACGTCGTGAGCAACCCGGGCTGGGGCTTCCGCACCCTGACGATTCTCACGCTGACGACGGGCCACGCGCTCCTCATGTGGATGGGCGAGCAGGCGACCGAGCGCGGCATCGGAAACGGCACGTCGATGATCATCCTCGCGAGCATCGTGAGCGGGATCCCCCAGGGCGTCGCGAACTACTGGGCGGGGAACGGCGGGGACGTGCAGCCGCTCACCGTGTTCCTCCTGCTCGCGATCCTCCTCGGATGCGTCGCGGTCGTCGTATTCTTCGAGCGCGCTCAGCGTCAGATCCCGATCCAGTACGCGCGCCGTCAGGTGGGCAGACGAGTGTACGGCGGTCAGACCGCGCACCTCCCGCTCAAGGTGAACATGGCGAGCATGATCCCGCCGATCTTCGCCTCGAGCCTCCTCATGTTCCCGGCGACGCTCGCGAACTTCAACCTTCCGGGCATGTCCGCGTTCAGCGCGATCCTGAACCGCGGGGACTGGGCGTTCAACGTCTTCTTCGGCGCGCTCATCATCTTCTTCTCGTTCTTCTACACGTCGGTCACGTTCAACCCCATCGACGTGGCGGACAACCTGAAGAAGCAGCAGGCGAACATCCCCGGCATCCGTCCCGGACGTCAGACGGCCGAGTACATCGAGCGAGTCGTGACGCGCGTCACGGTCGGCGGCGCGACCTACCTCGCCGCGATCTGCATCATCCCCGCGCTCGTCAGCCAGGTCTTCCACGTGCCGTTCCAGTTCGGTGGCACGAGCCTCATCATCGTCGTCGGCGTCGCGCTCGAGACGACGAACCAGATCGAGGCGCACCTCATCACGCGGAGCTACGAGGGCCTCACCGGCCCGCAGACGACGCGACTCAGCGGGAGGCGCCCCGCGTGATCGCGCGGGAGCAGGGAGCAAGCGCGTGAGAGTCATCCTCGTCGGACCGCCCGCGAGCGGCAAAGGCACCCAGGCGAAGATCCTGGTGGAGAAGCTCGGCGTTCCCCAGATCTCGACCGGGGACATGCTCCGCGCGGCTCGTGCCGCCGGCACCGCGCTCGGCAAGGAAGCCGACACGTTCATGTCCGCCGGGAAGCTCGTTCCGGACTCCGTCGTGATCGGTCTGGTGAAGGAGCGCCTCCAGGAGCCGGACGCCAGGAACGGCTTCATCCTGGACGGTTTCCCCCGGACGGTCCCGCAGGCGGACGCCCTCGAAGCACTGCTCAAAAGCCTAGGTACGCCCCTCGATCACGTCGTGCAAATCGACGTTCCGCGCTCGCTTCTGGTGGAGCGAGCCACCCTCCGCCGGACCGACGTTCGGACTGGACAGATCTACCACCTAAAGTACAATCCGCCGCCCTCGGACGCCGTCCTGGAACACCGGAACGACGATCAGGAGGACAAAGTCAACACGCGCCTCGACCAGTACGAGGCGATGACCGCGGCGCTCTTGCCGCACTACGACCGAGCGGGTCTCCTGCGCCGCGTGGACGGCACGGGCACCCCGAAAGAAGTGACGGCGCGAGTGCTTCGGGCACTCGGCATCTGAACGGAGGCGAGAACGAAGAACGAATCGGAGCTACGCGGAACCATCGACGAGGTTCTTCCCAAGTCGATGTTCGCGGTTCGCCTGGAAGACGGGCGAGTCGTGAGAGCGGGGATGGATGCAGCCGGAAGGCACGGCATCGTCAGGTTGCTCCAAGGAGATTCGGTTCTGGTTCGCCTCTTCTCGAACGACCCCAGTCGGGCACGCATCACGAAGAAGCTACAGCGGGAAAAGCCATGAAGGTCAGGCCGAGCGTCAAGAAGATCTGCGAGAAGTGCAAAGTCATCCGCCGCCGCGGCGTCGTGCGCGTGATTTGCGAGAACCCGCGCCACAAGCAGCGGCAAGGTTGAGGCAGAGGTAACAGATGGCACGCATTGCTGGAGTCGATCTGCCGCGGCGCAAGGCCGTGGTCCACGCGCTTCCGTACATCTACGGAATCGGCCGGGCGACGGCGCAGGACATCTGCGCCAAGGCGAACATCCCGGAGAACCGCAAGGTGGACGAGCTCACGGAAGCCGACATCAAGGCCATCCGCGACATTCTCGAGTCGGGCATCAAGGTCGAAGGCGACCTCCGTCGCGAGATCCAGCAGAACATCAAGCGCCTGATGGACCTCGGTTGCTACCGCGGTCTCCGTCACCGGAAGGGCCTCCCCGTCCACGGCCAGCGCACGCACACGAACGCGCGCACGCGCAAAGGGCCGCGTCGCGGTCTCGTCTCGAGGAAGAAGTAATCCATGGCAACACCGAGCACCGCGCCCGGCGCCGCCGGCGGCCCGAAGAAGCGCCCCGGCAAGAAGGTCCAGAAGAAGAACGTCGCGACGGGCATCGCGCACATCCAGTCGACCTTCAACAACACCATCGTCACGATCACGGACATCACGGGCGACGTGATCTCCTGGGCGAGCGCAGGCTCGAAGGGCTTCAAGGGTTCGCGGAAGAGCACCCCGTTCGCGGCGCAGCTCGCGGCCGAGGAAGCGGCGCGCCGCGCGATCGAGCACGGCATGCGCTCCGTCGCGGTGTTCGTGAAGGGGCCGGGAGCGGGCCGCGAAAGCGCGCTTCGTGCGCTCCAGTCCGCGGGGTTCCGCATCACGCTCATCCGCGACGTGACGCCCATCCCTCACAACGGTTGCCGGCCGCCCAAGCGGCGTCGCGTCTGACGGAACGGAAGAAGACTCATGGCACGGTACATCGGACCCGTCTGCAAGCTCTGCCGCCGCGAAGGCGGGAAGCTCTATCTCAAGGGTGATCGTTGCTTCTCGGAGAAGTGCGCGGTCACGCGCCGCCCGTATCCTCCGGGCCAGCACGGTCAGGGGCGCTTCAAGCTGTCGGAGTACGGTCTCCGCCTGCGCGAGAAGCAGAAGATGCGCCGCATCTACGGGCTCCTCGAGCGCCAGTTCCGCCTCGCGTACCACCAGGCGTCCCACATGTCGGGCCGCACGGGCGAGGAGATGATCGGCCTCCTCGAGCGCCGGCTGGACAACGTCGTGTACCGCATGGGCTTCGCGTCCACGCGCGCGCAGGGCCGCCAGCTCGTTCGTCACAACCACGTGCTCGTGAACGGCAAGCGCGTGAACATCCCGAGCTACCGCGTCGGAGACAACGACAAGGTCGAGATCGACGAGAAGAGCCGGAAGATCGCGTTCGTCGCGGCGGCGCTCGCGTCGGCTCAGGGCCGGCAGGTCCCCTCCTGGGTGGAGGTCGACAAGGGGAACTTCGTCGGCACGTTCAAGAGCCTGCCCCCGCGGGACGAGCTCAACGAGCCCTCGATGCGCGAGCAGCTGGTCGTCGAATACTATTCCAGGTGAGCAATTGAAGAGATAGAGCCTGCGCCGATCGCGAAGACGGCGCGTCCAGATCGACGGGTGAGGCGCGGAACCGTACGCGAGTACGGTGAGCACCGAGAGCGGCGAGATGGGCGTGCCCTCGAAGCGAGCGGCACAGGCGAAGCGGGCAGACCGCGGAGTGCGTTCGGGAGTGGATTCCTGGGCGCACTCGGGACGGTCGCGCAAACCCTGAAGCAAAGAGAAGGAAGAGCACCACATGGTCAACGCAATGGTCAGCAGGAACTGGCGCGATCTCATCCGTCCGAAGGCGATCCAGATCGAGCAGGAGAGCGCGACCGAGAACTACGGCAAGTTCACCTGCGAGCCGCTCGAGCGTGGCTACGGCGTCACGATCGGCAACTCGCTCCGCCGCGTGCTCCTCTCCTCGCTCCAGGGGACCGCGATCACGGCCGTCCGCATCGACGGCGCGCTCCACGAGTTCACGAGCATCGACGACGTCGTCGAGGACGTGACGGACATCATCCTGAACCTGAAGGAGGTCGTGTTCCGCGCGCACCAGCCGCGCCAGTACACGCTCCGCCTCCAGAAAGAGGGCCCGGGCCCGGTTCGCGCCGGAGACATCCAGGTGACGGACGGCCTAGTCGTTCTGAATCCGGATCACCTCATCGCGACGCTCGACAAGAAGGGCCCGCTCTCGATGGAGCTCACCGTCGGCGTCGGCCGCGGCTACGTCTCCGCCGAGCGCAACAAGAGCCCGACGATGCCGCTCGGCACCATCCCGATCGACGCACTGTTCTCGCCGATCAAGAAGGTGAACTACACCGTCCAGAACGCGCGCGTCGCCCAGATCACCGACTACGACAAGCTCGTGCTCGAGGTGTGGACGAACGGCGCGGTGAGCCCCGCGGACGCCGTCGCGTTCGCCGCGAAGATCCTGAAGGAGCAGCTCTCCATCTGGATCAACTTCGAGGAGACGGAAGAGACGACGTACTCGCTCCCCGGTTCGGAAGACGAGCCGCTGAACGAGAACCTGTTCCGCTCGGTCGACGAGCTGGAGCTCTCGGTCCGCTCCGCGAACTGCCTCCAGAACGCGAACATCACCCTCATCGGTGAGCTCGTTCAGCGCTCGGAGCAGGACATGCTGAAGACGAAGAACTTCGGCAGGAAGAGCCTGAAGGAGATCAAGGAGATCCTCGGAACGATGGGGCTCTCGCTCGGAATGAAGCTCGACAACTGGCCGCAGATGGTCGAGCGCTGGAAGGCCCAGCAAGCGGCCGGCTGAGAGGTACGTCATGCGTCACCGTAAACAGGGCCGTCAGTTCGGCCGAAACACGAGCCACCGTCGCGCGATGTTTCGCGCGCTCACGGCGAACCTCGTGCTCCACGAGCGGATCGAAACGACGGACGCGAAGGCGAAGGAGCTTCGTCGCGTCGCGGAGCGCCTCCTCTCGCAGGCCATCCGTCTCGGGACGGTCGCGTACACGCCGGGAGAGAAGCTCTCTCCTGCGGACAAGGCGCGAAGGCTCGCCGCGCAGCGGCAGGTCGGTCGCTTCCTCCAGCGCTTCGGCGTCTCGGAGGACGGCGAGCAGAGCAAGAAGGTCGACCTGGTGGAGAAGGTCTTCGTGGATCTCGCGAAGCGCTTCCAGGGTCGACCCGGCGGCTACACGCGCATCGTGAAGCTCGGGCCGCGTCGGGGCGACGGCGCGCCGATGTGCCTCATCGAGTTCCTCCCTGCCGGAGAAGCGCCCGCGGAGAAAGCCGCGAGCTGAGCCTCGGAGCGACCGTTCGAGGTTACGCGGACGAGCCGGGATCCCCTCCCGGCTCGTTCGTTTCGTGCGGCTCCTCGGCGGGCGCCGTCGTGGCCGGGCCGGGCGCGGGCGGTGCCGATTCCCGGGGCCGGCTCGCCGGCTCCGCGGAGCGCGCCGGGCGCTTCCGGAACGCGATGAACAGGAGCGCGACGAGCGCCGCGAACCCGACGGCTCCCGCGGCCGCGTACCGATTGAAGCGAGTCTCGGTGTCCGTGTCCCCCTGACTCATCCGTTCGAGGAGCCGCTTCGCGCGCGCGTTCTCCGGGTCGAGATCGAGAGCGCGCCGGAGCAGCGTCTGGTCGGCGACGTGTCGGGCGAGGAGCGACTCGGCCTCGAGCGTCTGAATCAGGCTGGTGGCCTTCTTTCGGCGGACGTCCCCCTCGGGCGCCAGGCGTTCCACGCGATGGAGCGCGCGGACGGCTGCCTCCGGAGAATCCTCGAGATGCGCGTTCGCATACGCGAGGTAGCCGGGCACCATCTCCGCGGCGCGCTCGAAGACCGGATTTCGAGCGAGCACCTTGTCGAACGCGGCCGCCGCGGAATCGAGCTTGCCCGAGCTCGCATCGGCGAGCCCCTGCTCGAACTCGGCGTGGACCTGCGCCAGGCGCAGTCGGTCGAACTCGCCGAAGAGCTCTCGGGCCGTCCGTTCCCAGCCCCATTCGCGGGGCGGCTTCTTGCCGACCACGTTCTCGTAGGTGTCTCGGAGCTGCCAGTTCGCGACCTCTCCCATCAGCACCGTGGCCTCGCGCGAGGCCTGACGGATCTGCGTTCGCTCGCTGTTCGCGAAGGAGATGACGAGGCGCGCGGCGTCGGGTTCGCGAGCGCGGCCGTAGGCGCGGAGGATGTCGGCGAGGGCCTCGGGATCGGACGTCTGGATCGCCTCTCCCGGGATGGCCTTGCCGAGCGCGTCGAGCTGCCGGCTCGCCCACTGGGCGATCTTCGGCGCCGGGTGTCTCCCCGCCTCGATCAGCGCCGCCACCGCGTGGTCGCCCATCTTCTCCACCTGACGCTGCATCTCCAGCCGCAAGAACTCGCCGAAGCGCGCGTAGATCGAGATGAGCTCGCGGGCGGCGCCGACGGTGTCCATCTGCCGGAGCATCCGGCTCATCGCGACGACCTGCACGAGGTCCCGCCAGTTCTTCGAGTCCGGCTTCGCGTGCTTGTGCAGCATCGCGAGGTAGTCGAGCGCCTTGTCCCGCTCGTCGCCTTCCTTCTCGCCCTTGATCTCGCCGCGCGTCCGGTCCCGGACGGAGCCGAGGACTTCCTTCATGCCCTCGTGGTCGCTGCTCTCCGAGAGCGTCACGAGGCGGCGATGGATCGCGGGGAGCCGATCCCGTTCCGTTTCCAGAATTTCCGACACGGCCGTCTCGCGGACGCCGGGGTCACGCGAGACGAGGTTCGCGAGGAGCCCGTCGAGCGCCTCGATCGAAGCGGGATCCGGAGGAGGGATCTCGAGCGACGGTGGCTTCGGAAGCGAGCCGAGCACGCGCTCCGGCGTCGCGGCGCTCTCCTTCGGCGCCGACCCCGGGGGAGCGGGCTCCAGAGCGGGCGACGCGGACGTCGAGGAGGCCTCCTTCGGCGCCGCGATCGCGCCCGCGCCGAGGCCGAGCGCCGAGAGCAGCGAAACGAACGCGGCGACGCGTCTGGGCGTCATCAGTCGACGATGCGGAAGTCGGCGAAGTCTCCGGTGAAGCTTCGCCACCGCGTGTCGACCCGGTCCACCCTCGCGGCGGACGGGCCCTTCTGCGCCCACCCGTAGAGCTCGCGAATCGCGTCCTCCTCGCCCTCGGCGAGGATCTCCACCGAGCCGTCCGCGCGGTTCTTCACCCAGCCGGCGAGGCCGAGCCGCTTGGCCTCGCGCTGCGTCGACGCGCGGAAATAGACGCCTTGCACCCGGCCACGAACGACCAGCTGAAGCTGTTTCAGGGCCATCTCGCTCCTTGTTACTCAAGGGGAGCCGCCCGGGCAACTCGGGAGTCCGAGAGCGGCGCCCGCGGCCGGCGGCGGAATGGCGCGCGTTCCGGGCGCGTTTTTCGGGGCCGTGGATCCGGAGGGCCCTTCCATGGTTCGATCGGGGCCGTGGTCCGCCGCGCCGAGGAAAAGGCCGAGGCCGGCGCGACAGCCGAGCTCAGGCAGGCCCTCGCCCGGGAAGAACGGATCGCTCGCGCGCTCCGGGAGGTGGGAGCCGCGCTCGGGACCACGCTCGAGCTCGACGACCTCCTCGAGCTCATCCTCGGCCGCCTGACGGATCTGCTCGAAGCGGAGCGGTCCACCCTCTATCTCACCGACGAGGCGAGCGGGGACCTCGTGAGCCGCATCGTCGTCGGTCAGCAGGTCCGGTCGATCCGCCTGAAGGTCGGTCACGGCATCGCCGGCATCGTCGCGAAGACGGGGAAGCCCCTCCGCATCCGGGACGCGTACGGCGACGCGCGGTTCGAGCGGGAGTGGGATCTGCTCACCGGGTTTCGCACGACGAGCATGCTCGCCGCTCCCCTGAAGAACCACCTGGGACGCACGATCGGCGTCATCCAGGTCCTGAACAAGAAGACCGCGGCGGAGTTCACCTTCGAGGACGAGTCGATCCTCTCCGCGCTCTCCACTCAGGCGGCGGTCGCGATCGACAATTCCCGGCTCTTCCTCTCGCTCATCCAGAAGAACCGGCAGCTCCTCGAGACGAAGGTTCAGCTCGAGCATCGGGTGAAGGATCTCGAGCTCCTCTTCGAGCTGGAACGCTCGACGGGACGCGCGGCATCCGTCGACGAGATCGTGACGGCGGCGCTCCGGGCGGCGACGACGGCGAGCGAGGCCCGCGGCGCGGGCCTGGTGCTCGCGGAGGACGGCACCGGAGATCTCGTCCAGTACGTGTTCGACGCGTCGTCGCCCACCGCTCTGGAGCGCTTCGGCATCAAGACGGGCGAGGGGTTCCTCGCGCACGCGATGACCCGCGCGGCGCCGGTGCTCATCTCCGGCGCCCGGGCGCATGCGCACTGGAACGAGCGCGTGGAGGGCCGATTCCCCTTCGCGGTGGACTCCCTCGTCGCCATGCCGCTCGAGGGGGATACCGGCGCGATCGGGGCGCTCGGCGTGTTCTCGAAGAGCGGCGCGGCCGCGTTCGACGATCAGGACGTCGCTCTCCTGTCTCTGGTCACCGCCAACGTGTCGACGGCAGTGCGGCTCTTCTGGGCGAGCAGCGCCCGCGAGCGGGGCGAACGGTTGACGTCCATCGGGCGCCTGCTCTCGCAGGTGATCCACGACTTCAAGACGCCGATGACCGTCATCAGTGGCTACGTGCAGCTCATGGCGGCCGTGAGCGACGCGGGCGAACGCAAGGAGTACGCGAGGCAGATCCTGAAGCAGTTCGACGTCCTCACCAACATGCAGCGCGAGGTCCTCGAGTTCGCGCGCGGTGAGCGCACCGTGTTCGTCCGCAGGGTGTACCTCCACAAGTTCATGAGCGAGATCCGCGAGCAGGTCCAGAGGGAGCTCGACGGTCAGCCCATCGAGCTCGCGATGAAGGTCGATACGAAGGCCGTGGCTCGTTTCGACGAGGGACGCATGGCGCGCGCGATCCACAACCTCGCGAGGAACGCGATCGAGGCGATGTCGGACCGCGGGGGCCGCCTCACCATCGACGCCCATGTCGCCGGGGACGAGCTCGTCATCGCCGTCTCGGACACCGGCCCCGGCATTCCGAAGGAGATCGAAGGCCGCCTGTTCCAGTCCTTCGTCACGGCGGGCAAGAAGGACGGCACCGGCCTCGGTCTCGCGATCGTGAAGAAGATCGTCGAGGAGCACGGCGGTACGGTCTCCGCGAGATCGGGGCCGGAAGGCGCCATCTTCGAGCTTCGCCTGCCTCAGTCTCCCGCGCGCGGATCGAGGCCCGCACCCGCGAAGCGCGTCGCCCCGCCCGCGCCGAAGCGGAAGGCGAGCAAGCGCCGCGGGGCGAAGCCCGGAGCCCAGAAAGACGGATGAGCGCCGGCACGGATTCCGCGGGCGCATCGGGCGGCGCCGCCTCCGAGCTCGACGAACGACGACCCGGTGATCGACCCGCGAGGAAGAAGCGGACGGTCGCCACGCGCGTGCTCCTCTCCTACGCGCTCGTGACCGCGGCGTTCCTCGTGGCCGACGGCTGGGCCGTGACCGCGCTCCGCACGGCGGCTCGCGAGGCCGTCCTGATGCGCTCCGGCTACCTCCCGCTCGCGCTCACGGTTCGCGACGTCGTGGGCGCGCAGGACGTCTGGAACACGCAGCTGAACCACGTCACGACGGCGAAGAACCCCGCCGATCAGCGCGCCTGGTTCGACATCGCCCTTCGCGGGGGACGTCCCCAGGCCTTCGTGGCCCTGCGAGCGGCCATCGTGGCGGCGTTCTCGTCGGATCCGGCGCTCTCCACCGTTTCGGCAGAGCTCTCGGGAGAGGCGACGGACATCGAGCGGTTCCTCGACGCGGACCGGGAGCTCGTGGCACGGCTCTTCGACGCGCTGAACGGGTCCGACGCAGAGCGCGCCGAGCAGATCCGCGAACAGCTCGTCACTCGCGGACACCAGGGCAAGAAGCGGTTGAGCCAGCTCGAGCAGCGGGTCCAGCGGCTCGTGGACTCGCTCATCTCCGTCGCGCAGTCTCGCGAGCGCTGGGCGATGCGCCTCCTCGGCGCGCTCACGGCGTTCACCGCGATCGTCGGGATCGTGATGGCGGCATATGCGCGTCGCGTCCTCGAGCCGCTCGCCCGCGTCACCCTGCGCGCCAAGGCCGTGGCGGGGGGCGATCTGACGCCTCACCCCGTGGTCGCCACGAACGACGAGATCGGCGAGCTCGCACAGACCTTCGAGGCGATGGTCCAGGCGATCGCCCGCGCGAACGCCGATCTCCTGGCGGCGGAACGCCTCGCGACCATCGGCAAGATGGCCGCCCACGTCACGCACGAGATCAGGAACCCGCTCTCTTCGCTGGCTCTGAACGTCGAGCTCCTGGAGGAAGAGATAGAGGACGACGCGGAAGCGCGCGCGCTCATTCGCGCGATCAAGAACGAGATCGAGCGCCTCACGGCGCTTTCCGAGCGGTACCTATCGGTCGGGCGCCGGAAGCCTCCACGGCTGGAGAAGGAAGACGTCGGTCAGATCTGCCGGGACGCGCTCGACTTCATGCGGAAGGACCTCGAGCAGCATCGGATCCAGGTGGTGCTCGAGATCGACGATTCACTTCCGCCGGTGAGCGTCGACGAGGGGCAGATCCGCCAGGCCCTCTACAACTTGCTGCGGAATGCTCGCGAGGCGATGCCGGACGGCGGCGCCATCCGGCTGGTCGCGCGCGCGCAGGGCGAGCGCGGCGTCGAGATCGTCGTGGAGGACGAAGGCGCCGGCATCGACGAGGAGAAGCGGGCCCGGCTGTTCGAGCCGTTCTTCACGACGAAGGCTCACGGAACGGGCCTCGGCCTGGTCATCACGCGGGAAGTGGTCGAGGCCCACGGCGGCACCATCCGCGCCGAACCTCGAACCCCGAAAGGCACTCGCTTCGTCGTCTTCCTGCCGGCGACACCACCTTCGCCTGCGACTGCGGCTTCCGAGGCGCGACACTGAGGGGAAGAGCGGATCGATGCCGCGGATGCCCCACCCGGCATCCCGCGTCGCGGGCCGCCGACCGCCCCGAGCGTCCGCGCTCCTGCCGATCGATCCGGCTTCAGCCGAATCGGGATCGGTCATCTAAATCACCGGCCGCGAGTCGGGATCACGGAGAATGAGGGAAGCGGAGGGGAAGGCAGGGGCTGCCTTCCATCGCGCGCTGAGGACTCGTCACATCTCAGCCGTCAATTCGCGCGGTTTCGAAGTGGGTAGATTCGGGGCTGCCCCACCCGGCACCCCGCAAGGCGGGCTGCCGACCGCCCCAAGCGTCCGTGCTCACCCGGCAGCCGGGTTCCGCGCGGCCACGGGGCGGTGCCGCGTGACCCGTCGAAGGAGTTCCGGAGCACACCCTCGGTAGCGCCGGGCGACGTGAAGCGTCGTCTCGGGGTGTGTGCTTCCGAGAGCGCG
>DASZXK010000125.1:0-16766 GCA_035545855.1 Polyangiaceae bacterium
GATCCGGATGGAGGATCAAGCGAGCGCTCAGCCCGTGCAGCAGCCGGTGACGCCGCCGCCCCCCGCAACGGCTCCTCCGCCGCCGGCAGCGGAGCCCGCGCCGTCCGGTGGGAAGCGCTCCCTCGTTCCGCTGTTCGTCGCGGGCGGCGGGACGGTGGTCGGAGTGGTGGGTGCCGTCCTCCTCGCGAGCGGTCTCGGCGACGTGAGCGACGCGGAGAAGCTCTGTCCCGTGCACGACAAGTGCACGTCGCAGTCCGTGATCGATCAGGGGAACTCGGGACGCTCCCGAGCCCAGATCGGCGGCATCGTGCTCGGCGTCGGAGCGGCCGCCCTGGTCGGCGGGGTCATCTGGTACGGCGTACAATCCCCGTCCCAGACGGCGAAGGCCCCGCGCGGGTTCCTCGCCCACGTGACGCCGGAGCTCGGTCCCGGTTTCGCGGGCGCGTCCTTCGCCGGCCGTTTCTGATTGGTCGAGGCCGACACGGCCCGCTCGCGCAGCGAGCGAGAGACGTATCGTCGTGAACGTCGTGGGTGGTGACGCGCCGCCCTTCGGGCGAGCTTCGGGGCGGCGGACGGCGGTTCGCGTCGTGGGGTTTTGTCATGGGGGACCTTGTCCCCCGAGGCTGCCCTTGCGGTCCTCGGGCTTCGCCCTGCGGTCCTCGGGAACCTCTCCCCCTGCCGCGCCTAGCGGCGCGCGCTCGCCGTGCTCGCGGGTAGCCGTGAAGCGGCGGGACCAATCGCCGGGGGGACTCGCCGCCCTTCGGGCGAGCTCGATGGGACGACGGGGAGCGTCGGGGGGTTTGTTATGGGGGACCTGGTCCCCCGAGGCTCCTGTGGTCCTCGGCTTCGCCTGCGGTCCTCGGACCTCTCCCCCTGCCGCGCCTGGCGGCGCGCGCTCGCCGTGCTCGCGGGGCCGTGGAACGGCGGGACCAATCGCGGGGACTCGCCGCCCTTCGGGCGAGCTCGATGGGACGACGATCGCCGGCGTCGGGTTTCGTTACGGGGGAGAATAGTTTGTATACAAACTGTCAGGTGAGGAGAATACCCCCAGACGCCGTTCGCCGTGAGGGCCCGATGGTCCCGCTCCGCCCTGCGGGCCTCGGACCTCGCCCCTGCCGCGCCCAGCGGCGCGCGTTCGCCGTGCTCGCGGGGTCGTGTACTGGCTGGAATCGCGCGCGTCAGGTGCCTGCGTCGCTGACGTAGCGCGCCGTCGGCGGCGGAGGCGGTGCTCGGTGGGCGCGTGACGGTGCGCCCCAGGTCGCGGGGGCGCTCGGGCGGGCGCCCTCGTCCAGATCGTCCATGCCGCGGTAGTCGGCTTCCGGCGCCTTCTTCTTCTCCGGTGCGACGTTCTGCCGCACGTGGAGCACGCTCGGATCGGGCTCGAGCGGGGGCGGAGTCTCGCTCGCGGATCCGCCGCACGAGATGACGCGGAGGGACGAGAGCAGCAGCGCCGCGATTCCGAGGCGATGAAACTTTATGTTGTGGCTAGCTTTCATGCGGGGGCTGTTCTCGCCGACCGAATCTCCGTCGCGGACGCACTAGGACCCGTCGGGTCGATGCGCCGCCCGTTCTGCTAGTCTCGAACGGGTCTGGGCTCAAGCGAGCACCCCTCACCCCGCACGGAACCCCTCCCTCGATGAACCTTTCGAACCTCCTCCTTACCTCCCTCGGAATCAGCTCCCTCGCCTTCGCCACCGCGTGCAGCTCATCCAAGACGGACGACAACACGCAGAACTCGAGCGGCGGCGTCTGCCCGGACATCGACTACGCGTCCTACGCATCCATGGCGCAGGTGTCGTTCAAGGACGACATCATGCCGATCTTCGGCGGCTCCTGCACGGCGAGCGACTGCCACAAGTCCCCCGAGAAGAAAGCCGATCTGTACCTCGGCGTCCGCTGTGCGACCGACACCGCGACGAAGGCCTGCACGTTCCCGGCCCAGGAAGACCCGAACGCCACGTCGAGCAACCCGCCGATGCCGCTCACGCAGAAGGTCATCGACGACGTCTATGCGAGCCTCATGGCGCCCTCGACCACGACGCCGACGCACCAGCGCGTCGTGGCAGGCGACCCGGAGCACAGCTTCATCATCCAGAAGTGCGCCGGCGTGGAGAGCGAGCAGGGATACACGGACTGCAAGAACCAGGATCCGTCGCACACCGCGAACCCCGTTCCCTGTGGCGATTCGATGCCGCTGAACTCGCCGGCGCTCTGCGAAGGCTCGAGCCGCGCGCGCTTCGACAAGCTCGCCGCCTGGATCGCCCAGGGCGCGCAGAAGAACTGAGCGGGCGGGCCCGCGCCCGCGCGACGCGGGTGGGAACGTTTCCGCAGTGTGGAGGACGTCATGAGTGTGTGGGAGCAGAGACGTGTGTTCGCCAGCCTGGGAGTGACGCTGCTGCTCACGGCGTGTGGAAATTCGGACGGCGGCGGCTCGAGTCCGCCTCCATCGGGCGGCTGTGCGGGCATCGACTACGCCGCCTACGCGAGCGCACCCACGGTCTCCTTGAAGGAGGACGTCATGCCGATCTTCGGCGGCTCCTGCACGACGACCGACTGCCACAACTCCCCGGAGAAGAAGGCCGGGCTCTATCTAGGAGTGCGCTGCAACACCGTGAACCGCGTGTGTACGTTCCCCGACGCGGTCGACCCGAACGCGACCAACAGTCACCCGGCAGAGCCACTCACCCAGGAAGTGCTCGACGCCGTGTACCTGAGCCTCACGTCACCCTCGACGACCGCGCCGAGCGCCCAGCGCGTCGTGAAGAACGATCCGGAGCACAGCTTCCTGATCCAGAAGCTCGCCGGCACCCAGGCGGACCACGGCTACGAGTGCGAAAACCAGGACCCGTCGCACACGTCGAACCCGCAGCCGTGCGGGGATTCGATGCCCCTCGGGTCGACCGCCCTGTGCGAGGGCTCGAGCCGCGACCGATTCGACAAGATCGCGGCCTGGATCGCTCAGGGGGCGAACGAAAACTGAGCGAGCGGGCGAAGTCCGCCACCCGGTAAGCCCGGGGCACGCCGCGGAAACGGAAGGCGGGGTACCGGTACCCCCGGGAGCCGACTAAGGTTCCCCCGCCGGTGGCCCTCCGCGACACGAATCTCCAGAAGCTCGGAACCGAGACGTTCGACGTCCTGGTCGTCGGGGGCGGCGTGAACGGAGCCGTTTCGGCCGCGGCGCTCGCGGCGAGCGGCGTCAAGGTCGCGCTCGTCGATCGGGGGGACTTCGCGGGAGAGACGTCCCAGGAATCCTCGAACCTCGCGTGGGGCGGCATCAAGTACCTGGAGACGTTCGAGTTCGGGCTGGTGCGCTCGCTCTGCCTCGCGCGAAATCGCCTGATCCGCGCGTACCCGTCCACGGTGCGGGAGATCAGCTTCTACATGACGCACCCGCGGGGCTTCCGCTTCCCGCTGTGGTTCGTCTGGCTCGGCGCGTGGCTCTACTGGTTCATGGGGAACTGCTTCACGCGGACGCCGCGCCTCCTGTCTCGAAGGAAGATGGCGCGGGAGGAGCCCATCGTGGAGCTCTCGAACGCGAACGGCGGCGTCGAGTACTCCGACGCGTTCCTCCACGACAACGACGCGCGCTTCGTCTGGAACTTCGTGCGTGGCGCGCTGAACCACGGGTGCATCGCCGCGAACTACGTGGAGGCGACCTCCGCCGAGCGGACCGCGGACGGATTTTCCGTCGCGGCGAAGGACACCGTCGGTGGACGGACGTTCGACATCCGCGCGCGCCTCGTCGTGAACGCGGCGGGGCCCTTCGTGGAGGAGCTGAACCGGCGCGTCGGCGTCGAGACGGAGCACCGGCACCTGCTCTCCAAGGGGATCCACATCCTCGTCCGGCGTCTCACGCCGTCTTGGCGAGTGCTCACGTTCTTCGCGGACGACGGCCGGCTGTTCTTCGTGATCCCGATGGGCCCGCGGACGTGCATCGGCACGACGGACACGCGGGTCGACGCCCCGGACGCGCGCGTCTCGCCGGAAGATCGGCGCTTCGTGCTCGAGAACATCAACAAGAGACTCCGGCTCGAGGAGCCGCTCCGCGAGGAGGACATCATCGCGGAGCGGTGCGGCGTCCGGCCGCTGGTCGTCCGGGGAGGCCAGGCGGCGAAGAAGGGGGACTGGCTCCAGCTCTCGCGAAAGCACGCGATCGAGACGAAGAACGGCGTGATCAGCATCTTCGGCGGCAAGCTCACGGACTGCCTGAACGTCGGAGAAGAGATCCTGGAAGAGGTCCGGAGAGCCGGCGTCCGCGTCCCGTACCCGACTCAGCGCTGGTACGGCGAGCCCTCGGAGGAGACGCGCGAAGACTTCATGCACCAGGCGCGCCTGATGGACCTGGACGCCCTGACGCCGAAGACGTCCTCCGAGCCGCTCTCGCAGAGACTCTGGCGCCGCTACGGCTCGCACGCGTTCGGGCTCCTCGAGGAGATCCGTGCCGATCCGAAGCAGGCCGAGCTCCTCATCGAGCACGCGGAGTACCTCCGCTGCGAGATCGAACAGGCGAGGGTCCGGGAGATGGTCGTGAAGCTGGAGGACTTCCTCCGGCGGCGCTCGAAGATCGCTCTCGTGGTCTCGGAGCAGACGCTCCGGCGGGCCTCGGGCCTCCGTGAAGCGTGCGAGATCCTCTTCGGCGGGGAAGCGGACCAGAAGTACGAAGAGTACTTCGGGATGCGGGTGGCGCGGAGCCTCCCGCCGCCTCCGCCCGCGGAGCTCTCGCGCGCGGGTTGAGGAGGCGGCGCTCTCGGCGTGCTACGAGAGGCGCGGCCGCGGTCGGGTCGATTTTCGGACCAGACCCGCGACGAGGGAGACGAGCGCGTCGGGGTTCACGGGTTTTCCGAGGTGCGCGTCGAAGCCGGCGCGGAGCGCCATCGCGGCGTCCTCGGCGCGGGCGTAGGCGGTCAGCGCCACGGCCGGAAGGCGCCGGCCGGCTTCCGCGCACCACGCCTTCACCCGCCCGACGAACGTGTAGCCATCCTCGCCGGGCATTCCGATGTCGCTCACGAGGACGTCGGGAAGAAAATCGCGGAGTGCGGCGAACCCTTCCGCGGCCGAGGCGGCGGTCGCTACGAGGGCGCCTGCCTCCACGAAGACGGCCTCGAGGAGCTCGCGCGCGTCCTGCTCGTCGTCGACCACCAGGACGCGAACGCCGGCGAGGGAAACCCCGACCCTCCTCGGGACGGGCTCGACGGGAGCGCCGTTCGGGGGCTCCAACTTCGGGGTGGAGGGCGCGACGGCGCGAATCGGCAGAGAAAACGTGAAGGTCGCTCCCATCCCCCGGCCGGGGCTCTCCGCCTGGACCGTGCCGCCGTGGAGCTCGACGATGTGACGCACGATCCCGAGCCCGAGCCCGAGGCCCCCGAACCGGCGGGTCGTCGAGCCGTCGGCTTGCTTGAAGTGCTCGAACACCTGCGGGAGGAAATCCGGCGCGATCCCGAGCCCGTCGTCCTGCACCGTGACGACGCAAGCGGACCCGTTCTGGGTGATCCGGATGTCGATCCGGCCGCCCGCGACGGAGAACTTCACGGCGTTCGAGAGCAGGTTCCAGAGCACCTGCTGGAGGCGCTCCGGGTCGGCCACCACCTTCGGGAAGTCCTCCGGCGCGTCGAGGTGAAGGGAGACGCGCTTCGCTTCGGCGGACGGTCGAACGACCTCCACGGAGTCCCGCGCGATCTGCACCAGATCCACCGAACGAAGCTCGAGTCGCATCTTCCCGGACGCGACGCGAGACAGGTCGAGCACGTCCTCGATCAGCTTCCCCTGCGCGCGGGCGTTCCGGCTGATGACGTCGACACCTTTCGCGACGAACGGGTCGACGTTCCGCTTCGCGAGGAGCGAAGCCCAGCCGACGATGGCGTTCAGCGGGGTCCGGAGCTCGTGGGAGACGGTCGCGAGGAACTCGTCCTTGCTCCGGTTCGCGTGCTCCGCCCGGCGAGCAGCGAGGTCGGCGGCGTGGGCGAGCTGCCGCTGGTGTTCTTCTCTCACCCGTTCGGCGGTCACGTCATGCCAGACGTTGACGGCGAGATCCGGCGAGCCGGGGGTTCCACCGACGCCACTCGCGCGGACCCTCTTCCAGGTGACCTCGTGGCCGTCTCGCGCGCGCACGCGGATCAGCGCCGAGGCGTTCCGCTCGCCGGCGAGGACGCGCCGGCCCGGCAGGTCCGTCACGGGGATCGGGTGGCCGAATTCGTCGTCGACCTCGAAGCGGTCGGTGATGGCCACGGGCGGGGTCCGGAGCAGCTCCTCCACCGTGTCCGCACCGCAGGCCCGAGCCGCGGCGGAGTTGGCGAAGAGGAGCCGCCCGTCGCGGTCCTGCACGGTGACGCCATCGGGGATCCCCTCGAGGATCGCCTGGAGCTGAAGGCTGAGCTCGCGGTAGCGGCGATGCTCGACCCGGAGCCGCTCTTCGGCGGATTCTGCAGCGGCGCGCGCGGCCTGCTCGCGGATGAGCTCGCGGGAGGCCTCCTCCGCGGCCCGCCTCGCCGTCAGATCGCGCGTGACCTTCGCGAAGCCGGTCAAGTGACCGTCGGCGTCGCGAATCGCCGTGAGCACGACGCTCGACCAGAAGGGGGTCCCGTCCTTTCGAACCCTCCAGCCTTCCTCCTCGTACCGACCCTGCGTGCGGGCGATCCGGAGTTCCTCGAGCGGCTTCCCGGCGTCGACGTCCTCCTTCCGGAAGAAGGTGGAGTAGTGGCGTCCGATGATCTCCGCGGCGGTGTACCCCTTGATCTTCTCCGCTCCCGAGTTCCAGGTCGTGACGTAGCCGTCGGGGTCGAGCAGGTAGATCGCATAGTCCGTGACCGCTTCCACGAGCAGGCGGAACCGGACCTCGGAGTCGCGCAGGGGATCGCGCGGCGCCGATTCGGGGGCATCGTCACCGTCGTCCATCTCGGATGGAGCTGATTTCGAGGGCATCCTGGGGGCTCAGCGTGGCACTGGCTCGTCGGTGACGAGATCGGGCCTCTTCACGGCACGCAGCGGCGACAGGACCACGAGCATCCGACCCGTGCGCAATCCGACGGACATGACCGCCCCGAATGCGAGCCACGTGCCAGAGCGCCGAATTTTCACCGGAACCCCCCGCGCGGTTCCCCGTGGGTCGGCGGAGCCTCCTCCGGAAAGCGGATCCCACCCCGAACGACACGGGGCAAACCCGCCCAGGAGAGGCAAGACGCCACGCGCCGTTTGGAAGACGACGAGCTCTCGACGGACGCAGGAACGAACCCGTCCGATCGCGGTCGTCGGGATCGAAGCCACGGCACGTCTCGTGAGTCGGGCCTTCGCGCGAACGGAGGCGACCGGGGTGGCTGTGGACGCTCCGAGACCTCCGAGGTTAGCGTTCGGCATTCCGCCGGCGATCGTCGTCAGTGTGGCACCACCCTCGAGCGATCGTGCGCTCGAGGAGACGCTCGTCCGGGCCTGCTCCGAGGCCGCCGCGCCCCGCGCCTGCGTGCTCGCGGAAGGCGACGCTCCCCACGTCGATGCGCGAGTATCCTGGGAGTCGCCGCTCGAAGCGAGTGTGCGGGCGCAGCCCGAGGCTTCTAGACGGATCGAGAGGAGACTTCGGTTCCACCCCGAGGACGGGGAGGTCGATCGATGGAAAGCGGCGGGGCTCGTCGTCGCCGCGCTCGCGACCTCGGCGCCCGAGGAACCGCCGAAAGCTCCGGGAGATGGTGAGGTCGCGAAGACTCCGCCTCGCCCTCCTCGCCTGTGGATCGGGGGCGGCGGGCTCACGGGACGGGGGCTCGTCGACGGCCCGGCGCGCTTCGGGGGCTTTCTCCGCCTCGCGTTCCGTCCGACGGACTTTCCGGTGTTCCTCGTCGCGGAGCTCCAGACGTCGGCCGCTCCGGCAGGGCCGTCCGGAGTCCGGCCCACGTTCACGCCGATCTCGCTCGGCCTGGGCGGCGCGTTCGAGATCGCGCCGGCGCGCCTCGCCGTCCGTCCGCGGCTCGACGGCGTCGTGGAGCGCCTCGGGCTCTCGCGCGACGGCCCGCCCGCGGACTCGGGGGGCCGCGTGCTCGACGGACTCCGGTTCGGCCTCGAGCTCGCATACCCGACGGAATTTCCCGTCGCGCTCGTCCTCGGCCTGTCCGGGGAGCGCCTCTCGGGAGGGACCGCGGCGCGGGTCGGCGGCCATAAAGTGACGTCATTTCCCGCGGATAGCTACGCTCTGCTCCTCGGGCTCGAGGCGCCGATTCTTCGCTAGGCCGGCGCCAGCATGAGCCGAGCCTCGAGCGGTTACCTTGTGAACGTGCTCAACCGAAAGCGTCCCCCGCTCCGGGTCGTGCCGGAAGGCCGGAACGAGTACATCCCCGCGTCCGACGCGGAGATCATCGAAGCGTTCGCGCGGGGGGACCGGCGCGCGACCGAGCTCGTGTACGACCGGCTCTTCGCGGCCGTGGATTCCACGCTCTACCGGGTCGTCGGCCGGCGAGAATCCGATCACGACGACCTCGTGCAGTCGGCGTTCGAGCAGATCGTCATCACGCTCTCGCGCCGGAGCTTCGCCGGGGGATGCACGCTCCACGGCTGGGCGGCCGCCATCGCGTGTCACGTCGGACTGAACGCGATCCGGAGCCGCCGTCGCGCGCGACGGATCTTCGACCCGGACGCGGAGGTGGAAGCGCACCCCGAGGGCGCCCATCGAGACGTCGAGGCGCAGGTCGCGGCGCGGCGAGAGCTCGAGCGGATGCGCGCGCACCTCGCCGAGATGGACCCGGACCGCGCCGAGACGGTGCTCGTCCACGACGTGTTCGGCGCGAGCCTCGCCGAGACGGCGAAGCTCATGGGCGTCTCGATGACGGCTGCCCAGTCGCGCCTCGTCCGGGGCCGCAGGGATCTGCGGGAGCGCATGGCGAGGGAGGTCTCCGAATGATTCGCGACGACTGCGATCACGCGCTCGTTCGCGCGCTCGGACGGCTCGGGACGGCGCCGGTTCCGGTGGAGGATCCGGCGGAGGTCGCTCGTCGCCGCGCGCGGCTCATGCCGGATCTCGCGAACGTGGCGGAGCGGGAGTTCTCGCGGCGCGCGTCGAGGCGCGCGTGGGCGCTCCGCGGCGCGCTGGCCCTCGCGGCTGCTGCGGCTGCGGTCGCCTTCTTCGGCATGCGGAGCGCGGGAACGGCCACGCCGCTCGCCGGGGGCGCGTCCGTCCTCTCCGGGGAAGGCGCGGTTCGCGTCGAGACCGGCGGCACGTCCGTGGACGGCGTGGGCCACGGGCCTCTCGCGCTGAAGGACCGGGACCGCGTCGAGACCCTCGAAGGACACGCCGAGGTTCGCCTCGTGACGGGCGCGTCCGTGGAGCTCGAACGACGGACCCGGCTCGATCTCCTGGCCGCCGCGCGGACACGAGACACGGTGGATGAACGCGTTTCGCTGCCCTCAGGGCGCATCCGCGTCCGGGTGCCGAAGCTCGGCGCGGGAAGTCGACTCGTCGTCGCGACGCCGAATGCGGACGTCACGGTGCACGGCACCGCGTTCTCGGTCGACGTTCATCCCGCGGAACGGGGCGGCACGGAGACGCGCGTCACCGTGACCGAGGGCCTCGTCTCCGTGGCGAGCGGCGGTCGCGAGGTGTTCCTCGCCCCGGGCGCGAGCTGGTCGTCGAGCGCTGCCGTCCCGGAAGCGCCGGCGCCGACGACCGAGGAAGCCGCGACGCGCGCGCCGTCCGCGGAGCGCGTCCGCGAGGCCGCTCCGAGAAAGAGCACGCTCTCGGACGAGAACGAGCTCTTCAAGTCCGCGCTCGCGGCGCGCCGGAACGGACGGCCCGCGGAGACGGTCGCGCTCGTGAACGCACTGCTCACCAGGTTCCCGCGCTCGCCGCTGGTCGCGGAGGCGCGCGCCGAAGCCGAGCGCGCCCGCGCGGATCTCGCACGGAACGAGAAGCCGTGATCCGGCCGGATCTTCGCGTCCACGTCGCGGCGGGCACGCTCGCGGCCGCCCTCGGCGCGTGTACGGCGCGGGATACGGGCTCCATCGATCTCGCCTCGTCCGCCGAGCCGTCGGCTTCCGCTCCTCCGCTGATGCCGCCGCCGGGTCCTCACCCCGCGTCGTGCGCGACGGAGGCGGATTGCGCGGATCCGGCGCACCCGCGCTGCAACGTCGCGCTCGAGAAATGCGTGGAGTGCTTGGCAGCCTCCGACTGCGAGGGCGGTCTCGGCTGCGGTCCCGACTTCGTGTGCCGGCGCTGAGCCGGACGCTCAGGGGATGCCGAGGAGCTGGCTCATCGACGCCTCGTCCGCGGGCGTGAACGAGTACTGATCGAACTCCGCGCTCGTGACCCACATGAAGGAGAGCACCGCGCGCGGCTGGGGGTCCCCCTTTTCGATCCGACACTCGTAGAGGTGAAGGTCCACCGTGTAGCGATCGTACGGGTGGCGTACGAAGCTGATGAGACTTCCCACGCTCACCTCCACCCCGAGACGGTGCGCGACCTCGCGGCGGAGCGCGTCGGCGTCCGTCTCGCCGGGCTCGACGCGACCGCCGGGGAACTCCCAGAGCAGCGGCAGCACGGCCGCGGCGCGGCGCTGCGTGATGAGGTAGCGACCCCCGTCGGCGATGACCGCCGCCACGACGCGAATGGGTTCGTGCGGAGCCGTCATGGTCCGGCGGCCCTCCGCGTCACATGTCGACGCGGAAGAGCTGCTGACCCATGAGGAGCACGTCCCCGGGCTGGAGCGGATGCTCGGCGCGGAGGCGTACGAACGTGCCGTTCGAGCTGCCGACGTCCGTCAGATACACGTGACCGTCGCTCTCACGCGCGATGCGACAGTGGAGGCCGGACACGTAGCCGTCCTCCGAGAAGAGCACGTCCCCGCGTTCACGGCCGAGGTGGATGCCGGACTCGGGCACCGGGAAGGCGTTGCCCGTCGTGTCCCGCCCGATGACGAGGGCGATGCGTCCGATGTAGCCGCGAGCGGGGCTGCCGAGACGCTCCACGCCGTCCGCGCCCGGCCCCTGCCCGACGAGCGGATCGAAGCGGATGATCTCCTGCCCGATGCGGAACACGTCGCTGTAGCCGAGCGGCCACGGCGCGTTCGGCTGGAGCTTCAAATAGACGCCGTTCAGCGAGCCTTCGTCCCGGATGGAGAGCTGGCCGCCCGTGCGCACGAAGGTCGCGTGGCGCGGCGAGAGATAGCTGTCCCCGGCGAAGATCGAGCCCGTGTCGCGACCGACGGTGACGGTCGGCGCTTCCGGAAGGCCGAACGTTCCCGCTTCGCTCCCGTCGGCGCGCAGCGCCGTGAGGATCACGCTCGCGGCCGCGGCCGCGGCCGGAGCCGCGGCAGGGGCGGGCTGCGAGTGGACGGGCATCGCGCCGCCCTGGAGCGCCGCGAGGTTGTATCCGCAGGACGCGCAGAAGCGATTGCCGTGAGGATTCGGGTGACCGCACTGCGGGCACGTCACCTCCACGCCGGCCTGGACGGACGCGGGGGCCGCGGCGGGCGCCGGCGCAGGAGCCGCGACAGCCGGCGCAGGTCTCGGGATGGAGGCGGATGCGGCGGGCGCGGGTTGAGCTGCCGGAGGGGCTGCCGCTGCGGGGCGTGCGACGGGGACTCCTTGCGGCGGCGTGTTCGCGGCGAACGGCTTCGGCGCGTGGCTCGCTCGCGGAAGCTCAGCACCACACCCGAGACAGAACTTGTAGTGGTCCTGATTGTCCTTGCCGCACTTGTTGCACGTGATCACAGATGGCCTCCGCCGGTGTCCTGGGCACGGTGCCCGCTTCGCCCCGCGAACCGAGCTCGCAAAGCGCCACTTTGCCCGTTAACCGTCCGGATTGTCTACGTCTCTCCTCAGGAATCAAGCACGGCTCCGCGACGGCACCCGCTTCCATAAACCGCGCGTCCGCCAGGTGTTTTGCGGCGCTCGGCGCGCCTCGGATTGAGCGCAGAGCGGCGTGGCGCCCCCCTTTGGCCTTCCGCCGGGGCCAGCCGGGTCCGGAGCCGGGGTGCTCAGGGGGAAAGGGTGAGCAGGGCCTCTTTCAGGAGCTCGCCCAGGCTCTCCTGACCGATCCGGTCGCCCAGGGCGCGGACCGCGCGCTCGGCGTCCGCCGGGCGGTACCCCATGTTCGTCAGCGCTCCGACGAGGCGGGCCTCGTCGCCGGCGGGGCGCGCACCCGCGTCCGGAAGCCGCTTCGGTTCCGAGACCTTCGGGAGCCGTTCCTTCAGCTCGAGCACCAGCCGCTCGGCCGTCTTCTTCCCGACACCGTCGATGCGCGTGAGGCGCGCCACGTCTTTCGAGGCGACCGCGCCCGCGAGCTCGTCCGGCGGGAGCGCCGACAGGACGCCGAGTGCCGTCTTCGGACCGATGTTCGGTACGTCGAGGAGCAGACGGAACACCCGGCGCTCGAGGTCCGACGAAAAGCCGTACAGATCGAGGACGTCCTCCCGCACGTGGAGGTGAGTGTGGAGCTCCACGCGCCCGTCCGATCGCGTGTCCAGTCTTCCGAGAGTTCCGAGGGGCGCGCGGAGCTCGTAGCCGACGCCGGACACGTCCAGCACGAGAGTCCCGTCCGCCTCTTCCGAGATCACCGTGCCCGTGAGACGTCCAATCACGTTGCCCGCACCGTGACGCGAGCCCTTCCGCTCGTCAATCGAGGGAGGCCTCGTGACGGAAAACCCGCAACGGGACGGCCCGCTCGGCCGATGGAACGCCATGCGGAGCTTTCGCCCGTGGATCGCCGAGGCCCTCGCCGCCGCGGAAGTCCTGCTCTCGCCGCCTCGCTGCGCCGCGTGCGACGCGCCGCTCGAAAGACCCGGCTTCGTCTGCGAGGCGTGCGAACCCGAAGCGCCCGCGCCCGTGGTCGAGACGCTGCCTTGCGGGCTCCAGGTCGTCGCGGTCTCGGCGTACGACGGCGCGCTCGTCGCCGCCGTCCGTCGACTCAAGTACGAAGGCCGTTCGGATCTCGCCCGAGGCCTCGGGGAGCGGCTCTCGGTCGTGGCCCGGCGGTTCCTGCCGAGGCCGGACGTGCTGGTTCCGGTACCGCTCCACCCCGCGCGCCTCGCGGATCGGACGTACAACCAGGCGGCGCTCGTCGCGAACGGCGTCGGCCGCGCGCTGTCCGTTCGCGTCGCTCCGCTCGGACTCGTCCGCCTTCGAGAGGGGGCGACCCAGGCATCGCTCGGAAGGCGAGATCGAGTCGCGAACGCGAGTGGGCTCTTCGCGGCGCGAGAGCGCTTCGACGGGGAGCACGTCGTCGTCGTGGACGACGTCGTCACGACGGGGGCGACCGCGGTCGCGGCGGCGGCCGCCACCCTCCTCGCCGGCGCCCGGAGCGTGTCGATTGCCGCCGTTCTCCGGGCGGGCGTCGTCGAGGGCGGCCCGCGTCCCCTGCCGAGGCCGCTTCCGTAAGCGACGCCACTCGTTGCGAGGCAGCGGGAAAAATGGGAAAAAAGTGCGCTGGGACGAAAGTCGAGGAGCGCGGATGTTCGCGCGTCCTCCTCCCCGCGAGCGAAGCTGCCCATGAGCGATATCGAGTGGCGCTGGGCCGACGTCGACGGCACCGAGAGCACGCTGCGATTCGAACAGCTCGCGGAAGCCATCTCGACGCAGGCGTTGCCGCGCTTCGTGCTCGTCTGGCGAACGGGGTGGACGGACTGGTTCTCCGCCGACCGCGTCGCGGATCTCGCGAGCGCCGTCGGCACGGTGCATTCGTCGCCGCTGACGGCCGTCCGGATCACCGAGGGCGCGACGAGACCGCCGCCGCCGCCCGTGGACCGCTACCAGAAACTCGCCCCCGGCCACGTCGGGACGCTCCTCCGCTCGAAGCAGCGCGGGCCGCTCTCCACGGTGCCTCCTCCGCCGCCGCCGAGACCGGGGCGTCCCTTTCCGAAACCGCCCGTACCGGGCATCCCACCGCCGCCCGGCTTCGCCGCGCCTCCGCCGCCTCCGCCGCCGAAACCGGTCTCGCCGCTCACGCCGACGGTGCCGATGGCCGTGGCAGCGCCGATCGCACCGCCGCCACCGCCGCCCGAGCCAATAGGGGCGATGGCCCCGTCGCCCGTGTTCGTGTCGTCGGCGCCGATCCCGATCCGGGACGTTCAGCCGACGCTCGCGGACGTGGAGCCGGTCCGTAGTCCGACGCTCCGCCCGATGGGCGCGATGCCGCCTCCGCCGCGCTCGATCCCCCAGGCGAAGGTGCCGAACATCGACGGCGCCTTCGACGCCGAGGTGGACGTCGACACCGACGAGACCGAGGAGGGCGACGAGACCGAGCGAATGCCGCCACCCGTCGAAGCGCGGCCGGACGCTCCGCCCGCGATGCCGCCGACCCCCGCGCCCGCCGCGGCAGCGCCCTTTCGAAAGCCGGTGCCGCCGCCGGAGCTCGTGACGACGCAGCGGAGCCAGGAAGAACCGGATCCCAGAGGACGCGCGCGGCTCCCCCAGAGCAGCCTCGGCGGCGCGTCGAGAGAGACCGTCAGCCGCGCGACCATGGTCGCCGTGCTCATCCCGGCAGCGCTGGTGTTCGCCGCAGCGCTGCTACTCAAGCGTCCGAAGTCGAGCCCGGCGCCCGAACCGAGCGCGACCGCGGCGACCGCGCCCGAGCCCACCGCGTCCGTCGCGCGAGCCCCGGCGAGCCAGACCGTCGCACTCCCGTCCGCGTCGCCCGCGCCGGCGAAGGCCGGGTGCACGCTCGAGCACCCCGCGACGCGCCTCGACGACGCGGCCTTCGTCGGCGTGCCGCTCGTCGTCGCGACGGCGCCGGGAGGAGAACAGGCGGCGGTCGGCTTCGCCGCGGCGAAGGAGCGCGCCATCGGCATCACCGTGGAGCCCGATTCGCTCGCGGTGACGCGCGCGTTCGAGCAGACCGCGAGCGGCACGACGACGCTCGGCGTGATCCCGCTCACGCACGGGCCCGCGCTCGCCTTCGCCGTCGACCGCAGCGACGCGAAGCTCCAGTTCTCGCGCACGGTCGACGCCGAGAAGCGCTTCACCATCGGGGTCCTTCCGGACGGCTTCGCTCGTCAGATGGGCCAGAAGTTCTCCGTGATCTGGCCGGGCAAGTCGAACAAGCCGACGATCACCACCCCGCGCGTCGCGACGGTTCCGGGCGTCGGACACGCCGTCACGTTCCGTCACGGCGGGCAGGAGGGCAAGGTGCTCGTCGGCTGGCTCACGGACGCCGGAGACAAGCTCACGAACCTGAAAGCCGTGAACACCGAGGCGACGATCCTCGGCACGCCCACGGTCTCGGCGAGCGACTCGAACGTCCTCGTCACGTTCGCCGCGAAGCTGTCACCCTCGGACGGGTTCCGCGCAGAGCTTGCGCTCGGACCGAAAGGTGGCCTGCCCGAGAAGTCCACGCCGATGGTGGTTCCCCCCGGCGGCCCGGGCGGTGAAGCGATCTCGCCGTCCTCCGAGGCGCTCCCGGGTGGACGCTTCGTGCTCCAGTGGACGGAGGGCTCCGCGGGGAACCGCGCCGTCCGGGCGCAGATGCTCTCAGCCACCTTGGAGCCGATGGGCGAGCCGATTACGCTGTCGGCGCCCGAACAGAACGCGGGCCAAGGCGCCCTCTGGGTGCACGGAGAACGGGCCCTCGCTCTGTTCCTCGTGAAGAAAGAATCCTCTCACGAGCTCTGGGGAGCTTCCCTCAAATGTCCATGAAATCGCTTCGCGCCGTCGTCATCTCCGTCGCCGTCCGCTCGTCGGTGCCGGCCCTCGCCGTCTCCTCCGGCCTGCTCGTTTCTGGCTGCCTCTTCGGAAGCCCGGGGCCGTCGAACGTCGGGACCGGCAGACTCTACGTCTCCGGGGACCCGTCGTACGACCAGTTCTTCAGCGAGCTCTACCAGGTACAGCTCCCGATGGGCCGCGCCGCCGACCGCGAAGCGCAGAACCGCGCGCGTGTGTCGAGCTCGCTCGGCATTCCGGCGGATTCCACTGCCGACCAGGTGGCAGACGCCCTGGATCAGCACGCCATGGCGATCACGAAGGCGGGAGTGACGGTGAAGGTCGCGACCTCGGGGCTCGACGACCCCAAAGGAACGCCGACCGCCTCGCTCGTCACGACGGGCAGCGGCGCCGAGGCGAACGACACGGCCCTGCTCCTCGCGCTCTCGGAGTCGATCAAGGACGCGGCGGCGCTCATCGCCGAGGTCCGTTCGATGAAGCCGTCCATCGATCGGTTGAAACCGCAGGCGGATGCGCTCGAACCGGGCATCGACACCACGTTCCGGAAGGGCGGCGCGCCGAAGAAGGCGGAGGTCCGCAAGAACCTCGTGGACGCCCAGCGGCTCATCCCGCTGATGTCCCAGCGCTCGGACGACATCGCGCGCCTCTCGACGGATTTCATCCTCAAGGTACAGAAGGTCCTCGGGAAAGCAGATTCGGCCGAAGCCCCCGCCCCCCTGGCGTCGCCGTCGCCGTCGGCCGCGGCTCCCGCGTCCACGCCGAGCGCGAAGAAGCCGGGACCCGCCACGTCGAAACCCGCGGCAACGACGACGAGCGGCGGAGCCGCGCCGAAGCCCGCAGCACCGAAGCCCGAGAAGAAACCTGCTCCGTCCTCCGACGAGGAAGCACCGAAGCCCGCCCCGAAGCCGGAAAAGAAGCCGGCCGCGGACGACTTCGAACCGTAGGAGAGAACCCGATGACCGCGGGTGGATAGGCGAATGATGGGGTCTCGCCGATTCACGGCCCCGTGAGCACGGCGAGCGCGCCCGTCAGGGCGCCACGGCGAACGGCGCCCTAGGGGGTATCTCCTCACTGGATAGTTTGTATACAAACCAAAGCAACGAGCCCCCCCGATTGGTCCAGCCGATTCACGGCCCCGCGAG
>DASZXK010000126.1:0-43000 GCA_035545855.1 Polyangiaceae bacterium
ATGGCCGGCGACGCCGGCTTCGCCCTTCGCATTTCGACCTTCGATCACGCGGAGGCCGGAATCTCAATGGAAATGTGTGGGATCCTCAGCGGACGCTTGGGGCGGTCGGCAGCCCGCCTTGCGGGATGCCGGGTGGGGCAGCCACGAATCTACCCACTCCTTCGAATCCGCGCGAATTGACGGCTGAGATGTGACGAATCCTCAGCGGGCGAGGGTGGGCATCAGCTCGCGAAGATCGAACGCCCATCCATTCGAGCGACCGGGCCGCTAGCCGATCAGCTCTTCGAGCTGCTCGGCGAGCTGGTGAAGCGGGACGCTCCGAGCGACCACTCCGGCCCGGACCGCGGAACCGGGCATGCCGTAGATCACGGCGGTCTCCTCGCTCTCGGCGATGACGACGCCGCCGGCCTCGACGATGGCGCGCGCGCCCTCGGTGCCGTCGTCCCCCATGCCCGTCATGATTACGCCGATCGTGCGGCTCCGCATCGCGCGCGCCGCGCTCGCGAGGAGGCGGTTCCCGCTCGGCGCGTACTTGTCGTCGACGTCCGGCGGCACGACGCGCACGCGAAGCTGACCGCCGGGGGCGAGCTCCACCTCCATGCACTGACGGCCCGGGCACACGAACGCCGTGTTCGCCGTGACGACGTCCCCGTCCACCGCTTCGGCGACGCGGAGCGTGCTCTTCTTGTCGAGCCGATCGGCGAACGTGCGCGTGAAGCGCTCCGGCATGTGCTGCGCGACGAGCACCGCGTAGCCGCCGCGGCCGGTGAGGCGAGCGAAGAGCTCGCTCAGCGCCGAAGGACCGCCCGTCGACGCGACCACGGCGACCAGCGTGCGCGGCGCGAGGCGGGGCGCGTCCACCAGCGTCGGCATCTCCCGGCGCGGCGAGGCCGCAGGGAGCACGCTCGGTCGCACGTTGACCTTCTTCGCCTCGTCCCGGAAGGCGAGCACCTTCGCCAGGAGGCCGTTCAGCATTTCCTCCACGTCCGCGGAGGCGGCCGCGTCGGGCTTGGCGACGAAATCCACCGCCCCGAGCTCGAGCGCGCGGAACACGTTCTCCTTCTGCCCGTAGCTGGAGACGACGATGACGGGCGTCGGACGGCTCGCCATGAGCAAGCGGAGGAAGCTGAAGCCGTCCATCCGCGGCATCTCGAGGTCCAGCGTGATGACGTCGGGCTTGAGGTCGTAAGCGAAGCGGAGCGCCTCGGTGCCGTCGGCCGCGCGCGCGACGACCTCCACCTCGCCCGAGGCGGCGAGCCGCGTGGTGATCGCGCGACGGTTCACCGCGGAGTCGTCCACGACGAGGACGCGAACCTTGTGCTTCCCGTTCACCGCGGCCTCCCGTCCCGCCCCGGCTGGAGCGGGCGCCGGTACACGAGGTCCGACGACAGGTGCACGAGCTCGAACGCCGTCGAGAGGTTCAGCAGGGATTCCGAGTGACCGAGGAGCAGGTAGCCGCCTGGCGCGAGCCGTTCGTAGAGGTTGTCGATGACCCGACGACGCGAGCCGGCGTCGAAATAGATGAGGACGTTCCGGCAGAACACGACGTCGACACGTCCCAGCGTGGACGCCTTCACCCCGTCGAGCAAGTTGAGGTGACCGAAGTAGCAGAACCGCCGCAACGTGTCGCCGACGTGGGAGCCGTCCTCACGCTCCGTGAAATAGGCCGAACGAAAACCATCCGGCACCGAACGGAACGCACCCATCCGGTACACGCCGCGCCGCGCCGCGGCGACGCTGCGCTTCGAGATGTCGCTCCCGACCACGCGGACGTCCCAGTCCACGAACCGGCCGGACTGGTGGATCATCGCCGCGATCGAGTACGCCTCTTCGCCGGTGGAGCAGCCGGCGCTCCACACGACCAGCCGGCGCTTCTCCGCGTTCGCCTTCGCGAGCTGCGGCAGGATCTCGTCGCGGAACGCCGTCAGCTGGTACTCCTGCCGGAGGAAGTACGTCTCGTTCGTGGTGAGCACCTCGACGGCCTCCTCTAGCTCGAGGCGCCCGCGAACGTTGAACCGGAGGTACTTGTAGTACTCGTCGAAGCCGGAGAGATCGAGCGCGGCGACGCGCTCCCCGAGGCGTCGGTCGAAGAGATAGGACGAGGAATCGTCGAAGTGGAGCCCGGCGTGCTCGTTCACGAGGTCACGGAGCAGACGGAATTCCTCGGGCCGGATCCGGAGCCGGGCGTCGCGCCGGTCGAAGACGTTCACCCGCTACCTCCCCCGAGTGGGGGCATGGTGCGGCGCACCGGGATCCCCTCCGCCTCCGCGAGCGTGCGCTGGATCTCCTCTCTCACCAGCGGCTCCTGCTCCCCGATCAGGCGCTGCCGGAGCAGGTGCTTCGTGGTCGGATCGGAGCGCCTGCCGAGGAGCTCCGCCGCCAGGCGACGGACGTCCCAGGCTTCGTGATCCAGACACGCCGCGACGTGCGCGGCCCCTCGTGGATCCTTCTCTTCTCGGGACAGGGTCCGGAGGGCCGCCTTCACGACCTCCGGCTCCCCGTGCGAGAGCGCGATGATGAGCGCGTCCACGCGCCCCGGAGCGTCGATGTGGCCGATGGCCTCCACCGCGGCGACGGCACGCATCGCGCCGCCCTCGCGAGCCACTCCGCGGAGCACGTCGAGGGCGCCCGGGTCTCCCGTTTCCCCGAGGGCTTCCAGCGCCGCGACCGCGAGGCCCTCGTCGGAGAACGTCTTCACGACCTCGAGCAGGCGCGCCGTGCCGATGGGGTGACCCGCCGCGTTCCGGATGCGACCGAGCGCGCGGATCGCGGCGAGCTGGACCTCCTGCGCTTCGTCCGTGACTCCGAAGGAAGCGGCCTCGACGGCCGCCGGCGCGCCGAAGCGTGCGATCGCCTCGATGGCTGCTCGCCGGATGGACGCGTGCTCGTTCGACGCGGCCTCCGCGAGGAACGCCGCGTCGTCCGCCGTCGTCTCGAACGCCGGATCCGGAAGCACGGAGATGACGACGGCCGCGAAGGCTGCGTCCACGGAGTCGGGCGTTATTTCCCGCGCGAGCGCGCGCGCGGCGTCCGGAAACCTCTCGGCGCTCGCGGCGAGGGCTTGCTGGGCCGCCTGCCGCACCGAACGCGGCGCGCTCGGCGCGAGCCAGCGAGCGGCGAACCCGAGCGTGTTCTCGTCCCCGATCTGGGCGAGCGCCGAGAGAGCGGCGCGGACGACCTCCGGAGCGCCGTCTTCCGTCGCGTCCGTGATGGCCTGGCACGCGATGACGAGCGTCGACGGCTCCGCGAGCCGCCCGAGCTGCTCGACGCAGGCGGCCCGCGCGTGCGGCGACCCGGTCCGAGCCCGGCGCGCCAGGGCGAGGATCGCGGCGGGGCCGAGCATGTCGAGCGCCTGCTCTGCCTCCGCGGCGAACCGATCGTCGGAGAGGGCGTCCAGCACGACGTCCGCCGCGTCGCTCGTCCCGAGGGCGCCGACGACGAGGAGCGCCGATTTCCGGCCCTCCGCGTCGTCGGTCTGGGAACGGACCTGGTCGATGAGTCGCCGGCGCGTCGCTTCGTCGAGCTGGGCGAGCGCCGCGCGGGCGGCCTTCCGCGCCGACGGCTCGTTCGCGACGTAGGTGGCGAGCGCGCCCGTCAGCGTGCGGAACATCCGTCCGTGCGCCGAGGCGAGCGCGCGCGCGAGGGGGGCGGCCGCGTCCGTGTGACCCGAGAGCGCCGCGGCGACGAGCGCGGCCTCGCGGAGCACGGGCACGGAGAGGAGCGGCCTCAGCATCGCCCACGCGACGGACACGCCGAGCCGGTTCAGGCCCTCGAGCGCGCCGAGCGCCGCGAGGGTGTCGTCCGTCACGAGGCACCGCTCGAGGAGCACCGTCGCCCGATCGACGTCCGCCGCCCCGACCGTCGCGATGGCGTCGATGGCCGCCGCGCGGACGTTCGGCTCGTCGTCGAGGAGCGTCTCGAGGACGTCGAGCGCGGCGGGATCGCCCGAGCCCGCGAGCGCCTCGGCCGCGAGCTTCCGCCCGTCCGGGTCGAGCTTCGGCATCGCCTTCTGGAGCGCCTCGACGGCGGCCGGCCCGAACGCGGACAGGGCCTCGACCGCCGCGTTCCGGAGACCGACGTCGTCGCCTGGCCCGAGCACGTGCACCAGCGCGTCGAGGACCTCCCTCGACGCGACGAACCCCCGCGACGCGATCACCGCTTCCTTCCGGACGCGCCAGTCCGGATCGCCGAGGGCGCGGACGAGGAGCCGGGGCCAGTCGGACTCGTCGGCGGACGCGAGCTCGCCGACCGCTCGGCGCCGCTCCTCGGGCTCCGCGGAGCGGAGCTTCTTTTCTACGTCGCTGGTGGTCATCCGCCCGCCGAAAGTGCGAGGACCTCTTCCGGGATCTGATTCGTGAGGGCTTCCAGCCGCCCCACGTCGAGCACGAACGTCAGCTGGCCACCGTGAGCGATGACGCCCGTGATGCCTCGGACGTCTTCTCCCGAGCCGAGGGTCGGGGCCGGGCGCACCTGCTCGCCGCCGGTCCCGAAGACCTCCGTGACCTGGTCCACGATGAGCCCCACGGTGCGACTCGAGACCGCGAGCAGCACCCATTTCGTGCGGGACTGGTCCGTCGCCGGGCCGAGCCCGAACCGCGCCCGGAGGTCGACCACGACGATGACCTCGTCGCGGTGATCGGCGACCCCGGCCACGGCGGCAGGAAGATGCGGCAAGGAGGTGAGCGGACCGGGGTTCACGATCTCGCGAACGGACGCGATCGGCACCGCATAAGACACGTCCCCCACGATGAAGCCGACGAGGCTCTTGTTGGGGTCGGGGCGCTCTTTTCGGTGTGCCATCGGTGCCTCAGGTTTCGACGATCGAATCCAGGTCGAGGAGGATGATGAACTCGCCGTCGGGGCGACCGACGCCCAGGACGTGGTCCGCGAGATCGGCCCCGAGCACGTTCGCGGTGATCTCGATCTCGCTCGGAGCGAGACGGATCACCTGACGCACTTCGTCCACCAGGAGCCCGATGACCTCGCCCGAGTCCGTGTTGGCGAGGAGGATGCGCGAGAGCCGCGTCTGTGGGCTCTCGGGAAGATGCAACCGGCGGCGCAGATCCACGACCGTGACGAGGAGCCCGCGGACGCTGCAGATGCCGACGATGTCCGACTGCGCGCGCGGCACTTCCGTGAGCGGCGGAGAGCTCACGATCTCCCGGATGCGAGCGAGATCCACGGCGTGGATGTCCGCGCCGAGCCGGAAAGAGAGGAACTCCCGGAGCCCGTTCTGGCCCGCGGCAGCGAGCCTCCGGTCGAAGACGGAGAGCGAGCGCTCCTCAGCCAAGGCCGACCCTCCTCTCCCGGTTCGTGACCTCGGCGGCGGAGAGCATCTCCTCGATGAGCGCCGTCGGATCCAGGACGAGCGCGACGCGCTGATCGCCGAGCTCCGTCGCTCCGGAGAACCCGCGGACCCTCGAGAGCGACTTGCCGAGGGGCTTGATGACGATGTCCTGCTGCCCCTCGAGGTCGTCGACGGCGAACCCGAGACGACGCGGCCCGAGCGTCGCGACGACCACGTAGCGCCGCTTCGGCGGCACCGCGCCGGGCAGCGGGGCGAGCCCGAAGAGGCGCCCGAGCCGGCAGATCGGGAGCGTGACCCCCCGGAGCGTCATCACTTCACGGCCGTCCACGACGCGGATCGCCTGCTCGTCGAACGTGATCGCTTCCGCGACGCTCGTGAGCGGCATCGCGAAGACCCGTCCCTCGATGCGGACCAGGAGCGCGCTCACGATGGCGAGCGTGACCGGGAGGGTGATCGTGATCTTCGTGCCGATGTCCGTCTCGCTCTGCACGTCGATGACGCCGCCGAGCTTGCCGATGTTCGTCTTCACGACGTCCATCCCGACGCCGCGGCCGCTGTAGTCGCTCGCCTCGTCGCGCGTGGAGAGGCCCGGGAGGAAGACGAGGTTCAGGATCTCGGCCCGTGCGAGGCCGTCGACTTCTTCCGGATGAACCTTGCCGAGCACGACCGCCCTCGCGACGAGCGCCTTCTCGTCGATGCCGCGACCGTCGTCTTCCACCTCGATGACGACGTGGTTGCCCTTCTGGAAGGCGTTCAGCGCGATCGTCCCTGCGAGCGGCTTGCCGACCCGCTTCCGGTCGTCGGGGAGCTCGATGCCGTGGTCGATCGCGTTCCGCACGATGTGCATGAGCGGGTCGGAGAGCTCTTCGACGATGAGCTTGTCGATTTCCGTCTCGGCGCCGGTGATGACGAGCCGGATGTCCTTCCCCATCTCCCGCCCGATCTGCCGGACGACCCGGGCCAGGCGATCGAACACCTGCCCGAGCGGCACCATGCGGACTTCGAGGATGCCGCTCTGCATCTCGCCGAGCCTTCGATCGAAGCTCCGCTGGATGCTGTGGAGCTCGGAGCCGAGCTGGCGGCTGCCCTCGGCGCGGATCTTCTCCGCCATGCGCCCGAGCGCATTCTTGACGATCGCGAGCTCACCGACGACGTTCATCAGCGCGTCGAGCTTGCGGATGTCGACGCGGACGGTCTGGGCGATCGCGCGGAGCGCGGCGGCGCCTTGCCCCCCCTGCACTTCCACGGAGTGATCGGACGGCATCGGCTCGCGCCGCTCCGACGAGAGCTCCGGCAGGCTCATGTTGCGTGGCGGCGGCGCCGTCTCCCGCTGGAGCACCGAGACGCGCTCCTTCACGGGGATGGGGTAGATCTGCACCTGGTCCCCGCCGATGCTCGCCTCGAGGACCTCGACGCCGGCCGAGGACGCGAGCAGGAGATCGAGCTCGATGGAATCGATGCTCGTGGAGGCGCCCGTGGGGAGGTAGGTGATGACCTCGCCGTGCTCCTTCGCCCGGAGCTTGATGTCCTCGAGCGACTTGTCGATCGTGGCGAGGGCGAAGTCCACGCGCACGCGGTAGAGCAGGAGCCCTTGCTCGACGCAGGTGCGGAGGCGGTGCTCCTCGTATTCCGTGAGCACCGCGAGCATCGCCGGGTCGAGCTCGAATCGAGCGAGCGGGTTCGTCGCGGCGGAAGGGTTCTTGCCGACGCGCCCGAACTCGTCGAGGAGCGTGTCGATCTGGGGCAGCGGCTCGTCCGACCGGACCCGCTCGGCGGAGAGCGCGACGTTGTAGAGCTCGACGGCGCGGAAGAGCAGGTCCAGCACCTCGGGCGTGAGCGCGAGCCGGCCGAGCCGGAGGCCGTCCAGGACGTCCTCGAGGCGATGGGACATCGTGCTGACGCGCTTCGCGGCGAAGAGCCCGGCGAGCCCCTTCAGCGTGTGGACGGCGCGAAACGCCTCGTTGATGACGGACGGATCCTCGACGCCGCTCTTCAGGCTGGCGTCGAGCGACAGCAGGTTTCGGGAAAGAGCTTCGACGAGCTCCTGGGCCTCGGAGAAGAACTCTTCGCGCGCCTTGTCGAGCCCCTCAGCCATTTCCCCCCGTTCGTGTCTTCGCCCTCGCGAGCTCCGCCTTCACCTTGCTCCTCAGGTCTTCCGGCGTGAACGGCTTCGCGACGTAACCGTTCGCGCCGAGGGAGAGCCCGCGCTCGCGGTCCCGCTCGGAAGCCTGCGTGGAGATGAGCAGGATGGGGGTGGCCCGATGGTGCTCGTTGCTGCGGATGAACTGGATGAGCTCGAGCCCGTTGATGTCGGGCATGTTGATGTCCGTGATCACCAGGTCGTACGGCCCCCGAGGCAGAAGACGCAGCGCCTCGAACCCGCCCGAGGCCTCCACGATGTCCACCTCGCCGAGCTCGGATTCCCCCGTCTCGAGCGCCGAGCGCACGAACGACCGCATGCTGAAGGAATCTTCGACGACGAGAATCTTCGTCACTACCGTTCACCCTTTTTGAGACGTCTTCTTCGCGCCTCCGCGCGGAGAAAGCTCTCGCTGTATCGGTTCCTTGTCGAACACCCCCTCGAGCCACTTTTCCAGATCCTGATCGAGTGGATCCCCCTCCTGCAGGAGTCCGCTCGCCGCGTGACCGCGGCCCTCGTAAAGCTTCACCGTCGCGAGGTCCTTCGCCATGCGCGAGAGTCCGTCCATCGGGTCCTTCGATACGTTGTCGTCCTTCGCGGCGACCAGGAAAGACGGCAGCGTCCGCACGTCCGCGAACGGGTGGTAGACGTCGTACCCTTCGATGGCCGCACCGGGGGAGACCATCGCGATGGCGACGACGTTCGGGTCTTGACTCGCGGCGCGCGCGGCGAGCGCCGCGCCGAGCGAAGACCCGACGAGAACGACGCGGGTCGACTTGCCCTCCGTGCGCTTCCGGGCGGCGGCCATCGCCGCGTGGACGTCCTCGACGAGGCCGGGGACGTCCTTCGCCTTCATGTCCGCCCAGTCGAGCCGCTTCTTGCCGGCGCCGGAGCGGGAGTCCCCGTGGCCGCGGAGATCGAACGTGAGGAGGGTGTAGCGCTTCTCCGACGACGCGAGACGCTCCGTCACCTTCGTCCACTCCTTCCGGTCACCACGGAAACGATGAACGAACACGGCGATGGGTGCGGCAGGATCGCTCGCGAGGAAGAGCGTTCCGGCGAGGGACGCTCCGTCGGGAGCGTCGAACGTGATCTCCTCCGCCTTGCTCGGGGGCGCCCGCGGCGCCTCCGGTGCGGCTGCCGACGGCAAGGCGCTCGGGACGGCCGCGGCCTGGGGCTTCGGCGGAGCTTCCTTGGACTTGCACCCAGGCGACAGCACCGCCAGGACGACGGCCAGATGAACGGCGCGCATCCTTTTCATCCTACCACCAGGGTGCGTCGCGCGAAGGGGTTCCCAGGCCGCTCATTTCGCGGGGTTCGGCGCCGCGGCCGGTCGGCGGTTTCCGCCCGGCCCGCGAGGCGCCGCCCGCCCGGTGAACGGCCGCGGCGGGGCTTACTGAAGCGCGATCCTCGGACGGCGGAGCGGCCGCTGGTGCGCCGCGGGCGCGCCGTCCGGCTCAGCCGCGAAGGGCCGCGGCGGCGAGGCCGGGGACCTTGAGCCAGCTCGGCGCGGCCTCGAAGTCGACGAGCCGGCGGCCGAGCTGATGCACCGTCCGGTGGGTCGGGAAGTAGACGTGCTTCGGCATCGCCTTCAGCGGCGCGCGGATCACGCACTTCTCGATGTCCTCCAGCATCACGGTGTTGTGCACCCAGCCGAGCCCGCTCTGGATGTTCGCGAGCGTCGCGCTCGGGTGGCCGCCCCACGGCGTGGAGCAGAGCGCGTAGGCGAGCGCCGGCCAGACGTTGACGGCCACGGTACCGTAGCGAAGATCCCGGATGCCGCCCTCGAGCTGCGCGCCGAGCGAGCGATCCGCCTGGGTCTTCGGGTGCACGAAGAACATCGCGCTCAGGGTGCCCCAGACCTTGTCGTTCGCGAACGGCACGGCCGCGGCGATGAACTCCGCCGGGTCCGTGCTGCCCACCTGCGCTTCGCTCAGGATCGCGCAGAAGGGCTCGTCGCAGAAGTTCCGCTCGTTCGGGTCGTCCGCGTCGAGGCCGAGCACGAGCGTCCACGGGAGCGACTCGCCGGTCGCGCGGCCGAGCTTTCGGACGTCCTTGTGGCCCTTCGTGAGCGCCTCGTAGCGCTGGAACGCGCCGGGGTAGTACGCCTTCCGCGGCGTCGCCGCGGAGAGGACGTTCGTGAGCTTGGAGATGAAGGACTCCCGGAGGCCCCAGCCCTTCGGCAAGACGAGGAGCTTCGCGGCGTTGCAGTTGAACGAGCCGTTGTTGCACATCATGCCGGCGACGTTCTCGGCCATGTTCGCGAGCTCGGCGTCCGTGTAAGGACCCGGGACGATCATCACGGGGCTCACGTTTCCGAGCTCGCTCGTGATGGGCTTCTTCAGGAGCGGATCGTTGCGGCGCTTCCGGTCCTCGCGCTCCGGACCGGGCGGCCCCCACACGATCATGTCGTGCGTCTTGTCCGAGCCCGTGATGTGAATGTCCGCGACGTCGGGATGATACGAGAGGTGCGAGCCGACCTCCGCGCCGCCGTAGACGACGGCGAGGTAGCCCTTGTCCACGAGCGGCTTGAACGCGCGCTCGATGAACGGCCCGACGTACTCGTTCACCGGGTTCATCTTCAGGATGCAGACGTTGCCGTCCACGAACATCTTGTAGAGAACGTCCATCGGGGGGATGGACGCGACGTTGCCCGCGCCGAGCACGAGCGAGACGCCGCCCGCCGGATCCTTCTTCTTGTAGAAGGACGCCTGGTGCTCGGGCACGTCCTTCCGCGCGATGCCGGGGAGGAGCCACGTCTCTCCCGTGATGCCGCCGTAGAGGACGCCGTCGAACTTGTCGTACGGCGCGACGCGGATGCCGAGAGCCCCGCTCGGGAGCTCGTGGATGCCTCCTTCCGGCAGCGCGGGGACGCCGCGAGCCTGGATGTCTCGAAGCGACTTCACGAGGAAGCGGATGTTGCGGAGCGTGACCGCGGGCCCGGCGATCCACTCTTCTCCGGACGCCGGCTCCGCCAGGGTGAGCCCCTTCGCTCGACACGCCGCCGTGACCCACTCCGCCGCCACGCCGTGGAGACGCTGCGAGACGTCTTCGAGGAGCGCGATCTTCTGCGGGATGCCGAGACGCGCGAACTCCTTCGCATGCTCCGCGAGGCGCGCGACGAGACGATCCAGCTCGGGACGCTCCGTTTCGGGCCGGGCGTCGAACGCACGAGAGACCATCTGGCCCGCGGACGGGCCGAGCGCTTGCTGGGTGGAGGGCGAGGCGACCATGGGTTCGATTCATAGCGCTCCGTCGTTCTGCCGGCTACGCTCGCCGCGCTTGTCCGACGCCGTCGTCCCGACCAAACCCCGACCCGGAGCCGATCGACTCGGCCTCGTGTGGGTCGCCGCGCTCGTGCTGATTTCCATCCTCGCGGTCACGATCCCGCCGCTCGCGGTTCCGGGGTGCGTTTTGACGCTGATCCTGTCACTCAGCTTTCCCGAGGCGCGACCGCGGACTCACACTTTCGGCCACGTCGCGACCGCGCTGGCCGCTCTCGGCTGCGTGATCGGCCTCGCTCGTTTTTCGGTTTCGAAGGCGATGCTGGGCATCGTCGAAGGCGGACAGAGCGCGGCGGCGCACAGCGCGCTCTGGCGGCTCCGCGAGATCGTCATCGCGGAAGACGCGCTCCGCAAAGGCGGGGACGTGGATCCGGATCACGATCACGTCGGTTCCGCGGCGCTCGTCGGCGCGCTCGCGGGTCGCGCGGCGCTCCGCGCGGGCGGCGCGCCGCGCAGCGCTCTCTTGAACTACGCGTTCGCGAAGGAAGCACCGACCGCGCTCGGCCCCGCGGCGCTGGTCGAAGGCTATCTCCTCGTGGTGTGTCTGCCGAAGGCGGGCGGCGGCTTCACGGCGCGCCCCGAAGATCCGGTCGACGACGAGCTCGCCGAACGACGCTACGTCGCGTACGCCTGGCCCTCGGAGCGCGCCGCTGGGATGAAGACCGCGTTCTTCACGGACGAGCACGAGCGCATCCTCGTCCTCGACCCGAAGCACGACGACGCGGCGCCGTACCTCGGCGGGACGCGTGCGCCCGCGTGCGACGCGGCGCTCGGCGCGGACGGGCTCCCGTGGGCGCCGTGGAAGAACAAGAAGCCCCGCGAACGACTGCCCGGCGAGTGACGGTCAGTCGCGCCAGGTGAACGTGAGTCGCGCCGAGGAGAGCGAACGCACCTCGATGTCGACGCTCACGTGTCCGCCGAAACCGCGCGCCGCGCCCTCGAAGATCCCGACGTGATACGTGTCCGGGAAGCTCCACACGTTCTCGAGGTCCACGATCGCGACGTCGTCCGAGGACTCCGTGAAGTTCGCCACGGCGTGGTTCGACGTCATCCGATAGACGCGCGCGATCCACCGGAGGCCCGTCCTCGCGCCCTCGTGCCCGCTCCCGAGCCCCCCGAGGATCACCTTGCCGAAGAGCGACTGAGCGAAGTGCGGGTACACGCCACGGCCGAGCTCGCGGAGCGTCTCCTTCGGGGAACGGCCCGGGAGGACGTTCGCGGCCGCCTGGGCGAGGAGCTCGAGGTACTCCTCGACGGGGTAGTCCTTGAAGCCGAGGTACTTCCGGTTCGTCGACAGCTCCGTGCCGTGGCGGCGTGCATTGTCGACGATGGAGTGCACGAGCCAGCCCTTCACGAGGCTCCCGGAAGGGACGCCCGCGAGCCGCTCGCGCAGGCGGAGCGACGGCTCGTCCATCCAGGGGCGCCCCGACGTGCGAGCCGGGCGGTTCGAGGGAGACTCGGTCTTCTCCGAGTTCGGCGGTCGCGAGGGCGCGTTCACTTCGGACCGGAGGCTTTCCCGCGACGGGGAGCGCGTCAAGCGACGAACGGCTCGCCACGCCACCCGGGCGCTCTATACTGCCGTCATGCCGACTCTCGGGCAGCGCCTGAGCGACCTCCGGACGCGCATCAAGGACACGATCGACGAGCAGAAGGCGCAGGCACAGGCGCTGGTTCGCACGGACCCGGCGCCTCTCGAGGGCGCGGGGCCGGAGCCGCCGGTCGTGGCCAGGCTGATGGTCGAAATCCGATCGGACGGCTCGACCACCGTCGCGCGCGGAGCGATCGAGGACATCGCGAGCGGGGAGCGCGTCGCGGTCGAAGCCCGCGGAACGACCCCGGCGCAGCTCGCCGGCTCGCTCGCGAAGACGATCTTCGCGACTCCCCTCCTCGCCCGCGCCGCGGTGAAGGCCGTCCTGGACGCGCGGAAGCCTCGGCCCCCGGACGATGGCGAGCCCGAATGACTCCGTGAACGCCGCGTCGGCGGCCGCGGGGTCTGCCCCCGGAAGCGACCGTCTGCGCCGCTTCCGCCGAGGCGTCCTGGAAGTCCTCCTGTTCGTCGCGCTGTTCCTCGGCGTGACGACGTTCCAGGAGCGGAACCTCCTCGCTCGTCACTCGCCGGCGCCCGCGTTCACGCTGACGGCGCTCGGCGGAAACCGCGTCTCTCTCGAGTCCCTCCGCGGGAAGCGAGTGCTCCTCCACTTCTGGGCCACCTGGTGCGGCGTCTGCCGGCAAGAGTTCGGCGCACTCGACGCCGTCGAGCGAAAGCTCGGGCCGGACGAAGCGCTCGTCACCGTCGTCGCGGACTCCGACGACCCGGCGCGCCTGAAGGCGTTCGCCGAAGAGAAGGGCATCCACTACCCCGTCCTCCTCGCGGACGACGAGACGATCCGGAACTACCGTGTCGGGATGTTTCCGACGAACTACTACCTGGACGGACAGGGCCGGATCGCCGGGCACACCGTCGGCATGTCCTCGCGCTGGTCGATGCTGGCGCGGCTCTGGCTCGCGCGCTGAGCCCCGCGGCCCCCATTCCCCGGCGGCGAAAAAGGCCGTCCTTTCGGGCGTTGAGCCGCCCGACCGTCCCCCGGGTACCTACGAACACCGGGACGACCGGCGCGACTCGGATGGTCCGAGACCGCTCCCCGAATCGGGCAGGTAGTGTTCACAGGTGGCACTTCGAGCGAAGAGCACGCAGTCGGGCGCGGGGCCCTCGGACGCGGCGCTCGTCGTGGCAGCCGCTGCCGGCGAACGCTGGGCGCAGGAGGCCCTCTTCCGCCGGTACGCGCGGCTCGTGAACGGCCTCTCGCTCCGGCTGATCCCGAATCGCGCGGACGCGGAAGATCTCGCTCAGGACGCCTTCGTGCAGGCGTTCGCAGCGCTCCACCGGCTCGAGAACAAGGATGCGCTCTCTTCGTTCCTGTGCTCGATCGTCGTCCGGACGGCGCACAAACGCGTCCGGCGAGAACGGCTGATGACGCGCCTCGGGCTCAGGCGCCCGGAGCCGGTGGATCTGGACGCGCTCATCAGCAAGAGCGCGCCGCCGGACGCCGCGGCGGAGCTCCGGAAGGTCTACTCCGTGCTCGAGGAGCTCCCGGCCGAAGACCGCATCGCGCTCGTCCTCCGGCGGGTGGAGGGCATGGCGCTCACGGAGATCGCGGAGCACCTCGGGCGCTCCCTCGCGACGGTCAAGCGACGGGTCGGCTCGGCAGAGGCGTTCCTCGCTCTTCGCTTCGGGGGGCCTGGTCGTGACTGAAGACAGGAAGCTCAAGGACTTCGTGGAGCCCGTGCTCTCCGACTCCGCGGCGGCCGCGCAGTGGCGACGCATCGAGCGACGGCTCGGGGCGCCGCCGTCTCGACGCCCGTGGTTCGCCCTCGCGTTCGCCACGGCGGCCGTGGTGCTCGGCATGGTCGTGCTCACGGTGCTCCGGTTCCGAGCGCCGCCCGCGGAGTCCGCGTGGAACGGCGCCGTGCTCGAGAGCGGCTCGGACCGCGTCTCGGTCGCGCTGAACGAAGGCTCCCGCATCGAGCTCGAGCCGTCGTCGCGGATCCTCGTGCGAGAGGGGAACGTCCACGCCGTTCACCTGGACATGCCGAAGGGTGGAGCGCGCTTCCAGGTGACACACGTGTCGGGCCGCGCGTTCGACGTGACGGCTCGCGGCGTCCGCGTGCGCGTCGTCGGAACGAAGTTCACCGTAAGGACGGAAGACGTCGCGGGCGGAGCGAGAGTCACGGTCGCGGTCGACGAGGGCGTCGTGGAAGTGGAGCCGACCGCGGGCGGAGACGTCACGCGCGTCCGCGCCGGCGAGACGTTCAGCATGGTCACGAGCGCGAAAGTGACGAAGAGAGACGCCCCCGACCCCACCGCGGACGTCGCCGCGAAGCCGCCCGCGACCGAGCCCGCGGCGCCTGGCGCGTCGTCCGAACCGGAACCCCCGGGAGGCGCCGCGGAATCCCAGGGAGCGAAAGCCTCCGCCAGGGCGCGCCCGACCGACGGCGAACCGACGGCGCAGGAGCTCTTCGAGCGCGGAAACGCCGCGCGTCAGTCCGGCGACGCCCGCGGCGCGGCGACCGCATACGAGGCGCTGCTCCGTCACCACCCGACCGACGCGCGCGCCGGGCTCGCCGCGTTCGAGCTCGGGCGCCTCCGGATGGATCAGCTCGGCGACCTGAAGGGAGCGACGGTCGCGCTCGAACGCGCGGCCGCCATGGCGCCCGGGTTCCGGGAAGACGCCCTCGCGAGACTCGTGTCAGCGTACGGTACGCTCGGAGACCAGGCTCGATGCGAAGGGGCACGATCGGCGTACCTCGGCAGCCACCCGAACGGCGTCCACGCGGCCGCGGTCCGGAAGGCGTGCGGACCCGGTCCCTGAGCGCGCGGAGCCTCGTCGTGGTGGCGTGCCTCGCCGCGATCGCCGGGTTCGCGGTTCGGGCCCGCGCGGCGAGCGCGTGTCGGGCGCCGGGTGCACCCGCGGTTCGTGTCGTGTTCAGCGGTGAAGCCTGGGAGGACGCGCTCGCTCGCGGCGTGCTCGAGCACCTCCGCGCGGGGCTCTCGCCGCAGGGATTTTCGGTGTGCTCCGAGGCGGACCTCCCGAACGAAGCCGATGCCGTCGCCACGATCGAGCTCCGCCGGACGGGCGGCGAGCGGATCGCCGCGACGATCGAGGTCCGCGACGGAGTGACGGAGAAGCGCGTCGCTCGAGACATCGATCTCTCCGCGCTCCCGCCCGACGGCCGAGCCCTCGGCGTCGGCGTCGCCGCGGACGAGCTCCTCCGGGCGAGCTGGATCGAGCTCTCGCTCGCGGACGCGCCGAAGCCGAAGCGCCCTCCGCCCGAGGCCGCCATGCGGAGCGTGGACCGTTCGCTCGGGCGGAGCGAGTCCCGGAGCCTCGTCTCGGTATCGTTCGCGACGGAAGCGTACTCGGGGAGCTTCGTGCTCCTCGGCGGAGAGCTCGGGTTCCGGAGGTACGTCGTCCCGCGCTTCGCGGTCGAGGTCGGGCTCGGCGTCGCCGAGGCACGGCCCTACCCGTCCGCGCACGGCACGATCCGGGGGAGCGCGCTCTCCGCCTCGGCCTCGGGCGTCTTCGATCCGATCCGTGCAGGGGGCTTCCGCGCGTCGCTCGCCGTCACCGCGTTCGTCGCAAACGTGGACGCCCGCGGCACGCCCACGGACGGCGGCACGGGCAGGCGGGATTCGGCCATCGCCGTGTTCGCGCGCGGCGGCATCGCGCTCTCGTTCGATCTCTCGCCGTCGTTCGCGGTGCTCGGCCGGGCTGGGGTGGGTCTCCCCGTTCGCGCCGTGACGGCGGACGACTCGGGCCGTTCGGCCGCGGGCGCTTCCGGCGTCGAATGGAGCGCCGCGCTCGGCCCGGCGGTGGTGTTCTGATGCGGCACGCGATCTCCTCTCTCGCCGCCCTCCTCGCCACGCTCGCATGCGAGGCTCATCTGGACGTGCTCGCAGCCCGGAGCGGCGCGACCGACGGCGGAGGGGCGTCCCAGGACTCCGCGGGACCGCCGCCGGGCGTCGTCGACGTGTCGGCGGGGTTCGCCGAGACGTGCGCCGTGATCGGCTCGGCCCTCGCCTGCTGGGGCACGCTGCCGGACGGCCATGTCTCGAGCGTCCCGGAGACGATCGCCGGAGGAGGCAAAGGCGCGTGGGAACGCATCTCGTCGGGGCAGCGCGCCCACTGCGGAGTCGAGCTCGGCGGGTCTCTCTGGTGCTTCGGCCTCGACGACCAGGGCCAGCTCGCGCAAGGCGACACGACGGCGCGCGCCGCTCCGGCCCCCGTTCCGCTCCCCGGCGCCGCGACGCGAGTCCGCGGCCACTTCGCGACGTTCTGCGCGATCCTCCAGGATGGCTCCGCGTACTGCTGGGGCGACAACGAGGAAGGCCAGCTCGGACAGGGAGACTCCTACCCGGGGCCGGATGGCCTGCTGCCCGTTCGCGTCGGCACGACGAACGACTTCATCGACGCGGACGCGGGTCAGGGACACGCTTGCTTCGTTCGCGGCGAGGGCGAGCTCTACTGCACGGGAAGGAACACGGACGGCGAGCTCGGCCTCGGGGGAGGAGTGGAAGCCCAGGTCCGCGCGTTGACGCGGGTCGGCGACGGCACCGACTGGGTTTCGATCGCGACGGGCCAGGGCCATACGTGCGGCGTCCGCAGCTCGGGGGAGCTCTTCTGCTTCGGAGACGGCTCGGCGGGGCAGCTCGGCCTCGGCAACCGCGCCCCGCAGCCGAGCCCGGCGCGCGTCGGGACGGACTCGGACTGGACGGCGGTCGACGTCGACACGTTCCATTCCTGCGGGATCCGCGCGCCCGGCACGCTCCACTGCTGGGGACGGAACGCGGAAGGACAGCTCGGGCAAGGCGACGCGACGGACCGCGACCCGACCCAGGTCGGTGCGTTCACGGACTGGGTGCAGGTCGCCGTCGGCCGCTTCCACACGTGCGCGCGCCGAGCGAATGGTTCGCTCTGGTGTGCGGGCGACAACACCGACGGCCGGCTCGGCACGGGCGATTTCGATCGGCGGTCGGTGATGACGGAGATCCGGGTCCGCTGAGGTTCGGCGTCCGACGGCACGGCCACGAGCGAGGCCCCGGCACCGCACCCTTCAAATCTCGGCTCTCGGCCGATCCGGCTGTACCGAAGCCCGGACAGTGCTAGTTCCGCGAACGCCGTGGACGCCGTCTATCAGAGCGCGGAAAACAGGGACGTCCCGCCGGCTTCCCCCGGCGAGTTTTCGCCCATCCCGATCGGACCGCTCCGGGTGTGGCCGCCCGTCGTGCTCGCGCCGATGGCGGGGGTGACGAACTACCCGTTCCGCAAGATCTGCAAGGCGTTCGGCGCCGGCCTCTACGTGAGCGAGATGATCACCGCGCGCCCGCTCGTGGAGGGCCGCGACAAGACGCTCAAGCTCGCGGACTTCGGCCCCGAGGAATCCCCGCGGAGCCTCCAGCTCTACGGCGTGGATCCGTACTACGTGGGGGAGGCCGTGAAGCGGCTCGTTGGCGAGGGCCGAGTGGATCACGTGGACATGAACTTCGGCTGCCCCGTCCGCAAGGTGACGCGGAAGGGCGGCGGCTCCGCGATCCCCGTCAAGCCCAAGCTCCTCGCGGGCATCGTGCGCGCCGCGGTGTCGGCCGCCGGCGCGGTCCCGGTGACCATCAAGTTCCGCCTCGGCATTCACGACGGACTGCTCACGTATCGAGACGCGGGACGGATCGGCCAGGAAGAGGGCTGCGCTTCGGTGGGCCTCCACGCGAGGACGGCGGCGCAGCTCTACGACGGCGAAGCGCGCTGGGAGCACATCGCGGATCTGAAGAGCCGCGTGACGATCCCGGTGCTCGGAAACGGGGACATCTGGGAAGCGGGCGACGCGCTCCGGATGATGCGCGCGACGAAGTGCGACGGCGTCATCGTCGGACGCGGCTGCCTCGGCCGTCCGTGGCTCTTCCGGGATCTCGCGGACGTGTTCGACGGGCGCGAGCCCGAAAATCCTCCGCGGTTCGGTGTCGTCGCGGAGATCATGCTGGAGCACGCCCGCCTCCTCTCCGAGTGGTTCGGCGAGCGCCACGCCCTCCGCGCGTTCCGGCGCCACGCGACCTGGTACACGAAGGGCTTCACCGGGAGCGCGCGCCTCCGCGCCGCGCTCACGACCATCGAGACGCTCGACGACCTGAAGCGCCTGTCCGCCGAGCTCGATCCGTTCCTCCCCTTCCCCCCTTCGGCCATGCGAGTCCCGCGTGGGAAGAGCTCCGGCACCCAGGAAGTGAGCTTGCCGGACGGGTACCTGGAGAACCTGGACGACGCGACGCCGCCCGTCGAAGAGAGCTTCGTCGAGGGCGGATGAGAAGCGGCGTCCCGGAGCTCGCCGCTCAGTACGGAGCGGCCGCCTTCTGCGCGACGATGCCTTCGAGCGCGTTCCACATCGCGCGGACCGTCTGGTAGCGGTCCTTCGGTTCGATCGCGAGCACCCGTTGCACCCAGCCGTCGATCTCCTCCGGGAGCTTCGGGCGAAGCGCGTGGAGGCTCGGACGCTCGCCCTTCTGGGCCCACATCATGAGCAGCGGCAGGCTCCGCGCCTTGTACGGCACGTGCCCGGCGAGCGCGCGGAAGACGATGACGCCCATGGCGTACACGTCGATGCGCTGATCGAGCGTCCGGGGATCGCCCTTCCACGCCTCGGGGGCGATGTAGCTCGGCGTGCCGGCGATGGTGCCGCCCTGCGTGAGGCTCTCGGCGCCGAGGATCTTCACGAGCCCGAAGTCCAGAAGGCGAACGCCGCCGCCGTGGTCCCGATCCACGACGAAGATGTTCCCGGGCTTGAGATCCCGGTGGACGATGCCCTGGGCGTGCGCCGCCTCGAGGGTGTCCACCACGGGGCGGAGGAGTTCGAGCATCCGCGCGACCTTCATGCGGCCGCCGACCTTCTCCGCCGCCTTCAGGAACTGCTCCAGGTTCTTTCCGTGGAGCATCTCCATCACGATGTAGATCGATCCGTCGTGGTTCAGGCGGAACCCGTGGACGTAGACGGCGTTCGTCCCCCGGAGGCGCGCCATCGCGAGCGCCTCGCGCTCCATTCGACGTGCGTACTCCGGATCCAGGCCGATCCCCGCGGAGAGGAACTTGAGGGCGACCTCGCCGCGCGTCTCGAGGTCCCTCGCTCGGTAGACGTCCCCGTGCGCGCCGGACCCCACCTTCCCGAGGATGCGGTACCGCTTCTCGATGACGTCGCCGGCGGCGTAGGCCATGGATAAGCCTAAAGCCTACCAAATCTTTTCGAGGATCGCTCCCTCAGTCGTCCGTCCCGCCGCGGAAGCGGTCGAGCGCGCGCCGTTCGGCCTTCGTCGGCCTTCCCGCGCCGCGCTCGCGCCTCGGCATCCGCTCCTCCTTGGGCGGCGGTGGCGGCGAGTGGTCCTCGTAGAGCGCGCGGGCGAGCGCGGGTGACGCGCGCTTCTCGCCGAGGCCGAGCACGTTCAGGATCACCTGACCGCGCGGCGCGTGCGCCCGGATCTCGTCCCCCACCCGGACGTCCGCGCTCGGCTTCACGACGGCTCCGTTCACGCGAACGTGCCCCGCGGCGCAGGCGTCCCGGGCCTGCGTCCTCGACTTGAAGATGCGCGCGGCGGTGAGCCACTGGTCGATGCGAACGGGCGTCACGACGGGAGCGATCGTACTATCTTCCCCGACGAAATGTCCGAGTCCGCCAGGCGCCGCCGCCCGTTCCTGGACGCGCCCCGGCCGCTCCTGTTCGCGCACCGGGGCGGCGGCGCGGCATTTCCGGAGAACACGCTGCTCGCCTTCGAGAACGCGCTGGCGCACGGGATCCGGTTTCTCGAGACGGACGTGCACCTCACGAAGGACGGCGTCCTCGTCGCGCACCACGACGCGCGCGTCGATCGCACGACGAACGGCACCGGGAAGATCGCGGACTACACCTACGCCGAGCTCTCTCGCCTGGACGCGGGCTACCACTTCACCGAGGACGGCGGGAGGACGTTCCCCTACCGCGGTGAGGGCGTCTCCATCCCGACGCTCCTCTCCGTCTTTTCGCTCTCGCGAAACGCTCGCCTGAACGTCGAGATCAAGCCGCCAGGGTGGGACGTCGTGAAACGGTTCTGGGAGCTGATCGACGGGAATGGCCTTCACGACCGGGTGCTCGTCGCCGCGGAGAACGACGTCCAGGTACGACGCTTCCGGCGAATCAGCCGGGAGACCGTCGCGACGAGCGCGGGACGAAGGGAAGCGATCCGATTCGTGGCCGCGGCGAAGCTCCGCGTGGACCGGTTCCTGGCGTTTCCGTTCGACGCGCTCCAGGTGCCGGCGGAGGTCGGCGGCATCCCCATCGTGGATCCCCGATTCGTGCGCGCCGCGCACCGGAAGGGCATCCAGGTCCACGTCTGGACGATCGACGAGCCCCACGAGATGCGACGCCTCCTGAACCTCGGCGTCGACGGCATCATGTCGGATTACCCCGACCGGCTCGCGGCGCTCGGGAAGACCATGGCGGCCCGGGGGCGCGCGGAATGAACTTCTTCGGGCACGCCGTCGTCGCGTCCTGGACGTCGACCGAGCCGGCCTTCGTGCTCGGCGCCATGGTGCCCGATTTCGCCAACATGGTCGGCACGCGCGTGCCGCCCGTGTCGCACGAGGTCGTCCGGCGCGGGGTGGACTTCCACCACGCGACGGACCGCGTCTTCCACGACACGGTAACCTTCCGGGAGCTGATGGCCGACGCGCGCCGCGAACTCCGCGCGCTCGGCCTTCCGCGTCCGAGCGCGCTCGCGGTCGGGCACATCGGCGTCGAGATCCTGCTGGACGTATCGCTCGCGGCGGACGCTCGCGGTTCGGCGGCGTACCTCGCCGCGCTTCGCGGCGGGCGCGAGTCGGAGCTCGGGGGGCACCTCGGCTGGGAGACGGACGACGCCCGCGGGCGGTACGCCGCGCTCCTCGGCATCCTCTCGGAACGAGGCGTCCCGCGGAGCGAGGCGGACTCGGCGGCGGTCGCCTTCCGCGTCGCGCGGGCGCTCTCGAGACGCCCCCGCCTCGCGCTCACCGCGGAGGGCGAGGCGATCGTCCAGGCATGGGCGGACCGCGGCGCGCCCGTGGTCGCCGCGCGCGCGGACGGGCTCGTCCGCGAGATCCTTTCCGGCCTCGGCGAGGCCTTGAAGACGCCGGCTCGGGATTCCGGCTAGGCTCCTGGCGCGCGCGGAACCGGCTGCTAGGATTGGTTGAACCAGTCTGAATTGCCGCGTTCCGGCTGCCTGCCGGGAGTGGATCATGGCCGAGGAAATCCGAAACGGGAACATCGCCGACAACATCTTCGCCGAGCTCCGCAGGAAGATCCTGAGCGGCGAGCTCAAGGCGGGCGAACGCCTCTCGGGTGAACGGGAGCTCGCCCAGAAGTACGGGACGAACCGGAACACCCTCCGGGAGGCCGTCCGGAAGCTGGAGCAGGCGCGTCTCGTGACCGTGCGGCACGGTCAGGGCGTCACCGTCGCGGATTTCCGGAAGACGGGCACGCTGGATCTCCTCTCGCCGTTCCTCCAGGCCAGCACGGACTCCGGCGACATCACGCACGTCATCGAGGACATCCTCGAGCCCCGCGTCCTCCTCCTGGAGCACGCGACGCGACTCGCGGTTCGCCGAGCGGACAAGCAGGACATCGAGCGGCTGATGGACATCAACGACCTCCTCATCGCCGCGTTCGACAGCGGCGACGCGGTCGTCGTCGCCCGTGGCTTCCAGCGCTGGCTCGACGCGCTCATCGACGCCGGGCATTCGCTCATCGTCCGCTGGTTCGCGAACCCGATGCTGGACGCCTACCGGGACATGGTGGAGCGCTACCCGGCGCTGTGGGTCCTCGAGCCGAGCTTCCCGAAGCACCTCCGGGACGTGATCCACGCGATCTCCGAGGGAAACGAGGAGAAGGCGGTGGATGCGACCCGCGCCTACTACGTGCGCGTCGACGGCGCGCTCAGGAATGCGCTCGTGCCCGCGTCGCGTCGTGAAGGCGGAGCGGAACCCGAGCTCGCGGAAGGCGCTAACGATCCCGAGGGGACGGTCGTTCCCATGAGGAGAAGGAAGAGTCCCGCATGACCAGTAGGCCGCCCCGAGACGCGCGCGCGAAACGCCTCCTGCCCGTCGCGCCCTCCGAGGTCGGCCCTGGTCTCGCACGACACCCCGCGGACGGGTGGCAGCTCGCCTCACCTCGCCCGCTCGGGCCCTACGCGCGGCGTGTCCTCCGCGCGCTCGTCTCCGCGCTCTGCCCGGGTGGGGACGCGCCGCGGTCTCCGGAGCTCGACCTGCGCGTCGAGGAGTCGGCGCGCGTGTTCCTCTCGTACATGCACCCCGTCGTCGCGGCGCTGCTCGCGGTCGGCCTCGTCGTGCTGGACTTCCTCGCGCTGCTCGCGGGCACGAGCACGCGCCTCCATCGGATGCCCGCGAACGAGGCCTCCCGGGTGCTCGCGCGGTTCTCGCGGAGCTCGCTCCTGCCGCTCCGGCTCCTCGTGAGAGGCGTTCGCAGCCTCGTCCTTTCCGTCTACTTCGATCAGGGAGAGGTCCACCGGGCCCTCCGCTACGCGCCCGTTCCGTTCATCGCGGAGAGGGTGAAACGCAGAACCGAGCTCATGAACCCGCGGCTGCCCGTCGCGGCCGAGTGAGAGGAGAAGGGCCACGTACCTCCGCCACGGCGACTACCGAGACAACCGCGAGTTCGAGACCGACGTCGTCGTCGTCGGCACGGGCGCTGGCGGAGCCGCGGCCGGGACGGAGCTCGCGCAGGGCGGGCGCCGGGTGCTCTTCGTGGAAGAAGGCAGCCATCACCCGACGTCGAGCTTCAATCCGTACGTCACCGAGTCGATCCCGCGGCTCTATCGCGACGGCGCGAGCACCCTGATCCTCGGAAACCCGCCGATCCCGTGGGTCGAGGGCCGGTGCGTGGGCGGGAGCACCGTGATCAACGGCGGCATGGCGTACCGCACGCCCGAGCACGTGCTCGCCGAATGGGAGAAGCTCACCGGGCTCCCGGAGCTCGGGCCGAGGGGGATGGAACCCCTCTTCGAGCGCGTGGAAGGCGTCGTCCACGCGGCGCCCCAGCTCGCGGAGAGCGTCGGAACGGACAGCCAGCTCATGGTCCAGGGCGCGCGGAAGATGGGCTGGGAGGTGAGCGTCAACCGCCGGAACCAGGAGGCCTGCGTCGGCGCGAACAACTGCTCGCTCGGGTGCCCGACGGGGGCGAAGCAGTCCACGCTGGTGAGCTACCTGCCGAAGGCCATCACCGCGGGCGCGAAGGTGCTGACCGACGTTCGCGTGACGGAGATCCTCGTGGAGCGGGGGCGCGCCGTGGGCGTCCGCGGACGGGTCATCGACCCGATCACCCGGGGCTCGGAGGGCACCGTCACGGTCCGCGCGCGCGCGGTCGTCGTCGCGTGCGGCGCGGTGCAGACGCCGTATCTGCTCCTCGGCCAGCGCGCGCTCCGGAGGTCCCGCGAGCTCGGGCGGAACTTCCTCTGTCATCCGAACGCCAAGGTGCTCGCCCTCTACCCGCGGGACGTCTCGGGCTGGAAGGGCGTGAGCCAGTACGCGCAGATCCGCGAATTCATGGACGACGGGATCCTCATGGCGGAAAATTTCGTCCCCGCCGGGGCGCTCGCCGCGCACATCCCGGTCCACGGGGACGCCGCGTGGAAGCTGATGCAGCGCTACGACCAGATGGTCGTCTCCGGCGTCCTCGTGGAGGACTCGAACACGGGGCGCGTCTCCCGGAGCTTCCTCGGCATGCCCGACGTCCGCTACGACGTCACGGCGCTCGATCATCGGCGCTTCGTCCGCGGCGTGAAGCTCCTCGCTCGGATGCATTTCGAGATGGGCGCGGACGAAGTGTGGCTCCCGTTCGACCTGGACGGCGCGGAGGTCGTCCACTCCGCGGACGAGCTCGAGCGATTCACGACCGAGAACGTGCCGAAGAGCGCCCTCGAGCTCTTCACCGTGCACCTCATGGGCACGGCGCGCATGGGGGCGGATCGGCGGAGCTCCGTCACGAGCCCCAGCGGCGAGCTCTGGGATCTCCCGGGCTGCTACGTCGCGGACGCGAGCCTCTTCCCGACGGCCATCGGCGTGAACCCGCAAATTTCGATCATGGCGCTCGCGACCCGCGTCGCGTTCCGGCTCGAACTGGCCCGCCGCGCGGCGTGAGGACGACGCACGCCGCTTCGCGGTATCCTCTGCCGCGCGATGTCCGTCCCCGAATACGTTCGCGCGATCTGGCGAAGCCCCGAACCCGGAAGGCTCATGGGCCCCGGACACCCCGCGGGGGATTTCCTGAACGGTCCGGACTTCCGGGTCGTGGAGGAGAGCGAGGGGCGGCTCGTCGTGGACGTGCCGCTCGTCGACGCGGTGAAGAACTTCCGCGGGCAGCTCTTCGGGGGCTTCGCGCCGGCGTACATCGACCTCATCGCGCTCCGCACGGTGAGCGCCGGCACGGGGGAGCGGCCGCACGGCTGGCTCCTCACGCTCAGCATGAACGTGGACTACTTCGACCCGGTGGAGGGACCGCGCTTCGTCATCGAGAGCACGATCGTGAACCGCCGAGGCCGCACGATCTTCGTCGAGGTCCGCTTCAAGAGCACCGAGGGGAAATTGCTGCTGTTCTCGACCGTCACGCTCCTGGAACAATCCGCGTAGAGCGTTTCCGAGCATGCGTTCCATCGCCTGAGCAAGACCGCCCCGTCTTCCCGCACTCGGTGCCCTCCGGTATGAGAGTGGAATGGCTCACGGGAAGCATTTCGGGGCGTTGATCTGCGCGCTGTCGCTCTTCGGGCTCGTGCCGTCCTGCGGGAGCTCGGATTCCAATCACGCGGCGGGACCGGTCGGAAAGGACGGCGGCGCCGGAGCGGACGCGGGCTCGGGCGGCGCCGGCAGCGGAGGGGATCGGCCGGACGGCGCGAGCGGCGCGGGAGGAGCCCCCGACGGCGGCGCGCTGGACCTCTTCACGGCGTGGGAGCGCGCGCAGACCGCGATGCGAAAGAGCCCGGATCACCTGCCCGCGAAGGCCGCGGCGCTGGTGGCCGCGAAGGACGCGACGAAGCTGTTCGAATTCGTCCGGGACGAGATCTCGACTTACCCGCCGTCGGACGACGGCTTCTACGGCGCCGTGGATCAGCTCCGCTTCGGCGCGCGCGGAACGCTCCGCGGCGGCGCTGGCTCCCCGCGGGACAAGGCCGAGCTCCTGAAGTCCCTCTACGAGCAGGCCGGCTTCACCGCGGAGGTCGTCCACGGGACCGTCGACCCGGCGAAGCTCGACGGCAAGAAGATGCTCTTCCGTCCGATCACGCGAAGCTACGCCCCCGCCATGACGAAGGCGGAGGGCGACGAGATCCGCGCCGCGCTCGGACACGACGCTCCGCCGACGCTCACCGCCGTCGACTCGGACGGCTCCCAGGCGGAGGCTCTCGCGACGAACCTGCTCGGCCTCCTGCCGTCGACGCTCGCGAGCACGCCGTTCGACTTCACCGTGACGGACGTGCCGCTCGTCGCCGTCACCGTGTCCGGAGAGAAGAAGTACGCGAATCCGCTCGCGCCGGGCGCCGCGTTCGGGGATTCGGCCACGACCGACGACCCGCTCCCCGCGGGCGCGCCGAGCGACCCGCCCCAGGTGACGGTCAAGCTGGAAGCCGCTCGCTCGAGCGCGCCCTTCGATCGATTCACCCTCGTCGAGCACCAGTACGCCACGGAAGACGTCATCGGCCGGCGGATCCACGTCGCGTTCACGCCGCCGGTCGGCACGGAGTCCCTGATCGGTCTGGATCCGAAGAGCGTGGAGGCCGTGGTCCCGGTGGTCACCGTGGGCGCGCCGGATCTCACGCAGGCGGACAAGGACCGGCTCGCCGTCGTCGGAAAGCCCGTCTCGTTCGGCGGAAACGTCTACGACCTGGACCTTTCCGGCAACCCGACGATCGACGGCAATCCCATTCCGCCGGCGAACACGGACCCGAACGCCGCGAAGGCCGTCACGACCGTCGACGCGAGCGCGAACGGCGCGGCGTTCCCGCGTGTCACCGTGCGCGTGAAGGCGACCGACGCGGGCGGTGTCGGCGTGCCGCACCTCGACGCCTCGACCATCGTCGTGAAGGAAGACGGAAAACCCGTATCTTTCACCCTGACGCAGACGGAAGCGCCTCCGCCGCGCGTGGTGCTCCTCTTCGACGCGTCCACGAGCGTGCCGGCGGCGTTCCGCGGCGCAGGCGCCGTCACCGTCGGCGATCAGATCGTCACGGGTCTGTACTCGAAGTACCCGAACGCGGCCGTGCGCGTGGGCGTCATCGACTTCGGCGTGATCTGGGCTTCCACGGGCTGGGCCACGACGGAGACGGACGCCACGACCCAGGTCGCGACGCTGTCGACCGCGACGGGGAGCTCGGAGATCTGGCAGGCCGTGCACGACGCGGACGTCGAAAATCCGACGCTCATCGTCCTCGTCACGGACGGGGACGCGACGGACACGCCGGAAGCGAAGTTCACGGACGGGATCGCGACGGGCGCGCCCGTGCTGAGCATCGGCGTCGGGACGGTCGTGCAGGCGACGCTGGACCAGCTCTCGACGCTCTCCGGCGGCCGCAGCGCGGGCGTGACGCAGCAGGGGGACGCCGTGAACGCGATCCTCGGCGAGGTGGATGCGCGCGCGGTGCAGGACTACGTCCTTTCCTACCGCGCGCCCCCGACGGGCAATGCGTCCCGATCCGTCACCGTGACGATCAACGGGCAGACGGCGACGACGACCTACGACGTCCCACAGGCGCCCGCGACGGAACCCGCCCTCTCGGGCGTCTACCTCACGGTCGGCGTCGGTTCACGGCAGATGACTCGCGCCATCGCCGGGTTCGAGAGCGGATACACGACGGCGGGGGCCGTCATCACGCCGGAGATCCTGGCCGACGTCCGCTCGCTCCTCTTCGGGCGCGTGTCCATCGCCGTCGAGGGAGCGTCGCCGCCCCCGTCCGTCGTGATGGACGACTGGATCGCCGAGAAGCTCTCCCTTCGCCCGCTCTGGGAGGCCGCGACGGCTCACGACGACGCGAAGACGCTCGCGGCGCTGAAGGCGGGCTTCAGCATCACGCCCCCGAAGCTCCCCCTCTCGCAGCCCCCGCTTCGCGACGCGATCCGGACCGACTCGCTCACGTTCGAGGCGGGCCCCCGCATCGCGACGATGCTCTACAAGGGCCACGAGGGCGGCGCGCTGACCCGCTCCCTGGATCTCTTCCCCCTCACCCGCTTCGTCACGGCCGCGGAGGATCCGCGGACCGCGTTCACGCGCACGCTGACGGCGACCGCGGGGCTCGCCGTCGCCGAAGCCGGGATGTACCAGGGCACGAGCACCCTCGAGTCCCTCCAGGGCAAGACGCTCACCGCGATGGACGCCGGGCAGGCAGAGAACCAGGCCGGCCTCACGCCGGAGGAGGCGCTCCGGTGGGCCGCGCTCGAGGAGCCCTTCAACGCGGACTACCAGGTGGTGGGCCCCGCCAAGCCCGGCCCGTTCTGGGCGGTCGACGAGACGAGCGGCACCGTGATGGGCATTCTCCCGGACGGGAGTGGCGGGGCGGTGGAGGACGCCTGCTCGGCCTACGACCAGGCGAACAACTTCCTCCAGCTCGCGAGCCTCCTCGGGAGCCTCACCGGCGAGGCCGTCGGGGGCTGGGTCGCGATCGCCCAGTGGGAGGTGAAGTACCTCACCATCGCGACGATCGTGATCTCCGGCGGGACTCCCGCGGGAGGGACGGACCTCTCGAACCCCGCGGTCGACATGGGCTGCGGCATGTTCGACGACGCGCTCGGCGACGCGGTGCCGGGCCTCGGGCTCTACGAGCAGATCGTCGGCACGGCGGAGACGTCCGGCGGCGTGGACACCGGGCTCCCCACCGTGTGCGGCGGGGGCGATTCGCCCTGCCCCTGAGAGCTCCCCGATGAGCTCGATGGAGCGAGCTCGGGGGGCGGGGTTGCGGCGCGCTCGAGAGCGATCGCTCTTCCGGTCGCGACCCGAGGAGCGCAGAATGGGCCCCCGCGGCGCCCGCGATCTTCGCCGCGAATCGTGAGGCTCCGATGACGAACTCTCTGTCGCGCGCCGCTTTCTCGGCTCTGCTCGCTTCCCTCCTCGGAACGGGAGCCTGCGGCGGCACGCACGACTCCGGAACGAACCCGGGAAACGGGGCCGGCTCCGGCGGCTCGGGTGGAGACCCGGGCGGCAGCGGAGGCGGCGACGCGAACGGGGCCGGCGGAGGCGCCGGTGTTCCGAAGGTGGACCCCGCCGCCGTCCCCTGTGACCTCCACACGACGTGGGACGGCGACGAGCTCTGCATCGAGGCGCCCCCGGCGGACCAGGGCTTCCAGGTCCACGTCGGCCCGACGAACTACGACGATCCGGACGAGGTCGCGAAGTACGTCATCCAGGCCGGAGACGAGACGAACGGCTACTACTACCTGAAGTCGGCGAACGATTCGGACGTGTTCTTCTACAAGCGGAACTACCGGATGCGCCCGGGCTCGCATCATCTCATCGTGAGCGAGGCCTCCGCCGATCACCCCGATGGATGGAACACACCCGCGGCGGGCGGCGCGCCGACGAGTCCGATCGGCGGCATCGACGTCGGAAGGCGCCTCGGCGGCACGCAGAACGACGTGAAGGACAACCCCATCGGAGGCGTCCTTCCCCCGGAGAACGTCGGCATCGGCATGCCGCTCACGGCGCACGCGCAGCTCAGCGTGAACCTCCACCACAACAACGTCACGGATCACCCCATCCTCCGCGAGGCCTGGGTGAACTTCTGGTACGTGCCGAAGGAAGAAGTGACCCAGGAGGCGAAGGAGATGTTCGCCGTCGGCGGGTTCCTCATGTCGATCAACCCGGGCGAGCACACGACGCTCCACTACACGTGCGACGTGACCGAAGACGGGCGCATCCTCACCGCTTACGGCCACCGGCACGCGCACAACGTCCGGTTCGACGCCTGGCGCACCCGAAACGGGGCGAAAGAATCCATCTACGAGGGGTTCGACTGGGCCGAGCCCATGGTGCTCGAGTACTCGAGCGTCGTCACGAACCCGCCGCCGGATCTCGCCACGCGCACCGAGGGCGGCTGGAGCGGGATCCTGGATCTCGAGAAAGGGGACGTCGTGGAGTGGGAGTGCGAGGTGAACAACGACTCCGCGAACACGCTCCATTTCACGAACGAGACCGTGAACGGCGAGATGTGCATCCTCGTCGGGGACACCGTGGGCCCCGCGATCAACTGCGTGCACCCCTGACGTCGCTCCGCGAGGGATCCGCGGTCGCTCGGCGCGCGGTGCGAGGAAGGTGCATGCACGGTCCCGGAGACCCGGTCAGCGACTCGGCACGGCGGATGCAGGGGGTGGGGAGTCGTGGTATACGTGGCCTCCGCTCCCATGCAAACGACCCGCGAAACCCACGGGATTGTGCCGCCGGCGCCCGTCGCGCGGGAGGACGTGGCACAGTGTGGTGCGTGCGGCAGCCGGGAGCGCGTCGCCTTCTACGCGCCGGGTGACATCATGCAGTGCCTCGGCTGCGGCGTCCTCTACGTCTCGCCGCGGCCGACCGCCCAAGCGATCGGGGACTTCTACTCCGCGCTCGGCCGGTACGATCACTGGGACAAGGAGCCCGGGCGCGTCGCCATGTGGGAGAGACGGGTCCGGCGGATCCGGCGTCTCGTTCCGCGCGGGCGACTCCTCGACATCGGTGCCGGCCAGGGCGACTTCGGCGCCATCGCCCGCGCCTACTACGAGGTGGACGGGACGGAGGTCTCGTCGGAGGGTCAACGTGTCGCCCGAGAGAGGCACGGGCTCGCGCTCCGGCTCGGTGATGCCTGCGAGATCGACCTACCCCTCGGGAGGTACGACGTCGTCACCCTGTGGCACGTGCTCGAGCACGTCGCAGAACCGCGCCGGTTGATTGCGCGGGCCCACGAAGTACTTTCGCCGGGGGGCGTGGTCTGCGTCGCGGTGCCGAACACGGACGACAGGCTTCGCCTCCGGCGCTCGCGGATTCAGACAAAGATCGACTCCGCGCTCGGCCGTCTTCCGACGGCGGGCGTCCGTTTCGATCGACTTCTCCTCGAGCGGCCCGAGGAGGAGCTCCACCTCACGCACTTCACGCTCAGGACTTTGTGCGAGCTCCTGGAGCGCTCGGGCTTCGACCTGGCGGAAGCGGGGTTGGACGACTATTCCGTGGAATCGGGGACGCGCGCCCGGCTCGAGTTCCATGCGTACGAGCTCGCGTACCGTCTGAGCGGTCTCGCAGCGGGGGGCGCGATCTTCGCCGCCGGCAGGAAACGCTGAGCGCCGCCGTGCTCGAAAAGCCGCCCGTCCTTTGAACGAGTCTCGAACCTGGTTCAGCCGCCCGAAGTCGTTTCCATGCCGATGATCTCTTACGCCCAGAACGCCGAGGACGTCCGGCTCCGCCGCGCCTTCGCTGGGCAAGGCTCCGGCTACTACGTGGACATCGGCGCCTACGACCCGGTGTCGTGTTCGATCACGAAGCACTTCTACGACAAGGGCTGGCGCGGCCTGAACGTGGATGCCTCACCGGCGAACTTCAAGCGCGTGTCGGAAGGGCGCCCCCACGACGACAACGTGAACGTCGGCGTCTCCGACGTCCGCGGCACGCTGACCTTCTACGATTCTGCGACGGCGACGGCCGGCCTCTCGACGTTCTCGGCGGAGGAGGCCGTGCGGCACCGCGCGACCGGCGTGACGTTCGTGGAGCGCGAGGTGCCCGTCGTCCCCCTCGCCGAGCTCCTCGCGGCGCGCCCCGCGCGCACCATCGACTTCATGTCGATCGACGTCGAGGGGCACGAGCGGCAGGTCCTCCTCGGCGCGGATCTGGCGCGGTTCCGTCCGCGGGTCCTCATCGTGGAGGCCACCCGCCCGCGGACGACGACGCCGGTGTTCGACAAGTGGGAGCCGTTGATCCTCTCCGCGGATTACGTGTTCGCCTGCTTCGACGGCCTGAACCGCTACTACGTCCGCCGGGAAGACGTCGCCCTCGTCGAGCCTCTTTCCCTTCCGCCGAACACCCTGGACGACTACGTCCCGTACGTCTTCTTCCAGGAGATCGAGCGCCTGAAGCGCGGCATCGGCCACCCCCTCGTCACGGGCTCGTTGAAGGCCACCGCCTGGCTCAAGAACACGCTCGAGGAGAAGCTCAAGTCGCCGACCGAGCCCGCCTCGGCGCCGGACGTCGCCTCGGCCGCGGCCAGGATCCTGGGGGAAAGCGCCGTGGTCGTCCTGCACGTCGGGGCGGGCCGGAACGCCGAGGGAGCGTGGTATCGGCGACCGCCCATCACGCGGTTCTACGCGTTCGATCCCGACGAGGCGGAATGCGCCCGGCTGAACGCCGCGTTGACTCCGGGAAGCCCGGATCGCTTCGTGCCCGTCCTGCTCTCCGACGTGGACGGGACGACGCGCCTTCATCGGGCCCGTGCCCCCGAGTGCTCGTCTCCGTTCGAGCCGAACGCGGATCTCGCGCGGCGCTATCCCCTGCTCGGCGTCATCGATCCGGTCGGCGAGAGCGACGTGTCGACACGTCGGCTCGAGACATGGGCGAGCGCGGAGGGAGTGACGGATCCGTCCTTCGTCAAGATCGGCGCGCACGGGTCGACGCTCGGCGTGCTCGAAGGCGCCGGTAGCCGGCTCGACGAGTGCCTCGGCCTCGAGATCGAGGTCGAGTTCATGCCGCTCCATCACGGCTCGCCGCTCTTCTCGGACGTGGATCAGTGGCTCCGGAAGCGCGGCTTCTGGCTCTGGCGGCTGGACCACCGCGTGCACTACTCCGAGCGGCACACGGACGCGCTCCCCCGGGAAGACGTCGCGGTGTTCGACGACGTGCCTTCACGATCGAAGGCGGGCGCCGGGCGCCTGTCCTGGGCGCACGCGCTCTACTTCCGTGACCACGCGGAGCTGCCGCTTCGGACCCGGAAAGACGCGGAGCGGCTCCTCAAGCTCGCCGTGCTGCTCGAGGCCGCGTCGGAAACCGACGGAGCGGCGGCCTGCGTCGCTCGCCTCCTCGCCGCGCCCGGGCTTCTCGAACCGGAGGAGCGGGCCCTGCTCAGCCGAGACGTTCGACGAGCGCCCGGGTGAACTCGCGGGTCCCGAGCTTGCCGCCGAGGTCCTTCGTGGTCTGGCCCTCCTCCAGGGCGGTGTTGTAGGCCGTCTTGATCCTATCGGCGGCCGTGCGACAGGCCGCGTCCTCGCGTTCGTCCGCGAGGTGATTCAGCATCATGACGGCGCTCATGAGGAGGGCGAGCGGGTTCGCGATGTTCTGCCCCGCTATCGTCGGCGCCGAGCCGTGCACGGCCTCGAAGACCGCGTCCGTGTCGCCGATGTTCGCGCCGGGGGTGACGCCGAGACCGCCCACGAAGCCCGCGCAAAGATCCGAGACGATGTCCCCGTAGAGGTTTTCGCAAAGCAGGATGTCGAACTGGGACGGGTCCTGCACGAGGCGCATCGCCGCGGCGTCGATGATCGTCTCTTCGTATTCGATGTTCGGGTAGTCGCGGGCGTGCACGTGGCGGGACTCTTCGATGAACATCCCGTCCGTCAGCTTCATGATGTTCGCCTTGTGAAGCACCGAGACCTTCTTGCGTCTCCGGTGCGTCGCGTAGCGGAACGTCCAGAGCGCGATCCGGTGACAAGCGGCCCGCGTCGCGACCTTCATGGAGGCGACGACGCCGTCCGTGATCTGGTTCTCGATGCCGCTGTAGAGCCCTTCCGTGTTCTCGCGCACGATGACGAGATCGACGTTCTCGTACCGGGTCTTCACGCCGGGCATGGAGCGGACGGGACGAACCGCGGCATACAGGTTCAAGGTCTTCCGGAGCGCCACGTTGACGGAGCGAAACCCCTTTCCGATGGGCGTCGTGCACGGCCCCTTCAGCGCGACGTGATGATGCCGGATGGCCTCGAGCGTCTCTTCCGGCAGGACGTCTTTCCCGCCCTTCTGCAGCGCCGCTTCCCCGGCGTGGAACTCGACGAACTGGATCGGCGCGTTCACCGCCTCGAACACCGTCCGGACCGCCGCCGAGACCTCCGGACCGATGCCGTCCCCTGGAATCAACACGACCGTGTGCATCATGGCTTTTCCTTCTCCACGGGTAGCGCAGCGAGCCGCGCTCCGCGAGCGATTCGAGCCGAAGCGCAGTTTCCGCGCCGTTTCCCGAGGGCGACGCGCGACGACCGACGAGACCGAGCGCGACCGCGCCGGACCGGTCCCGCCGCGTGCTAGAATGGCATTCGTGGGACTTCGCGTGGGGCTCTGGGCGGCGCTCGCCGTCGCGACGTTCGCGGCGTGCGGCGGGTCAGTCAAGGACGACGCGAGCGGCGGGCCTCGGCCGGACCCGGCGGGCGGAGGCGGAGCACCGAGTGACGCCGATGCGGCCGTCGCTCTCGGTTCCTGCGTTCTGGACGATCCCGACCCGACGGAACAGGGGAGCGGCCTCTGCGCGCCTCCTCCGCCGCTGAAGAGACGCTCCAGCAAGTGCGCGTGCTTTCCGATCACCGGAGAACCGGGGACGGAATCGTGCCCGCCGAGTCGCGCGACGGAGCTCGGAGGAAGGGCGTGCTGTCTGGACGGCAGGTGCGCCTTCGACTTCGGACAGGGTTGCACGGCGGACTCGATCGAAAATCCCGAGGGTACGCCGCTCGCAGGCTGTCAGGACGCATCCGGGGCACCGGTGCTGGTGTACGAGGGAGCGGCGGAGCACCTCGGCCTGATGGACGGGAAGATCGTCGCGGTCGGCCATGATCCGGGCGTGGTGCAGGTGGACACGCGGTCGTGCGCCGCGATCCCGCTCGAGCCGGGCGTGTTCGTGACGCAATTTACGTCCGTGGAAAACGAAGTCTACTATTCCATCAGCGGCCCGCGGGGAGACGAGGTCGTCCGGGAACGTTCGGGCGCAACCTCGGGTACGGCCGATCTGGTCGCGGCGCTCGGCGGCGGCGACCTCGCCGTCCTCGGACTCGGCGGGGACGCCGCCTCCACATACGCGATCGTCGACCAGCAACAGGGCACGGATTCGAGACGGATCGTTGAGCTCCCGTGCTGCAACGGCGAGGTCCGACTCGTGGGGGATCTGCCTCCCTCGATCAACGTCGTGCTGGGGCAATTCTTCGTGGACGGCCCGGAGCTCTACATCGTCGCGACCGTGTCACCGACTTCACCGAACCGCCTTCACCGCATGAACGCGACGACCGGGGCGCTCGAAACGGTGTTCGATGCCCTCGGAAACGGTTACTCGCCGTTCGCCGTCCGCGCTGGCGTGGTCTACCTCGGCGCGCCCGGCGGCATCGTGGCCTTCGACGTGGCGAGCTGCTCGAGCCGGACGCTGGTCGAAGTCGAGAAAGGAGGCGTCGGCGTTCCGACGCTCCACGACGACACGCTGTACTGGGCCGAGGCCTCCGACGGGCTCGCGTTCTTCTCCGTGTACGAAGCCCCGGTGACGGGCGGCACTCCGCGACGGCTCGCCGACGTCGACGGTAGGGTCAAAAACATCCAGGCAAACGCGACGGACGTCTACGTCGTCTCCGAGAATGCGTCGGGCGGGGATCGCGTCGTGCGCGTTCCTCGGTGAGCCGTGTCCGTTGCTCGCGGTGCTACGCTCCGGGCGTGGTCACACGCGCCGCGCTCGTCGCCGTCGGAATGGGCGCGCTCGCCGCGTCGTGCGGCGGCACCGTCCACGACGAGCGAGGCGGGACGAACCCCGGCGATCCGACGGGGAACGCCGGGGGCTCCGCGGTGGACGGCGGCGCGACGTCCACCGGCGGAGCGGTCGGCGCGGGCGGCGCGACGACGATAGTCGACTCCGGGCCTCCCAGCTTCGACTGCCCGAGCGACTTCCCACCGCCGCTCGAGACCAACGCCGGGGAATGCGCTCCGCCGGCTCCCCCCGCCTTCCAGGGAAGTAGCTGCGCATGCTGGGACGTTCCCGGAGGTCCCGGTGCCGATCAGTGTGCGGCAAGTCACGCGACGGAGATCGGCGGCAAGCCGTGCTGTCTCGGTGGCACGTGCTCGTTCGATTTCGGTCGAGGCTGCGAGCCCGTTCCGGTCGACAGCCCGACGGGCTCGACGAAGCTCGACTCCTGCGCAAATCACTCGAAGACGACGCCCGCGCTGATCCGCACGGGATCCGTCCAGGCGATGACCGTCACGGCGCAGAACGTCTGGACGGTGGACGTGGACGACATCGGCGTGAGCACGCTCGCCCGGGTGGACAAGTCCACGTGCGTCCTCGCGGCCGCCGTCACGCTTCCAGGGTACGTCTCGTCGCTCGCGGCGACGTCCTGGGGCGTTCTCTACGTCTCGGGAGGCGCCCTCCTGATGACCGACGACGCCGGGCGAGAATATCGATATCCGTCCCTCTCGCAAGCGACAGCGGCGGAGGTCGTCGCCCTCGCCGGCACGCCGCAAGTGTTCTACGCGATCGTGAACCGTCCGTCGGAGGCGGGCGTTCCCACGAGCACGCTGATCAGTATCGCCGGCTACGGCGACGATCCCGCGGTGCTGGCCACCTTCGACGCCTGGCAGCAGGCGACGCGGAACCGGCTGCTCGTCGACGGTAGCTTCGCCTACGTTCTCTCCGATCAACGGGTCCTGGACGTCGCCCCCATGTCCACGCTCCGCCGGATCGACGTCGGCTCCGGAGCCGTGGACGTCGTCCTGGACCAGGTGAAGTCCCTGTACACCGCGTTCGCGGTCAACGACGGCTCCGTCTATCTGGGCTCCGGAAGGGACGTCTCGTCGGTGCGCCTCCCGGGATGCTTCACGTCGACCGTGGTGCCCTACCGACCGGGCACGATCACGGCCCTCGTGCTTCACGCCGACGTCTTCGTCTGGGCGGAGACGTCTCCCGGGCTCTCGTTCTCGACGGTGTACTCGCGCGCCCGGGGTGGCGGCGACGCGAAGCTCCTCGGCGACGTCGCCGGCACGGTGCAGGACATCGAGGTCGACGACACGGACGCGTACGTCCTGGCGCAGCCCGGAAATGGCGTCGGCGCGAGCGTCGTCCGGGTTCCACTCTGAGCGATCAGAGCCGCGCGTACGTCGCGTCCGTCCCGGTGTGAGCGCGGTGGAGCTCGTCCACTCGGGCGAGGACGTCCGGTGGGAGCGGCCGGCAGAGCGCGATCGCGTCGTCCAGGTGCAGGGCCGTCGCGGGACCGACGAGCACGGAGTCCACCCCGGGCCGGGACGCGACGAAGCCGTACGCGAGCGCGAGCGTCGAGAGCCCGGCCTCGGAGGCGAGCGCCGCGTAGTCGGCGACGTGGGCGTGGAACGCGTCCGTCCAGTAACGGCGCTGGTACATCGGGTTCTCGTCGAACCGGGAGCCCGGCTCCGGAACGGCGCTCTTCGGCCTCGCGAGGAGCCCGCCGGCGAGCGGGTTGTACGCCGCGGTGTGGAACCGGTACCTCCGCGCGAACGCGAACCACTCGACGTCCAGCTGCCGGACGAGCACGTTGTAGATCTGCTGCGCCATCACGGGCCGGGGAACGCCCTCCCGGTCGCACCAGTGGATCATCTCGAGGACCTGCCAGGAGGCGTAGTTGGAGACGCCCCACGCGCGGATCTTCCCGGCCTGGAGGAGCGTCGCGATCGCCGATAGGGTCTCCTCGATGGGGGTCCGGGCGTCGGGCACGTGGAGGTAGTAGAGGTCCACGTGGTCCATCCCGAGCCTCGAGAGGCTCTCGTCGCACGCTTCGAGGATGCGCTTTCGCGAGAGGCCTTCGGGCGTGCCGCCGATGCGAACGAGGCCCGACGTCTGCCCTCCGATCTTCGAGAGCCCCACCTTCGTCGCGACGAGGGCCCGGTCGCGGCGACCGCGGAGCGCGCGGCCGACGATGCGTTCGCTCTCGCCATCGACGTAGGCATTCGCCGTATCGACGAACGTCACCCCGCGCTCGAGCGCCCGGTGGACGATCCGATGAGCCTCGTCCTCCGGAGTACGCTTGCCGAAGTTCATCGCCCCGAGGAGGAGCGGCGGCGCGTCCGTCTCGGAACGGAACGTTTCCCAGGGAACGAGCGGAGGCATGGCGCCCGAGCTTAGCGCGGGCGCCCGGGCTCCGGAGCCGATGATTGACCTACCTCGCGAGCGGCGCGAAGGTTCCGGAGATGTTGCTCGAACCGGTGACGCTCTCCGGCACCCACGTGCGCCTCGTTCCTTACGGACCGTCCGACTTCGACGAGGTGTGCGAGGCGGCGCTGTCCGCTCCGGAGATCTTTCGCTACATCCCCATGAAGATGCAAACGCGGGAGGATCTCGTCGAGCGGATGAAGCTCGCCGAGGGGATGATGGCCGCGAAGAACGCCATCTTCTTCCTGACCCGGCTCGCCGCGACCGGCGAGCTCGTCGGCAGCACCTCTTCCATCGTGACGGACGCCGCGCATCGCCGGCTCGAGATCGGCTTCACGTGGATCCTCCCGAAGGCGCAGCGAACCGTGGTGAACACGGAGGCCAAGCTGCTACAGATCGGGCACGCCTTCGAACAGGGCATCGTCCGCGTGGAGTTCAAGACGGACTCGCGAAACGCGCGCTCCCGCGCCGCGCTCCTTCGCATCGGTGCGAAGGAGGAAGGGACGCTTCGATCTCACATGATCTGCTGGGACGGGTACCGGAGGGACTCGGTCTATTTCAGCGTGATCGAACCCGAGTGGCCGGCAGTGAAGGCTCGGCTGGAGCTCAAGCTCGCCGAGGCAGGGCGATGAATCGGCGGGAGGAACGAAACGGAGTCAGCAAGGAGTCCTCGGCCCCGTCTGGGCACCGGGAATGATGCCGGCGACCGAGGCCCGGAACGACGTCGGTGCGGAGAACGACCGCGGCAAGGAGCGCTCGCGGCGCGCCGTCTGGACGACCCTGTCGAGCCTCGGCGCGCACGCGACCGGACTGCTGACGAGCCTCGTGTCCGTCCCGCTGACGCTCGAGTACCTCGGCAAGGAGCGCTACGGGCTCTGGGGAAGCGTGACCGCCCTTCTCACCTGGGCGACGCTCGCGGACTTCGGGCTCGGCCGCGGCCTGATCAACCACCTGAGCGAAGCATACGCGCGGAACGACACCGACGCCGCTGGGCGCTACGTCTCCACCGGTTGGTACGCTCTCCTGGGCGTCGCTCTCCTGATGGCGGGCGCGTTCGGGCTCCTCATGCCCATCGTCCCCTGGACGGCGCTCTTCAACGTGCAGTCGAGGAGCCTTGAGGCGGAAACCAGCTCCGTGGTCGTCGCGGTGGTGGCGGTGTTCCTCGTCAACTTCCCGATGAGCATCGTCGGCTCGATATATTCCGCGTATCAGCGAGGGTACGTGGCGAACGCGTTCCGGGTCGTGGGGAACGTGACGTCGCTCGCGGTCCTCGTCGCCGCGACGCGCACTCACGTCGGCCTGGCCGGCCTGGTCGCGGTGATGGGCGGCGTGCCGTTGCTCCTCGGCGCGCTGAATCTCGTCTACATCGCGAGGGACATGCCGTGGCTCTGGCCCAAGCGGCGCTCCGTCTCGTGGGCGACGTTCCGGGAGCTCGCGACGGTTTCCACGCCGCTCTTCCTGTTCCAGGTCGGCTCTCTGCTCATCAACGAGCTCCAGACGCTGGTGATCGCTCGCCGAGCGGGCCTGACGACGGTCGCCGACTACACGGTGTTCCTGAAGGTCTACTCGGTGCCGGTCCTCATCCTCGGGATGATCGACGGCCCGCTCGTTCCGTCCTTCCGGGAGGCGCTCCTCCGGCGCGACGTCCTCTGGCTACGGACGACCTTCTGGAGGGCGCAGGGCATCAAGCTCGTCATCTGCGTCGCGGCGACCGTGTACTACGTGGGGTTCGGAAACGTCGCGACGTCGTTGCTCTCCGGGCAGACCGTCGCCTTCGAGTCCCGGGTGTGGATGGCCGCCTCGCTCCTCACGCTCGTGGGCACGTGGAACGGGTCCTTCAACGATCTCCTGATCAGCACGAACCGTCTCTGGACGCTCGTGCGCTTCATCCTGGCGAACGGCGTCGTCACCGCGACTCTCACGTATTTCGCCGCCGAACGCCTGGGCGTCTTCGGCATCGTTTCGGCGACGGTCGCCTACTCGCTCGTCGTGACGGCGTGGATCTTCCCCGTGATCTGCTGGCGGCACGTCTCGCCCATGGCCACGGCCGAGGCGCTCGCGGTCGCCGCCGAAGAAGTGAGCCCCGGAGCCTGAGCCGGGGGGCGCTCACCGAAGCGCTCGCTCCCACGCTTCCACGTAACCCCGCGCCATCGCCTTGCGGTCGTAGACTTCGATGCGCGCGGATCCCTTCCGTACCCGGCACGCGCGGTCTTCGGGATCGCGCGCCAGGGCGAGGATGGCGCGCGCCGCCGCCGCCGCATCGCCGGGCGGCACGACGCAGCCCGCGTCGCCGGCGATCTCGTCGCAGCCGCTGCCGCGGACGACGACGACCGGACACCCGGCGGCCATCGCCTCGGCGACGGGCAGTCCGAATCCTTCCAGCACCGAGAGGAAGACGTGGGCGATTGCCCCGCGATAGAGCGCCCCCAGGTCCTCGTCGGCGACGAAGCCGGGAAACCGCACGCTTCCCTCCAGGCCGGCGGCGCGCGCCTGCTTCTGGAATCTCGCGAGGTGTTCGGGCGGAAGCTGTCCGACCCACACGAGCTCGATGTCGAGCTCGCGACGGACGAGTGCGACGGCGGCCATCATGGTGGCGACGCCCTTCCTCTGGTCTCCCTCGCCGACGAAGAGCACGTACGGCCTGGCTCCCGCACCTCCTCGCCGCCGCGCCTCGGGGTCGGAACTCGTGGGCGCCGCCCGCCAGTGAGGGAGGTCGATTCCCGTGGGCACGTGGAGGACCCGATCGGGTGGAAGGCTCAACATCGAGACGACGTCGGTGCGAGTGCGCTCCGAGATGGCCACGATGACGTCCGCGCGGTGGTACAGCACGTAGTCCTCGAGCTTCCGCCGGAGGACCCGCACGCGGCTGCCGCCGAGGTATTCCTGGGGCATCCGGAGCGGAATCAGATCGTAACAGGTGACTCCCCACCGCGAGAGCTTCACGAGGGGCATGCCAATCGGCTCGGCGAGATGCAGCAGGTCCGCGGACCGTGCGACGGCGCCCAGCGACATCCGGCGCTTCTTGACGATGCTGTCTCGCTCGCTGCCCCGGCGCGCCCGGAGGTCCTCCGCCGCTCCGGCAAGGTCGCGGGAGAGGACGCCCGTGCCGAACCACCCGAGCTCCGTCACCGCGGCGATGTCCAGACGCTCCGACCACTCGTCCCTCACGGACTCGAGCGCGCGGAGCAGGTCGTAGACGTACCGGCCGATTCCCCGCATGCCGCTCCGGTCGAGAATGGGGGAAGCGTCCACCACGACGGACGGAAGGCTCTTCCGCGGTTCACGGCTCTTCCGCGGTTCACGGCTCGACCAGGCGCTCACGGCTCGGCGCAGACGCTAACCCGACGGCCGCCAAAACGCCTCCCGGAATCCAACCGGCGCCGCGCCCGGGTTCCGACCTGAGCGGATCCACTTCCGAGCCGACCGGCGCCGGTGTAAGGACTGCCGGAGATCAGCGATGAAGAAGCGTGCACTCATCACCGGCATCACGGGCCAAGACGGCAGCTACCTCGCGGAGCTCCTGCTCTCGAAGGGGTACGAAGTCCACGGAATGGTCCGTCGTTCCTCCGACGAGAAGTTCGAGCGCATCAACCACCTGCGCGAAAAGATCACGCTGCACCAGGGGGATCTCCTCGATCAGTTCTCCCTGGCCGCTGCGCTCGTGGCGATCGATCCGCACGAGGTCTATAACCTCGCGGCGCAGAGCTTCGTCCCGACGAGCTGGAATCAGCCCGTACTCACGGGCGAGTTCACGGCGCTGGGCGTCACGAAGATGCTGGAAGCGATCCGTCACACGAAGCCGAAGACCCGTTTTTATCAGGCGTCTTCGTCGGAGATGTTCGGCAAGGTGAAGGCCGTCCCCCAGACGGAGGACACGCCGTTCTATCCGCGCTCCCCGTACGGCGTCGCCAAGGCGTACGGCCACTTCATCACCGTGAACTACCGGGAGTCCTTCAACCTCTTCGCGGTGAGCGGCATCCTCTTCAACCACGAGTCGCCCCGCCGTGGGCTGGAGTTCGTGACGAGGAAGGTCACGCACTCCGTCGCCCGCATCAAGAAGGGGCTCCAGGAGAAGCTGTTCCTCGGCAACCTGGACGCACAGCGGGACTGGGGTTTCGCCGGCGACTACGTGGAAGCGATGTGGCGAATGTTGCAGGCGGACGCGCCCGACGACTTCGTCGTCGCGACCAACGAGACGCACACGGTCCGCGAGCTCTGCGAGATCGCGTTCGCTCGGGTCGGGCTGAACTACGAGAAGTACGTCGAGATCAACCCGGCCTTCGTGCGACCGGCCGAGGTGGATCTGCTCATCGGCAGTCCCGCGAAGGCCAAGCGGGTGCTCGGGTGGGAGCCCAAGGTGCTGTTCAAGGAACTGGTCGAGATGATGGTGGACGCGGACCTGGCTCGGCTCGAATCGGCATGAAGGTCCTCGTCACCGGCGCGGACGGTTTCGTCGGCCGGCACCTCTCGCGCGCGCTTCGCCGAGCGGGGCACGAGGTCGTGGAGCCGGGGCCCCCGCACGTCGCTGGGGGGCTCGAGCTCACGAGCCGCGAAAGCACGCTGCGGGTCGTCGCGGACGCGATGGCGGACGCCGTGATCCACCTCGCCGCCATGAGCTCGGTCGCCGAGAGCCACAAGGATCCGGGAACGACGTTCGCCGTGAACGCGCTCGGCACGACGCACCTCCTCGCCGCGGTGCACGCTTCCACGCCGAAGGCGCGAGTCCTGTACGTGAGCTCCGGGGAGGTCTACGGACGCGTCGCGGGAGACGCACCGGCGACGGAGAGCACCCCGCTCCTTCCCCTGAGCCCTTACGCGGCGTCCAAGGTCGCCGCCGAATCGGTCTGCTTCCAGTTTCGGCGAAGCTACGGAACGGACGTCGTCTGCGCCCGCCCCTACAATCATCTCGGGCCGGGTCAGGCTCCGAACTTCGTCGTCCCCTCGTTCGCGGGTCAGATCGCCGCGATCCAGCGAGCCGAGAGCCCCCCGGTCTTGCGTACCGGAGACCTCGGCGCCGTCCGGGACTTCTCCCACGTGGACGACGTGGTGGCGGCCTACACGCTCCTCATCGAGCGGGGCGTGTCGGGCGAGACGTACAACGTCGCGACCGGCGTCGGACGGACGATCCAGAGCCTCCTCACGGAGATGCTCGAGCTGACCGGAACGGTCGCTCGGGTCGAGGTCGACCCGGCCCGGGTCCGCCCTGCCGAGATTCCGGCGATGATCGGGGATGCTTCTCGGCTCCGCGCGCTCGGCTGGTCGCCTGTTAGGACGGCGCGGGACGCGCTCGCCGAGGTGCTCCAGGAACGCGGCGCCGAGCTCCGGGCCTGACCCTAGGCGAGCGCTCGCTTCCAGAAGCGCACCGTCTCCTCGGCGCATCTTCTCCAGGTGAACGTCAGCGCGCGAGCGATCCCGGCCTCTCGCAGCGCGGTCCTCTTCTCGTCGTCGAACACGAGCGCGTCCACCGCCGCGGCCATCTGCTCCGGCTCGCCGCAAGGAACGACGAGCGCGGCGCTTCCCGCCACTTCGTCGAGCGAGGAGCCAGGGCTCGTGATGGTCGGCGTACCGCACGCGAGCGCTTCGAGGACCGGCAGACCGAAGCCCTCGTAGCGCGACGGGAACACGTGGACGCGCGCCGA
>DASZXK010000127.1:0-30054 GCA_035545855.1 Polyangiaceae bacterium
CCGTGCTTCAGCGCTTCGCGGAGCGCCTGGCGCGCCGTCTCACCGCGTGCCGGGACTTCTCGAGACACGAACGCGGAGTCTACGCCCGGGCTTCGCCGCGCGCGACCTCGGCTCGCCGAGGCGCTCTCGTCTGTCGGCGGATCTGCGCGGGTGTGGGTCCCGCGGCCCGGTTGCTCGCGTGGCGACGTTTCGTCGTTCCGGTGTATCGTCTTCGATCACGAACGGGAAGGCGGGAACCGAATGCCGATCAAGCTCACGAATCATCCGAAGCTCCGCACCATCCGCTTCGTCGCGAACGGGGTTCTGACGGCGGAGGACCTCGACAAGGCGAACGTCGAGGGAAAGGCGATGTCGGACTCGTACGAGGGCCGGAAGCACATGGTGCTCGCCGACATGCGCGGACTGAAGACGGTGGACGCGAAGAACGCCGCGCGCCTGGGCGAGCTCATCAGCTACCAGCGGAGCCACGGCGTCTTCCTCTGCGTCCACATCTCGGACGAGACGATCACGCGTCTGCAGATGGGCCGTCTCTCGCGTCAGGCTCAGGCGAACGACGCCGTGACCGTGGACGTCGTCTCGCTCGAGGAAGGCGAGAAGGTCCTCAGCGAAGCTCGCATGAAGCTCCGGACGGAGGAGTGAAGTCTCGCGCGCGAACCCGAAGACTACGTTCGCGCGCGGCTCGAGCTTCCCTGCTTTCGACGAAAACTGCAGCCGCGGCGGAGCGAGCGTCGATCGACGGGCCCGATGCGTGGGGGAGGGCCCCCAAGATTGCTTTCGCGCGTCGCTCGGATCGCTCGCACGCCGCCATCCTTGCTACATTTCCGAGGATGTCGCGCTCACTTCGCTCCTCGCTTCGCCGCTCCGCCCTCCTCGCATCCTTCGTCGCCGCCGTCGTCGCCGCGCCGGCTGCTCGCGCCGACGACAAGGACAAGAACGCGTTCAAGGACACCGGGACGCACACGGCGAAGGACACGCACGGCGCCAAGGAGAGCAAGCTCAAGCCCACCGCGACCGAGACGCTCGTGAAGCTCGTCGTCGTCGACAAGGACAAGGGGCCCATCAAGGGCATCGTCGTCGAGATGAAGGGCCCGGACGGCAAGAAGTACTACGCGGACGAGACGGACGAGACGGGCTATTCGGAGCTGCTCGTGCCGAAGGGGCAGAAGTACGATCTCCTCTACGTGAGCCTCGGCTCCTCCGACATCGCCGCGACGACCACGCTCGAGGACAAGCCGAACTTCACGCAGAAGCTCACGCTCCGGTACAAGGGCTTCGTCTTCACGGGCGGCGCGAAGGACCCGCCGCGGTTCGTGCTCGACGGCGTCACCTTCGACACGGGCAAGGCGAAGATCAAGCCGAGCTCCTTCCCGCGCCTCGACACCGTCGTGGAGTTCCTCGAGCACAAGAAGAGCGCGCACGTCGAGATCTCCGGGCACACCGACAACGTCGGGGATCCGAAGGCCAACAAGACCCTCTCCGAGAACCGCGCCAAGGCCTGCCGCGACTACGTCATCTCGAAGGGCATCGACGCTTCCCGGGTCGAAGCCGTCGGTTACGGGGACGCACGGCCCGTCGCTCCGAACGACAGCGAAGAGGGCCGCGCCCGGAACCGGCGCATCGAGGCGATGGAAAAGTAGCGGCGAGGCGCGTCGTCCTGGGCCCTCGTGGGGCACCGGACGGATGGTGCAATAACTGTCACTGCCGAGATGCCAGGAGGCGCCGCTAGAATCCGGACATATGCGCTGGATGAGGCGACTCGAACGGGAACGAAGCGGGGGCCGCGGCAAGCGGGCCTGGGCCGCCGTCGTTTCCGTGCTCCTCGTGGGCGGTTGCGGCGGCGACGTGGGTTCCGCCTCCAGCCCCCGCGGCCGGACTCGGGCACCACGCCGGGTAGTGGTGGCGGCGGCAACGCCGACGTCCTCTCGTCCGGCGGAGACTCGTTCGCGCCGGCAATCGCCGCGGACTCCGCGAGCGTGTACTGGCTCGAGGGGCGGAACGTCAGGAGCCTGGGCGGGAAATCGAGCTTCGGGGCCGCGCATTGCGATCGCGGCTCCTGCGCCTGCCCCGGAGGCGGGACGCCTTGCTTCGGCGCATGCACGGACCTCGGCGCCGACGACGACAACTGCGGCGCCTGCGGGGCTAAATGCTCGCCGGGCTTCGCGTGTCACTGTGGGGTCTGTCGCTAGGGAAAGACACGCATGAACGTCAACCTCCTCATCGACGCCGTCGTCAGGCAGACGACGATCCTCATCGCGCAGCTCGCGACCGCGGCAGGGGCCCGGGCGACTCTCGCCCACACGGCGAACCAGGTGTTCGCGGATCTCGTCGACGAGCTGAAGGCTCAGGGGCTCGGGAACAAGGTCATCGCCGACATGTTCGGGCTCACGCTCCGCACGTACCATCACAAGGTCGCTCGCCTCTCCGAGAGCACCACGGAACGCGGTCGGTCGCTCTGGGAGGCGCTCCTCGAGTTCGTGCAGGCGAGGCCCACGGTGCTCCGCTCGGACGTACTCGCGCACTTCTCCAACGACGACGAGCTGAAGGTTCGCGGAGTCCTCCAGGACCTGGTGGACTCCGGGTTGGTGTTCCGCTCGGGGCGCGGTGACGAGACGCTGTTTCGCGCCGCAGCAGTCGACGAATACGCGTTCTCCGAGGGGAAGAGCGCCGCAGAACGGCTCGAGAACTTCGTCTGGATCGCCGTGTACCGACGCGGCCCGTCCACGCGAGCCGAGCTCCGGGAGGTCGTTCCCGCGCCGGATGCGGCCGTCGACGACGCCCTCGCGAGTCTCGAGCGAGACGGGCGGATCCATCGCCTCCCCGAAACGGATCCCGTTCGGTACGCGTCGCGGGAGTGCGTGATCGAGATCGGTGATCCCACGGGGTGGGAAGCGGCGGTGTTCGACCACTACCAGGCGGTCGTCACGGCGATTTCTTCCAAACTTCAGCTCGGCAAGCGGCGAGCCACCGTCGGCGAATGGATCGGCGGCAGCACGTACGGGTTCGAGGTGTGGGACGACCATCCGCACCGTGCGGAGGTGCTCGGCTTCCTGCAGGAGACGCGGGAACGCGCCGTGCGGCTCCGACAGCGCGTGGCGACGTTCAACGCCGCGAACACGCCCGGCGACGGCGTGCTCGACGTCATCGCATACGTGGGTCAGACGGTACGCGGGTACGAGGACCCGGACACGAACGGAGGTCTCGCGTGAGCTGGGCAGTGCGATGTGCGATCGCGGTGGCACTGGCCGGGGCACTGACCGCAGGGGGCTGCCACGAGAGCAGCACACCGGGAAACCTCGGCAGCGAAACGAACTGGCTGCACGGCTGTCGCGGCGCGGAGGATTGCTCCGTCGGAGAGTGTCTTTGCGGGATCTGCACGTCGGTCTGTGCCGGCGCGGCGGATTGCAGCGGAGCGGTGTGCGCCACGCGCGGCGAGGAGCGGTTCGGTGCGCTCTGCGGCTCGACGTCGAGCGCCGACGGGGTCTGCGCGGCGGCTTGCGAACGAAACGGAGACTGTGCCGCGGGCACGCGTTGCGTCTCCGGTCTCTGTTCCGCAGCAGCGGAGTCGCCCGGCGCGAGAGACGCGTCCGTGGACGCTCCGTCGTCGTCCTCCTGCAACGACTGGCCCGTGCCGGTCGACGGTCCGAGAGTTCAGGTCAGCGGGCTCGCCTTCGAACCGCTACCCGGTGGGACGATCCTGGATGGCGTGTACGATCTGATCGGGGCGACCGCGTACGTTCCGGGAAGTCCCGATGGCGGCTCCTACCTCGCGGCGGGGCGGGCGGAGGCGATCGTCGTTTCGGGATCCACCTGGTCGAGCGTCGCGTATTGGGACGACTCGCCCACGGTTCGCCACCGGTTCACGTTCAGTGTCGCCGGGAGCTCGATCCACTTCGAACGCACCTGCGGGGATGCCGACTCGGGACCCCTGTTCGGTTCGGACGGTACGTTCCGGGCGACGCCGCTCGAGTTGATCCTCCGGCTCGAGAACCCACCTGGCTTCAGCAGCGGGGTCGCCGTTCTCTCCTACCAGCGGATTCAGGCTCGCGAGGGCGGAGTGCGGGACGGTGGCTTCTCCAGCGACTGGTACGCGACCTGCGACGGGATGACCTGCGCGAGCTCGACGGATTGTCACTGCGGTCCCGCCGAAGCGCTGTCCTACGTCATGGTGCCGCCCTTCGGAATTGCCTGTGGCGCGAGCGGGACGTGCGAATCCTGCCGGAAGAGCGGCCTCGGCGATCCGTGCACCGGCGGCGGCTGCTGCCCCGGGCTCCGGTGCGTCGGCGGCCTCTGCACGCGCTGAACCGAACCCTGACGGAACGCCCGGAACACGACTTTGGCCGCCGGCGCCCCTGACTGGCCTCGCCCTCGTCAGTAGACTCCGCCCGCATGCGACCCTTCCTTGCCGTCGCGCGGCCCGCGGGGGCCGCGGCGCTCTGTCTCGCGCTTTCGTGCTCCGCCTCCAATGACGCCGCAGACGGATCGTCGACGCCGAGCGGGACGGGGGGCGTCGGCGGCGCGTGGTCCGCATCCGGCGGTGCAGTGGACTTCGGCGGAAGCTCGTCGGGCGGTGCTTCCGCCGCCGGCGGGGCGGACTCGGGCGGCAGTGGCACTTCGGGTGACACCGGGTCGGGCGGCGCCACCGTGATTCCGGCGGACGCGGGTTCCAGCTACCCCTACGACCCGAGCGTGAGTTTCGACTGGCCCGAGACGGTCACGCAGGGTCCGTGCCTGCCGGGCACGTACGAGGGGACGTTCACGTGCAAGCTCGATTTCTTCGCCGGCATCTTCGTCTCCGACATCACCGGCCCCGTGAACTTCACCCTCGCAGAGTCCGCGAGCGGCGAGTTCCTCGAGATCAAGGACGGCACGCTCGCCGGGACGGCGAACACGACGATCAAGTTCACCTCGCCCCTCTCCGGGAAGCTCGACTGCTCGAACAACACGTTTCACGCGGACGCGACCGCGGGAACGTACAGCGATGCCGCGTTCATCAACGGCACGTTCACCGGCGGGCTGGACGCGAAGCTCGATCGCGCGACGCAGATCCTGACCGGCACGTGGGCCCTCACGCCGTCCGCGACGAGCACGCCGTGTGCCGGCAGCTGGACGGCGACGCGAAAGCCCTGAGAGGGGCAGAGGGACGGTAAGTCGGCCCCCGCCCGGGGCAAATTCGGCGAGGGCCGGCCGCGGTTGCGCTCGTCGCGAAGGTTGGGCACCGTCCATCCGCATGGACGCAATCGCACAGTTCAAGGAAGACCAGAAGAAGGCCTGGTCGACGTTCGCGCCGACGGAGATCTACACCGCAGTTCCGGCGGCGCGCCTCGCCGTCTTCGCGCGCGTCGGCGCCGGGCAGCGCGTGCTCGACGTCGGTTGCGGGACCGGCGTCGTCTCGCTGGCGGCAGCGCGCACCGGTGCCCGCGTCACCGGCCTCGACCTCACACCGGAGCTCCTCGCTCACGCGAAGGAGAACGCGGCGACGGCGGGAGCGGAGGTCGAGTGGCTCGAAGGGGACGCGGAGGCGCTGCCTTTCGCTGACGCGACGTTCGACGTCGTCATGAGCCAGTTCGGGCACATGTTCGCGCCGCGTCCGGAGGTCGCGACGAAGGAGATGCTACGGGTCTTGAAGCCCGGCGGGACCATCGCGTTCTCGACGTGGCCGCCGGAGCTGTTCACCGGACGCATGTTCGCGCTCGTCGGACGCTTCCTGCCGCCCCCGCCCGGCGTCGCGCCGCCCATCCAGTGGGGAGACGTCGCGATCGTGAAGGAGCGCCTCGGCGCGGCGGTGAAGAACGTCGAGTTCGATCGCGCGACCCTCCGCGGGCCGTACCTGAGCTCCCGTCACGTTCGCGCGTTCATGGAGAAGAACGTCGGTCCCGTTCAGAAGATCCTGCAGGTCTTCGAGAAGGAGCCCGAGAAGATCGCCGAGTTCGCCCGGGAGCTCGATGCACTCGCCGCGGCGTACTTCGAGCCGCAGGAGAACGTCCTTCGCCAGGACTACCTGCTGACACGCGCCGTGAAGGTCTGAGGTGGCGTCGCTCCCGGGACGCCCCGTCAGGGTGCGTTCGGGAGCCGCCAGAGCTTCGCGTCCTCGGTCTCCACGTAGACGAAGCTCGCGTCCACGCCGACGACGCGGTTTCCCTTCTGCGAGGAGCTCGGCTCGACGTTGCCGAGGAGATCCTGATGGCCGGTCACGGTGTCGATTCTCCAGAGCGGCCTCGGATCGGGGAGCTCCATCGCGTACGCGTAGCGACCGCTCACGACGATGCCCTCCCGCGCGCTCGAGAGCTGCACGACCGGTTCCACGTGCGCCGCGTCCAGGTGCGCGAACGGGCAGCGCTGGAGATAGCCGAGGTCGTTGATCTCCGCGAAGTAGACGTACGTGTCGTCGGCCGCGAAGGAGCTCCCGGTCGTGTTCACGTCGTCGAGGCGTACGGCCGTGCCCCCGGCGACCGGCGCCGTGAACACCCAGTAGTCGGAATTCGCCAGGTCGTACTCGAGCCAGAACAGGTTACCGCCGATGACGGTCAGATCCGTGACGAGCTCGTTCCGTCCCGCGAGCCCGGGGAGCGCCGTCGGCTGTGCCGAGGCGTTCGCGACGGGGAGCGCCATCCGGTAGAACGTCGTCGTGTCGGGATCCGGGTGGAGGGGACCGTTCAGCTGCGTGGTGCCGGTCAGGTAGATCGCGGTCGGCGAGACGGCGACGTTCTTCCACTTCAGGTCCGGGGGCAGGGAGAAGAACTTCGTCCCGGCGCCGTGGTCTTCGGTGCCGTCGAGCTTCTTCCGGACGAGCTGCCCGGCCGCGCCCGTCGCTCCCTCGACGGCCTCGTACACGTACGTGGCGTCGAACGCCGCGGAGTGGACGCCCGGCGTGTTCGGGACGTCCTGGAGCAGCGTGCCGGCAGACGCGGGCGTCGTGGGCGTCGTGGAGGTCGTCCGTACGGTGTAGTGGACGTCGCTCGTCGTCGTGTACTCCCACTCGAAGAGTCGACCCGAGTCCATGAACGTCACGAGCTCGTTCAGCGTCGGGCCGTACGGCTCCTCCGGCGCGTCGAGCACGAGCACCGGCTCGCAGAGACCTCCGACGCAGTCGCCGCCACCGCAGCTCTTGCCGCAGCGTCCGCAGTTGTTCGGGTCGTCCTGCGTGTTGGCCGTGCACGTGCCGGCGTCGGTCCCGTTCGAGCCGCCGCTGCCCGCGCCGCCATCCGGTCGTTCTCCGCCGGCGTCCGCGGAGCCCCCATCCGGCTGATCTCCGGCGCCACCCGCCGTCGAGCCTCCCGCGGCGCCTGCGGCGCCCCCCGCGCCTCCGGAGTGCGCGCCGCCTGGATTCGCGCCGCCGCTCTCGCCGCCAGCTCCTCCGTCCCCGGCGGCGCCTCCGCTGCCTTCCTCCGGAGCGGGCTTCGTTCCGGAATCGGTCTTCGACGAGCACGCGAACGTGCCGAGCACCAGCGAGAGAGCGAGCATCGACGTGTGGAAGGGGGACGATTTCATGGCGAATGGGTCTCCTCCGTGACGGCCCACACGCCGCGCACCCACGCGACGACGAGCGACCGACGCGACGCGAACTTACGGCCACGTCTGCGCGTCGCCCCGCGCGGAAAGGCTTACGGCGAGCGTAAGCCTCTCGATCGGCGAAGAACGACGCTCGGTCGCTCGCCCGGCTTACGGAGGATGTAAGCCTTCAGGGCGCGAGTGATCTCGATTCTCGCGCTCGTCCGGCTCGCTTGCTGGCGCGGATCTCGCGAGCGGTGCGCTAGGCGAGTCGCGAGATGCCGCCCGACTCGAGCAGCCCCTCTTCGAGAAGCCGGGACGAGGCGTTCGGCGAGCTCGAGAAGGGCGCTCGCTCTTCGTCTTCCACGTGCACTCGGAGCTCGACGGACTTTCCGATGTGCGCCGCGAGCTCGGGCACGACGAGAGTGGTCGAATCCAAACGAACGCGGATCACGATGGCTTCCATGTGTCGTCTCCCCTGGGTGAGAACCCTCGACGTCACGGTCGCTCGGGCGGCCGCGGCGGACCCTTCTTCGAATAGCAAACGAGCAGACCTCGTCCACTCGTTCGTTGGCATCGCTGCGGCGCCAGAACGACACATCGATTCCGGAGTGCCTCGCACCCGCCGCCCCGGACCGGCCGACGTCGGGCGTTCAGAACGATGGCGCGGCCGTTGCTCGCGCGAACGCTCGGAGGAATTCCATGACGAAGCTCGTCGTTCTGGTCGGCCTTGCAACGAGCGTCGCCGGATGCGCGTCGACTCCCCCGCCGCGCGTGCCCTTGCCGGGTGACGCCACCGCCGTCGAGCCCCGGGCCGAGCTCCCGCAGCGCGTCGGCGAAGTCGATACGTCTCCACGCACGGAGATGAACGCGATCCCGTCGCCCGAGCCGACGGTGAATGCCGGGGACGCCGCGGGGCTCGCCGGCGTGCGCGTGCCGCATATGGCGACCCCGCCGGCGCCTCCACCGTCGCAGACGGGGATGCGTACGGATCCCGACAATCGACCCGTGGTCGACCATGAAGCCGCTCCGGGGCGACCCGCCGTGTCCGCGGATCCGGACCTGAACCTCGCCGAGCGGGTCCGGAACGCGCTCGTGGCCGACGAATCCCTGTCGTACGCGGCGAAAACCGTGCGGGTCCTGGTCGCGGAGGGAAAGGTGACGCTGCGCGGCGCCGTGGAGAACGAGCGCGAGTGGAAAGTCGTGGGCGAGCACGCGCAGCGCGTCGCGGGTGCCGATCGTGTGGACAATCAGTTGAAGGTGCGCCCGCGGCCCAGAGTGGGCAGATGAGCAGCCTCCGCGGTGAGCGGGGAAGCTGTGGCAGGTTTCTTGCGTACGAGTCGGGCATGCTTTCCCGCGCTCAGATCCTGTCCCTTTCCGCCGATCCCCGGCGAGCTCCGCTTCGGTTCCATGACGACGTTCGGCGCGACGAGGGCCGCCTCGCGCTCGTCGTCGCGCTGATGGCCGTCGCGTTGGTTCTCGCCCTGCTGTCGACGTGAGTGCTTCCGGTCAGAGACGGAGCACTGCCTCCGCCGCTCGCTCCCCGCTCGCGAGCGCCGCGTGGACGGTCGCGAAATGGTCCGGATCCGTGCCGTCGCCCGCGAAGAACAGGCAGTCCCCGATCGGCCTGGAAAGAACGTCGACCGAGGGGAGTCCGCCCGGTCGCGCGAACGGGTAGGCGCCGAGCGAGAACGGATCCCGGGAGAAGTCGTGATGGTGAGCGGCGACCAGCGCCGCACGGACGTCCGAGGCGGGGGCGTCGCAGGCGCTCGCGAGCTGTTCCGCGGCGAGATCCACGAGGTCCCTCGCGCCGTAGTTCTCGGCGCGCTTCGCGTGCGGACCGCCCGCCCACGCGGTGAACTGTTCGTGGGCGCCGAGCGCTTCTCGCCACATCGTCGGGAACGGCGCTCCCGGGAAATGCAGAAAGTCCGCCGCGGGGAGGCTCTTCGCGAACTGACAGTGCTCGAACGTGAGGACGATCTTCACCACGTGACCCATCGCGAGCTGCGCGATCGGGAAGTCGTTCGAGGAGAGCTCGGGGTCGAAACGGATGCGAGACGGGCCTTCGGTGGCCTGGAGCACGCCGACGGGTACCGCCACGATGCATCGATCGGCGTGCACCGTGGTCCGCCCTTCATCTTGCCGGACGGTGAGCGTGCACGGACCCCCCGGACGCCATTCGATCGCCTCCACCGGCGAAGACAGGTGGATCCGGACGTGCTCCGGCGGGAGCGACACCGTGAGCCCCTCGATCAGCCTGCCGTAGCCGCCCTTCGGGCGGAACTGGACGGCGTCCCTCGCTGCGGCCGTCGCCTCGGCCACGACGCTCCGGAGGCTCACCTCGGCGAGTGGCGCGGCGTCGAATCCTTCGACGATGAGCCGGAAGAGCTCGGCGTCGGACTCGGCGAGCGCGGACCGCCGGAGAAAGTCCTCTGCCGACGCCTCCGCGTCGGGATCCGCTCCAGCGAAGAGCTTCGCGAAACGGCGCCACGTGTCGCCCATGCTGCGGAAGGAGTGGGCGGTGTAGCGGGCGTGCTCGTCCCGGACGCGGTCGACCGCGACGCCGAGCGAGGCGAGCGTCGACAGGGTGGGCCCTTCCGCGCCGTGGATGAACTCGGCGCCGAGCTCGAGCGGCATGGGCCAGCGTTCGTGGACTACCGGCCAGATCCGTCCCCCCACGCGGCCGCGCCCTTCGAATACGTCGACACGCCGGCCCCTCCCGCCGAGCGTGCGGGCCGAGAGGAGCCCGGCCGCGCCCGCGCCGACGACGGCCACATCGGTGTGCGCCGGGGACATGGGGCGACGTCGAGCAAGCCGCGCGCCATCCGGCGGCGGGCGCCGGCGGCTCGGACCTTGCAGCACTCCGTCCACATGGAAAACTCGCGCGAAACCCATGGGAACGACCGCGGCGAGCCGTTCATCGTGACACTGGGTCCACAGGGGAACGGATGAGACGGTCGAACGCCGCGGGGGGTCGAGCTTCCCTCGGGACGTACCGCGAGAAGCGGAACTTCCGTGAGACGCGAGAGCCGCGCGGACGAGTGCAACGACGCGCCGGACGACGAGCGTTCGTCGTTCAGAAGCACGACGCGCGAACGCTTCACTACGACTTTCGCCTCGAGCTCGACGGTGTGTTGAAGAGCTGGGCGGTGCCCAAGGGCCCGAGCGACGTCGTGGGGGACAAGAGGCTCGCGGTCCAGGTGGAGGATCACCCGCTCGAATACGCATCCTTCGAGGGGAAGATCCCGGCTGGACACTACGGCGCCGGGGACGTTCGAATCTGGGACGAGGGTGAGTGGGTCCCGCGGGACGACCCGCACGAGGGCCTCGCCGCCGGCAAGCTCACCTTCCGACTCGAAGGGCGGAGGCTCCACGGCACCTACTCGCTCATCCGTATCCGGCGGAACGCCGAGAAGCCGCAGTGGCTGCTCCTCAAGCAGCAGGAGCCCGACGGCGCGGCGCCGGCACCTCCCGCGGAACGGCCCGCAGAGCGGGAAAGCCCGCGTCGTCGTGGCTCGTCTCCTCCACCTTCGGTCGAGGAGTTCCGACCGGAGCTCGCGACGCTCACGAAGACGCTCCCGACGGGAGCCGACTGGTACTTCGAGCCGAAGCTCGATGGCTACCGTGCGCTCGCGCGGATCGAACGGGGTCGCGTGACGCTCGCGAGCCGGAGCGGGGCGGACTGGACCGAACGCTTTCCGGCGCTCGTCGCGGCGCTCCAGCGGCTCGACGTGAAGGACGCGCTCCTCGACGGCGAGATCTGCGCGCTCGGTGACGACGGGATCCCGCGGTTCCAGCTCCTCCAGAACATCGGAGGATCGGCCACTGCCTTCGCCTCGGGCCGTTCGTCTCGCGCGCCGCGCGTCGTCTACTACCTGTTCGACGTGCCGTTCCTGAACGGCGAGGACCTCCGGGGGACGCCTCTCTCGGAGCGGAAGGCCCGGCTCGCGGACATCCGGGGGCGCGCGACCCCCCTCGTGCTCGTGGAGCACGTCCTCGGGGCCGAGCGCGGCGCCCAGCTCTATGCCGAGCAGTGCGGTCATCACGGCGAGGGCGTCGTCGCGAAGCGCGCCGGTTCCCGCTACGTCTCTCGTCGAACGCTCGACTGGGTGAAGGTGAAGTGCCACGAGCGCCAGGAGGTCGTCGTCGTCGGGTACACGGCGCCGCGCGGCGGCCGGAAGGGAATCGGCGCTCTCCTCGTCGCCGTGCACGGCGATCGCGGCGGCCTTCGCTATGCCGGCAAGGTGGGCACGGGTTTCGATGCTGAGACGCTCGAATCGCTCGCCGAGCGCCTCGCGCCGTTGTCGCGCGACGAGCCGCTCCTCGACGTCAAGGGACTCGGGACGGGCGTCACGTGGGTGGAGCCCGTGCTGGTCGCGGACGTCGCGTTCACCGAATGGACCCGGGACGGACTCCTCCGTCACCCCGCGTTCGTCGGGCTGCGCGAGGACAAGGCGCCGGCCGAAGTCCGGCGGGAGGTCCCGGCCTCCGCGCCCACGACACCGCCCGGCGGAAGCTCGGATGCTCGTCGCGGCGTGAAGATCACGCACGGCGATCGCGTCGTGGACGCGACGACCGGCACGACGAAGGCGGACCTCGCGCGCTACTACGACACCGTCTCGAGCGCGCTCCTGCCGTACGTCGCCGGGCGCGGGCTCGCTCTCCTCCGCTGTCCGGGTGGTACGGGCGCCGCCTGCTTCTTCCAGAAGCACCGGACCCCGGGGATGCCCCCGGCCGTTCACGAGACGCTCATCGCGTCCCAGGGCGTCCTCCACATCGACGACGCGGTAGGGCTTCTCTCCCTGGTCCAGTTCGGCGCCGTGGAGCTCCATGCCTGGGGCTCGCTCGTCTCCGATCCGTTGCGCCCCGACTGGCTCGTCGTGGACCTCGACCCGGCCGAGGACGTGCCGTTCTCCCGGACCGTCGAGGGCGCCGAGGTCGCTCGCGAGCTCCTCCGGGAGCGTGGGCTCGAAGCGTTCGTCCGCACGACGGGAGGCAAGGGGCTCCACGTCGTCGCGCCGATCGTGCGCGGGCCGACCTACGACGAGATCCGCGCCGAGGCCCGCGCCATCGCGGAGCGGCTCGAACAGGACGATCCAACTCGGTACGTCGCGACTGCCACGAAGCAGAGCCGTCCGGGTCGAATCTTCGTCGACTATCTCAGGAACGGGCTCGGAAGCACGTCCATCGTGCCGTTCTCCGTGCGTGCGCGGCCGGGAATGCCCGTCGCGATGCCCGTCTCGTGGGAGGAGCTCCGCGACGTCGATCCGATGGCGTTCACCGTCGACGCCGTACCGGCTCTGCTCGCCGAGCGGAGGCGCGATCCGTGGGGCGCGTTCTTCGATTCGCCCGGAGAGCTCCGGCCGCCGGTCGCACGGGCTTCGCCGAAGCGGCGTTCGCGCGGCACCTCGGGGAGGAAGCGTCGACGAACCAGCCGAAGACAGTGGCCGTGATCGTCGGAAGCCTCCGCGCCGCGTCCCAGGGGCGCCGCGTGGCGCGCGCCACGCGGCGCCTCACTCGCTCGCGTCGATCTTCGCCTGCGTCACGTCCAGGAGATCGCCCAGAGGAAAGCTGTAGTCCAGGACGTGCATGAGCTGCGTCGCGAGGTTCACCGGACTCGCGAGCGTCGCGGACGCGGGCGGCGTGTACGAGACCTGGAGGCCCAGCGCGCCGGCGGAGCCCCGGGCGCACGCGCCCGAGTAGAGCCCCTCCACGCCGACGAAGGTCGTCGGAAGGTCGGGGGCCTGGCCCATGCCGAACTGTCCGGCGAAGCGCGCCGTGGGGATCAGCGTCTGACGGAACGGCGCGGGATCGGTCGAGCCGATGGCGGCGGGGTTCACGCAGGCCGGGTCGGTCGCCCCGGTGGCGGCGCCTCCCGATCCGGAGACGACGGCGGCGGCGGAGTCGTACGCGATGACGCACCCGCGCTCCGTCTTTCCGGTGCAGAGCGGCAGCTTCTGGAACGTGCCGCCGACGGCGGCGCCGACGGGCACGGTGATGTCTCCCACCGGGCCGATGGGCAATGCGACGACCATCCTCGCGCGGAGCGCGTCGTCCGTCTCGATCTTCCGCTGGAGGAGGCGACGGATCATGTGCGTCCCCTGCGAGTGCCCCATGAGGATGAAGTCCCGACCTGCGTTCCAAGCGCCGAGATACGTCTCGAACGCGGCCTCGACGTCGGCGTAGGCCTTCTCGAGGTCGTCGTTCACCTCCGCCGACGCGTACGTCGCGAGGGTGATCTGGTGGTAGAGCGGCGCATACACGCGACACACGGAGCTGAAGGGCACCGCCTGCGCGCGGAGCGGCACCAGGATGTCGTCGAGGTTCGAGAAGTCTTGCATGTTGCCCACCGGCTGCGTCAGCGCGACGGTGGGGTACACGTAGAAGCAGTCGACCTTCGGCGAATCGGCTTTCGGCAGCGTCTTTTCGCTCGAAGTCCCGTCGGCGGCGAGGATGGTCGCGGTCTGCTCCTCGGCGCAGTAGTCCGTCGCGATGCCGGGCCGGCAGAGCCAGAGATCTTCGGCGCAGTAGTCGCCGGTGCAGATCCCGGCGCCGGAGTCCCCGGCGCCACCGTCGCTCCCGTCCGCGCCCGGCGTCGCCGACGGTTCGTCGTCCGAACCGCAGCCGAGGAGGAGGAGGGCGAGGAGCGAAGGAAGAACCGCCGTGGCGCGCATCGCCGCAGGGTATCAGGTCACCGGTCCTTCGTCGCGAGGAGCACCACGCGGCCGGACTCCGTCGTCGCTCGGGTGACCCGGGCGCCATGGAATCGAAGGCTTTCCGAGACCCAGCCCCGCGAGAGCCGGAGCTTTCCGTAGCTGCTCGTGCGCAGCGACCAGGTTCCGTCGGTTCGCTCGTGAACCACGTCCGTGACGCGCACCTGCGCTTCGGTCTCGTGACGCAGACGACAGGTCAGGATGCGCCGATCGTCGCCGCGGACGAAGATGAACTGCTCACTGCTCGGAGGCGCCGCGGTGTAGTCGCGGAAGCCGAAGATCGCCTGACCTCCCGCCGCGAGCGCCCGAACGGAGAGCGAGATTGCCCGATCGACGGCGTCGAACGTCGGCAGGTGCGTCAGGGTGTCTCCCATGCACACGAGGACGGACCAGTCGCCGTCACCGAAGGCGCCCTCGCTCGTGATGTCCTCCACCACCGTCCGGATCGCGGGTCGACTCGCCGAGAGCTCGGAGAGCAGCTCTCTGGACAGGTCCACGGCCGTCACGGCGTAGCCGAGGTCGTGGAGCGGGATGGACTGGAGTCCCGTGCCGGCGCCGAGGTCGAGGGCTCGCGCGCCCGGGGATGCGCGGCCGATGCCGAGGAACTCGAGCTCGGCACGGGAGCGCGCGAGCGCGACGTCCAGGTCGCCGAGCATCCAGGTGTAGATGGGGGCGAGAAGCGATTCGTAGTGGGAGACCGTCTCGTTCGTGGTCATGGCATTCACCTGGGGCGCCCGGGCCGAAGCTCCATGACGCAGCGTCCAGGAGGTTTGCCGGACCGTCCGTGCTTACACCCTTTCGTAAGCGATTCCCCGAGACGGAAATCGCGGGATCCGGCCGGGGGGGGCCCCGAGGGCCCGTCGGAATAGCGGATGCAACTTCGCGGGGGTGCCGTGCGTAGAGCACGGGTGGGGGACGTGTTCGACTCATGATCACCGACCCCTGCCCGCCCCCCGACTGGAGCGACGAAGACGAAGCGACCTCGGTCCGCGGCGTCGCCGTCGACGAGCGAATCGCGTACGTGGCAGCCGTCGTTGCCACTTTGGCCGTCGAGCGAGTGACCACTCGAGACGACATCCGCCGATTGAGGAAGCTCTGCACGGACTTGCAGATCCCCGAATCCGAGATCGACGCGCTCTTCGCACCCCTGGAAAACCCGATGAACGTCCCCGAAACCATTCGATTGTCGCAGCGCAGCTCGGGCGGAGTCCGCCGCCACTGACCGCACGTTCGTTTCGACCTCCGCGGTCCGGACGGTTTCCGCGAGCTGGAGGATCGAGCCCACCTCCCTTACGATTGTGAAAGCCGGCATGGAAAACACTGCACTCGTCCCACTCCTCGAGACCATCTACGCGCTCGATCTAGACGACCAGAGTTGGATCACGCGCGCTCTCTCCGCGACGAAAGCCCTCTGCGGGCGCGGAGCGGATTTCCACTACCTCGGCTACTTCTACGACGCATCCGACGTCACCTCGTTCAAGTTCTGGAACCTGGCGACGCTCGATCAGCCGCCGGAGGTGAACGAGGCGTTCCACGCCGCAGGGCAGGTCGTCACTCCCGCGCTCCTGCAGTCCACGCTGCTCACTCGTCCGACCGGCAGCACGCGGAAGAACGGCATGCCCGACATCGCGCCGCTGATGGACGCGCGAGCGCGCGTCGGCTGGGGCGACATCTTCACGCTGAACGGCATGGATCCGTCCGGCATCGGGTGCCTCGTGACGATCGGCACCCGGGATCCCGAGTTCGTTCCTCCGCCGGAAGAGGAACGAGCGTTCGGCCGCATCGCGCACCACCTGGCGACGGCGTTCCGGTGCCGGCGCAAGCTCGGCCGCTCCAGGCTCCCGGGTCAGGGAGACGTGGCGCTCGACCACGCCGCGGCGGAGGCCATCCTCGACGAACGCGGCGACTTCGTCCACGCCGAGGGCGAGGCTGCGAGCAAGACGGCGCGCGAGCGCATCCAGGCAGCGGCCCAGTCGATCAACGCGCTGCGAAGCCGTGGGCGCTCCGTGGGCCGCGAAGCACTCGATTCGTGGCACCCCCTCGTCGCCGCGCGGTGGACACTCGTGGACACGTTCGAGGAGAGCGGTCGCCGCTACATCGTCGCGCGCGAGAACCAGGCGGACGGAGCGCAGCTCGAGCTGCTCACGGATCGCGAGCGTCAGGTCGTGCTGCAGGCCGCGCTCGGTCTCAGCAACAAGGAGATCGCCTACGCGCTCGGGATCTCGGACTCCACGGTCCGCGTGCTCATCGCGCGCGCCGCCGGGAGGATGGGCGTCCGATCCCGCTCGGAGCTCATGGCGCATCCAGCCCTCGGGCAGAGCCGCGTCGCGAAGGCGTGACGCCGCGCCGTCCGCTCGCCCGTCGCGGTCGCGACGAAGCCGGCGCGGTCGAGTCGAGTCTTGGTAATCAAGTGAATTTCCGGAGGCTCCCCCGCGTTCGGCCTTGCCCCGTCGGGATCCGCGAGGCATGGAACAGACGTGATGCGCGGTGTGTCGTCGACGCTGCTCGGTCTGTGGTGTGCTGGACTCGTCGCCGCTTGCGCGACGCCGGACGATTCGTCGACACAGGCGGGCGGGCTCGGCGGAGACGGCGCAGGCACCGGGGGCAGTTCGTTCGAGACCGGCGGCGCTTCGCCGGGCTCGGGAGGGAGCTCGTTCGGCGGCGGCACGCCCGGTAGCGGCGGGCAGCTCGGAGCCAGCGGCGGGACGAGCTCCGGCGGAACGATCGCGTGGGGCGGCAGCCCGGGTTCCGGCGCCTCGGGCGGATCCGGGGCGACCGGCGGCGCGGTCGGCGCGGGAGGCGCGTGCTTTCTCGGGATCTGTCCCGCCGGCGGCGCGGGCGGCGCGGGTGGCAGCATGTCCGTTCCCGACGCCGGCGACGCGCACAAGGCCATGTGCAACAAGGCGCTGTGCGTGGATCCGGTCTTCGACTGCATCCTTCAGGGCTGTCCGGACGCGGTCTGTCAGATCCCCTTCTGCGTGATCAAGTGAACGCGAGCCGCGCGAACGGCGCGGCGCTTCACTGATACGGATTGTCGGGGGACTGTTCTGGGGGCGGCGTGGGTGCCGCGGACGCGGCCGCCGGAGCGGCTCCCGCGGTGGGCTTGTGCAGGAGCGGCTTACCGGTGAGTCGCAGTCCCTGCCGCTGGCACTTCATCGCCACGAGCAGCGCGACGTTCGCGTTCAGGTGGATGTCTTGCGCGACGTCCTTGCAGCCTTCGGCCGTCGCGATCAGATGGTGAGGGACGTTGTCCCTCGGCAGCTTCGCGACGTACGGGTGCTCGGTGAGCTCCTTGCCGTCCAGCTCGACCACCGCGTCCGGAGGGTCGACCGAGATGCGGACGTCCACCTTTTCCACCTTCGGACCCGACGCGGCGGACTCGGCCGCCTTGGGTTCCGTCGTCTCCACGGGCGCGGCTACGGCCACCGGGGCTTTCGTCGCGAATCTCGGACCGAGCACGGCGGCCGCGAGCCCGATCGCACCCACGGCGAGCAGCGCGAGCGGCCAGAGCGGCATCTTCTTCTTCGGCGGGGGACTCGCCGCCACGCTCGCCCATCCCGGCGTCGCGGTGGGTTTCGCGACCGCGACCAGTCCGAACGGATCCAGCGAGACGGGTGAAACTCTCGGCGCGGCCGCCGCTGCCGCGCCGACGATCGGCGGCGCGTTCACCGCGGTCTCGACCGGCGCGGCCTTCGGCGTATCCACGGGCGGTGGGGGCTTCGCGGTGATCGCGGCGCGCTCGCTCGCCGCGAGCTCCTCCGACGGCGGGGCCATCACCACCGTCGTGTCGCTGAACATCGACTCGTCGGGCGGCGGCGGTTTCGCCGTGGCCACCGCGCTCGGCGCCGGGGAAGCGACGTCGGGCGCGCGTCTCTTCGCGGTGCTCGCCTCGCTCGTCGGCGCGGGGGGCGGGACCGTGGGCGCCGCGGACACCGCCGGCTCCTCGCCGCGGGTGAGCATCAGCAGCGCGGAATCCACCGGGATCGGCGCCGTCGTCTCTTCCTTCGTCGGTACGGTCGCGGGGGGCAGTGTGTCCCCCAGGGACGTCACCGGGGCGGCCGGGCGAGCTCCGGGCAAGGGAAGCCGCCCCGGCGCACGCTGCGAGTTGAGATGGTTCTCGATGGCCTGCTGGAGCGCCGCGCGGTCCTTCTCGAAGTGCGGTTTCAGCATGGCCGCGATGCGCGAGGGACCGATGGGCGCGCCGCCCTGCTGGCGGAGGTACTTCGTGAGGTCCGTCTGGAATTCCTTGGCCGTCTGGTAGCGGTCGGAGGGATCCCACGCGACGGCCTTCCTCACGATCGCGACGAGCGCAGGCGGCGCGTCGGGGCAGACGTCTTCGAGCGCCGGCTCCTTGTCGTCCATCCGCGCCTGGAGGACGGACTGCCACGTCTCGCCGGTGACGCGCCGTCTTCGGGCGACGGCTTCCCACAGCATCACGCCGACGGCATACACGTCCGACCTCGGGTCGGCGGGCTTGCCGAGCGCCTGTTCGGGCGCGGCGTAGCCGAGCTTGCCGCGGACGACGCCGTCCTGGGTCGCGGCGAGGGCGCCCGTCGCCTTGGCGATGCCGAAGTCGATGAGCTTCACCTCGCCGGTGTACGCGATGAGAACGTTCGCCGGACTCACGTCCCGGTGAACGAGGCCGAAGGGCTGTCCGTGTTCGTCTCTCAGCTCGTGCGCGTAAGAGAGCCCCGCGAGCACCTGGGCGAGGACGTGGACGTGCTCCGCGAGGGGGACCGACTCACGCCCGAGACGCGTGAGGACGTCGAGGAGCGAGCGCCCGTTGAGGAAGTCCATCGCCAGGAGGAAATCCGGCGGCGACGCGATGACCTCCCGCGTGCGGATGACGTTGGGGTGCTGCAGTCGCATCGCGATCCGCGCTTCGTCCGTGAAGAGGGAGAGCACGTGCTCGTCTTCCACCACGTCCGGACGGAGTAGCTTCACGGCGACGAGCTCGGGTTTTTGCCCGACCGCGCCCCGCTGAACCGCCAGGTATACGCGGGCCATGCCGCCCGCGCCGATCTGCAGGAACGCGTCGTATTTCCCGATGCGTTTCGGCAGTCCTTGAGCCCCCGCTCTGAGTGCTTCGGCAGCCATGGGCCAGAATGCCTCCTGGTGCAGTGCAAGAGTCCACGCATCCTCACTGGATGCGGGACGACGAGAAACGTCGATTCACACCGTGGAAGATTCCATGGTCGATGTCAAACGTCCCGCCGGCCGCCGAGCGCCGCGAAGCGGAGGTGATCCGAACGCACACATTGGAGGAGATCGGGATCCTGCGGGATCCTGGAGGGGCGCCGAGAAAGCGAGCCTTCTGGTGATATCGTTGCTCGCTTGTTCGCCTCCCGGCATCGCGAATGCGCGCCGCGTCGGATCCTCGGAACAGCGACGGCGACTGGGGTGGTGGCCGCGGTGGCCTCCGTCGGTGCGCTCGCCTGTGGACGGGTCGGCTACGATTCGGCCTCGGACTCACGGCGCGGATCGCTCGGTTCTCGAGACGGGGGCGCCGACGTCGGCTCGTCCGCAGACGGCGGCGCCATGAGCGAAAACGGCGGATCACCCGGAAGCGGTGCGACGAGCGGCTCGGGAGGAGCGAGCGGCGGCACCGGAAATGGAGGCGGTGGCGGCACGGGAGGGATCGGCGCAGGCGGCGGCGCGTCGGACTCCGGTACCACGGACGGCGCGAGCGACGCTGGCTCCGGCACCGGCGGAGCGAACGGCGCAGGCGGAGCGAACGGCTCGGGTGGCGCCACCTCCTGCGGCAACGGCGTGGTCGACCCCGGCGAGGAATGCGACACGAGCGGCGCATCCGCGTCCTGCGATACGGATTGCTCCTTCGCGTCGTGTGGCGACGGGACGCTGAACGCGACGGCCGGCGAGCAGTGCGACTCCCGCGATTCGGCGCCGTCGTGCGGCGCAAACTGCAAGGTGGAAACGTGTCGCGCCGGGTGCACCTGCGAGTGGTACTTCGGCAAGCGCTACATGTACTGTCCCGACAAGCTGAACTCGACGCCCGCGACGGCCGCCTGCGTCTCGTTCGGTATGCGCACGGTGCGGATCACCTCCGGTCAGGAGGCGAGCTTCCTCCGCCTCCGATCTCAGGTCGACGCCTACGGGAAGTTCCACATCGGCGCCTCCGACTCCGCGAACGAAGGCGTCTGGATCTGGGAGGACGGGACGCAGTTCTGGAGCGGCGCCGCGGCCGGGACGCCGGTCGGCGGCAAGTTCTCGTTCTGGGCGAGCGGCGAGCCGAACAACCAGGGCGGCGTCGAGAACTGCGGCGAGATCCAGAGCATCCAGGGATGGAACGACTCGCGCTGCGATTTCGAAGCGAAGCCGTTCGTCTGCAAGCAGTACCGGGATCCGCGCCCGACGTGCGGCAACGGCAAGGTCGAGGCGGGGGAGGCGTGCGACACGACCGTGGCGTCGCCCTCGTGCGACGCGGATTGTTCACCCGTCGTGTGTGGGGACGGCACCGTCAACGCCGCCGCCGGGGAGGCGTGCGACGACGCGAAGACGGGTCAGTACTGCTCCGCCGACTGCAAGAGCTTCGTGTGTCCGTCGGCGTGTCAGTGTTTCCCAGCGGGCGGCGGGAGCTACGCGCTCTGCACCGCCCCGGCGAGCTTCCGGGACGCCGCCGTCGAGTGCGGACGTCACGGGATGGCGCTCGCGCAGCTCCCCTCGGCCATCGTCGATCAGGCGATCCGCACCGAGGTCACGTCTCGTGGCGTCGGCGAATACTGGGTCGGCGGACTCGATCTCGACGCCGAGGGCCAGTGGATGTGGACGAGCACGGTTCGCTTCTGGTCCGGCGCCGCGGCGGGAACCGCCCTCGCGTACGCGCACTTCGCTCCCGGCGCACCGGCCGGCGGCAACACGATGAACTGCCTCCGCGTGCTCGCGAACGGCACGTGGTCGGATACGGATTGCGCGAACACGCTGCCCTCCGTCTGCGAGCGACTCGCTCCCTGAGCGCGGCTCAGCCGCCAGCCTTCGCGAGCGCCGCGGCCTTCGCGAGGAAGCGCACGACGTCCTTCTCCGGCAGCTCTTCGAGCGAGCGGATCTTCAAATGGCGGCCGGTCTTGCCTTCGCCCGTCAGGAGCCCTCGCGGGTCGTCGTACGTGCCCGGCGCGCCGGGGAGGATGAGATTCACGTGCGACGCGTGCGCGCCGATGGCGCACATCATCGTCTCTCCGATCGCGTAGAAGGGCATGCCCCACTTGATCGTCGAGGTCGCGGCCGGCGCCGCGCGCTTCACCATCTGACGGAGCCGGTCCGTAATCGGGCGAAGCGCGGGCGGTTGCCTGGCGAAGAACCCATCCACGGGCGCGCCGAAGTCCGCGCGTGGCGCGGGGCGCCTGGCGAGCGCCTTCTTCGCCGCCTTTGCGGTCTTCTTCTTCGCGGGCGCCTTCCTGGAGAGCGTCTTCTTCTTCGGTGCCACGGCGAGAGGATGCCACGGGCGCTCCCACCGCGGGCGCTCGATCAACGCGAGAGGCGCGTCTCGAGCAATTCGGCGAACGCGCGGCACACGTCCACCGTCGTGAAGATCCCGACGACCTTGCCGTTTTGCATGACGACGGCGGAGCCGTACTTCTTCGCGCCCATGGTCGCGACGACCTCGTCGAGCGGTGTCTCGGGCTGCACCGCGTAGACGCTCGTGGACATGGCGTCGTCCGCGGTGACCTTCTTCGCATCCACGCCGCTCATCGACTCGATGAGGTGCAGATCTCGATCCGTCAGCATCCCGACCAGATGCCCCCCGGACAGCACCGGCAGATGGCGAATGTCGTGCGCGTGCATCATCTCGTGCGCCTTCGCGAGCGTCTGGTCCGAGCCGATGGAGTGCGGCGACGTGGTCATGAACTTCTGGATCGTGGGGATGGCTTTGGTCATCGCGCGCCGAGTGTGCAGGAAGCGCGCCAGTCGTCGTCGGGCGTTTTTGCCGGGGCGGGGCGTCTGCGACCCGGGCAAGGTCCGCAATTCTTGCATCGCACTCCACGGATCTTGCGTGCGTGTTGCGCAGCACGATCGACGCGGTCCGTCGTGGATCCGAACCCCTCGCGAGTGGCGACCGTCCGGCCTGAGCGACGAATGCCGGCGACGGGGAGAACCGCCAACGAAGCGGAGTCCCGGCGCTTCCTCCCTCTCGGAATGTCGCCGGTCGCGGAGTCGGACTCTCGGTCGGATCGGTGCCCGGCGCGATGCGTCGGCACGTCGGCGCCGCGCGTCGTCATGCACGAAACTCGCATGCCGCCGGACGGCGCGGACGATCGCCTCTTCGTTCGCGAGCGCCGAGCGCTCGGTCTCGGTGTAGAGGGCACGTACGGAACAGGCTCCGTAGCGACATGTTTCCGAGGTTTCCATCTTCACCTGCTCGGAAATCGTGATAGTCGGTGTGTAGCGCGTCGAGCTCCCGTCCCTCGGGTGCGAAGGCCGCACTGTTCGAGGGGAGACACATGGAATCCGAACGAGACGAGTGGGTCCGATTGCCGGGCCTCTTCCGCTGGGAGGAGGTGAGCGAGGTATTCGCGCTCGCCTCGGGCTTCGACGACGAGTGGCAATTCGACGTACGCGCCGTTCCGTCGGACGGCGAAGAAACGCTGTACGTCGTGCGAGCGGCGCTCACGGGTTCGCTCACCAGCGAGCGCGCGGAACACATCTCCGGGATCATCCCGATCCCGGGCGCGCGCATGCGCGTGTCGAAGACGGGCTGATCGCTCCGAGCGTCCTGTCGCGCGCACGGCCGCGCGGAACCTCGCCGAGGTCGTGCGCGGGCACGGCAGCCGGGTCCGCGCGTCCAGAGCCGTGTTCGTCGCGATGGCCGGACAGGATCGCACTCCGCTGATCGCATTCGTCGCGTCGCGCCGAATCCTCGCGTCACTGGAGGGTGACGTTTGTTCTCACGGATGGAAACTTCTGGACGCGCGCCGTTCAGTCGCGTTGACGGAGCATTTCGTGCGGCGTAACCAGCCGGGCGCGCGTGACCCGTTCGAGCTTTTTTTCAGCCGTGTCGCGCGTCTCCCTCGCGCTTCTTCTCCTTCTCTGGCCGCTCGAGGCGCGGGCTTACCCGTGGATGATCCGGCACGAATACACGGCCTGCGCCCAGTGCCACGTGGACCCGTCCGGGAGCGGCCCGCTCACCCAGTACGGCCGGGCCATGGGCGAGGTGATCCTCCGGACGCACTACGGCTCCCACTCCGTCGACGAGCCGGAAGACCCGGGGAAGACCGGGAACTTCCTCTGGGGCGCCGTGCCTCTCCCCGAGTGGCTGGACCTCGGCGGTAGCTTTCGCTGGATGTCCCTCACCCGGAAGATCGCGGACACCAAGCTCGACGACCAGTTCATCTTCATGCAGTCGGATCTCTCCGCGACGGTGAACGCGGGGAGATTCGTCGCGTCCGGCAGCATCGGGTACGACCCGGACGGAGGGCTGCTCGCGGCGATCACCCGCGGGACGGACAAGAACGTGATCTCCCGCGAGCACTGGGTCGGCTACCGGCTCGACGAGGGGCAGACGCTGCTCCTCCGGGCGGGCCGCATGAACTTGCCGTTCGGCGTTCGCGACGTGCTCCACACGCTGATGGTCCGCTCGACGTCGCGCACGGACGTGAACGACGCTCAGCAGCACGGCGTCGCGCTCTCGTACTCGGGGGAGGGGGTGCGCGGGGAGCTGATGGGCATCCTCGGGAACTTCCAGACGCGACCCGACGACTACCGGGAGCGCGGATATTCCGGGTACGTCGAATGGGCCCCCGCAACGACGGCGGCCATCGGCGCGAGCAGTCGCATCGCGCACGTCGCGCTCGACCCGAGGGCGCTCCGCCCGATGTGGCGGCACGCGCACGGCGTCTTCGGTCGCTGGGCGACGCCATTCCGCCCGCTCGTCCTCCTCGCCGAGGCGGACTACGTCGTGGACTCGATCAAGGACCGTCCGAGAGACCAGGGCTTCGTCGGAATGTTCCAGGCGGATGTCGAGGCGATCCAGGGCGTTCACTATCAGCTCACGGGCGAGGCGTGGGATTTCGGGCCGCACCGGAACGGCTTCTCCGAGAGCCTGTGGGCGTCCTTCCTGTGGTTCTTCGCGCCGCACGCGGACGTCCGGCTCGACGGGATCTACCGCTCGCTCTGGGGCGACGAGCCGGTCGGGCGCTCGAGCGAGGGACTGCTCCTCGTCCAGGCGCATCTCTACCTCTGAGAGGGCACATGGCACGGTCATCGCTCGTTGCGCGCGTCGTCTTCGGAATGCTGCTCGCGGGTCCGGCGCTCGCCGACGAACGCTATCCCCCCCGCATCCGGTCGGATCTCCATCTCGCGAAGGACCCCGACTGCCAGATCTGTCACAACGGCAAGGAGAGCGAGAAGAGCGCGACGCGTCCGTTCGCGCGGGTGATGATCCAGCTCGGGCTTCCCCCGTCGTCCGTGAACGTCGAAGCGCTCTCTGCCGCGCTCCAGGTGGACGAGGACTGCAAGGTGGACAGCGACGGTGATGGCGTCACCGACGTCGAGGAACTGAAGAAGGGCGCGAATCCGAGCGACGGCTCCGGCGATCCGACGTTTTCCTGCGGCGACGGCGGGCCTTCGCTTTCCTTCGCGAGCGCGCCGGACTTCCAGACGGGGTGCTCCGTGCGGCGCTTCACGGAAGGGAGCACCGAGCGCAACGCGCCGATCGCGCTCCTCGGCGTTCTCGCGTTCGGCGCGACACGTCGCCGTCTTCGATCGTCATCGCATCGTCACTCGTGAATCTCGCGTTTCGCCGGTACGTCCCACGGCGAGGAAGGACATCCGCACCATGAAATCCACGGCTCTCCGGTTTTCGCTCGTCACGCTCGTCTCCCTCGGCCTCGCGTCGGAAGCCGCCGCCGCGCTCTCGGTGGCTGGTGCTTCTTCGGTCCACTTCCAGGCGGTCGGGCCCGCGGGGCTGAAGATCGACGGCTCGGGAGCCGGCGTGAAGGCGACCGAAGCGGACGGCAAGGTCACGTTCACCGCGTCCACCGCGGAGCTGAAGACGGGCATCGGCCTTCGGGATCGACACCTCCGCGAGCACATCGACGCGGAGAAGTTCCCCGAGGCGAAGCTCGTCGTCGATCGATCCAAGGTCAGTCTGCCCGCCTCCGGAAGCGCCGAGGGGGCCATCGTCACGCCGCTCACGTTTCACGGCGTCACGAAGCCGACGAAGGTCTCCTACAAGATCACGAAGACCGGAGCGGGCTACCACGTCGAGGGAAGCTTCGACCTGAACATCATCGACCACGGCGTGAAGAAGCCCTGCTACCTCGGCGTCTGCGTGGAGGACGTCGTGAAGGTGTCCGCCGAGTTCGACGTCGGCGGCGCCTGATTCTCCAGGCGTGTCTGCGCGCCGGGTACCGCGACGCGCGATACCCGGACGCCGAGCCCTCAGGCGTTTCCGGTGGAAGCGGACGGGCGCTCTCCGCTCGTCCGCCGCCAGGTGACCCACAGCACCCCGAACGCGAACGCCAGGAGGAGGAGGCCCGCCGACGTTCGCCAGCTTCGGAAGGCGAGACGCCAGAGGGGCAGCCGCTGCTCGACCCCGCTTCGCATGCGAGCGAGGCCCTCGTCGGTCATGCCGAGCTTCTCCGCGTGCTGGATGGCCGCGTCGGCGGCCGAGAAATTCCCCTGCGCGAGCGCGAGCGCCCACTGGAAAGACACGGTGCCGAGGTCCTCGGGGGCCGTCTTCACGAGGCCCGCCGTGCACGCCGCGAGGCGGTTCGTGTCGTCGAGTTTCGTCGCGAGCTCGCACGCGATGCGGTCCGCGGGGCCGTCCACCTTCTGCGAATGGAGATGGGCCACCTGCGCGTCGATGTCCGCGATCTCGGCCGGCGTGAGCGCGCCCTGCTTGGACATCAGCAGGCGCGAGTAGCGGATGTGATCGTCCACGGTCGAGCCCTCGAAGGCGAGCGCGAGCTTGCACGGCCCGAGTGCCTTCTCCCGCTCGCCCATCCCGAGGTACGCGCGGCAGAGCTTGGAGTGGCCGACCGCTCGGTCCGGCACCGCGGTCACCAGAGCGTCGAAGAACTTCGCGGCGTCCGCATATCGCTCCTGCTTGAGAGCGTTGTCGGCGAGGACGCTCAGGTCCATGAGCCAGTAGCCGAACTGCACCGGGTCCTTGTTCCGCTGCTCGTCGTTCGGAATTCCCTTCTTCGGGTCTTCCAGGTCGATCGGGAACTTCGTGCTGAGCTGCCCGAGCGGCCGACTCGGCGAGTCGTCTTCGTCGGATTGCGCCACGGCCATTCGCGACCAGGACACGCTGGAGAGGAAGGCGAGCACCGCGACCGTCTCGATGACTCCGCGCGCTCGCCCCGCGCGCCGTTTCCCGAGCGCCCGCATCGCCGCGACGAGCGAGAGGACGCCGAGCATCGCCCACCCGACCAGCCGGGACGGCGGCGCGGAGAACGCCTGCAGGGCCGCGCGGGCCGCTTCCGTCTCGTAGTGGTGGGGCGCGAGGTTCGCGAGCTCGGTCAAACACTCCTTCAACATGGCGGTTTCTCCCAATCTCCGGGCGATGTCGCACTCCGCTGCCCAGCCCCAGGGTTCGTGGCTCGAGAGACGCCTCGCCCGATCGGCGAGCTCCTCGAGGTGCGTGAGCTCGGCCGCCGTCAGCGTCTTCGGCGTCGAGAGGGCGGCGCCGATCGCCGCGCGCGCGTCGAGCGCGGTTCCGACGGCGGCCATCGCGAGCTCGCAGGCGTCCTTGGCCTCGTCCGTGCGCCCCAGGATGGTCAGGGCCTGGCACTTCCTCCGCTGCGGCAGTGCCCGATGCGGCGCAAGCTTCGCGGCTTCCGAGAAGCGCGCGGCCGCCTCCTCGTTCCTGCCTGCGAAGAGAGCGGCTTCACCTCGTTCGATGAGTGGAATCGCTTCCGGCGTTTCCTTCCGGAGGAGCTCGATTTCTCGGGCATCGACGGCGTTGCGGCCCTGGAGCGTCGCGCCGGCGGGACTCGCGAACGTCGCGCCGGCGAGAAGAACGACCGCGAGAACGGCGCTTCCGGGATTCGGTCGCAACGGCATGGCCGCTCTTACTCCGGCGCCCTTCGGGTCTCTGTTACATTGTCGAGGCAGCGAGCGCGCCGGGCGGACGTCACGGGTTCGTCATCCCGAGGACGCGTGCCGGTCGCGACTGCGAAGACGCTCGCGTGCTCCGTGAACTCGGCGTGCCGTTCGGCGATCGCGATTGACCGGATCGAAGCGTGTGCGTAGGAGCGCGGAGTGAACCACCCGGAGGAACCCATGGACCGATGGTCGGAGCAACCGTTCGTGCGCCCTGCAGAGCCCGCGCCTCGATCCGCCGTTCCGGATTGGGCGCCGTGGGCCGTCCTCGGTCTCCTGCTGACCGTCGGTTTCGCGGGCGCGTTCGGCCTCGTTCGCGTTCCGGGTGCGAAGGCGACCGCGGCCGTCCGGACCTCGCCGGATTCTTCTCCGTCGCCGGTGCCGTCGGTGCAGGAGGGCAAGGCCGTCGCGCGCGCCCCCGGCGTCCCCGACGTCATCACGGTGCGCCAGATCCTGGTACAGCACGAAAAGAGCTGGAAAAAGGCGCCCGGCGTGACGCGCACCAAGGAAGAGGCGCGGAAGCGCTGCGAGGAAGCGCGCGCGAAGCTCGAAGCCGGGGCGTCGTGGGACGCGGTGATGAACGAGTATTCCGACAACGAGGACACCCGGAAGAACGGCGGCGTCATCGGTGAGGTCCACTGGGACACCGCCTCCTGGCTGATCAAGGAGCCGATCTTCAAACTGCAATTGAACGAGCGCTCGCCCGTGTCGGAGAGTCCGTTCGGGTTTCACATCTACCAGCGCACGAAGTGAGCCGGCAGGCGCGAGCGCGCCCGCGACGCTCCGAGAGGCCGTGTCCCGCGAGGGGCGCGGCCTTTGCCGTTTTCGGAATGGACCGCTCTCCCCAGGCGTCTCGGCGTAGCGCTCGAGCGACGGGTCGTCCGCCGTCGACCCGAGGGGCGCGCGAACGGGGATTCGTTTCGGATCTCGGATTTGCCCTCCGGGATCCGGAGGGTGGCTCTGATCCGGTGGTGAGACGGCGCGCGTCTACCGTTCGTCACCGACGGCGAAACCCGCGGGAAAGAAGCGAGTTCGAGTTCTCCCTGGGCAGCGCGGCCGGCCGCCCCGACGTTGGCGCGCTCCTTGATATGGGGACGGCGCGCGCCTGGGCACATCCAGCGAAGGCGCCAGACAAAAAGGGAGAACTCAGGTGACTAAAGCTCTTCGCAAGGTAACGTTCGTAGCGCTCGCGGCATTCGTTTCCGCCGGCGCCCTGTCCGCGTGTTCCAGCACGCCCTCGTCCCAGCCCACGGGCGGCGGCGTCGAAGCCCCGAACAACGGCACGGTCGGGCTCGCCATCGACGTCGGTGGCGGCCTCACGGTGAACTCCGTCTCTTACTCGGTGACCGGCAACGGCCAGAACGTCACCGGTACGATCGACACCAGCGACCCGAACTCGACGCCGTCCGTCCAGATCGGCCTTCCCCAGGGCAACGGCTACACGGTCTCCCTCTCGGCGACGGCCACGAACGGCGTGCACTGTGCCGGCTCGCAGACGTTCAACGTCACCGCGGGCGCGACCAGCACGATCTTCGTGAACCTCCAGTGCGACGCCCAGAACAACGGCGACAACATCGGCGGCACGATCGTCAACGGCACGTTCATCCCCGGCAACGCGGCGACCTGCCCGGACATCGCCTACTACGCGGTCTCCCCCCTCACGACGAGCACGGGTCAGCCCTTCACGCTCGCGGGCGCGGGCACGGCCGGCACGACCACGACGGTGTGGACGGCCGACCAGGGCACCGTCACGGCGGGCACGGGCGGCGCGGGCACGTACGTCTGTGCGACGGCGGGTGACGCGCACCTCACGTTCACCATCACGGACGGCAAGTCCTGCACGGACGCCCAGACGGTCACGGTTCACTGCGTGAACCCGGGCGTCTGCGGCAACAACGTCCTCGAGGCCGGTGAAGGCTGCGACGACGGCAACACGGTCAGCGGCGACGGCTGCAGCGCGACCTGCGTCCACGAGATCATCTGTGGCGACAGCGTCCGCGAAGGCAGCGAGCAGTGCGACCCGCCCCAGCCGGGCTTCTGCTCCGCCACCTGCCAGAACGTCCCCGCGGTCTGCGGCGACGGCTTCCTGCAGACGGGCGAGCAGTGCGACGACGGCAACACGGCGAACGGCGACGGCTGCGACTCGACGTGCCACACCGTGGCGGTCGGTTGCGGTGACGGCGTCGTCCAGGCCGCGCTCGGCGAGACCTGCGACCCGCCGGCGGCCGGCACGTGCGACGCTTCCTGCCACCAGATCCTCCCGTGCGGCAACGGCGTCATCGAGCCGGCGCTCGGCGAGGAATGCGATCCGCCGAACACCAAGTTCTGCGACGCGACCTGCCACCTCGGCGGCGCTTGCACGACTTGCGAAGAGGCGAACTGCGGCGGCGCGAGCATCCACACGGCCTGCACGGGTGGTGCGAACGCCACGGAGTGCATCAACGCGATCGATTGCGCTCGCGACAACAACTGCTACCAGCTCGACCCCGGCATCTGCTACTGCGGCGCTCACGACATCGTGGCGTGCCAGAGCACCGCGGGCGGAGCGGCGAACGGCCCGGTCGGTCCGTGCGTGACGCAGTTCACCGCTGCGGCCTCGTCGGGTGCCGGCTTCGGCCAGGTCCTCCTCGACCTCACGGATCCCGGAACGGCTCTCGGCCGCGCCGGCTTCATGATGTCCTGCGACCAGGCGTTCTGCACGGCGCAGTGCTTCTGATCCTTCAGAAGACTGCAATCGAACAGCCAGGGGCGCCGGCTTCGTGCCGGCGCCCCGGCGCCTATTTCCTCGGATGAC
>DASZXK010000128.1:0-65475 GCA_035545855.1 Polyangiaceae bacterium
GAGGAGTTCGAGCTCGACCTCGCGCGTGCCCTCCCGCCTTCGCCGCGTGAGGGAGAGATGGTCCGGGACTACGTCCGGAAGCTCCTGCCGGACGCCTACGAGAAAGGCCTCGACCTCGCCCGCGCCGCGATGAGCCCGACCGCCGCCGCGGCCAAACGTCGGCGACTCCGGAGATTCCGGCTCCGGCGCCCAGGCGAGCGTCGGCGTCAGCTCCTGCCGCGGCACCCTCCGAAGCGTCTGCTTCGGCCCATGCGAAGAAGCCGCCGACCGTCCCCGCGGCGCGCGCTGCGAAGGCCCCCGCCCCGCGCAAGACGTCCCCCGACGAGCTCAAGGACCCGTACCAGTAGGCCCTGCGAGCCCACCGAAGGCGGACCGCCGGAGGCCCGGTCCTTTCGCGTCCTGGGGTGTCCCTCCCGATCCAATAGTTTGTATACAAACTATCGTCCAGCTCGCCCGAAGGGCGGCGAGTCGCCCCCCCGATTGGTCCAGCCGATTCACGGCCCCGCGAGCACGGCGAGCGCGCGCCGCTTAGGCGCGGCAGGGGGAGAGGTCCGAGGACCGCAGGGCGTAGCCCGAGGACCGCAGGAGCCTCGGGGGACCAGGTCCCCCACAAACAAAACCCCACGACGCCATTCGTCGTCGCGTCGAGCCCCCGAAGGGCGGCGAGTCGCCCCCCCCGATTGGTCCAGGCGATTCACGGCCCCGCGAGCACCGCGAGCGCGCGCCGCTTAGGCGCGGCAGGGGGAGAGGTCCGAGGCCCGCAGGGCGAAGCCCGAGGACCACAGGAGCCTCGGGGGACCAGGTCCCCCACAAACAAACCCCACGCCGTCACTGCCGTAGCGCCGCGTCGAGCGCGCTCGCGTCGAGCGCCATCCGGAGCGAGAGCGACGGGCCCACGGCTTCGAGGGACGCGCTCTTCGAGAGGGCGCCGAGGACGCCGTCCGCGTCGCGGAGCCGCGCCACGAGCGGCTCGAGGTGCTCCTTCGCCGCCTTCGCGTCGGTGTCGGACGAGTAGGTGACGCCGACCGAGAACCGGAGCCCGCGCTCGTCGGCGTCGACCGTGCCTTCGATGCGGGTGCCGGCCTCCAGGGCTTCCGCGACCAGCGGGTACTCCGGAGCGAAGTACGGCACGATGGCCGGCACGCGCGCGGAGAAGGACGCAATCCCCTGGTCCGGGGGATCGACGTGGGCGTCGCCTGCGCGCCGCTCGAGGGAGCGCTCGACGGCGTCCACTTCCGCCTCGGAGACGAAGACGAGCCAGTCGTCCGAGCGGGCATAGATCCGCGCGGGCGCGCTCCGGCGCTCGGGCCGCGGTCGCTCGTAGAGGCGGAGCGCGCCGCCGAGATCGATGGCAGGGCCGAACCCGAGCTGACCGCCGCGCGGCGGATCCAGGTCCCCGAAGCGACCCCGGAGGAGAACGACCTCGTCCGTGAGGGCCGGCGCGCGACCGGGACGCAGCGCGACCCAGATCACGTCGGCCGCGTCGATCGAAGCCGCGAAGAACTTCGCGACGTCCGCGTCGTGGACCGGATCCACGACGTCGATCGCCAGTGCCTTGCCCGCCGCGGGACCGAGGAACCGCTTCGCCGCGAGGACGTCGATGCGTATCGCGACGTCGAGGTCACCGGGGATCGCCGCTCCGGGTCGGTCCAGTACCGGCGCGGCCGGCGGAGGCTTCACGGGCGGCGGACCGCAGGCCGCGAGCGCGAGAGTCGCCGAGAGGAGCGTCACCGCCGTCGGGGCCTCCGCGCGCCGCCGCGGCTCCCCTCGCCTGCGAGCTCGCGGGATCACTTCGCGCTCGCGCGGATGGCGCGGACGCGGTCGACGATGCGGGACACGACCTCTTCGATGGAGAGGCCGCTGCTGTCGACCAGCTCGGCGTCCTCCGCCTGCCGGAGCGGCGCGACGGCGCGCGTGCTGTCCCGGTGATCGCGCTCACGAACGTCCGCGAGGACCTCGGCGAGCGTGGGCGCCGCCCCGTTGGCGGAGAGCTCGTCGTGCCGCCGCTTCGCGCGGACGTCCACGGACGCCGTCAGGAAGAACTTGGCCTCGGCGTCGGGGAGGACCACGGTGCCGATGTCGCGGCCCTCGAGCACGACGCCTCCACCCGCGGCGGCTGCGCGCTGCACGTCGAGGAGCGCGTCCCGGACGGCGGGGATCGCGCTCACCTTGCTCGCTCCCTGCGCGATGTCGTGGACGCGGATCTGCGCGGAGACGTCCTTTTCGTCGAGGAAGATCCGCGGGGCGCCGTCGACGACGCGAAACGTTATCCCCTTCCGCTCGGCGATCGCGTGCGCGAGCTCCGAGACACGCTCCGAGTCGTCCCAGGAGATCCCCGCTTCCTTCGCCGCGAGAGCGACGGAGCGATAGATCGCGCCGGTATCCAGCAGCACGTAGCCGAGCTTCTCCGCGACGAGGCGGGACACCGTGCTCTTCCCCGCGCCCGCCGGACCGTCGATGGCGACGCTCGGCTCGCGCCGGGTCACGAGGTCGCCTCGATGTCCGCTCCGAGCGCGCGGAGCGTCCCGACGAACCGCGGGAAGCTCGTCGCGATGCAGTCCACGTCCTCCACGACGGTCTCCCCATCAGCGACTAGGCCGAGCACGCACGCCGTCATCGCGATGCGGTGATCGCCGTGGCTCGTCACGCGCGCGGCTCGGAGCGGGGCTTCCGGCTTTCCCTCCACGGAAAACCCTTCTTCGCTTTCCTCCGCCTGGAGGCCGAACGCGCGGAGCACGGAGACGACCTGCGCGATGCGGTCCGATTCCTTCACGCGGAGTTCCCCGACCTCCGTGAAGCGCGTCACGCCGCGGGCGCGCGCGGCGAGCGCCGCGGCGACGGGGATCTCGTCGATGCTCCGCGTCGCGAGCTCTCCGCCGACCGGCGTCGCGCGGAGTTCCGCGAAGCGCACCGTCGCGAGACCGAAGGGCTCACCGAGGACGTCTCCCTGGGGTTCCGTCGCGAGCGCCGCGCCGAAGTTCCGGAGGACGTCCAGGATGCCGGCGCGGGTCGGGTTCAGGCCGGTGCGGCGCGTGGTGACGGCGCTCCCCGGCACGATGGCGGCCGCCACGAGCGGGAACGCCGCCGCGGAGAGATCTCCCGGAAGCTCCACGTCGAACTCGTGGATGGCGCGGGGATCCGACGGCGGCGTGAGGCTCACCATCGTCCCCGCGGCGCGGAGGGGGATCCCGAGCGCGGAGAGCATGCGCTCGGTGTGATCGCGGGAGAGGAGCGGCTCGTAGACGACCGTGTCCCCGGACGCGAAGAGCCCGGAGAGCAGGAGCGCGCTCTTCACCTGCGCGCTCGAGACCGGCATCTTGTACTCGAGACCGGTGAGCTTCGTCCCGTCGGGGAGCGGACCGATGTCGAGCGGCGCGGTGATCTCTTCCTTCTTCGTCGGGTGCGGCGTGCCCTCGATCTGCGCGCCACGGGCGCGGAGCGGCTTCGCGATGCGGTTCATCGGCCGGCGCGAGAGCGACGCGTCCCCGACGAGGCGCGTCCGGAAGTGCTGCGCCGCGAGGACGCCGGAGAGCAGGCGCATCGTCGTCCCGGAGTTTCCGCAGTCGATCGGCGCGCTCGGCGCGTGGAGCTCCGCGAGCCCGCGCCCCGAGACCACGACGGTGCCGTTTCCGTCGTCCTCCGACGGGACGCCCATGGCGGCGAACGCCTTCATGGTCGCGACGTTGTCCTCCCCGTAGGAAAAGCCGCCGATCCGGCACTTTCCGCGCGAGAGCGCCGCGAACAGGAACGCCCGGTGACCGATGCTCTTGTCGCTCGGGACGGGCACGCTTCCGGAGAGCGCCTTCCGGACGGGACGAACGAGGATGCGGCTCGTCATCGCGCGGGCGCTCCCATCGGCGCGGTGCTCGCGGGCACCGTCGTTCCCGCGACGCCCATGCGGTCGGCGGCTTGAGTGAGCAGCCACTCGATCGCCTTCTGTTCCACCGCGACGACGAACTGTGCGTCGTTCCCTTGCGGGAGCACGTCCAGCCGCTGGATCGGATTGCCGATCCCGGCGAGGCGCATGAAGAAGCTGTAACTCTGGAGCTGCTGGTTCATCGCCTGGATGTTCGCGGCGGCCGTCTGCGCGGTCTGTCCGTCCGGGTAGCTCAGCGTTCCGGCGAAGTTCATCCCGGGCGGCTGAAAATTCCCGACGACGCGCGCCGTCTGGAGGCCGCGGAGGAACGCGAGGTTCTTCATCACGCCCTCGACGGGCGCCTGCCCCACGAAGTTGAACGCGCCGACCATCGCGGCGTTCGGCGTCCCGAGCACGTCGTCCACCCACTTCGGGACGTCGTGGCTCGCGCGGCCCTCGCTCAGCCGATCGAGCGCGCGGCGGATCCCGGTCTCGTCCCCGAAGAGAGCCGTGTGCGGCGTGAGGACGGCGAAGCCGACGTTCCTGGAGACGTAGAGCGTCTGCTTCGCGTACGTGGTCCGGACGAGCGGGGCGCCGAGCGGCGTCATCGTCGTTCCGTTCGCGGCCTGGTCGATGGCCTGCGGATCGAAGCGACCGACGGCGACGGCCGCGACGTCCGCGCCGGACATCGAATAGAGGCCAAGATAGAGCGTATCGAGATCCCGCGTCGGCTCGTAGCCGGCGCTCGGCGGGAGCGGCATCCGCGCCTTGGTCATCGAGTCCAGGCGCTGGCCGACCGCGGATTGGTAGAGGGCGTGGGCGTCCAGCTTCAGGATGCCGACGGCTGCGCTCGGGAGGAGCGCGACGGGATCCCGATCGATGTCCGCGGCGGTGATGGTCACGCGGTCGGCAGCCGCGACGATGACGTCCTCCTTCTTGCCGCAACCGGCGAGAGCGAGGACCGCGAGCAGGGCGAACGCGACCTGCTTCACGCGAGCACCTCGCGAAGCGCGGCGAGCAGCCGATCGTTCTCGGCGGCCGTCCCGACCGTGATCCGGAGCCCCGTCGGGAGCGCGCCGAAGGGCCGCACGATGACGCCCTTCCGGAGGAGCGCGTCGTATATGGGGCGGGCCGGGCGCTTCGCGTCCACGTAGACGAAGTTCGCCTGGCTCGGCACGACGGCGAGCCCGAGCGCGGCGAATTCCGTCGATAGACGGTCGCGCTCCGCGCGATTCGAGCTGCGGCTCTTCTCGACGTGCTCCGCGTCCGCGAGCGCCGCGAGCGCCGCGGCCTGCCCCGGCGTCGACACGTTGAACGGCGCCCGCACGCGGTTCATGTAGTCCACGATCTCGGGCGGCGCGACGGCGTAGCCGACGCGAAGCGCGGCGAGCCCGTAGATCTTCGAGAACGTCCGGAGCACGACGAGCCGCTCGCGAAGGTTTCTGTACTGGAGGCAGTTCGGGTAGTCCGGCGCGTCCGCGTACTCGAAGTACGCTTCGTCCACCGCGACGACGACCTCCGGCGGGATCGTCCGGAGGAACCGCTCCATCGCGGCCTTCGTCACGTAGGTCCCCGTCGGGTTGTTCGGGTTCGCGACGAAGACGAGCTTCGTCTTCTCCGTCACGGCGGCCGCCATCGCTTCGAGATCGTGGACGCCGTCCCGGAGCTTCACGGCCGTGAACGGGACTCCGTGGGCCATCGCGGCGAGCTGGTAGACGACGAACGCCGGATCCCCGAAGACGACGTGATCCTTCGGCGTCGTGAACGTGCGCACGCAGAGCTCGAGGAGCTCGTTCGAGCCGTTCCCCTGGATGACCTCTTCCATTCGCACGCCGAGGTGCGCGGCGAGTCCCTCGCGGAGCCGATACGCGCTCGCGTCGGGATAGCGATGGAGCTCCCCGAGAGCCGCGCCGAGCGCCGCGAGCGCCTTCGGAGACGGCCCGAGGGGGTTCTCGTTCGACGCGAGCTTCACGGCGTGCGAGATGCCGAGCTCTCGTTCGAGCTCCTCGATGGGCTTGCCGGCCTCGTAGGGGCGGAGCGCCGCGATCGTCTCGGTGACGAGGCTCTTCATGCGCGGGGGAGATTACCCCGGTTCACGCTTCCGTGGGGAACGAGCCGAGGAGCTTCAGGTACTTCGTGGAGCCCTTCACGGCCTCGAGCGCCGTCACCACGCCCCGGTCCGAGCCGTGGCCGGCGACCTCCACGTAGAAGACGTAGTCCCAGCTCGCGCCGCGGACGGGCCGCGACTGGATCTTCTTCAGGTTGATGCCGCGCTCGGCGAAATGGCGGAGCACCTGGAAGAGCGTGCCCGGCGCGTCGTCCAGGCTGAAGAGGAGGCACGTGGTGTCGTTGCCGGAGCGGCTCGCGGGGCGCGAGCCGACGATCGCATGGCGATAGCGGAGATCCGGCTCGTTCGAGACGTTCTCCTTCACGACCTCGAGCCCGACCTCGCGTCCCGTCGCTTCCGGGACGACCGCGGCGCTCTTCGGATCCGCCTTCGCGGCGTTCACGGCCTCGACCGACGATCGCAGGTCCACGACGGTCGCGTTCGGGTACTCCCGCTTTCGAAACTGCTCGGAGGAGGCGTGCGCGAGCGTCGTCCCGAGGACCCGCTCCACCGTTTCCCCGCTTCCCGTCGCGTTCATCAGGCAGAGCCGCGCGGGGAGAGTCCGCTCGGCGACAATGGAGAGGTCGGTCTCCGCGAGCGCGGAGACCGCGGGGAGACTCAGCCCGTCGACCGAGGAGTCGAACGGGAACGTGCAGAACGCCGCGCGCTGCCGCTGCACTTCTTCGAGGGCATCCGCGATGGTGCCGCACTCGACGAGCGTCGCCGCCGCGCCGAAATGGAGCTTCGCCATCTGGTAGCAGAAGTTACCCTGTGGCCCGAGGTAGGCCACGCGGAGCGGCCGCTCGATGGAGCGAGCGGTCGACTGGATCTGCGCGAAGATGCTCCGGAGCGCGTCCTTCGGGAGCTCGCCCGGGGCCGCTCTGTCCACGACCGCGCTCGCGTCCCGCTCGGGCTCGACGGGCGTTCCGGCCTCGGCGAGCGACCGGATCTCGCGCGACAGCTTCGCGCGCTCTTCGAGGGCCGACGCCAGTCGCTCGTCGAGCGCGGCGATGGCGTTGCGGATCTCCCGGACGCGATCTTCGGATGCCATGAGCGACCGGCGGCGCTAGGCCGCGACCGTCTTTCCCTTGGAGGACTTCTTGTCGGCCTTCTTCGTCTCGGACGACGCAGCACTCGACGACGATGAAGACGAGCTCGACGAGGACGACGAGCTCGAGCTGGAGGACGAGTCCGAGCCGCCGTCGCCACCGCTCGACCCGCCACCGCCCTTCGAGGAGCCGTAGCCGTCGGCGTACCAGCCCCCGCCCTTCAAGATGAAGCCCGCGCCCTTCGAGATCTGGCGCTTGGCTTGATTCTTCCCGCATTTCGGGCACTTCTTCAGGGGCTCTTCGCGGATCCCCTGCTCGGCTTCCCACTCGTGACCGCAGGCGGCGCAGGCATACTCGTACGTCATCTTGGGCTCTTCTCTCCGAGGCTCTTCAGACCCCTCCAAATGGCCAGACGCCCGCCGACTGTCAACCCGGGGACACGCCGAGCCGCCCCTGAACGCCCGATTCCCTGCTAAGAACGGTCGCTCCGCCCATCCCCGAGCGATCTCGCGGAATTGCCGCTTGTGGAAAACTTGCCCAGGCGGTAGAGTGATATGACGTGACCATACATGACGTGTGGTCCTCCCCTTCCCCGTGCCCTCCGTGGGGTGCCCGGAGGGCCCGTATCCGTTAAGTAGGGACGTTCATCGATGCACATCAAGAAGCTGGAGATCTGCGGATTCAAGTCCTTCGTGGACCGCACGGTGATCCACTTCGACCACGACGTCATCGGCATCGTGGGACCGAACGGCTGCGGCAAGTCGAACATCGTCGATTCCATCCGCTGGTGCATGGGCGAGCAGAGCCCGAAGCACCTCCGCGGCAAGGCGATGGAAGACGTCATCTTCAACGGGTCCGAGTCGCGCGGCCCGCACGGCTTCGCCGAGGTGACGATCACCTTCGACAACACGGACAAGAGCTACGCCGCGACGCTCCCGCCCGAGTACTCCGAGTACGCGGAGATCGCCGTCTCGCGCCGGTTGTTCCGCGATGGAACCAGTGAGTACCTCATCAACCGCACGCAGGTCCGCCTGAGGGACGTCCAGGATCTCTTCCTCGGCACCGGCGTCGGGTCCAAGGCGTACTCCATCGTCGAGCAGGGCCGCATCGGGCAGATCGTCACGGCGCGGCCGGAAGATCGACGCCTCTTCCTCGAAGAGGCCGCCGGCATCACCAAGTACAAGAAGCACCGCCGGGACGCCGAGCGGAAGATGGACCAGACGCGGCAGAACCTCCTCCGCGTGAGTGACATCATCGCGGAGATCGACCGCACGCGTTCCTCCCTCCGCCGTCAGGCAGCGAAGGCGGAACGGTTCATCACGTACCGGGAGGAGCTCGAAGAGTTGATGCTCCACCAGAGCTCCCACTCCCTCCTCGAGCTCATCGTGGTGGAGCGGGTCGAGCGAGAAGCGCTCGGCGCCGCGCTCGCGCAATCCGCCGACGCGCGGGGCCGCGTGGAGAAGGACGAGACCGCCCTCGCCCAGGCACGCGAGGAAGCCGGAACGGTGGAGGAGCGCTCCGAGCAGGCGGCGCAGGCCGCCTTCCGGGCGGACAACGACGTGAGCGCCCTCCAGGCCGAGCACTCCCGCGCGAAGGACCACCTCGCGCACCTCGACCAGCGACTCTCCTCGGCCGCGGCGGAGAAAGACGACCTCGCGCTCCGGCTCGCCGCCCTCGCCTCCGAGCGCGCGGATCTCGAGACGCGCCTCCGGTCCCTCGAGGGTGACGCCGAGGCCCGCGAGGCCGACACCGCGACGGAAGAAGCGGCGCTCGAGACGCTCCGCACGGAGGAAGCGACGGCCGACCAGCTCGCCGCGACGCTCCGCCAGCAAGTGACGGACGCGACGACGGAAGCGGCCACCGTGAAGGCGCGCCTCGACGCGCTCGTCCAGCGCATCGAGGAGACTCGCGCCCGACGCGACCGCACCGCGGCCGAGCTCGAGCGGATCACGGAGGAAGTGTCGAGCCTCTCCGCGCACGAGGCCGCGCTCCGGAAGAGCGTCGCCGATCGCGCCGAGGGCAAGCGCCTGAGCGCCGCCGAGCTGTCGCTCCTAGAGAAGGAGCTCGAGGGCCTCCGCCCGCAGTCGCTCGACACGGAACGCCGCGTGGACGCCGCGAAGAACGAGCTCGGCCTCAAGCGAAACCGCCTCCGCGCGCTCGAGGACCTCCATCGCCGGCTGGACGGCGTCGGAACGGGCGTCCGCGCCCTGCTCTCCTCCGGGAACGGCGCCGTGCTCGGCATGGTGGCCGATCGCCTGGAGGTCGCGGAAGAGCACACGGCGGCGCTCGCGGGTCTCCTCGGAGATCGCCTCCAGTGCGTCATCGTGCAGGACCCGGAACAGGGCCTCTCCCTGCTCGATTCGCTGCGTTCGTCGGGACGAGGCCGCGCGACGATCGCGCCGTCGCGGCCGCCGTACGTCGCCGGCGCCCGCCGCGCGGCGCTGCCGGAAGGCGGGACGCTCGGCTACGTGGTGGACCACGTCCGCTACGCGCCGGAGCACGAGGCGCTCGTCCGGGCTCTCGTCGGGGACGCCGTCCTCTGCCGCACGGCGGAGGACGCGCTCGCAATGGTCCGTGCCCTCGCGGGCGCGACCGCCGTCTCGCTCGACGGCACCGTCGTTCGCCCCGACGGCCTCATCAGCGGCGGCTCGAGCGACGACGTCGCGTCCGCCATGGTCGAGCAGAAACGCGAGATGCGGCTCCTCGCCGAGGAGGTGGAACGCCTCGATCGTCGCGTGAACGAGGCCCTCGAAGCGCACCGTGCGATCCGAGCCCGCATGACGGAGCTCGGGACGGAGCTCGATCGCGCTCGCGCCGGCGCCGTGGAGACGGAGATCGCGCACCTCTCCGCGGAGAAGGACCTGGACCGCACCGTCGCGGAGATCGCGAAGAGCGCGCAGCGTCGCTCCGCGCTCCAGGGCGAGCTCGGGGAGCTCGCGAAGACGCTGGAGACCGCCGTCGCCGACGACGGGACGTCCCGCAGGCAGCTCGACGAGCTCGGCGCGAAGCTCGAGCAGTGCCGGTCGGCGCTGACGCGCGCGTCCGAGGGCGCCGCCGCGTGGAAGGAGCGCGTGGCCGCGCACGCCTCGCTCGTCACGGAACGGAAGATCCGGCTCGCGCAGGTCCGGGAGCAGGTCGACGGCGCGCGCACGACGCTCGAACGCCTCTCCGCGTCCATCCTGGAACACGAGCAGCGCGTGCAGCGCCTCGAGCAGGAGTCCGTCGAGGCCGCCGCGCAGTTCGGCGAGACGGCGGCGCGCATGGTCACCGCCAGGGAGCGTCGCTTCGAGGCGGAGTCCGTCGCGAGGGAAGCCCACCGCGAGCACGACGAAGTCCGGCGCCTGCTCGAAGAGATCCGGTTCTCGCTCGGCGAGAAGGAATCCTCCCTCCGGACGCTTCGCGCCGATCTCGGAACCCTGGAAGAGACGGCGCGCGGGCACGAGCTCAAGCTCCAGAAGCTCGAGATCGAGCGGGACCACCTGCTCTCCAGCGTGAAGGAGAAGTTCCGCGGCCTGGATCTTCACCGCGTGGTCGGAAAATACCACGCGCGTCCGGCTCCCGACGCCGAGCACCGCCGTCGCGTGGACGAGCTCACTAAGCTCATCGAGCGCATGGGCCCGGTGAACCTGGATGCGAAGAGCGAGTACGAAGACGCGGAAAAGCGCTACGTCGAGCTCTCCCAGCAGAAGGAAGACATCGAGAAGGCCCTCGTCGACCTCGAGCGCGCGATCAAGCACATGAACCGCGAGTCCAAGCGGCGGTTCCGCGAGACCTTCGACGCCGTGAACGAGCTCTTCCGGAAGACGTTCCAGGAGATGTTCCGCGGAGGCCGCGCCGAGCTCCTGCTCACGAACCCCGAGGACCTGCTGGAAACCGGCGTGGACATCGTCGCGCAGCCGCCCGGCAAGCGCCTCGGGAACATCGAGCTCATGAGCGGTGGCGAGAAGGCCCTCACCGCGACGGCGCTCATCTTCGCGATCTTCCGCCACCGCCCGTCCCCGTTCTGCGTCCTGGACGAGGTCGACGCCCCGCTCGATGAAGCGAACGTGCGCCGCTACAACGAGGCGATCCGCAGCATGACGGATCGGTCGCAGTTCATCCTCATCACGCACATCAAGAGCACCATGCAGAGCGTGGACGTGCTCTACGGCGTGACGATGGGCGAGCCGGGCGTCTCTCGCATCGTGAGCGTCAAGGTGAACGAGGACGCGAAGAGCCGCTCCGAGAAGCGAAATCAGCTCGAGGAGCCGGCCGCGGCGAGCGAGCCGCCCACGGGCGTCGCGGTCGCCTGAGAGCTTCTATCTGCGCCGGCGTCGTCTCGCGACGCGGAGCGCGGCGAAGATCGCCCAGGGCGCTCCGAGGAGCGCCGACGGCGGAGCGCCGACCCCGACGTCGCAGCCGGGGGGCCGCGGCGCGACGCCGTGCGCCTCCGGTAGTGCGGAGAACCCCGCGTCCCGGGGCGAGCCGCCGTAGTACGACGACGGCGTCGGAGCGCGCTCCGGGACCGCGGCGCTTCCACCGGTGCCGGGGAGAGGGCCTCCGCCGTCCGTCCTTCCGCCGTCCGTGACTCCGGTCGGACACGGGGCGGGCGCGCGAAGCGGACTGTCCGCGGGCGGGAAGAACCGGAACGCGCGCCCGCACGCGACGTTCACGTCATCCGTTTCCGGGGAAGCGCCAGGGAGCGCCCCGGTCTCGCCGAGGAGAGGAACGGCGCCGGGACCGAAGCACGCCGGCGCTCCCTCGTACGCGACCTCCAGCGTGGTCTCTCCTGCCGTGCCGACGAACCGGAGCCCGTCGGTCGGGCCGTTCTGGAGCCAGCCGTTCCGAAGCGCGGAGCGCCCCGCGGCGGTGACGTCGCAGGAGGCGCCGAGCGTCGCGTCCGTCGCGCAGAAGACGACGTAGCCGTCCGGAGGGACGACGATGTTCGCCACGGGGAGACTCCGGTACGTTTCGCACGCGCCGCCGCCGCCGTTCACGAGCTCCACCGTGGCGAGCCCGCAGGCCCCGAGGGTGAGCGCGCCGGCGCCCGCGTCCCCGCCGTCCGAAGAGTCCGATGCTCCGGCGTCCGCGGGAGGCGGCCCACAGGAGGGAAGCGGCGGAGAGGGCGCAGGAGGAGCGTTCGGGGCCCACCCCGCGGCTACCTCCACGTGGAGCTCGAGGAATTCGGCGTCGTCCGCGCCGGGGTCATCGTAGCTCACCTGCGTCAGCTGGACGCGGCACCGTGGACTCGCTCCGACGATCAGCGTCGACGGCGACGGCGCCGACGCAGGCGACGGGACCGACGGCGCAGCGCGCGCCGGCCCGGCGACCAGACCCGACGCGACGGCCGTGAGCACACCCAAGTAGACGACTCTCGAACGGGTTTCAGGGTTCATGAGCCCCTCATCGTCCCGGGGCGGCGTCGAGTTGCGGCCACCGTCGCTCGACGCACGCCACTCGGGTAGCCTCGGTGGGATGATCCGGCGCCTCCCGTTCGCGCTCCTCTGGCTCGTGGTCGTGGTGCTCGCCCGGCGCGCCGGAGCCGAACCGCTCGATCCGGCCCACGTTCCTCCGCCGCTCGCCCCGTGGACGGACTGGGTGCTCGCGGACACGGGCGATGCCCGCTGCCCGACGTTCCAGGGCTCGCCGGAGCTGATCCGGTGCGTGTGGCCGTCGCGGCTCGCGCTCGACCTCGACGAGAAGGGCGGTCGCTTCGAGCAGCGATTTCACCTCGACACGACGACCTGGGTCCCGCTCCCCGGCGACGACACGCAGTATCCGCAAGACGTCCGTTCGACGGGGAAGAAGCTCGTGGTCGTGCCCCACGACGGAAGGCCGAGCGTGAGACTCCCTCCGGGCGATCACACGGTGAGCGGGACGTTCGCCTGGGACTCCCTCCCCGACTCCCTCGCGCTGCCGCAGGAGACGGGGCTCGTCTCGCTATCGCTCTCCGGCGTGAGGGTTCCGGAGCCGCGCCGGGACGACGGCGGCCGCGTCTTTCTGCAGAAGGCCGCGCGCGCCGAGGAGGGCGACCGGCTCGAGGTGCTCGTCCACCGGAAGATCACCGACGAGGTGCCGGTCCGGGTCGATACGCGCATCCTCCTGAACGTCGCGGGGAAGAGCCGCGAGGTCGTGCTCGGGAAGAGCCTCTTCCCGGGCTTCGTGCCGATGTCGATAGAGAGCGCGCTCCCGGCGCGCATCGAGCCGGACACCCGGCTCCGCGTCCAGGTGAGGCCGGGCACCTGGACGATCACGGTCGGCGCGAGGAGCGAAGGCCCGGTGGCCGAGCTCGTCCGCCCGGCGCCCGACGGACCCTGGCGGGAGGGTGAAGAGGTGTGGGTCTTCGACGCGCGGCCGTCGCTCCGCCTCGTGTCCGTCGAGGGCGTCCACGCCGTGGACCCGCAGCAAACGTCCCTCCCCGACGAATGGAAGTCCCTCCCCGCGTACTCCCTCGGCGAGGGAGAGACGATGCGGCTCGTCGAGAAGCGTCGCGGGGACGCCGAACCCGAGCCCGATCAGCTCTCGCTCACGCGCTCGCTCTGGCTCGACTTCGACGGCGGGGGATTCACCGCGAACGACGGCATCACCGGCACGTTCCACCGGGCGACTCGCCTCGAGATGAACGAGCCCACGGTGCTCGGCCGCGTGGCCATCGACGGCAAGGACCAGTTCATCACGCGCGGCGCCGGCAGGGCGGGCAAGGCCGGCGTGGAGATCCGTCAGGGCAACGTCCGCATCACGGCGGACAGCCGCATCGGCGGCGACGCCCGGGACATCCCCGCCGTGGGATACGACCACGACTTCCACGAGGTCTCGGAGACGCTCCACCTTCCCCCGGGGTACCGGCTCCTTCACGTCGCCGGAGCGGACGAAGTGCCCGGAACGTGGATCCGGCACTGGACGCTCCTCGAAATCTTCCTCGTGCTCGTGCTGTCGCTCGCGTTCGGGAAGCTCTTCGGCGTGGGCTGGGGCGCGATCGCGGGGCTCACGTTCGTCCTCGTGTTCCCGGAGTCGGATTCACCGGAGTGGATCTGGGCGGCCGTCCTCGTCATGGTGGCCCTCACGCGCGTCATCCCGGAGGGCAAGGTCCGGAGCGGGTTCGTCGGCGGACAGCTCGCGGTGCTCGTCGCGCTCGTCCTCGTCATGCTCCCGTTCATCGTGCAGCACGTGCGGGAGGGCATCTACCCCGCGCTCGCCGAGGGAGACGGGACGGAGCTTCTGACCATGAACGCGGAGCCCGCGGCGCCGCCGGCACCCGTGATGGGCGGCGGCGCCGACGTCGTGGCACGCGCGCAGATGCCGGCAATGAAGGCAGAGGCAGCCGCCGAGGTCGCCGCCGCACTGGACGAGCCCGCGACGGGCGACGACAAGCGGAAGGACGACGGCAGCCTGGGTTCGCTGGGCAACGTCTCGCGCGCCAAGACGGCGCCGAGCGGCGCCGCACCGGCCTACCGCCAATGGAACGCCGAGGTCTACGACCCGAACGCGATGGTCCAGACCGGACCGGGCCTGCCGAAGTGGAACTGGTCCACGACGAGCATCCGCTTCAGCGGGCCGGTCGAGCGCACTCAGCGGCTTCACCTGTACCTCCTGCCGCCGCCGGCGAACCTCGCGCTCGCGCTCGTCCGGGCAGCGCTCCTCCTCCTCGTGTTCGTGCGTCTCCTGCCGCGTGGGCTCGGGAATTTCCGGGCGGGACCCGGGCTCGCCGCGGGCGCGACCCTCGTCCTCCTGACGCTCGGCGTGGCTCCTCCGGCACGCGCCGACATCCCGAGCAACGACGTGCTGGAGGAGCTGAAGAAGCGCCTGCTCGAGAAGCCCGACTGCATTCCCACGTGCGCGGCCGCCTCGCGGATGCTCCTCGAGGCGCAGGGGAACTCGCTCCGCGCCCGGCTCGAGATCTCGGCGAACGCGACGACCGCGGTTCCCCTCCCCGGCGGCGCGTCGCAGTGGGTCCCCGAGCGCGTGCTCGTCGACGGCGCGGAGGCGACGGGCTTGCTCCGCACGACGGACGGGCAGCTCTGGCTCCGGCTCGCCGAGGGCAGCCACGACGTCGTCGTCGAGGGCTCCCTTCCGAGCCGCGACTCCATCCAGCTCGCCCTCCCGCTGAAGCCTCACTACGTCGAGGCGAGGGTCGACGGGTTCACGCTGGAGGGGCTCCACGAGGACGGCCTCGCCGACGACCACCTGCAGCTCACGCGAAAGCACGTCGAGAACGAAGCTCCCGGTCAGGGCGGTCTCTCGGCGTCCGCTCTCCCGCCGTTCGTGCGCGTCGAGCGGACGCTCCACATCGGCCTGAACTGGCAGGTCGAGACGCACGTGAAGCGCGTGACGCCGGAAGGGACCGCGGTCGTGCTCGAGGTGCCGCTCCTTCCCGGGGAGTCCGTGACGACGGCGGGAGTTCGCGTCGCGGGAGGGAAGGCGCTCGTCAACATGGCGCCCGAGGCGAGCGAGGCGACGTGGACGTCCGTGCTCCGCGAGCAGTCCCCGGTGAAGCTCGTCGCGCCGAAGACGACGGCGTGGGCCGAGGTCTGGCGGCTGGATCTCAGCCCGATCTGGCACGCGACGCTCTCCGGCATCGCGGTCGTCCACGGCGAGGCCGGCGGGACGATCCCCGAATGGCGGCCCTGGCCGGGCGAGGCGACGACCATCGAGCTCGTGCGCCCCGCGGGCGTCCCGGGCCAGACGCTCACGATCGATTCGAGCGAGTACACGGTCCGACCCGGCCTCCGCGCGACGGACGCCACGGTGACGTTCACGCTCCGTTCGAGCCGCGGCGCCGAACACACCGTCCGGCTCCCGGCGGGCGCCGACCTCGAATCCATCACGGTGAACGGCGCGCCGCAGCCGCTCCGCAAGCAGGGCAATGCCGTCACTCTCTCCGTGACGCCCGGGACGGAAAACGTCGTCGTCGGCTTCCGGCTTCCGGAAGGAATGACCACGAGCTACCGCGTACCCGCCTTCGATTTCGGCACGAAGACGGTGAACTCCACGACGATCGTGAACGTCTCGGACTCGCGGTGGGTGCTCTTCGTGCGCGGCCCGCGCCTCGGGCCCGCCGTCCTGTTCTGGAGCCTCTTGCTCGTCCTCGGCGTCGTCTCCTACGGGCTCGGGGCGATCCGCTGGGTGCCGCTCGCCCGGCACGAATGGATGCTCCTCGCCGTCGGGCTGTCGCAGGTGCCGCTGCCGCTCTCGCTCGTCGTCGTCCTCTATCTCGTCGCGCTCGGGTACCGGAAGGAGCGTCCGGAGGCTTCCCCGGTCTGGTTCGATCTCCGGCAGCTCGCTCTCGTCGCCTGGACGGCGGTCGCGCTCGGGATCCTCGTGTACGCCGTGCACCAGGGGCTCATGGGAGAGCCCGACATGCAGATCCGCGGCAACGGCTCGTACTCGGGCGTGCTCCGCTGGTTCGACGATCGCACGACGGGGATCCCGGAGCAGCCCCTCGTGATCTCGGTGCCGATGCTCGCTTACCGCGGCGCGATGCTCGCGTGGGCGCTCTGGCTCGCCGTCGCCGTCCTTCGCTGGCTCCGGTTCGGGTGGCAAGCGTTCTCCACCGGCGGGCTCTGGAAGAAGCGGGTCCGGCGCGTCCAGCTTCCGGCGATCCTCGCGACCGAGCCCGCCGCGCCGGCCGCGCCCGCAGCACCGTCGGCGACGAACGACGAGCCGAAATCCGAGTAGCGCGGAGCCCTTTACGACCCGTCCCGCGGGGGCTACGCACCGAAGTCCTTGTCGCGGGAGATTCGGGTCCACACGAGCAATCGAACGGAGGCGCTGGCGGCCGCGCTCTCCGATCTCGTCGCGACGCCCGCGGGGGGGCCGTTCGACGCCGAGACGATCGTCGTGCAGGGACGCGGCATGGCCGTGTGGCTGAGCCACACCCTCGCGAAGGCGCACGGCGTCGCCGCCAACTTCGATTTCGTCTACCCGAGGGACCTCGTCGCGCGGGCGCTCTCCTCGGTGCTCGGCGCGGATGCGGGCGCCGAGACGGCCCTCGGCCCGGACGAGCTCGTGTTCGCGGTGCTGGCGGCGCTCCCCGGGCTCCTCTCCCGCCCCGAGTTCTCGTCGCTCGCGCACTATCTCCGGGACGATCGCTCCGGGGTCCGCGCCTACCAGCTTGCCCGCCGCATCGCGCTCCAGTTCGACCAGTACGTGCTCTACCGCCCGGAGCTGGTTCGCGCCTGGGAACGAAATGAGAGCGGCGGCGTCCCCGCGGCGCAAGCGTGGCAGCCCGTGCTGTTCCGGGCACTCCGGAACGAGGCGCATCCACGGCACGTGGCGGCCCTCGAGGACAGCTTCGTCGAGGCGCTGCGGGACGGCGCAATCCCCGCCGGCCTTCCGAAGCGGATCGCCCTCTTCGGCATCTCGACCCTCCCGCCGCTCTTCGTCCGCATCCTCGCGCACCTCTCGCCCCACGCCGAGACGCGGCTCTTCCTGTTCTCCGCGTCGCCTGCCGCGTGGTCGAAGAAGCAGCTCTCCCTGTTCGGGGACGCGCCCGTGGAGAGCCCGCTCGTGCCGTCGCTCGGAGCCCTGTCGTCGGAGTTCCGGCACGTGCTCGAGACGGAAGCGCGCCGCGCGGACGTGAAGCTCGTCCTGGAAGATCTCCACGCCGAGCCGAAGTCACCGGGCGCGCTCGGTACGGTTCAGCGAGAGCTCTTCCTCGGCCCGCCCCGGAAGGAGACCCGCGCCGTGCTGGATCCGTCCGCGACCACGCTCGGCATCCACTCGTGTCACGGTCCGATGCGCGAGGTGGAAGTGCTCCACGATCAGCTCCTCGCGCTCCTCACGCGGAAGGACTCGACGCTCGCGCCCGAGAACGTCGTCGTGATGATGCCGGACGTGGACGGATATGCGCCGTTCGTCGAGGCCGTGTTCGATCGAGCTCCGAAGGCGCTCCAGATCCCCTACCGCATCTCCGATCGCTCGGTGCGCGTGGATGCGCCGGCGATCGAGGCGTTCCTTCGCATCCTCGGGCTCGTGAACGAGCGGCTCGTCGCGAGCCAGGTCCTGGACCTCCTGAACCTCTCGGCCGTCGCGCTCCGGTTCGGAATCGACCCGAGCGACGTCGACCAGCTCACGGAGTGGGTCGTCGAGAGCGGGGTCCGGTGGGGCGTCGACGCCGACCACCGGAAGAAGAATCAGCAACCCGGGGACGCCCAGAACACGTGGCGCTTCGGTCTGGATCGCCTGCTCCTCGGCTACGCGATGAACACCGAGGGACGGGCCACGTTCGAGGGCGTGCTCCCGTTCGACGAGGTGGAAGGCAAGCGCGCGGCGCTCGTCGGCAAGCTCGCGGAGCTCGCGACGACGCTCTTCTCGGAGCTCGACTCCCTCGAGACCGCGCGTCCGCTCGCGGACTGGCGCCCCGCGCTCGCGCGCACGCTCGCGGCCCTCGTCCACGCCGACCGCGCCACGGCCTGGCAGCACGTGAAGATCCAGGAAGCGCTCGCTTCGCTCGAGGCCGACGCGGCGCGAGCCGGCTTCTCCGGAACGCTGGACCTCTCCGTCGTCCGGGATCTCCTCTCGTTCCGCCTGGACGTCACCCACGCCGAGCGCGGCTTCCTCACCCGCGGGGTGACGTTCTGCGCGATGGTGCCGATGCGGACCATCCCGTTCGACGTCGTGTGCCTCCTCGGGATGAACGACGGCGTGTTTCCACGCGCCTCCCGGAGCCCGGATTTCGACCTCCTTCGCCAGGGGCCCCCGGAGCCCGGCGATCGCGACCGGCGGAAGGACGACCGTCACCTCTTCCTCGAAGCGCTGCTCGCGGCGAGACGGCGCCTCCTGATCTTCTACACGGGCCAGAGCATCCAGGACGGAAGCGCGATCCCGCCCTCGGTCGTCGTGAGCGAGCTCGTGGATCGCGTCGCGGCGCGCTTCGATCCTCCCGTGCCGTTCTCGTCGGAGACGGACCGGCGCGCGAAGGTGGCGGAGGCGCTCGTGGTGCGGCACCCGCTCCAGGGCTTCTCCCGCCGGTACTTCGACGGCTCGGACCCGCGGCTCTTCAGCTACGCCGAGACGTACAAGCTCGGCGCCGAGCACCTCGGACCCGATCGCGTGGACGCGCCTCGGCTCTTCACGGCGCTCCTGCCGGACGCGGCGCCGACGGGAGACGTGATCGCCCTCGACGACCTGGTCCGGTTCTTCGAGGACCCGATCGCCGCTCTTCTCCGCGCGCGACTCGGCCTGCATCTCCGCGAGGACGAGACCGAGATCCCCGACCGCGAGCCGCTCGAGCCGTCGCCGCTCGAGCGATACCGGATCGGCGACGAGCTCCTTCGCCTCGGCCTCGGCGAGGAACGCGCGCTCCCGCTCCTCCGGGCCCAGGGGATCTTGCCGCCGGCGGAGCTCGGGACGGTGACGTTCGAGGACGCGAAGGAAGACGTCGACCGGATCCGCGAGCTGGTGGAAGACGCGCTCGTCGGCGAACGCCGCTCCCTCGCCGTCGACGCTGTCCTGCCCTCCGGCGTCCGCGTGGTCGGACGGGTGTCGGACTGTCACGATCACGGACCCGTGCGCTTCGCGTTCTCGCTCGTCCGCGCGAAGCATCAGCTCGCGATGTTCGTCCGACTGCTCGGCCTCGCGGCGACCCCGGGCTCGCCCCCGGGACTCCAGGCGGCGCTCGCCGGCCGGGGACGCGCCTCGGGGCGCGGACCGAGCGTCGTCGGCTTCCGGCTCACGACGCCGAAGAACGCGGCCGCGATCCTCGACGATCTCGTCCGGATCTACCGGGAAGGGCTCCGCGGGCCGCTCCGGTTCACGGCGGAGTCGGGACTCGCCTACGCCGAGGGCCTCTCGAAGGGCGCGGACTCGGCCCTCGAGAGAGCGAGGATCCGTCACCAGGCCGCCCGCGACGCCGGGAACGGCCCCCACGTCGCGCGCGTCTTCGGGGACTCCCTCCCGGATTTCTCCGACGTCCCGGCCGCCGTGGGGGATTTCCGCCAGATCGTCGCGGCGGTCTGCGTGCCCCTCGTCCAGGCGCGGAGGGACCTCCCGTGACCGAGACGCGGTTCGAACCGTTCGGCGTGGCTCTCTCCGGAACGAACGTCGTCACGGCGAGCGCCGGCACCGGAAAGACGTACACGATAACGACGCTCGTCGTACGCCTCATCCTGGAGTCGAAGCTCGACGTGCGCGAGCTCCTCGTCGTGACGTTCACGGAAGCCGCGACCGCGGAGCTCCGCGCGCGCATCCGGGCGCGGCTCCGCGACGCGGCGGAGGCGTTCTCGGCCGCCATCGCCGGGCGGAAGACGGGGGACGCCGAGCTCGACGCCTACGCCGAGCGGCGTCGCGGCACCGCGCAGGGGGACTTCGCGCGTCTCGAAGCGGCGCTCCGCGACGTCGACGAGGCTTCCATCTCGACCATCCACGGCTTTTGCCACCGGATGGTCCGGGAGAGCGCGTTCGAGAGCGACTCGGAGTTCGAGGCCGAGCTCGTGACGGACCTCGGGACGCTCCGCGATCGCGTCGTGCACGATTTCTGGGCGGCCCACGTGGCGCACCTTCCGAAGGAGACGATCGCCGAGCTCTCCGCCGGCCAGTTCGGCGTCGCGGCGGCTCGGAACCTCGTCGATCGCGTCGTCCGGAACCCGGATCTCCCCGTGCTCCCGGAGACGGACGAGGACCCCTTCCAGGGCGCGGTGGAGGCCGCTCGACGCGTGTGGCGCGCGACGCGCGGCACGTTCGTCGAGACGATGGAACGCCACCCGAGGGAGAAGGGACCGCTCAAGAAGGGAACGGCGCAGACCTGGGCGACTTCGCTCGACCAGTTCTTCGCGGCGGAGATCTTCGATCGGTCCCTGCTCCCGCTCGGGGTCAGGGCCGCGTTCTCGAAGGACCACTGGGGAAAGAACCCACCGGATCATCCCTTCCGCGCCCACGCGGAAATCCTCCAGAATTTCGGCGCGTCGAAGCACCTTTCGCCGTCGGTCGTCGCGACGGAGCGCGCCTTCGTCGCGCACGCCCGCGCCCGCTTCCCGGAGCTGAAGAAGCGCGCCCACGCGCTCTCCTTCGACGACCTCCTGCTCATCCTGGACCGCGCGCTCCAGGGGCCACGTAAGGACGCGCTCGTCCGCTCCGTGCGCGACCGTTTCAAGGCCGCGCTCATCGACGAGTTCCAGGACACCGATCCCGTGCAGTTCCGGATCTTCGACACCATCTACCGCGGGACGGAGCACCCCCTCTTCCTCATCGGAGATCCCAAGCAGGCCATCTACGCGTTCCGCGGCGCGGACGTCTTCGCCTACCTCGCCGCCGTCTCGCGCCCGGAGAACGTCCGCCACACGATGGACGTGAGCTACCGGTCCGATCCCGGCCTCGTCGCCGCGGTGAACGCCCTCTTCGCGCCGAAGCGGGGCGCGCCCCCGCCCTTCCTTCTCGAAGGCATCGACTCGCCTCGGGTGACGGCGAATCGGAAGACGAACGTCTTCGAGGCGCCCCCGGGCTTCTCTCCGGCTCCGTTCGAGTTCCTGTTCTACGAGAGCGAGCGGGGGCGCCACGGGAAAGGAACGCTCAGGACGGAGCTCCCGACGCTCGTCGCGGCGGACATCGCCGCGCTGATCCGGGAGAAGGCCAGGGTCGCGGGTAGCCCCGTGACGCCGGGGGACATCGCGGTGCTGACTCGCACCAACGCCCAGTGCTTCGAGGTGCAGAAGGCCCTCCGCGCGCTCCGGATCCCGGCGGTCGTCCTCGGGGACGAATCCGTCTACGGAAAGCCGGAGGCCGACGAGCTCCATCGCGTCCTCGCCGCCATCGTCGAGCCGAACTCGCACGAGCTCCGGAAGGCGCTGACGACCGAGCTCCTCGGCGTCACCGCGAACGAGCTCGCGCGGATGGAAGAAGATCCCGCGGCATGGGACGCCTGGGCGAACCGCTTCCGGGAGTGGAACCTCGCGTGGACGGAGCGCGGCTTCGTGCAGATGTTCCACGCCATCCTGACGGAGGCGCGCGTCCAGGAGCGGCTCCTCCGCTACCCGGACGGCGAGCGCCGGATGACGAACCTGTTCCACCTGATGGAGCTCCTTCACACGGCGTCCAAGGAATCGCACCTCGGCCCGGCAGGGCTCCTCCACTTCCTCGCCGCGCAGCGGAGCACGGAGCGCGCCGGGGGCGAGGCTGCGGAGATCCGGCTCGAGAGCGACGACCGCGCCGTGAAGCTCACGACGATCCACAAGTCGAAGGGCCTCGAGTACCCCGTCGTCTACTGCCCCTACCTCTGGGATGGCATGCTCCTCCACTCGAGCGATTCCCGTCTCATCCGGTTCCACGACGAGGAGGACGGGGAGAGGCAGAAGCTCGACCTCGGCTCGGCAAGATACTTCCAGCACAAGGACCGCGCCGAGCTCGAGGCGCTCGCGGAAAACACGCGTCTCCTCTACGTCGCGCTGACGCGCGCCAAGCACCGGACGTGCGTCGTCTGGGCCAACGTCGAAGATTCGGACCAGAGCGCGCTCTTCTCGCTCCTCCACCCGCCCGAGGTGGACGCGTCGTCGCCCCCGTCGATCCGGGACTACCGGGGGCGGCTCTCCGCCTTCGACGACGAGGCGACGCGAAACGCGATCCGCGCGCTCACGGACCGGACGGGCGGCGCCGTCGGTCTCCGGGAGCTCGTGCCCGGCGCGGGCGTTCCGATCGACCCGCCCGAGGAACGCGGCGGGCCCCTCCGCCATCGGGAACCCGAGCGACAGTTCGGGCGCCACTTCGGAGTCGCGAGCTTCTCGGGGCTCACCGCCGGCCGTGAAGCGATCTCGATCGACGCCGCGGAAGGACGGGACCTGGACGAAGGGACGGAGGGCGCCGCGACGGAGCTCGCCGTCCCCGCGAAACGGACTCCCAGCGTGCTCGCCGAGTTCCCGCGCGGGGCGAAGGCGGGCACCCTCTACCATTCCATCCTGGAGCACCTGGATTTCCAGACTCCGGACGCCCTCGACGCGCTCGTGAACGACGCGCTCCGGGCGGCGGGCTACGACGGCGAACGGTACGGAGACATGCTCCGCCGCTCCGTGCGAGACGTGCTCGGGACGCGGCTCCTCCCGGGCGACGGTGCGCCTCGGCTGTCCGACCTTCCCCGGACTCGACGGCTCGACGAGCTCGAGTTCCACCTCCCGGTCGCCGCCGGCGACCAGGACGTGCTCACCCCGGCGCGTCTCGCGGCGGCGTTCGCGGCCCACCCGATCCCCGGCGCGGAAGACTACGAGAAGGCGCTCGGGCACCTCGCCTTCCTGCCGGTCGAGGGCTTCCTGAAGGGCTACATCGACCTCGTCTTCGAGCACGGGGGGCGCTTCTACGTCGTCGACTACAAGACGAATCGCCTGGGAGACGACGTGGAGAGCTACGACGGACCGGCGCTCCGTGAAGCGATGGCCCACGGGCACTACTACCTCCAGTACCACCTCTACACGCTCGCCGTGCACCGCTACCTCGGCAGGCGGCTACCCGCGTACTCCTACGACGCATACTTCGGCGGAGCGCTCTACCTGTTCGTGAAGGGGATGACGCCCGAGACGGGGCCCGCCTACGGCGTCCATTTCGAGAAGCCGCCCCTCGCTCGCGTGGAAGCCCTCTCGCGCGTGCTGGGTGACGCGACGGGAGCCACCCGATGACCCCGTCGGTCGCGGAGCTCGTGCGGCGCGGCGTGCTCTCGCCGATCGACGGCCATTTCGCGGCGCTCCTCGGCCGTCTCGCGCCGTCCTCCCCGCCGGAGGTGCTGCTCGCGGCGGCCCTCGCGAGCCGCGCGGTGCAGCGCGGTCACGTCTGCGCGGACCTCGAGGTGCTCGGCGGAAAACCGCTCCTCGCCGAGGACGACGAACCGGCGCCCGTCGCCGTGATCCCGCCGGCGTCGGTGCTCCGCGACGCGCTCCGGTCGAGCCCGCTCGTCGCGTCCTCCCCGGACGACGACGCTCCTCGGCCGCTCGTGCTCGCCCCGAGCGGCAAGCTCTATCTCTACCGGTACGCGCGCTACGAGCGAGCCCTCGTCGAGGCCCTGCGGGCGCGCGCCGCCGTGACCGAACGCGTGGACGGCCCCGCGCTTCGTTCGGGGCTGGATCTGCTCTTCGGCGGGGAGGGCGCCTCGAACGACGAGCAACGCCGCGCCGCCCTCGTCGCCGCGATGTCGCGGATCGCGGTCGTGTCCGGTGGCCCCGGCACCGGGAAGACGTACACGGTGAGCCGCATCCTCGCGCTCCTCCTGATGCAGGCGCGCGCGCTCGGCAAGCCCCCGCTCCGCATCCTCCTGCTCGCGCCCACGGGGAAGGCCGCGCAGCGCGTCGGGGAATCCATCGAAAAGAGCGTCCGGGACCTCCCGTGCGACGCCCCGATCCGGGACTCGGTGCCCCGAAAAGCGGCGACCATCCACCGCGCGCTCGGCTACCAGCCCCGGACGCCGACCACGTACCGGCACCACCGCGACAACCCGCTCCCCGCCGACGTCGTGCTCGTGGACGAAGCGTCGATGATCGACGTCGCGCTGATGGCGAAGCTCGTCCTCGCCGTCCCCGAGGACGCGCGGCTCGTCCTGCTCGGGGACCGCGACCAGCTCTCCTCCGTCGAGGCCGGCGCGATCCTCGGCGACATGTACGGCGACGGCGCGCACCCCGGCTACTCGCCCGCCTTCGCGAAGGCCGTACGCGGCGCCACGGGAGACGAACTTCCCGTCGCGCCGAGCGCGGTTCCGGCCATCGCCGATCGGCTCGTGCACTTCACGCGGTCGAGACGATTCGGAGACGAGAGCGACGTCGGACGGCTCTCCCGCGCGATCCGCGACGGAGACGCGGACGGCGCGCTCGCCGTCCTCCAGAACCCCGGCGGCGCCGCGCGGATCCACCCGCTCGACTCCGCGAGGCGGCTCGAACCCATGCTCGGGAGCTTCGTCGGCCCGGCCTATTCCGGGCTCGTCCGGGGCTCGCCCGCCGAGCGTCTGGCCGAGCTCGGCCGCTTCCGGATCCTGTGTGCTCACCGGAAGGGGCCGTTCGGCGTCGAGGCGGTGAACGCGTTCGTCGAGCGGCATCTCGAGGCGCGGGACCGCCGCGACCGATCGTCGCCCTGGTACGACGGCCGCCCGGTGATGATCACCGCGAACGACTACCAGCTCGAGCTCTGGAACGGCGACCTCGGCGTGCTCGCGAGGGGCCCCGAGGACGGCGCCGTGGCAGCCCACTTCCCCGGAACGGACGCGGGGCCCCTGCGGACGCTCCCGCCGACTCGCCTGCCCGCCCACGAGACCGTGTACGCGATGACCGTACACAAGAGCCAGGGCTCGCAGATGGAGCACGTGGTGCTGCTCCTTCCCGAGGAACTCTCCCCGCTCCTGACGCGAGAGCTCGTCTACACGGCCGTGAGCCGGGCGGAAGCCCGGGTGGACATCTTCGCGCCCGAGGCCGTCCTCCGGGAGACGCTCTCACGGACGGTGGAGCGAGCGTCCGGGCTCCGAGAAGCGCTCTGGTCGAGGTGAGGATGGGGATGATAGGCTTCCCGGTTTAAACGAGGAGCTTTCCCGAATGCGCGCCGCTCACTTCATCCCTGCACCCGAAAGACGCTTCGTACCCGGCCGGGCCGCACTGGTCCTCGTCGCGCTCGCCGCGGGCCTCGGCCCGGCCGCGTGCGGCTCGACGACCAGCGGCGCCAAGGCCGGCGTCGCGGGCGCGTGCAACCTGAACAGCGACTGCGCGTCCCCCTACGTGTGCACGGCCGGCCGCTGTCACGTGCAGTGCAACGCGAACGAGGATTGCGCGAGGGACGAGCTCTGCGTCCAGACGGGTGGTCAGAACGTGTGCCGCTTCTCGAGCGAGGGCAAGTGCACGTTCACGTCCGACTGCGACCCGGGCCTCTTCTGCGCGACCGACGGCGAGTGCAGGAACCAGTGTCAGGCCGATCGGGACTGCCTCACGGGGCTCGTGTGCACGACGAGTCACGCCTGCGCGTCGCCGTCCGACGTCGGGCAGGACGGCGACCTCGTGAACGCGCACGGCGGCACCGACGGCGGGGCCACCACGGGGACCGGTGGCCGGAGCGGCGGCGGTGAAGGCGGCGCGGCGCACGGGTTCGACGCCGGCGTTCCGCTCGGGAGCGGCGGCTTCACCGGCGCGGGCGGCTTCGACGGCAAGGCGGGGAGCGGCCCGGGCCCCGGCGGCCAGTTCGGAGCCGGTGGCAACTTCGACCCGGGCTGCGGATCGACGGGGCAGCCGTGTTGCGGCCTGACCTGCAACGACGCAGCGAGCGTCTGCTACCAGAACTTCTGCCGAGCTTGCGGCGGGGTCGGCGACCTCTGCTGCACGAACGACGTCTGCAACGCCGGGAACACCTGCAACCAGAATTCGTGCGTCGCGTGCGGTAACCTGGGCGATCCGTGCTGCGGGAGCGCCTGCAACGGGAGCCTCGCCTGCACCGGCGGCACGTGCGACGTCGCGTGCACGGCGCCGCTCGTGCCGAAGCGGGGCGAGTGCAAGCTCCCGATCCCGCGACTCCTCTCCCCGCTCTCGGGGTCGATCTCCAACACGCGGAAGCCCGTCGTCCGGTTCGCCCTCCCCGCGGGCATCGCCTCGGCGCACGTCCAGCTCTGCGCCGATCACGACTGCACGACCGTGCTGGAGGAGGGAGACTCGAGCGGCGCGACGTTCCAGGTCGGAAGCGCGCTCCCGATGGGCCCCGTCTTCTTCCGCGTCGCGAGCGCCGGAGCGGACGCGGGCACGCCCGACTACGGCCCGTCCTGGGAGATGACCATCGGCGGCGCTCACGACGCCGCGCTCTTCGCGCCGTGGGGCGCCGTGCCGGACTTCGACGCGGACGGCTTCGCGGACGTCGTCGCCGTCGTGAACACGGGCACGGGCGCCGCGACGCGGGTCTACCGGGGTACGGCGGGCGGCCCGACCGCGACGCCGATCACGATCTCGACGGACTTCGGAGCTCCCGGCGCGAGCCTTCCCGTCTCGGATTTCGACGGGGACGGGTACGTGGATTTCGCCTCGATCGGCGGCGCAGGTCCGCAGATCTTCCGCGGCTCGGCGACGGGTCTTCCTCTCGCGCCCTCCCAGCAGGTGAACGGATTCGGCGGACACTTCGCCTTCGCCGCCGGCGACGTCGACGCGGACGGCTACGGGGACCTCGTCTTCGTGCAAGGGAAGGACGACGGGAACGGCAACCTGTTCCTGGAACTGACGACGCTCCACGGGAGCTCGGGCGGAATCGTTTCCACCCCGACGGTGCTCGGAGCGAGCATCCTCCACGTCGGCGGCGGCGTCACGACCTGCGACGTGAACGGAGACGCCCGCACGGACCTGGTCGTCACGAACGTCGGCCCCACGACGACGGGGTCGATCACGACGTTCTTCGGCCCGACCGGGGGAACGAATCAGGACGTCCCGATCGCGAACGTCGTCGGCCACGGCCTGTCGGCGTCCTGCGTCGGCGACGTGGACGGTGACGGCTACGACGACGTCGCGGTCCTGACGTCCAATTCCCTGACGCTCTACAAGGGCTCCGGAGCGGGTCTCGCGTCCTCCGGAACGAGCACGCCCCTGAACGGCATCAGCGGCGGAGCCGCCGACGGCAGCGCCCTCGAGCTCGGGCTCGGGGACTTCAACGGCGACGGCTACGCCGACTACGCCTACTCGACGACCCCGAGCCAGTTCGCGATCGTGACGGGCGGCCCATCCGGCACGCTGACGTCGCTGAACGTGCCGCCGCCGGGCGGCTTCACGGTGCAGAGCAGCACGGTGACGGCCTACTCCGCCATCGGGGACGTGAACGGGGACAAGCTCCCGGATCTCGCCGTCGGAATGGAATGGGTGAATCCTTCCGCCGTGAAGAACCACCAGGCGTACTTCTTCGGCGGCGGGACGCCGGCGACCACGGCGTCCATGGTCACTCTCCCCGTCACGCTCCAGGCGGTGCGCTGAGCGGCGGGCTCAGCGCCTCTTCTTCGCCGCCTTCTTCTTCGACCGCGGCGCGGGTTTCTTCTTCGACGCGGTCCTCTTCGCGGGCGCGCTCTTCTTCGACGCGGTCCTCTTCGCGGGCGCGCTCTTCTTCTTCACGACCGCCTTCTTGCGGGGCGCCTTCTTCTCCCCCTTCTTCCCGGGCTCGGTGCGCTTCGCCTTCGGGAGCGACGCGAAATAGGCATTCATGGGCTCGAAGTAGAACTGCTCCCACGCCTCCGCGTATTGCTCGGCCTGCCCGTCCGGGATGCCGCTCTGGAGCAGCATCAGGCGGCAACCTCGCGGAGCGCGGGCGAAGCGAATCTCCAGCTTGGAATCGGGGTTCGAGCTCGGAAACTCCTGGGTGCGCCACATCTGCACGATGCGTCGCGGAGGATCCAGGAGGACGAACGTGCCCGTGATGTAGCCGTCCCACGCGGTGAACCGCGCGTCCTTCTTCGCCTCTCCGGTCGCGGGGCTCCCCGTCATCCGTGAGTGCTCGTCGGCCGACGCCCACGCGGCATAGACGCGGTCGGGGGTGACAGGGAGCGTGGTCGTGAGGCGGAGACTTTCCATGCGCCCGAAATAGGCCGGCAGCGGCCCGCGTTCAACTTCGTAGCGCCGTCTTCACGCGCCTCTTCCGCGACGAAACCGTCCCGAAAAACGAGAGCCCCGGGTCCGTCTCAGCCCCTGCGGCGCACGATCGAGAGCGCGTCCTCGGACATCTCGTCCACGGTGCGGAGGACGGCGACCTGGGCCGCGAACTGGTAGCGAGCCATCCGGAGATCGACGAGTCCCCGGACGTCGTCCGCGCCCGCGCCCGCACGCGCGGCGTCCGAGACGGTCACGGTGTCGGCGGCGAACCCGGCGGTCGCGACGTCCTCTGCCGCGCGGTCGGCGCGGTCGCTCGCGTCCCGGAGTCCCGAAACGGCGTATTCAGCCGCGCTGGAAAGGCCGACCTTCCCGACCATGCTCCCCGGAACGGCAGGGGCGGTCCGCCCTGGAGCGAAAATCGACGGCGGGGCTCGGGAAGGCGGTGGCACGGTCTGAATCTCCCGCCGAAGCGGCCGTTCCGAGTTCGGTGCTCCGCGGCCTCGGACTGCTCCTGCTATCGACGCTCGGGATCGGCGTGCGACTGGACGTCCAGGAGTGCGACTCGGCGTGTCAGGCAGCGTTCACGGACTGCATGGAGCGGTGCGCCGGCGAAGGGCCTTGCCAGGACACCTGCCGGAACGAGCTCTCGAGCTGCGTCGCGAAGTGCCAGGCGGATCACCGCCCGCCGACCCCTCCGAAGTAAACGTCCCTCGGGCACTCCGCCGCGTGCAAGACTCCGCGCTCATGCGCTCTTCTTGCTTGCTCGCGCTCGCGAGCTGGATCCTGGTCGGCTGTGGTGGCGAGACCCACTCCGTGAGCGGCGCGGGCGGAGCCGCGCCAGCCGGGACGGGTGGCTCCCCTTCCCGCGGAGGAACGGCGGGCGCGGCGGGTGCCGCGAGCGGGGGCCTCGGGGGCCATGGCGACGGAGGCAGCGACGGCGGCTCGGGGGGTGCGATGCCCGAGCCCGAGGGAGGCCTCTCCGACGGCGGTTCCTCGCCGACCGACGCGGGGTCGCCCGAGGCCGGACTTCCACGAGATGCCGCGCTCCCCCGCGAGGACTCGAACGTTCCCCGGCGGGACGGAGCGGCGTGTCACGCCGTCGAGCGCGCCGAGACGCTCGCGCCGGGGTTTCACGTCGACCCGTGCTCGTACGTGACCTGGGACACGAACCCGCCGTCCTCCGGAAGCCACTATCCGACCTGGGCGGCATACCAGGAATACACGACGCCGATCCCGAGAGGCTTCTGGGTCCACGACCTCGAACACGGCGCCGTCGTGATCACGTACAACTGCCCGTCGGGTTGCGACGCAGAGGTTGCGCTGGCGCGGCAGACCATCGCGGCGATCCCCGACGACACGACGTGCATCCAGACGGCAGGGGTCCGCCTGCGCTTCGTCCTCACGCCGGATCCGAAGCTCGACGTCGCGTTCGCCGCGAGCGCCTGGGGCTACACGCTGAAGGCGGACTGCTTCGATCCGGCGGCCTTCTCCGCGTTCATCTCCGCGCACTACGACCACGCGCCCGAGGACATCTGCTCGAGCGGCCCGGACGTGAGCATCGGCCTCCCGGCAGGCTGCGGCGAGCCGCCGTAGGTAGGTAGAGATCCGGGACGCATCCGGGACCTACCTCTGTGCGACCCGTGACCGAACCGTGACGGGCGGCGCGATACCTTCCGACGCGTGTCCAGCACGACTCCCGACGCGACGATCCAGGCGCTCCTCTCCACGGCTCCCTCCGCCGAACCCGAGACACGGGCGGATGCCGCACTGCGCCGTACGGACTGGGTCGGAGCGGCTCCGTTCCTCGCGTTCCACGTGCTCGCCGTCGCGTACGTCCTCGTCGCGGGCTTCTCCCTGAGCGGCCTCGGGCTCGCCGTCGCTCTCTACTACCTCCGGATGTTCGGGGTGACGGGCGGCTATCACCGCTACTTCTCGCACCGCTCCTTCAAGACGAGCCGTGCGTTCCAGTTCGTGCTCGCGTTCCTCGCGATGACGTCGGTGCAGAAGGGCGTGCTCTGGTGGGCGTCGCACCACCGGCTCCATCACAAGAACTCGGACCTCCCGGGAGACGTCCACTCCGCGAAGCTGGACGGCTTCGTCTGGAGCCACGTGGGGTGGATCCTCTCCCGTCAGTACCAGGAGACGGAGGGCTCTCGCGTGCGCGACCTCGCGAAGTACCCGGAGCTCGTGTTCCTGAACCGGTTCCATCTCGTCCCGCCGATCGTCTACGGCGTCGTCCTCTACCTCCTCGGGGGAACGTGGGCGCTCGGCTGGGGGCTCCTCGTGTCCACGGTGCTCCTCTGGCACGGCACCTTCACGATCAACTCGCTCTCGCACGTGTTCGGCGGCCGGCGCTACCGCACGACGGACGAGAGCCGGAACAACTACTTCCTCGCCCTCGTCACCATGGGCGAGGGGTTCCACAACAATCACCACTACTACCAGCGCTCCGCGAACCAGGGCTTCTACTGGTGGGAGTTCGACGCGACGTATCTCGTGCTCCGCGCGCTCGCGCTCGTCGGGATCGTGTGGGACGTGCACAGGCCGCCCCGGCACGTCCTGGACGCGAACCGGATCTAGCCACACGCGACGCGCGAATCCGCGCTCACCAGAGCTTCTCGGCGACGAGCTCCTTGCCGGGCCCGCCCTTCTGCTTGCCGGCGTACTTCGCGAGGACGACGACCGTCTGCCCCGCCTTGAGGGCGCTTCCGTCGTAGCCGGAGACGTCGGAGAAGGAGACCGGAAACCACTGCCGGCTCATCCCCATGACGTCGCCCTTGATCTGCGGGGTGTACGTGATTCCGAGCTCGAAGCCCGTCGGCGTCGGGTTCGAGATCGGACCCGCGAAGAGGACCCACTTCCCCTGCGCGAGCTTGTCGAACGCCTTCACCGCGGGGTCCTTGTCCTTCAGCGTCTTGTTCGACTTCAGCTTCTCCTCGAGCGAAGAAGCGAGGAGGAAACCCTTCGCTTCAGGCACGGCCTTCTCGATCTTTTCCCGCCGCTCGGCGGTGACCTCGACGTCGATCTTCTCCGGCCGCGAGGGCTTCTCCTCCTTCGGAGGCTCCGGGGTCGGCGCGGGGGCCGGCGGCGGCGTCGGCGCGGGAGCGGCGCTCGCGGCGGCCTCGGGCTTCTTCTCCTCGGAGCACCCGACGAGCCCGGGAGCGATCGCGAACGAGCACACCATGCCGATGAAGCTTCCAGCAGAAAGACGCATGTCGATGTCCTCTCTTCTCGAGGATTCGACCGGTAGCAGCCCCGCAGAACGAAGAAAACGACGTTCCGCGACTCGAAGCGTCAGCGCCGGGAGCGACGACGCCGACGCGCGAGTAGAGCCGCCACGGCGGAGAGCACGAGCGGCATTTTCCCGGCGGAGCGTCCGACCGAGACGGAGCATCCGCCCGGATCCGTCGAAGCCGAGCTCGCTGCCTCCACTCCACCGTCGCTGAGCGGCAGCGTGCGGGAGAGCACCAGGTCCGCGCACTGATAGTAAATGTCGTTCCCGGGCGCCACGTACGGTGGCTTGTCGTACATGACCTGGATCGCCTGCAGGGTGCAGTTGTCGCACTCGATGTCGGGCAAGGTGACGTCGACCTGGCTCACGCCGCCCTGAGGCGTGTCGGGGATGTCGTCTTTCAGGATGCTCGGATCGCCGCCGAACTCGAACACCGGGCTCGTCGTGGTGCAGCCGGACTTGCACACCGGGTTCTGGAACGCATCGTCACCGTCGTCGTCGAACGAGATGCGGAAATGTCCGGGGTGGTTCACGTACTCGTCCCACTCCACCGTCAGCACCGCGCCGGGCCGGAGCACGGTGACGTTCGCCGACCGGGTTCCGCCGGTCTTCCCGCACGGCCCTGCCTTCAGGACGTCCTTGCCGTAGCGCGACGGCGGATAGGTGAGCGCGAGATGCGCGCTCGCCGGCGGCGAGGCCAGGAACGTCGCGACGAGCAGGGCAGCGGACAGGACCCCGCGCGGCGATTCGAGAGCCACGACGGCAGGATACACCCGGCCGAGCCGGCGCCCGTCATCGAATGGCAAACACGTCGATTTCCGGCGTCGCGAGCAGGCGAACGACGGCGCCGCCGGGCCGCACGGCGGCTCCGAGGCGAGCGGCGGTGATCGGATCTTCGAGGCGGCGGACGAGGATCGTGGAGAAGCCCACCTGGGCGAGCGTCGCGACCGCGGTGTCGGCGGGGAGCTCCGAGATCGCGGAGGCCACGTCTCCCGGAAGCGCGGACTCCACGAAGGACGCGAAGCACCGGGAAGTCCGCCGCCGGTGGTAAGCGGAGAGGAGCAAGGACTCGCTCGCCATGCGTCCCGCGGCGAGACCGGCGGGGATCGGCAGCTCGAGCACCGGGCCGCGCGAACCGAGCGCGGACAGCTTCTCGAACAGCGCGATCTCCGAGTCCTTCGGCCGGATCTGGAACGGCGCGAGCCGCGGCACGCCGAGCACGGCCGTGACGAGCGTCGCTCCGAGGACGACGAGCGCGACGAGCGGGCCTCCCCACGCGCGGGGTCCGGCGCGCCGGATCGCCGCGTCCACGACCACGCGGCAGCCGAACCCGGCGAGCACCGCCACGCAGACGAGGACCGCGCCGTAGGCGTACGCCGGACCTCGCCCGACGTTCAGACCCGGAAGGAGGCTCGACACGAGCTCGTAGAGCCGCGACGGACGGAGCGGGATCGAGAACGCCCTCCCCGACCCGTCCGAGAGCTTCACGGCGGCGTCCGGAGGGAAGACCACGCCGCCGGTGGCGAGGAACGTGGACACGAGTGCGCCCATCGCGAGCGCCGCTCGAAGCGGCCACGCGCGAGCGAGCGGACGCTCCCCTGCCCGCCGCGTGAAGACGCCGGCGAGCGCGAGCAGCACCGGGACGGCGCCGACGAACGCCGGTCCCCCCGGGAGCAAGGCCCGGAACGGCACGAACACGCGGCCCCGCGCGACGAGGACGCCTCTCCGCGCGAGCTCGAAATACGGGAGGTACAGCGCGAGGGCGCCGAGGAAGACGATCGCTCCGGCGACGAGCGCCGGTCGCACCAGGCGCGTGTCCCACCCGTGCTCGACGACGAGCGCGGCGAGGAAGAAGAGGCCCACGAACAGGCTGGCTGCCGCCGGATAGACCCCCGCCGCGAGCTCCGCGGTCGTCGCGAGCGCGAAGGCGACGGCCGGCGCGAGGCGGCCGGGCGCGAGGAACGCTCGACGGAGGAACAGCAGCGCGAGGACGAACCACGCCGTATCCGTGAGGAACACGTGGTCCGGATCACCGACCTTCATCGCGTGGAAGCCGTACACGAGACCGGACACGATGCCGGCGAGCGGCAGCCCGGTGAGGTCGGTCACGAGCGCGTACATCGCGAGCGGCGCGAGGAGCGCGACGAGGACGAGCACGACGTCGTACACGGCGACGGGATCCGACGTGAACGGCAGCACCGGGACCGCCAGGGCCCCGAGCGCGAACACGCCGTGCCCGAGCGCGAGGGCGTGGTGCGCGGGAAAGCACTGGTTCGCGTCGAACGGCGACGACAGGGAGGCGAATGCGCGCGCGTTCTGGACGATCGCCCAGACGGCGTAGCGCTGATCCCAGGCGCGGAGCTCGCGGCCGTCCGGGGCGTCCGGAGCGAGCACGGTCGTCCGAGAGAGGGACTCTCCGGCGAGTGCGCGGAACGTGTAGGCCGTCAGAGCCGCGAAGAGGACGAACGCTGCACCGAACCAGAGGAGCCGGGCGCGACGCCCATCCGCCCGGAGAACGGACGGCGCTCCGGGCTCACGCGGGCGGGACAGAGGCATGGAGGAAACGGCGGCCATCATGCCGGGCGGAGGCGGCCCGTCAACCAGACCGGTCGGGGCGCGGGGTCGTGCTAGGCTCGGGACGATGTCGATCGTCCGCTTCATGCTCGTCGTGGCTCTCGGGAGCCTCGGAGCGGCGTGTGGCTCGTCGGACTCGGGAGGGCTCTCGTTCAGCGGTCCGTCGCAGGGCGGGACAGCGTCCGGAGGAGCGTCCTCCGGGAATGGCGACGCGAGCGCGGGAGGCGCTCCCTCCGGGACCAGCGGCGCGAACGCGGGAGGCGCGACACCGGACGGCAGCGGCGGAACGCCTTCGCCTTCGGGTGGCGCGAACGCCGGTGGAGCGGCCTCGGGAGGCGGCTCGGCGGGGAGCGCCGCGGCCGACGCCGGCGTCGGGGGAGAAGCGGCGACCGGAAGCGGCGGCGCACCCGTCGTGTTTCCGCACGGCGGCGTGATCTCCGCGCAGTGTGCCGACTGCGCGACGGCGAACTGTCAGGCCGAGGCCCGGGTCTGTCAGGCGGACGCGGAGTGCTGGGCCATGGGGACCTGCATCACGACCTGCGTCTTTCCGCCCCAGTGCGCGCTCTGCCTCACGGCGAGTCAGCAGGCAGCCTCCGAGTTCAACTCGCTCGAATGCTGCACGAGCCAGAAGTGCGGCGTGCTGTGTCCGTCGTTGAACGGCGGCGTCATCGGCTGCCCATAGGGACGTCCCCCGAGCGGCGGCGCGGGTGACGGCACGTGCCGCCCGGACGGCGAGCGTGTAGGCTCCCGCACATGCTGGCCGAACGGATCAAGACGCAGATGCTCGCGGCACTGAAGGCCGGGCGATCTCTGGAGAAGGAAATTCTCCGGGTCGCGCTCGGCGAGATCCAGACCGTGGAAGCCCGCAAGGGTTCGCTGACGGACGAGGAGTCGCAGGCGATCGTGAAGAAGCTCGTGAAGTCGAACCGGGAGACGCTCGAAGCCGCGACGGACCCTGCGCAGAAGAAGACCCTCGGTGAAGAGATCGCGATCCTCGAGGCCCTGCTCCCGCAGAAGCTCGACGAAGCGGGTCTCCGCGCGGCGCTCGCGCCGGAGCTCGAACGGATCCGCGCCGCCGCGAACGACGGACAGGCGACGGGCATCGCGATGAAGGCGCTGAAGACCCAGGGCGCCGAGGTGGACGGAAAGCTCGTCGGCGAGATCGTGAAGAAGCTTCGGGCATGAGCCATCCCCGGGAGCTTTCCGCTGCACTCGCGTTCGGCGCGGCGACGGCGCTCGCGGCCGTGAATGCCGCCGCGGACGACCCGACGACGACTCCCGCGCCTTCGACGGGAACGCCTGCCGAGCCCGCGCCCCGAGCCGCTCCCCCACCTCCGCCGGCCGCCGGCGCGCCCCCGCCCGTGGTCGAGGTCGGTCGCGCGCCGCCGTCGGAAGCCGATCGGAGCGAAGCGGTGGTGACGGGAGCGGAACCGCCGGTCCCCGCGGGACAGCCGCCCGCGCCCCTCGAGCCGGAGGAGCCGGAAGGCACGCCCCGAAAGGGGACCCTCCCGAGCTACTTCATCGGACTCGCCGGAGGATTCTCCTCGTTCAGGCCGAGCGCGGAGAGCCGTGGTGGGATCGGAGGAGGAGGAGGCATCGGCCTCTCCGCGGGGCTCGCCCTCTGGGATCAGCTGACGCTCGCGATCGGGTTCGGCCGGCTCATCTACGACGACAAGCGATCGTTCCAGGACCTGGTCGTCGAGTGCCAGTCCGTCGGCGGAACGCCCGTGGGGTGCAGTAACCCCGAGGAACGCTCGTCCGTCGTCGCGGCGACGTACTTCGACTTCGACGTCGGGTACCAGACGCGGTTCCGACCCGGCAAGAGCGTCTCTCTCGTCCCCGGCGCCTTCGTCGGCTACCTCGCGACTCCGGGTGGCGTGAAGCGCGGGGTGCAGTGCGACGACTGCGCCGAATACGACGTCCCGGGCGTGAGCGCGAAGGGCGCTTACGTCGGCCCGTCCTTCAAGGTCACGTTCGGGAGGAAGGGCAGCATCGCGGTCGGCGTCCGCTCGCAGATCATGCTGACCGGTGATCTCGCCCACATGACGCTCATCGGCGTCGAGGGCGGCGCGCCGTAGCCTGGGGCTCAGTCCGAACTTCTCGACTGGACGGGCCGGAACGGGTGCAGGAACGCGGCGAGACTGCCGGGGTTCCGCGTCTGGAGGAGGAGCGTGCCGCTCCCGGAGAAATCGCAGACGAGGCCCTCTCCGCTGAAGAACAGCCCCTTCATGCCGCCGAACGGGCGAACGCGGTAGGAGAGCCCCTCCGTGAACGCGACGATGTGCCCGGTGTCCGCGGTGTACCCCTCGGCGCCGACCTGGACCTCGTGGATGGCTCCGTAGCTCCCGAAGAAGACCGTTCCCGGTCCCGTCACCTTCAGGAGGAAGAAGCCGACCCCGCCGAAGAAGCTCCGGACCCCGCCCCATTTCGTGTCCAGCACGAGGCCGTCTCCGATCCCCGCGAGGTACGCGCCGCTCTGGAGGTAGAAGCTCTCCCCCGGGGCGAGGGTGCGGCTCTTCAGGTCCCCTTCCGCCGGCGGCGCGAGGAGGAGCTGCGAGCCGGCAGCTCCGGCAGTGAACGTGTTCTGGAACAGGGATTCCCCGCCGAGCATCTTTCGCTTCGCGGCGGCGAGGAGACCGCCGCGCATGGACGTCTCCACGGAGACGTCCGCGCTCATCGCGACCATGGCGCCGGATTCGGCCACGATCCGTTCGCCCGGCGCCTCGAACGTGATGCGGAGCATCGCGAAGTTCGGCGCGTCGATGATCTCTGGCTTCATGTCACGCCTGCCTCGGCGGGAGGTTCCGCCCGACCGCGCTGCCGTACTCCGTCGGGTTCCGGCTCTGGAGATAGAGCCGGCCGCGGCCCGAAACCCGGAGCACGAACCCCTCGCCCGAGAGGAACGAAGCGATGAGGCCCGGACTCGCCGTCGTGACCTCGTAGCGGATGCCGGACGTGAACGCGACGAGGTGCCCGGTGTCCACGATGAGCTCGCCGTCGAGATCGATCGTCTCGACCGCCCCGAACGCGTTCAGGAGCACGGGCCCCGCGCCCGTCGCGTGGAGGAAGAACAGGGACTCACCGGAGAAGAACCCCTTCATGCCCTGCCATTTCGTGTCCAGCATCACCGAGTCCGGGGCGGCCACGTAGGAGGAGCCCTGGATGAAGAGGTCCGCCCCGGGCGAGACCGGGTGGACGATCATGTCCCCCGTCAGCGCGGGCGCGAGCGTCACGTGCCCGGGTCCCCCGGTCGCCGTGAACGTGTTCGTGAAGAAGCTCTCTCCGCCGAGCATCGCGCGCCGGAGTCCCTTCAGGAACCCGCCCTGCGAGCGGGCGCTCGTGTAAACCGCGATGTTCCGCGTCATGCTGATCATCGCGGACGCCTCGGCGCGGACCGTCTCGTTCGGCGCGAGGTGAACGACGGCGAGCGTGTGCGCGGGGCGGTACTGAACCTCGAACTGCATGCGATCACCCGGGGAGCAGCGGAGTCAGCCAGGAAACGAGGGCGCCGAGGTTCCGGGACTGCACGTACACCGTGCCCCGGCCGGAGAACTCGCACACGAGCCCCTCTCCGGAGAACAGGAAGGATTTCACCCCGCCGACGCTCCGGACCCTGAAGTCGAGAGTGCCGTCGAACGCGACGATGTGCCCCGTGTCGACGACGAAGCGGCCGTCCACCGGGATCTCCGTGATGCCGCCGTAGCTGTTCACGAAGACCTCTCCGTCCCCCACGCATTCGAGGAGGACGAGCCCCTCCCCGCCGAGCAGCGTGCGGAGCCCGCCGAAGCGGACCCGCGTGTCCACGTCCCCCGTGCTCGCGAGGTAGCTGCCCCGCTGGACGAAGAGGCGGCGCCCACCGGAGAGCGTCTTCTGGACGATGTGCCCCGAGAGCGACGGCGCGACGACGACCTCTCCACCCGCCGGGCCGCCGAACTCGTTCACGAACATCGTCTCCCCGCCGATGAATTTCCGGACGAGGGCGACGAAGAACGCGACGATGACGCGGAAGAAACCCGCGCGCCGGCCGGCGTTCAGCCGGGTCTTCATCTCGAGTGCGGGCGTCCGGGTCACCATCGCGCCGGCCTCCGCCTGGACGGACTCCCCGGCGGCCAGCGTGACCCGCAGCCAGGCGAAGACAGGACCGTGCTCGACGCGATATTGCAAGCGGAAGACCCTCGTCCCATCCTCGCCTCCTCGGCGTCCCGTGGCAAGGAGTCCCGAGTCCATGGAACGACGAGACCCGCCCGAGCCGAGCCCGACGGACCCGAGGAGCCTCCCCGCGGCGGACGGCACGCCCGAGACGACCGGCTTCCAGATGAGCGGAAAGCGCGTCGCGGTGGAGCTCGCGCTCGTCGTCGGGGTGCTCGTCGGGCTCGTCGGGGGCGTCCTCGGGCTCTCTCGCTGGGTCGCGACGCGGTACGCGGCCTCCGTTCCGCTGGACGTCGACCGGACGTTCGGCGAGCAGACGTCGCGCCTCCTCGCCACGACGTCACCGCTCTGTGACGATCCGGCGGCGCAGGCCTACGTGGAGCGCATCGCGGCGCCGCTCGTGACGGCCCTCGCCGATCCGCGGTTTTCGTTCTCCTTCGTCGTCGCGGACGACCCGGAAGTGAACGCCTTCGCGCTGCCCGGGGGTTTCGTCACGGTGAACCGGGGCCTCCTCGAATCGGCGGAGAGCGGCGATGAAGTCGCCGCCGTGCTCGCGCACGAGCTCACTCACGTCACGCGACGGCACTCGACGGTGCGCCTCCTCCGCGAGCTCGGAGCGACCGCGGTGCTGAGCGGGCTCTTCGGCGGCACCGACGTCGCGGTGCCGGCGAAGGCGCTCCACGACTTCCTGAGCACCGCCTACGATCGCGACCAGGAACGCGAAGCGGACGAAGGCGGACTCGCCGTCCTTCGCCGCGCAAACATCGACCCGCGCGGCATGGCGCGCTTCTTCGATCGCCTCGCGAAGACCTCCGCGACGCCGCCGGCGCTCCTCTCCACCCATCCGGACCCGGGCGATCGGGCCGAAAATGCGCGAAAGGCCGTCGTTCCCGGCCGCACCTACGCGACGCTTCCGGCTCCGCCGCGGCCGTTCGCCTGTAAAAAGCCGTAAGAGGCCTGACTCCACGGCCCCGATCTGTGCCACCCGTGCCAAGATCGGCGTCGAGACTCCGGCCAGTTCCGGTGCCAGAGCTGGCACGGGTCCTGCTCCTTCTTTCCGTCGAGGTGAAGCCCATGACCCCCGCTCGCTCCGTCCGAACCCTGGTCCCGGTCGCGCTGTCGTCCCTGGCCCTGGCCCTCGCCGTCGGCTGCGGAGGGTCGAGCTCGAGCGGCACCGGCTCCACGCTGAAGGTGAAGCCCGGAGACCCTTGCGCCGCCGCGAATCAGAAGGCACCCGCCGCGGACGGCTGCAACACCTGCACGTGCACCGAGGGTTCCTGGGCCTGCACGGAGATGGCCTGTCTCGCCGACGGAGGCTCGCCGCCGCCGCCCGTCTGCACGCCAGGGACGACGAAGCCGGCGGGCGACACCTGCAACACCTGCACGTGCAACGCGAGCGGGGACGAGTGGCTCTGCACCCGAACCGCGTGCACCGTGTGCAACCCCGGGCAGACGACGAACGACGGGTGCAACGCCTGCTCGTGCGTCGACGGTCAGTGGGCCTGCACGGATCGCGCGTGTCCGCCGCCGGCGTGCATCGACGGTGAGACGAAGAAGATGGATTGCAACACGTGCACGTGCAGCGGCGGCGTGTGGGCCTGCACGAAGATCGGCTGTCCGCCGCCCGTCTGCACGAACGGGGACACGAAGTACGACGGCTGCAACATGTGTAGCTGCATGAACGGCGCGTGGGGCTGCACGACGAAGGCGTGCCCCCCGGCCGAAGACGCCGGCTCCGCACCGAAGGGCTGCGGCGGGTGGCTCGGGGACACGTGCTCGGACGCCGAGTACTGCGCCTACGAGGACGGTCAGCTCTGTGGCGCGGCCGACGCTTCCTCCTTCTGCAAACCGCGCCCCTTCGCGTGCGACGCCGTGTACGACCCCGTCTGCGGCTGCGACCAGAAGACGTACGGGAACGCCTGCGAAGCCGCGATGGCCGGAACGGGCGTCCACACGAAGGGCCCCTGCGTCACCGGCACGTTCTGAGGCCCGAAATGCGGGCCCCCTTCCCCCGGGAAGATCCGTCTGCGAGACTCTCGTGAATGGATCTTCCCCAGGCAGAAGGTCTGAAGCCGATCCTCGAGCGCTGGGCGCGGCTCCTCGCACGGTCCGGCCCCGACCTCGGCGAGCGGCCGCTGGTGCTCCCGAACGCGGAATTCTTCCCTGACCGCTTCACGAAGGATCCCGCGTCCGCCGGGCGCCTCGTGGAACGGATGCTCGGGCACGCGGGGATGACGGACGTGCCCCTCGCGGTCCGCGTCGTCTCGGAAGAGGGGCCGGAAGCGCCGCACGAGGGAGGCTGCGCGAGCGGGTGCCAGGTGCCGGCCGCGCTCGCCGGCGAGGTCCCGCGCCTCGTGGACGACGGGGACGGGTGGATCCTCCAGATCCCGGCGTTCGAGCTCGAGCACGCCGTGGTGCTCACGACGATGATCGCCCGCGCCCTCGGGCACGTCTTCCTGATGGAAACGCTGCCCGACGGCGGCCGGATCGAGGCCCCGGCCGATCTCACGGCCGACTACGCCGCGGTCGCGCTCGGCCTCGGACCGCTGCTCCTCGAGGGCGCGCACATCTACACGAAGAGCTGCGGCGGTCCGTCGGTGTCGCAGGTGACGCGCGCCGGGCTCGCCGAGCTCGCGCTCACGACGGCACTCTTCGCGGAAACGACGCGGCAGCCGCTCCGGCGCGCTCTTTCGTTGCTCTCCACGACGCAGACCGCGGCGCTCTCCGACGCGCACGCGTTCGTGAAGGAGCGCACCGGACTCGTCGCGCTCCTCCGAGAAGATCCGGAGCGAGTCGCCCATGGCGACTACTCGCTCGAGGCCGACACGCCCTGGCTGCTCCGGGTGTTCGGAAGGAAGTCGGCCTCGGAAGAGGAACGCCTGCTGACGCGCCTCGCGCCGACCCCTCCCCCGAAGCCCAGAGCTCCCGACCCCGTCCGGGACGAGCTCCGCGCTCTGGTCGACGAAGCCTTCGCCGAAGATCCCGCGGAGTGAGCGGACCTAGTCCTTCTTCTTCTGTTTCTCGGGCGCAGCGCTCGCCGTCTTCTTCTCGTCCTTGCCCTTCTGGGCCTTCTCGTCCTTGGCCTTCTGGGCCTTCTCGTCCTTGCTCTTCTGGGCCTTCTCGTCCTTGCCCTTCGCGTCCGCTTCGTCGTCGTCCTTCGCGGCGGAGCCGGCCTTCGAATCGTCGAGCGCGCCCCAGTCCGTCTTGTCCCGGCTGGCGGACGGTGCAGCCTCGAGGATCTCCTTCTTCAGGGCCGCGAGCTCCTTCACGACGCGATCCGGGCGGTCGTCCCCGCAGTCCTTGAAGGAGTTTTCGTTCGTCGCCGAGTTCTCGAGGCACGTCGCCTCTATGGAGAGCGTGCCTCCGCCCGTCTCGATGTGGAACGAGTACTTGTACGAGAGGCGCGGCACGCTCGAGACGGCCACCTGCTTCTCGCGCGTGTCGAGCGCGTGCGTCGCGGAGTCCGACGCGCGCGTCACGTAGCCGAGCCGCTCGGCTCCGGTGCGCGCCGCGGCGAAGAACGAATCCTCGGAGTACTTCGTCTCCTCGTGTACCGGCGTGTACGTCGTCATGTTCGCGCCGCCGCACGCCACGACGAGAGGCGCGAGGAGCAGCAGGAGCTCGGTCCGCATGGGGCGCCAGGCTACACGGAGACGCCGTGGCCAAGGAACCGGGAGGCGCCCGAAAATCGGTGTGCTAGATTCAGGGCTCTCTTACTTTGCGGGGCTTCATCGAGATACCTCGGGCACGGGTCGGGCGCTTGGCGACGCTCTCGGCCCTCGTCTGCCTCGACGCGACGCGCCCCGCGCTCGCCGAGGGTCCCGCGGCTCCGACGGCACCGCCATTTTCGGCGGACACTGCGCAGGCGTCGCCCGCGACGCCGTAGCCACCCGCGCGGCGCCCCGCTAGGAGAACGGCGTGCCCGGCCGGTTCCACGATGCTCCGCGGTGCGTCCGGTGCCGGCTGCACGTCGGACTGTGCCTCTGCGCGTCCCTGCCGAGCATCGAGACGCGAACTCGGGTCCTCGTCGTGATGCACCGGTTCGAGGACCGGAAGCCGACGAACACCGGACGCCTGGTCGCCGCGTGCCTGCCGAACAGCGACGTCTACGTCCGGGGCGAGGAGTCGCGCATGGACCGGCCGCTCGAGTCCTTCGAGGGCGTCCGACCGGTGGTGCTCTTTCCAGGCCCGACCGCTCGTCCTCTCGCAGACTTCCTCGGCGGTGACGGACCCGTCACGCTCGTCGTCCCCGACGGCAACTGGCGCCAGGCGGGGAAGACTTCGAAGCGCGTCCGCGAGCTCGCTTCCCTGCCCTGCGCCGCGCTGCCGCACGGACCGCCCTCCGAGTACGCCCTCCGGAGGGAATCGCGACCGGAACGCTTGTCGACGATGGAAGCCGTCGCGCGCGCGCTCGGGTTGCTCGAAGGGCCGGAGGTCGAAGCCGCGCTCCTCACGGTGTTCCGCACGGTCGTGGAGCGTGCGCTCTGGGCGCGCGGGAGCCTGCGCTCCGCCGACGTCGTTCATGGCCTTCCGGAAGGGGCGAGACCGCACGATCCGCGAAGTGGCCTGTCGTCGCCCGGTGCGGACGCTTGCGTCCCGAGGACGCCGCGGCGATGAGGACGCCCATGCTCGCCTCGGAGGTCCTCGCGCTCCTCGACGCTCACCAGGCCGCGGACGTCCGTGAGCGCGGTTTCGTGCAGCGGATGCGGGAGCTCGCGCGCGCCTCCGCGCCGTTCTCGCGCCAGAGCTTCACGCCGGGGCACTTCACGGCGAGCGCGTTCGTGCTCTCGCCGGAGCGGGATGCGCTCCTGCTCATCTTCCACAAGAAGCTCTCGCTGTGGCTCCAGCCCGGCGGGCACGTGGAAGAGACGGATCGAACGATCCTCGACGCCGCGCGGCGCGAGGTCCTCGAGGAAGTGGGCCTCGAGGATTTCGAGGAAGCCCTGTCACCGCTCTTCGACGTCGACATCCACGACATCCCCGCCCGCAAGGCGGAACCCGCCCACCAGCACTTCGACCTCAGGTTCCTGTTCGTCTCGAAGACGAGAGCCGCCCGAGAAACGGACGAGATCGGCGGCATGCGCTGGGTCCCCCTCCAGGACCTCTCCACCGTCACGACGGACGAATCCGTCCTCCGCGCCGCCAGAAAGATCCGCTGACGCCGGGGATCCCGGGAGCCGCACGGCGAATGGCGCGGTGGGGGGATCTCCTCACTGGACAGTTTGTATACAAACCATCCGTGGGGGCGGGACTCCTCGCTGGGTCGTGGGGCCGGGGATCTCCTCACTCGACAGTTTGTATACAAACCATCCGTGGGGGCGGGGACTCCTCGCTGGGTCGTGGGGGACTCCTCGCTGGGTCGTGGGGCCGGGGACTCCTCGCTGGGTCGTGGGGCCGGGGGATCCCGCCCGGACCTCACGACGCCGCACGCCGTCCCGCGAGCGAAGCTCGCGGCGTCACTGACAGACGTCGAATCCCGAGATCAGAAGAGCCGAGGAGCAGGACGTCTTCGAGGGGCAAGCGTTCGCCGAGCTCTGGGCGTCGCAGATCGGGTAGTCGACGAGGGCCTGGCTGCACGAATCGACGCACTCGATCGACGACACGCGGGCCGCTGGTCCGATGTATTGCACGACCGCGCAGCACGTCTTCCCGTCGGTGCAGTCGCTCTGCGAATCGCACGTCACCGGCGTCGCGAGGCAACCGATGCCCGTGCAGCAGGCGTCCCCGGCGCCGACGCACTTCCGGCCGTTCCCGCTGACGCAGCACTTCTGCGTCGCGCTGCAGTGAGAGCCCCCACAGTCGACGCCATCGGAGCCGCCGTCTCCCTGGACTCCGCCGTCTCCCTGGACTCCGCCGCTCCCCTGGACTCCGCCGCTCCCCTGGAGGCCTCCGTTGCCGTCGCCCCCGGTGTCGTTCGCGCCGCCTGCGCCGGCGTCGGTCGAGCCACCGCTCGCATCGCCGCCGCTGCCGGCGCCGGACGCTCCGCCCGCTTCTCCGCCGACGAATCCGCCGCTCCCCGTCTCGCCCCCGCCGCTCGTCGCGCCACCGCTCTCCGCCGAGCCGCCGCTGCCCGAGGTCGAGTCTCCGGCGGCCCCGCCGTCCCCGGCGCCGAGCGCACCGCCGGCGCCGGGCGTCGCGCCGGCGTTCGCCGCGGGGTTGAAGAGGTCCTGCTTGGACGAGCTGCCGCAGCCGACGGATCCGACCGCGCAGGTGGACAGAAGAAGGAACAGGCGAAAGGGAGACATGTGGGCGATCTCAGCGTAGAGCAACGATCGTCCTCGGTGAAGAGCGCGACGGGAGCGTCGCGAGCGATGACGCGATGCGAGAGTCCTTCGCGCTCACGCTCCGGCCCGTTCGGTCCCGTTCGTCGCCTCAGGTTCCGTTCAACCACGCGACGAGACGGCGGACGATCGAGCGCGGCGAGACGCGCAGCATCCCCGGTCCGGGCTGGAAACCGGCGGTCGACGCGACGTTCAAGATGCCACCGCGCCGCCGCTCGCGAAGCCCCTTTCCGAAGCGATGGGTGAGCTCGACGAGCGCCGAGACGTTCACCCGGATCTGTTCGAGCTCTCGATCGAGGGCCGCGTCGACGAACGCGCCGGTCGTTCCGAAGCCGGCGTTGTTGACGATGTAGTCTATGGTGAGACCTCGCTCGCGGACTGCTCGCTCGATGGCAGCGGGCGCCCCGGGATCTCCGAGATCGGCTGCGATCGCCTCTCTGCAAAGGATTCCGGGGAGGGCCGACCGCCCGAGCCGATCCGGGGCGGAGCGGGCACCAGGACCCGGGTGCGGTCCGGGGTTTTGCGGTACAAGGAGAGAACTACCTTCATGAGACGTGTGGCGGCGTCGGTGATGGTCCTGGGCGGGCTTCTCGTCGCGTGCGCGACGGAGGTGCCGTTCGATCCGTCCCTCGGTGACGCGGCGCCACCCTGGGGCTTCGGCGCAGCGCCGAACGGCGGAGGCTTCGGCACGGGCGGTTCGCCCGGCAGTGGCGGCGCGTCCGCGGGCGGCGCGTCGGCGGGCGGCACTTCGGCGGGCGGCGCGTCGGCGGGCGGCGCGTTCGGTACCGGAGGGTCGCAGGCGAACGGCGGGTCCGTCGGCTCGGGCGGCTCCTTCGGCAGCGGAGGCTCGAGGGGAGCCGGCGGCGGGACGGGAAGCGGCGGCGGGTCCACGTGCAACGCGTCGAGCTGCCCTGCGTGTCTCTTCGCGACGCCGTGCTGCAAGCCCACGAACCAGTGCGGGTGCTCTCTCTTCGGTCTGCCCTGCGGCTGACCGTTTTCGCGACGCCAGGACCGCGCTACGGGTCTCCGCCATGGTGACCCACGTCGTGCTGTTCAAGATGAAGGACCGAACCGGCGCCAGCGCTCGCGCCGTGAGGGACGCCCTCCTCGGCATGCGCGGGAAGATCCCGGGGCTCGAGTCCGTGGAGGTCGGAGTGGACTATCTCCGGTCCGAGCGCTCGTTCGACGTCGCGCTCATCACGCGACACGTCTCGCGAGAGGCGCTCGACGCGTACCAGACGCACCCCGTCCACGAGAAGGTGAAGGAGTTCATCTTCGGCGTGCGGGACGCCTCCATCTGCGTAGATTTCGAAGATTAATCGGGCGGCAACGGGAGCGGGCCGTGGACAGGCGTAACCGAGCACGCAGGGAGCCGGACGGCGGACGGCGCGGTGCCGGACGGCGTGGCGGGGGGTATCTCCTCGCGGCATAGTTTGTATACAAACTATCTCCCCGGGATCTCGCGCCGGATCGTCCGTGGTGGGTCCTGCCGGAACACGGCCCCGCGACGCAAACCGACCGACCGCCCCGTCACCTGGACTGCAAACTTCTGCCGCGACTTCTCCGCTCACCGAAGCCGTTCGCGAGCGATTGCAGCGAGGCGCGGGTCGTGAGAGCAGATGGCTTGCGGGGGCGAGGGAGATCTGGCGGAAACGACCATGAACACGAGCATCGAATTTCCGAAGGTGACGCAGACCGATCCGAGCGACGTTGCCGTCGCGATCGAGACCGCGCAAGCTCTCTGGCGACGCGGGGACCTCCAGGAGTCGCTCCGGTGGGTGCGACGCGCCGCCGAGGCCGCGGAGAACGAAGGCGACGACATGCGCGCGCTCTCGCTCGCGCGCGCGGCCGCGGACCTGCAGGAGCAGTACCGCCCGTCGCAGGCGCCTCCCCCGCCCGCGGCCACCCGGGCCTCCGCGCCTCCCGCCGCGCGTCCCTCCGCGGTTCCGGTCGCGGCGCATCCCTCGGCAGCGCCCGCACAACCCGCCGCGACGTCCACGGAAGATCGCGTCTCGCGTCCGTCCGTCGCGCCGTCTCGCCCGTCGCAGGCGCCGAGCCGCGCAGCGGAGGCCGTGGCGAAGGCGACCCTCGACATCCCGCCCGCGCCGAAGCTCGAACCGTGGTCTCCGCCGGGTTCGCGCGCCGCGGAGGCCGCTCCTGCGCCCGCGCCCGCTCGCGCGGAGCCCGCGCCGAGCGCCGTCGCACCCGCGCCCGCGCCGAGAGCTGCCGAGCCCGCGCCGGCGTCGGTTCGCGCCGAACGAGCCCTCGAGCCGACGACGCCCGCGACGCCGGTTGCGGCGATGCCGGTGCCGGAGAAGCCGAGCGCGAAGTCCGGCGAAGTGCACACGGCCCTTCGCGTCGCGGTGGAAGCGTCGCGGAAGGCGCCGGGCACGTTCATCGTCCGTGCGCTCGGCGCGGGCGAAGCGCCCGGTGACGGCGCGTTCGAGGCGCTCCTCGTCCCGCTCTCGGCGGACGTGGACCTGCGCGGCCGCTGAGCTGCGCGTCAGTGCACGCCGAGCCGCTCGTAGGGCGTCCCCGCCTTCACGCGGACGTCGTCCGCGGGCGGCGGCAGGTGTTCCCAGGACTCGGGGTGGTCCTTCGGCCGTTGCCCGCTGTTCGTCGCGGTGCACCGGTAGAGCTCCGCGTCATCCATCACGAGCGCACCGACGGCGTACGTGATCGCCGGTGAGCCGGGCGAGAGCGTCGCGGTCGTTCCCCAGATCTCGAGCGCTTGAGGAGAGACGCCGTCGGGGTAGCCCGAGTCCTCGAACTGGATGGCGGCGACCGTCTCGTTCACGTTCGCCGTGCCCGTGATCGTCCCCTTCGTCCCGTTGCCACCCATGAGCGCCGCGACGAGCGCGTTCGGCCCTTCCCAGTGGTTCTTCGAGAACTCGATGGGGCTCTTCAGATCCGGACTGATCTGGAAGACGACGCCGGGATTCGTCGCGGCGGGATCGAGCGAGTCGTAGCTGAAGTCCATTCCGCGGAAGACGTTCGAGACGAAGTGGAAGTCCGACGCGGAATCCGACTCTCCGCCGAGGTACGCCATGAGCGAGCGGACGTCCGAGAAATACGAGTCCGAGATCGTCACGTGCCGCGCGCCGTCCCCCGTCTCGGGCTGGCTCCAGAAGCTCAGGATCGTGCCCGCGCCCCCGATGAACACGTTGTCGTGCAGGGAGATGGTCCCCGAGCGCGTCTGCACCTGCGCGTTGTTGTCCTGGTACTGGCCGAGGCCGTTGTCGCGAAAGTGGAGCGCGGCGAAGGCGATGACGTTGTCGTACACCTCGGCTCCGTCCCCGAGATCCTGGATCTGGAGCGCTTCGTTCCCCGTGCGGAGGATGCGATTGTTGTAGATGCGGAGGCCGGGGAAGAGGTTCGCGGGGGGCGCGCCCGTCCAGCCGAAGTACGTCCCTTCGGCGGCGGTGTCGTGGATGTAGTCGTCGTGGATCCTCACGTTCGCCATGTCGAACGCCGGATCGCCGTCCTTCCGCGAGTTCAGGAGACGGATCCCGGCGAAGCCCGAGCGCGTCACCTCCACGTATTCGATCTCGAAATCCGTGGCGTCCGACACGCTGATGCCCATGTGGAGGTACGGCGCCGTCAGGTCGAACCCGTCGTCGCTCAGGAAGCCGTACTTCCCGCGCGTGTTCGCGTAGGCGCCGCAGCGGTGACCGGGCACCGAAGCGTCCCCGGTCTTCGAGTCCTCGTCGTAGCGGCCGCTCAGGATCCAGTGCGAGCCCCCGCCCATGGACCAGAGGTAGTTCGCGCCCAAATTCGGCCCCACCTTCACGCCTCCCCCCTGGTTGGTGATGACGAGCGGGTGGTCGGCGGTCCGCGTCGGCAGGTTCCCGAGGTTGAACTCCTCGTACTCTCCGGCGGGAACGTAGAGGCGATCCAGGTTCGTCCAGTCCACGTCCGGGAAGCTCTTCTGCACGTCGGGGTAGTAGATGCCCTCGCCCGAGGGCAGCGTGAACGTCGTTCCCGGCGCTCCGAAGTGCCCGAACGCCTCGCAGGACCCCGGCGTTCCCGAGTCCACGAGCGAGCTGCCTCCGGCGCCGTTCGACGCGCCGCCGTTTCCGGGAGCATCACCCCCCTGCCCCGCGTTGCCCGGGGACGCGCCCGCGCTCCCGCCGGAGCCACCGCCGTTCGCGCCGCCCGCGCCCGCGCCGGAATCCGGGCCGCCCGGGGACGCGTTTCCCCCTGCGCCGCTCGACCCGCATGCGACGAGGACCGCCGCACAGACGCTCGCGCCGCCCACGATCCGACCGGAGGCCATCTCCCCAACGTAGCGGAGGCCCAGGGCAGCCTTCAAGTCACCGGACGGCGCAGCAGCCCGCCTGACAGCGGGCCGTCGCACGACCTCCGGGACACGCCCCGCTCGCGGGATTTCCGCAGGGCGTCTGCGCGTATTCGGGGCGCGAGGCGGCCCGCTTCGCGATCGCGAGGTTGATGCAATTTCCGTCTCCCGACACGACGGTGCAGTCCTCGTCCGTGCGACACGCGCGGTCCTCGTGCGGCACGTTCGCCCACACGGTGGCCGCGCGATCGCAGGCGGCATCCTTCCCGTACGGCCACCGCTCCGCATGCACGGGTTCGTTCGGCAGCCGTCCGCACGCCGCCGTCGGACGAGAGGGATCGGCAGAGGGCGGGGCGGACTGCGGCATCGCCGCGACGAGCGGCGGAGCGTCGGACCGCGGCGCCTCCACCACGCTCGGCGGCGACACGGCCGACGCGGGTGCCGTCGCGGGAGTCCGCGGATCGCAGGCGACGCACCCGATGAACGCCGCGAGCGCCACCCGGCGACTCACGTCGGCGTCCATGTCGCGGCGTAGTCGGCGCCGTCCGCCGTTCGCTTCCAGCGGATCGAGACGTTCTTTCGCCCCGCGGCGCCGAGCACGGCCTCGATGCCCGCGGCGGTCCCGATCATCTGCTCGTCGCTGATCGACGGCCACTCGGAGAGCGAGATGGTCGCGACGCCCGGGCCGTCCACGCGAGCCGTCAGCCTCCCGACGTTGTACGTTCGCCGGTGGAGCTCGTTCGCCCGGTCGACGAGCTGGTGGTCCGTGAGCACGTGGAGCACCAGGCGCCAGACGGTGCCCACCATGCGTTCCACGCTCCGGTGGCAGAACGCGCGCACGAACTCGGGGAACGCGTCGACGGCGATCCGCGCCTCGCGAGCGACGGCACGCTGGAACTCGTCCGCGATGCGCACCGGGAGCCACGAACCGGCCTTCGCCCCGAGGTACGCCTCGCGATCGGCGTCCGAGAGCAGCTCGATCGCTCGATTCACGACGTCCGCGCCGACGATCTCCTCGAGCGACTGCCGCGACGAGAGGACGCTGTCTCCGGCGAGAGATGGCTCGTCCGGGGGCGGCGCCACGGTGCTCACGGCAGATCCCTCATCTCGGGGATGATTTCCCACCCCGGTCGAAAGGGCAAGCGTCAGACGCTCGGTTCTTCCACGAGCTCGATGCTCTTCCAGCGGCCCGACGCGAAGCGGAGGGCGAGGGCGCTCGATAGCCCGACCATGTAAATCACGAGGGACGTCATGATCGTGCCGACGCCGCCGTGGAAGAGGAACACGGCCGCCCAGCCGAGCGGCGTGAAGATGCCCCAGGCGAGCACGATGCGCGCCCACATGCACCACGTCGTGTCTCCCGCGGCGCGGAGGGCTTCACTCAGCGTCATCCCGAGCGCGTCGAAGAGCTGCCAGAGGACGGCGAACATGAGCATCTTCGTGCCGACGTCCACGAGCTCGGTCGTCGTCACGCCGCCGGACTGGAAGAACCCCATCAGGTACCGCGGGATCACGGCGTAGACGGCGCCGACCGCGAGCATCCACACGGCCGAGACCATGGCCGTCATCCGCACGAGCGGCCACACGTCGTCCTTCCGGCCCTTTCCGATGGTCTCCCCGACCAGGATGGCGCCGCCGGACGCGAGGCCGAACGCCGGCATGAACGCGACGGAGTTGAGCTGCATGACGACGTTGAAGGCCGCGAGCACGCGCGTCCCGAGGTGCCCCACGACGGCGTTGATGAAGATGATGAACGCCGCGAACTCGAGGAACCAGTTCAGGCCGTTCGGGACGCCGAAGCGGAGCACCCGGAAGAACTCCTTCGCCCGGAGGCCGAGGGGCGCGACCCGCCGCGCCGCGAGGGCTTCCTTCCCGAACGGCACGGCGAGCGTCAGAAACCCGGCGACGCTCCCGAGGACGCTCGCCCACGCGGCCCCGCTGACGCCGTACCCCGGCAGACCGAAGCGCGGCATCACCAGCGCGTAGCACCCGAGCACGTTCACGCTCATCGCGACGATGCCGGCCACCATGGAGGGCCGCGTGTTCCCCATGCCGCCGTAGTAGTTCCCGAGCGCCTCGATGCCGACCGCGGCCGTGATGGAGAGGAGCCGGATGCCGAGATATTTCGTCATCGCGGCGTGGACGCCCGGCTCGTAGTGGAAGAGCCCGAGGATGCTCGGGATGAACGGGATGGAGACGAGGGCGAGGAGGCCGGCCATCGCCGCGATGGCGAGCCCGTAGAGCGCGTAGCGGAACACGCCCGCCCGCTCCCCTCGCCCGCGGAGCTGCGCGACGAAGCTCTGGACGATGAACACGGCGCCCGTCGGCATCACGATCGCCGACCACGAATTGAGGGACCCCGTCGTCACGGCGGCGAGGGCCGTCTCCCCGAGCGGCGCGACGAAGAGCGCGTCCGTGAATCCGATGACGGACTGCGTGGCGCGCGCGAGGACGATCGGCCACGAGAGCCCGATGAGCGTGCGGAGCGTCCCGGAGACCGTGACGCCCGGAGTCGTCGCGAGCGTCTGGGGCGCGGACATGGCGGGGGGTGGTGCCTAAGACGATCGCCCCGGACTGGGAAGCCCACTTCGTGGTTTCTCGGCAGGAGCCGGGTCGATCCCTCATGACGGAAGCCTCCGGGGGGGCCTATCATCCCGCGCAGATTGAAGATTCCATTCAACCGAGCGTCCCTCGCGGGGGGTGAACTCGAGAACGTCCAGGCGGCGTTCGCGGGCGGCCACATTTCCGGAGACGGCCCGTTCACGGCGCAGGCGCACCGGCTCCTCGCGGAGATCACCGGCGCGAAGAAGGTCCTCCTCACGACCTCCTGCACTCACGCGCTCGAGATGACGGCGCTCCTCCTGGACGTCCAGCCGGGGGACGAGGTCATCGTCCCGTCGTTCACGTTCGTGAGCACGGTGAATGCGTACGTCCTCCGCGGCGCGAAGCCCGTCTTCGTGGACGTCCGCCCGGACACGCTGAACCTCGACGAAGGGCTCCTGGAGGCGAAGATCACGGAGCGGACGCGGGCGATCGTCCCGGTCCACTACGCCGGCGTCGGCTGCGAGATGGACGAGATCGGCCGGATCGCGGCGGCCCGGAAGATCCCCGTCGTGGAGGACGCCGCGCACGGCCTGTTCGGGAAGTACAGGGGGCGTCCGCTCGGGAGCTTCGGCGCGTTCGCCACCCTCTCGTTCCACGAGACGAAGAACCTCACGTGCGGCGAGGGCGGCGCGCTCCTCCTGAACGACGAGCGCCACGTGGACCGGGCGGAGATCATCCGCGAAAAAGGCACGAACCGGAGCCTCTTCTTCCGCGGCCAGGTGGACAAGTACGGGTGGGTGGACATCGGCTCGAGCTACCTGCCGTCGGAGATCCTCGCGGCGTTCCTCTGCGCGCAGCTCGTCCAGATCGAGACGATCCAGGAGCGCCGCGGCGTGATCTGGAAGCGATATCTCGCCGAGCTCGCCCCGTGGGCGACCGAGAACGGCGTGCGCCTCCCGGTGATCCCCGCGCACTGCGAGCAGCCGTTCCACATGTTCCACCTGCTCTTTCCGTCCCTCGACCGCCGGCAGGCGTTCATCGCCCACATGAAGCAGGCGGGGATCATCACGCCGTTCCACTACCTGCCGCTCCACGCTTCCCCGATGGGAAGGAAGTTCGGCTACGCGGAAGGAGACTGCCCCGTGACGGAAGACGTGAGCGACAGGCTCGTCCGCTTGCCGCTCTTCCCTTCTCTCTCGGCGGCGGAGCAGTCGGAAGTGATCGAGCGAGTGCTCGCGTTTCGCGTCTGAGCACGAATCAGCGCGCGAAGCGGTGGTACCAGACCTGAAAGCGCGCCGGGACGAAGCCCGCGCTCAGGTAGAGGCGCTGCGCGGTGACGTTCCTCGCCTGGGTCACGACCTCCGCCGTCCCGGCGCCGCGCGCGGAGAACCAGCGGAGCGCCGCGGCGGAGAGCGCCTTTCCAAGCCCCCGGCCGCGGACGGACTCCGCGACCCCCACGAGGCCGATCTCGCCGACCCCGTCCGGCCGGATCCGGCAAGTCGTGTAGCCGCAGGCGCCCGCGCCGGCGTCCGCGACGAGGACGCCCGCGGAGTCTTCCCGGACGGCCTTCCGGATCCAGATCCGGTAGAGCTCGTCCACGCGGTCCCGGGGGAAGCGCGCGTCGAAGTAGAAGCGGCTCTCCCCGTGGACGGATCCGGCGATCCGCTCGAGCTCGGGGAGATCCGCGTCGCGGGCCGCGCGGACGGGGCCGCCCGACGCGGACTCGGCGCCTCCCGCGGGGAGGTCGACGGACAGCGTCAGCCTCCCGTCGACGTACACGAAGCCGAGGTCCGTCGTGCGGAGCGCGGTCTCGGCGTCGTCTCCGTTCGCGAGCAGGTACACGCACCGAAAGGGCGCCGCCGCGGACTCGAACGCCGCGCGATCCGGACCGAGCCGTCCGTCGCGCACGCGGCCGACCGAAAACCCGAAGTGCGTCGTGTCCCACGCGAGCGCGTCGATCATGGCTCGCCGCTGTCCGACCGCACGGTGTAGAGCGGCTTGTCGAGCAGGCGGAAGTGGATCCGCGCGAGGTACTCCCCGATGACGCCGATGGCGAAGAGCTGGGCGCCGGCGAGAATGGAGACGAGCGACGCGAGAAACGGAAACCCCGGGACGCTGGTGCCCTCGAGGAGGTATCGCCCGAGCACGAACGCGAGGACGAGCAGCCCGAAACCGAGCGCCGCGAAGCCGACGAAGCTCGCGACCTGGAGGGGGAGCACCGAGAACCCGGTGATCATGTTCATCGCGTGGACGACGAGCTTCCGGAACGTGTAGTTGGACGTGCCGAACCTGCGCTCGTCGTGGCGCACGACGACGGACGCGAAGCGGGTCGTCCCCCACGTGAGGAGCACGTCCACGTTCACGTAGGAGCCGCGGTGGCCGGAGAAGGCCGCGGTGACCTCCTTCCGGAACGCCCGGAACGCGCTGATGCGGCTCGCCGTCGCGGCGCCCATCGCGCCCTTCAGGACGAGCTTCGTGATCTGGGACGCCAGGTCCCTCGCGAGCCCGTGCTGCTGGTGCTCGGGCACGCCGTAGACGACGTCCGCGCCCTCGGCGAGCTTCGCGAGGAGCTTCGGGAGCTCGGACGGCGGGTGCTGCAGGTCGTCGTCCATCGTGACGAGGACCGCGTTCCGGGCGACGCGGATGCCGGCGAGGAGCGCGTTGTGCTGCCCGTAGTTCCGCATGAGCTCGATGCCCCGCACCTCGGCGTGCTTCGCGGCGAGCTCCCGGACGGCGGCCGCGCTCCGGTCGCGCGATCCGTCGTCGACGAGGATGATCTCGAACTCGCGGGTCAGCGCCTCGAGCGCGGCGAGGAGCTCCGGGATCAGGCGAGGAAGGGACTCCTCGCTGTTGTAAACGGGGATGACGACGGAAATGGACTCGGCGCCCGCGGAGCTGGGGAGATCGGTCGAGGCGGAAGTCATCGAAACCGTGCCGAATCCGCCGGGGAACGTATCCGTTGTGGATGGCCGGTTCAATCCGCCTCGCCGCGCGATCGTCTTCGCTTACGAGCCCGATTCGAGGGTTTCCGCGACTGACAGCTCCCGGGGATGGCGCTAGGCTCGCTCCCCATGAGGGTAGAGAAGCTTTTCAACGTTCTCGTGATGGCCGGCGTTTCCGCGGCGGCAGGGTTCGGCACCACCGGCTGCGGTGACGACAGCAGCACCGGCGGCGGTGGCGGCGGCGCGCCCGCAGCGGGCGGCGGTCAGGGGACCGGCGGCGCGAGCAGCGGCGGGCAAGGCGGCGGTGGCGGCGGTGGCGGTGCGAACAGCTGCGACACGAAGTGCGCCCCGAGCCCCGATCTCGCGAGCTGGACGGACTGCGGCGGATGCTGCTGCTGGCTCCCCATCGGAACCACCGCGCCGGTCGGCTCGCCGACGTGCGGGGACGAACCGTGCTGCGTCGGCCGCGGACGCTGACGGCGTGACGACCGCGTCGCTTCCGGAGAACATCCGCGCGCGCCTCCGGACGACCTGGGCGTTCCGGACGCGCGCGGAGATCGAGGCGACGGCTCGCTTCGCTCGCCTCGCGGAGGAGCTGCCCGAGGTGTCGGCGGCGCCGATCGTCGTGCAGGGCGCGGCGGACGCGGCGAGGGACGAAGCGCGTCACCGCGACCTCTGCGCCGTCCTCGCGGCGAAGTTCGGGGACCCTTCCGCCGTGAACCACGTTCCGCCGAAGGTCCGCATCGGCCGCTCGGAGATGGACCCGCGGGATCGCCTCCTCTGGGAGATGGTCGCCGTCTGCTGCATCAGCGAGACGATGAACACCGCGCTCCTCACGCGCTGCCTCGAGGTGACGAAGGATCCGGAGATCCGCCGCACCGTCCACGAGCTCCTGAAGGACGAGGTGAAGCACTCCCGGCTCGGCTGGGCGCACCTCGCGTCCGAGCGAGCCGCGGGGCGCGGGGGGTTCCTGCGGGACGTCCTCCCCCTCATGCTCGAGGCGAGCGTCGAGCCCGGGTTTCTCCAGGGAGCCGCGCAGCCGCCCTGGGACGACGCGCTCTACGACTACGGGGAGCTCCCGTGGAGCGAGCTCGTCGGGATATACCGGGATACCCTGGAGCTCGTGATCTTCAAGGGTCTCGACGCGTTGGGCGTGGACACGACGGAAGGTCGTGCGTGGCTCGAACGCGAGACGGGTTCCCAGGAGCGCTCGCCTTCGAACGAGTAAGCGCCTTTCGGCGACGCTCGGGGCCGGGATTCGGCTACCGTTTCTCTCGCCATGAAACTCGAACGCCTTTTTCACGTTCTCGTCGTCACCGGTGCTTCGTCGACGACCGGGCTACTCGGCTGCAGCAGCGACGACGGGACGTCGACGCCACAGGGCGTGAACGGAACCGGCGCGACGGGCGGCGGCTCTTCCGAGACCGGCGGAAGCAGCTCCGGCAACGGCGGCGCGTCGAGTGGCGGCGCGCAGAGCAGCGGCGGCAAGGGCGGCGGATCTGCCGGCGCGTCGGGCGGCGGCACCACGGCCGGCGGCGCACAGAACGCCGGTGGCGCGCAGAATACCGGTGGCGAATCGAGCACGGGTGGCGCGCAGAACACCGGCGGCGAGTCGAGCGCGGGTGGTGCGCAGAACGCCGGCGGCGCCACGAGCGCCGGCGGGAGCGCGGCTTCGTGCGACTCCGTGTGCATGCCGAACCCGAATCCGTTCGGGACGCTCTGCAACGGCTGCTGCTGCTGGCTTCCCATCGGCTCGAGCGGAGTCGGCGCCCCGATCTGTGGGGACGAACCCTGCTGCGTCGGCCGCGGGCGCTGAGCTTCCTTCATCTCGGTGACTGACTTGGATTGACAGGAGACCTCCATGCTTCGTTCCAGAGCTTCCCTCTTCGCTTCCGCAATCCTCGGCGTCCTCGTCGCGACCGCGTGCTCGGACGACACGAACACCTCCTTCAACGGCGGCGTCACCGACGGCGGCGGCGGCGGCGCGGGCGGAAGCTCGGGATCCGGTTCGGGCGGTAAGGGCTCGGGCGGCACGGGCTCCGGTGGCAAGGGGTCCGGCGGGGCGAACAGCGGCGGGGCGAGCAGCGGCGGGAGCGGCGGCAGCGGCGCTCTGGACGGCGGCACCGGTGGTTCGAATCCCGGCGACTCCGGCATCCCCGACGACGGCTCCGCACCCGCGGATGCGAGCGCGGGCGGCTCGACGGGAAGCGATGGCGCGACCGGTACGGGCGGCGCGAGCGACGGCGGCGCGACCGGCACGGGCGGCGCGAGCGACGGCGGCGCTTCGACGGGCGGCGCCACGGGCAGCGGCGGCGCGAGCACGGACGCGGGCCCCCACAAGCGCGTCTTCGTCACGAAAGACACGTTCGACGGCAACCTGAAGGGCACCGCCGCGAGCGGGCTCGAAGGCGCGGATGCGCTCTGTCAGGCAGCCGCGGACGACGCGAGCCTCGGTGGGACGTGGGTCGCGTGGCTCTCGGACAGCGGGCACGACGCCATCGACCGCATCGCGGACGTGGGCCCGTGGTACCGCATCGACGGGCAGAAGGTCTTCGACGACAAGGCCGCGATCACCACCACGGGACCCGCGGTCGCGATCAGCCGCGGCCCGAAGAACGAAGTCGTCTCCTTCCTCCCGTGGACCGGCACGAAGAGCGACGGCACGCGCACCCCGCACAACTGCAACGACTGGCAGAGCAGCGACAGCAGCAACTCCGGCACGTGCGGCTCGAGCTCCGCGACGGCGACCTGGACGGAGACCGGGCCGACGGGGCTCCCCTGCAGCATCCCGTACAACCTCTACTGTTTCGAGCAGTAAGCCGGCGTCTCGAGAGTCGCCGCGCATCTCCCGATGACGCGCGGCCCTTCCCGGGGGAGGCTCGAGGGCCGTGCCCGCCCGAGCGTTCCCCGTCGAAGCCGTCCGTGATCTGGTCGGCATCCTCCGCACGCTCTACGCGCATGCGGCCGCCGAGCGCGGTCCGGACACGCGCCGTCTCGCGCTGATCCGGAAGCTCGCGACGGAGCTCCAGCGCGCGACCGCGATGGCCGCGCCGCACGACCCGGGCACCGCGCCGTGCGAGCGCGCCATCGAGCTCGCGGAGAACGCCGCGGCGCGCGTCGCCGAGGTGCTGGAGGATCTGGACGTCCACGTGCCCGCCGGCTGGAACCCGACGACGGAGTCGCTCCTCCGGACGGCGTCCGCACGCGTCGCGGGAAGGTCGCGGAAGCGCGGGCCCACCGAGCGCGAGCTCCGCTGGGCCTGCGGCAAGAACCGGCGCTGAAACGCGGGACCTGGTTACGGAGCGGTCGCCTTCGGCAGGGGGAGCCCAGCGCGCCGGCCTTTGCCAGGGAAGCGGAGCCTTGCTACACGATCCGCATGGTGGATCGCAGGGGTTTCCTGAGGGGTACGGTGGGAATCGGTTCCTCACTGCTCGTCGGGGCGTGCAGTTCGGACGCGACGGACACGTCTCGGCACGGCGCCGGAAGCTCGCCGGAAGGCGGCGCGGGCGGAGACGGCGCCGGCGGGAGCGGAGCCACGGCAGATGCCGGGTGCGTCCCGCCCATGCTCGCCGAGTCCTGCTCGGACGCGCTCCCCGCGGACGCGGACTTCATCGTGGATACGCACACCGAGTGGATGGACCCGACCGGGCTCACGAAGTTTCCGGCGTACCAGCAGGCGTTCGGACCGCTGTTCGCCGTCGCCACCGAGGACGCCTACATCCAGAATCTGTTCTGCGACAGCGACACGACCGTCGCGTGCCTCTCGGGCTGGGCAGGCGTCTACTGCACGGAGACGCGGAAGATCGGATGCGGCATGCCGCTCGGCAACGACGTCATCGTGCGCTCTCGAGACGAGATCAACGGCCTCGCCGGAAACACCCAGCGCGTCCTGAATCACTTTCTCGTCATGCCGCAAGATCCGAGCGGCCTCGACTTTCAGCTCGCGCTGATGGAGGAGTACCAGCGCTGTCACGGCGTCGCCGGGTGGCAGCTGATCCCCGGATTCAAGCCGGGCTACCGGCTGGACGGGAGCGACGGACTCGCGAAGCGCGTGATCGAGAAGGGCCTCGAACTCGGGGTGAAGGTGTTCGTGATCCACAAGGGTCAGCCCATCGGAAACTTCTTCGACCCCCTGCCGAACTCTCCCGACGACGTCGGCCCCGTCGCCGCCCAGTACCCCGAGGCAACCTTCGTCATCGACGGCGCGTCTTACTGCTCGGACTGCGGCCTGTCGGACGCGGGCTCGGCCGTGCCGGAGGGTCCGTACCTCCCGGACGAGCCGGCGCCGATCGGAGTCAACGCGCTGATCCGTACCGTGGAAGAGCACTCCCTCTACGGGAAGAACGTCTGCGCGGGCCTCGGCAAGGCCTTCTACAAGGTCATGGCGGATCCGGCGCAGACCGCGCACCTGCTCGGGAAGCTCTTGAAGTACCTCGGGCCCGACAACGTGCTCTGGGGAACGGGCGCCGTCACTCACCCGGCGCAGCAGCAGATCGAGGCGTTTCGATCCTTCGCGATCCCGCAGAGCACGAGGGACCAGTACGGCTACCCGGAGCTCACGGCCGACCTCAAGGCGAAGGTGTTCGGCCTGAACGCCGCCCGTGTCTACGGCCTGGATCCGGGCACGGTGCGCTGCCGCGTCAGCCGCTGCACGTGAAAACCGGGCGCGGCCCGACGCTCGTCATCCTCCCCATTGAACGCCGGTCTCCGGAAGAGGAGAACCCATCGCGATGAGCAGCATCCAGGAAGGGGATACGGGGCAAGGCGTCAAAGACGTTCAAACGCTGCTGACGAAGCGAGGGTACCCCGTCGAGGTCACCGGGGACTTCGGTCCGGAGACGCTCGCCGCCGTCCGCGCCTTCCAGAGTCAGAACCTGGACCCGCACGGTCAGCCGCTCACGGTAGACGGCAAGGTGGGCCCCCTCACCCTCTGGAGCCTCACGCACCCGAAGCCCGACGTTCCGACGCAGAGCGCGGTGGACTTCACGGAGATGCCGCCCGAATCCGCGGGCGGGAGCGCGAAGGGGCGGAAGGCGCTCGAGTTCGCGATCGCGGAGCTGAAAGCCGGCGCGGGCGAGGTCGGCGGGGACAATCGCGGGCCGTTCGTGAGGAAGTACCTCGGACCGGCGAAAGTGCCGGAAGGAAGCTCCTGGTGCGCGTCCTTCGTGAGCTGGTGCCTGCTCCAGGCGAGCGACGGCGTGCTCGCGGACATGCCTGTTCCATATTCCGCGGGAGCGCGGAAGCTCCTCGCCGAGTTCCAGTCGAACGGCTGGGCGCACACACCGGAGAGCGGGTATTCGCCCCTCCCGGGAGATCTCGTCTTCTGGTGGCGCGTCAGCGCGAACGGCTGGCAGGGTCACGTCGGCTTCGTCTACGAGCTGAAAGACGGCTACCTGTACACGATCGAGGGGAACAAGAGCCCCCGCGTGCAGGGGTTCTCCTACGTGAAGAGCCGGATGGAGCAGCTGCTCGGGTTCGGGAGCATTCCGTAGGGCGCTTCGTCGCGCCCCCCGCGCCGTCGACTCCCGCCGGGTGCGTACTTTGGGGCGCTCCCCGCGAGCCGCGCCACCTCGTATCCTGAGCCGAGATGCACATCCGGCTCCTGATCGATCAGATCATGCAGCAGACCACGGTGCTGATCGGTCAGCTCTCGACCGCAGCCGGGGTCCGGGCGCCGCTCGCGCGCGTCGCGGACCAGGTCTTTCTGGATCTCGCCCGCGAGCTCGACGAGCAGGGCGTCTCTCACCGCGTGGCCGCGGACATGTTCGGCCTCGCGCTCCGGAGCTACCAGAAGAAGGTCCGGCGCCTGACGGAGTCCGCGAGCGTCCCGGACCGGACGCTCTGGCAGGCCATCCTCGAGTTCGTCGGAGAGAAGCAGCGCGTACGGCGCGCCGATCTGGTGAAGCGCTTCTCGGCGGACGGGGAGCGCGAGGTGGGCTCCGTCCTCAGCGACCTCGTGAGCTCCGGGCTCGTCTACCAGACCGGTCGCGGCGACGAAGCGCTCTACGGCATCACGAGCGAGGTCGACCTCGCCTATCTCGTGAAGGCGGACGAGACGGAGTCCTTCCTCCCGGTCGTGTGGACGACCGTGCACAAGAAGCCGGGCATCTCGCTCGCGGAACTCGCGCGCACGCTCGGCACGACGGACGCGGTCGCCTCCGTCGCCGTCCAGACGCTCGTCGCGGAAGGCAAGCTCGCCGAAGAGGGCGCGTCGCTGCGCGCCGTGGATCTCGTCGTTCCGGTCGGTTCGACGCTCGGGTGGGAGGTCGCCGTGTTCGACCACTTCCGCGCCGTGGTGAACGCGATCGCCGCCAAAGTCCGCCTCGGACGCGCGAGCTCCGCGGGATCCGACGTCGTGGGCGGGGCGACGCTCTCCTTCGACGTGCACCCCGGCCACCCCTTCGAGCCGCGCGTCGAGCGCCTGCTCCAGGACGTGCGCCGAGACGTCTCCGCACTCTGGAACGACGTCGAGGCGTACAACGCGGAGCACCCGCCTCCCGCGGGCGCTCTTCGACGCATCTTCTTCTATTTCGGACAGTACGTGGAACGCTCGGACGACGACGGAGATCCCAAATGACTTTCACCTCGCCCAGGGTCGCGCACGCGGCGCTCTTCGCCCTCTTCCTCGTCGGCGCGTCGGCGACGTCCTGCAGCTCGCCGGAGCCGGAGAACGGCACGAACACCAACTGGCAGTGCGCGAAGGACGAGGACTGCGCGAAGAAGGGGCCGCTCTCCTACTGCGACGGCGCATCGTGCACCGACGGCGCGTGCGAATTTGCGCCGGAGCTCGCGCGGTCGTTCTCCACGCGGGACGTGTGTACCGCGGCTCGCACGTGGCTCTCCTGCGACGCGAGAGGCGGCGCGACCGAGCTCTGCATGAGTGATGATCCCTCGCACTGCCCCGGGGACGATCCCGGCTCGAACTGCAGGAACGCCTGCAAGCCGTCGGAATACGTCGCGGCGTGCGGCGGCGTCGGTCCGGGCAACATTCCGGCTCCGCCCGCCGGCTGTCGCTCCGCGGGCGCCGTCCCGGCGGGTATCGCCTTCTATTGCTGCCCATGCGGTCCCGTCGCCGCCGACTCCGGCGCGCCGCCCCCGAAGACCGACTCCGGCGCGCCGCCCCCGAAGACCGACTCCGGCATCCTCGACGTCGTTCCTGCGCTCTGCCGTGAACCGCAGGTCGTCGGCCCCTGCGAGGCGGCGATGTCCCGCTACTACTACGACTCCGAGACCCGCTCCTGCGCGCCGTTCACGTACGGCGGCTGCAACGGGAACGACAACAACTTCATGACGAAAGGCGAGTGCGAGGCCGCATGCGGCCTCGGAACCGGAGTCCTCTGCGAGCACTGCGACGTGGACTCGGGCGCGTGCCCGCTCACGACGGACTGCGCCGCGTGCCCGACCGCGGAGGGGCTCGCGACGGCCGAAGACCAAGCGTGCACGGAGCCCGGCCTTCACTGCGGCCACGACACGTCCTCCTGCACCTGCGTCGGCGCAGCCGGGGCCTCCGTGTGGAAGTGCCGGATCCGTCCGCTCTGAGCGTCGTCAGAACGCGACCCGAACCGCGAGCCCCCGCGCGCCTTGCCCCACGCACGGCGACAGCGCGCGCATTTCTCTTCCCCGAAGTTCGCCTCGAGGGCGACGCACCCGACCGTTCGGCCCTGAGCAGTCCCCACCGCTCCGAAAACAGTCCCCACGGCTCGCCGGCCTCGAATCCCATCGGCCGGCCGGCGGAGGGCTGCTAGGTTAGCCGCGCCCCGGTGCGGCGCGGGTGCAACTCGTGAGGATCCTTTGAAATTTCGCACATTCAGCATCGGGCTCTTTCTCGTTTCGGCTTGCGCCGGTAGCGGCGCGGACTCGGGCCCCGACGGCCAGTCGGGCGCGGGCGGCGGCTTTCCCTTCGGCGGCGGCGGTGGCGGCGCCATCGGCACTGGCGGGGGCGGCAACACGCCGAACGGCGGCACCGGCAGCGTGGCCCAGGGTGGCGCGGGCAACACCGGGAACACCGGCAACGTCCCCGGGGGCGGCGGCGCGTCGCCGGGCAGTGGGGGTTCCGAGAGCGGGGGCTCCGCGGGCTCCGGCGCGGGTCCGGGCTCAGGTGGCGCGCAGACGTGCTCCGGCTCGCCCGAGAACGTCGCGTGCAGCACCACGTCTCGCCTCACGATCCCGAGTGACCCGAGCCAGCGAGGGCCCTGGGTCGTCGGCGTGCGCACGGTGAAGATCGGTCGCCTGACGGCGGAGGTCGTGTACCCGGCCGCGCCCGGCAGCGAAGCGGGCAAGCAAGAAGCGACGTACGACGTGCGCGACTGGCTCCCCTCCCCGAACCCACCGGCGAACGTGAGTAACCCGCAGTTCACCCCCATCGCAGACAGCGAGTCGCCCGCGGTGAAGCCCATCGGTGGAAACCTGTACCGAGATCTCCCGCTCGACGAATGCCACGGCCCGTACCCCGTCGTCGTGTTCATGCACGGCACGGCGTCCTTCCGCGTCGCGTCCGGCTCGCTGAACGTGCTCTGGGCGAGCCGCGGCTTCGTCGTCATCGCGGCGGACTACCCGGGCTTGATGCTCGCCGATCAGCTCTGCAGCGCCGGTTGCGGCTGCACGCCGAGCGGCGCCGCGGACTACGCCGGAGACATCACGTCCCAGATCAACGCCGTGAAGTCGCCGAGCGGAGACCTCGCGTTCCTCACGGGTCACGTGGACGCGACCCGCATCGCGCTCTCCGGGCACAGCGTCGGCGGCTGCACGGTGGCGCTCCTCGGCGCGGACCCTGGAGTTCAGACGGTCATCCCGCTCTCGGAAACCGCCGCGGTCCCCGCGGGCGGCACGCTGAAGAGCTCGATGATCATCTCCGGCATGTCGGACACGGTGTTCGCCTACAAGACGGGCTCCCTCGCCGGCATCGGCAACGTCGTGTGCCCCGCCGCGAGCCCCACCGTGCAAGACGCCTACACGGCGTCCGCAGGCCCCCCCGGCGTGAAGAAGCGGGTCGTCGGCGTGACGGGCGGCGGACACCTCCTGCCCACGGACCTCTGCCAGAAGAACACAGACGGCAACAACGCGATCCAGGTGCTCCACAACCACCACTACTGCGGCGTGGACCAGGTCGCGATCATCGGGCTCCCCGCCCTCTTCGACTGCGGCGCGGCGGGCTTCGACTGGCAGACGGGCGTGAAAGACGTCGGCTACGCGAGCACCGCAGCCCTCGAAGAGACGCTCATGTGCACCGACGAGACGGCGAACTTCGCCGCGATCAAGACGGCGAATCCGACGATCGGGGATTTCTCGGAAGCGAAGTGAACGGACGCGCAACCGGAGTCGGCCGGGCCGTGGGGGGACGGCCCGGCGCGCAATCACTTCGGCGCGGTCAGACGGCCAGTACCGTCACTCCCGGAAAATGGGGCGATAGTCTCGCGAAATCCCGAGGGTCGCCGGTCACGACGATGGCATCCTGGAGCGCTGCCGTCGCCATCACGATGGCGTCGATCGTGAGCTCGGCGTGGGCGCCCCGCGTCCGCGCGAGGGCGACGCCCGCCGCCTGTGCGGCCTCGATGCTGGCGACGACACGGCTGGCCGCGAGGATCTCCTCACGCGCGTCCGTGCGGCCCCGCCACCATTCCGCGACGACGGGAAGCGGAACGAGGATGCGGGCGCGGCCGACGCGAACCATGCGAAAGAACCGAGAGGCGCGCTCCTTTCCACGCTCGGCCGCGATGAGCGCCCCCGTGTCGAAGACGTACCTCAGCATCAGGCGACTCGCGACCGGGAACGGCGCTTCCGAGCCGTCGCGACTTCACGATCGATCTCGGCCTGCAACGCATCGGCCTCCGTCGCCGTCGGCTCCGCGATTCCGTGGCGTCCGAGGTACGCCCCGGCCGCCATCCGACGTCGTGCTTCCTCCGCCATGTCCGTGACCAGCGCGGACAGATTGCCCCCGAACGCGCTGTCCGCGAGTGCCCGGAGCGCCCGCTTCGTCTCCGGGTCGACCGACACGGAGAACGTCTCCGTCGCCCCGGCTCGGCGCGTCTTCTTTTTCATGCTGAAGATGTAGCATGATGAGAGAAGCGCGCCAAAGCGCGGCGCGGCCGCTCACTGCCGGCGCGTCCGAGAGTCCTGCTGCGTTTCTGGTGTCCGGGGACGGAATTGAACCGCCGACACGAGGATTTTCAATCCTCTGTGCCGGCGTTCGCTTCCACGTCTTCGTCCCCACCCATCGCTGCGGCGATCCTTGCCGCAAGCTCGTCTCGGCTCGTCGCCCCGATTGCTACGGCGACAATCACGTCATCCCATTCGAGGTCGGGGTCGATGGAACGTCCGTTCACCCGGAGGAATACAGCCATCGCCGCGAATGCTGCGCGCTTGTTGCCGTCTACGAACGGGTGATTTCGCGCAATGGCATGTGCCAGCGCGGCCGCCATGCGACCAAGGCTCCCGTGAGCGAGGTCTCCGAATGCGCTGGTCCGAGGCACCGCGACGGCCGACTCCAGAAGCCCGCGATCGCGTAGTCCAGAGGCACCTCCGCCGATCGCGAGTGCTTCCTCGTGGATGCGCTCGACGTCGGCAGCGTCGAGGAAAACGACGGCGGACAGCCTCACCGCTTTGCGAGCGCCGCGATGGTCCGGCGATGCACGCGCATGACCTCTGAGACAGCCGCGTCCACCTTGCGACGACGTTCCGCCGCGGGCCCGCGCGCCTCTCGAACCGGCTTGGTCGGCTCCGCCGGAGCTGCCGGGGCCACAGGGGTTCGAAGCGGCTTGGTCATCGGCCTAGCCAAGCCTAACAGGTCGCAGCCCGCACTCCACCCTCTCTGGGCGGCGCTCGACCCCGTTTGGCTCTTGTCGGTTCGTAGTGGGTAGCAGAGGGCAAGAAGTGGGCATGGGCCGGGCTGTTCCGGCAGGGATTTGGGTGTCGAAACCAACCCGAACCGGGAGGCCCACCCATGCCCACGGAGACCCTTATCCGAAGTCTGCT